>JAXLYI010000012.1:0-271226 GCA_046351555.1 Polyangiales bacterium
TCGCAGGCTCCCAGCAGCGCGCGCCACGACCGTCGATGACTACGAGCCCGCGCGTGCTGTAGATGATTTGGAGACCCTTCCTCTGCCGCTTCCTGCGGCGGAGGAAGGGGAAACGCGCGAGGCTCGGCGAGCGGGGATGGAGGCGAAGCGAGCGCGCCCACACCGCGAGACCAGACCCGCTCCGAACCCAGGAAGCGCCTCACCGCGGCGCGAGCTCGTACGCGCAGAGCCCCGCGCGCGACGCCGTCGGCCGCGCCGCCGCGAGCGAGCGCGCCGCCCGCGAGCCGCAGCGCACCAGTGCGTGCGTCGCCCCGCGAGCCCGCAGCGCCGCGAGCGCGGCGGCGGGGGCGGTGATTCCGTCGTTCACGTCGAGCGCCTCGCGGAGCACCGCGGCGGGGTAGCAGTCGTTGCGCGGGTCGAAATACACCGCGGCCCCCCGCCACACCGCGTAGCCCGCGAACGGCAGCTCCACGAACACCCGCGCGCCCTCGGGCATCGCCGCGAGGAGCGCCGTCGCCGCCTCGTCCTGCGGGGACGCATCCGCCAGCTCACCCTCCGCCCGCCCGCGCACCGTCGTCGCCCAGAGGGCAGCGCCCAGCGCTAGCGGAACGAGCCCGAACGCCGCCACCGCCCGCCGCGGCGTCTCCCGCAGCGCCCAGCGCCCGCGTGCGAGCAGCGCTTCGAGCGGACCGGGCGCGAGCGCGAGGCCCACCAGCCCCGCGAGCTGGAGGTGCCGCCCGTGGCGCAGGGCCATCGCCGAGAGCAGCAGCCCGAGGGCCGCCCGCGCCCGCCAGCGCGCGTCGCGCAGTGACGCCGCCCACAGCGCGACCAGCGCGGCGCCGACGGTGAGCTCCCACGGCGTCGCGAGTCGCAGCGGCGCGCGCCACAGGGGGAACCACTCCACGATGCGTTGATGAACCACCGCCGTCGCGTCGCCCGCCGCGCCCGTCGCGTAGCGAAACGCGAGCGCGTGGAGCCCAAGGCCGTAGGGGTTGACCGCTGTCACCGCGATCGAGGCGACGAGCGCGGCCTGGCGCGCGCGTCGGTCGCCCGAGGGGACGCCGAGGCCGAGCGCGAGCATCGCGAGCCCGAGCGGGAAGCTGCCGTGGAGGTTGGTCCATGCGAGGACGAGGGCCGCGGCGGCGACGGCGTGCGCGCGGGTGAAGGCGGGCTCGAAGGCCACGGCGGCGAGGGCGACGGCGAGCGGGTACGTCATCCCGACGGGGCGGGGCGACTCGAAGCGACCGCCGAACGCCGTCAGCGCGAGGGCCACGCAGCCCGCGGCGACCCACGGGCGCGCGTCGCGGAGCGAGCGCCACGCGAGGGCCGCGGCGGTGGCCGAGAGCGCGGCGACGCGGACGAGCGCGAGGGTGCTGAGGCCCTTCGCGGCGAGGGCGGCGTAGAGCGCGCCGAAGCCCCACTCGTGCATCACCCAGGGGTGGTCGGGCGCGGTGAAGCCGTAGCGGTTGCGGGTGGGGACGGCGCCTTCGCGGAGGAGGTCGGCGCCGGCGCGGAGGACCCACCAGACGTCCGCGTCCCAGAGCGGCGCCGCCGCGGCGGGGACGGCCGCGAGCGCGACGAGCGCGAGTGCGACCGCGAACACCGCGCGGTCGCGACGGTCACTCGGCATCGGGCATCGCCATGCCGCGGTCGAAGTCGTGCCGGATGGGGTACGGGCGCGCCTGCACGAACACCGGCCGGCGCGTCGGGCCCGCGAGGAGGAACTCCACGTCCATCGGCGTGTCGCGCCCGAGCTCGACCGCGTCGTTGAGCCCCCGGTGGATCGCCCGGAGCGCGACCGACAGCGACATCACCTCGGCGTCGGTGAGCACCGGTGCGCCGTTGGTTCGCGACGAGCGCGAGAGCCGCTCGAACTCCCCCTCCTCGCCGTACGTGTAATAGAGAACCTGCTCGGGCACCTCGTCGCCGCGCGCGGAGGTGACCGCGCCCCCGTCGCCGCCGGCCACCTGCGCGTTGAGGAAGATCGCGGGGCGCCCTTCGTTGAAGGGGTTTCCTGTGATCGCCACGCCGTTGACCACGTCGTCGTCGATCGACTCCTGCACGAGGACCCCCATCGCGACGAGCTCCTGCCGTATGCGGAAGAACTCGCGCTCCTCCCACGCGGCGAACGACCACGTGCTCGCCCACACCTCGCGGAGCGCCGTCGCGAGGGCCTCGGGCGTCCCTTCCCGCGGCGCGACGGTGGAGCGGTAGAGCCCCGCCCCGTTGAAGCCCGGCAGGTCTTCCGCGTTGGTGCTCGAGCGGAACCTCACGCGCGCCGTGGAGAAATCCCGCCGCGCCTTCGCGCCCACCTCCGCGAGGAGCCGCGGGTCGACGGGCGCGCGGAGGATCCGTTCGCGGATGGAGGCGAGGCCCGCGTCGCGCGCGGCGGGGTCGTTGCGGAAGGCCTCGGTGTGGCGGAGCCCTTCGAAGAGCGCTTCGGCGCCGCTCGCGTGGAAGTGGGCGGCGTAGGCAGAGAAGGGGATCGCGAAGCCCCGCGGCACGGTGACTCCGGGGACGCCGCCGAGCACGCCGAGCTGGGCGGCCTTGGCGCCGACCGACTCCACGTCGCGGTACCGCAGGCGGGCGACGTCGACGAGATCGGTTCGGGTGAGCGAGCGCGGCGGCGTCATGACGGTGGCGGGGCGGCGCGCGGCCCAGGCGCGGTCGGCCTCGGCCTGCGTGGCGGGGGCGATCGTCCAGTCCTGCGGGGTCACGGTGAGCCGCACGAGGCGGCCCTCCAGCGCGCGCAGGCGGGCGTCTTGGAAGCCCTCGCGGAGGGCCATGTTGGGCGTTCCACGGTTGGTGGCGAGGACGGCGACGTGGCCGAGGGGGGCCTGGAGCTCGCCCGTGACGATGCCCGCGCAGGCGGGTAGGTCGAGCGGGACGTGCTCGAGCACCACCACGTCGTTGCGGCGGACGCGCGCGGGGTCGACCTCGCCCGCGTGGAAGCGCAGCCAGCCCACCGCCTCGCCGGGGTTGAGCGGCTGGAAGCGCGTGGCGCCGAAGAGCGTCTGCGTGGTGACCACGGGCACGTGGAGCGCTTCGAACTGCGCGACGGCGGCCTCGTGGGCGGGCGGGATCGGGTGGTATTTCAGCGCGTCGCGGAAGTAGACGCGGGCGCGGACGGCTTCGAAGGCGCGTGCGGTGCGGGGGAGGTCGAGGGTGTCGCCGGCGATGAGCTCGTAGGCCCAGACGTCCTGGTCGCGGTAGCGCGAGAGGGTGCCGAGGATGAAGCGGCGGTCGGGGCGGCGGTACTCGCGGATGTTGAAGGCGCCGTGGTCTTCGACGGGGCGCGTGAAGGAGGAGAGGAAGCGGCTCGCGAAGTAGTAGTGGATCTCCCAGCGGCGGCTCTGGAGGAAGTAGACGCGCCAGTCGTCTTCGAGGTCGATGATGACCTTCACCACCTCGGTGTGGGCGGCGACCTGACGTCCCGGCGAGGCGGCGAGCGCGCGCCACGCGGCCTCGTCGCGGACGTCGGGGCTGAAGTCTCCGGCGCTCTGCCCGGGGGCGGGGACCTCGGCGGGGTTGATCACGGCCGGGCGCTGCGAGGCGCACGCGAGGAGGAGGCAGAGCGCGGCGGGGAGGTGACGGGCGCGGGGCATCGGGTGTCACGGGAGGGTCCATGATCCGGCACGCGCTGGCAATCGCGCGCCGGGGCGCTCCCGTCGCCCGTCAGCGCGCGAGCCGCGCGACGAGCGCCTCGGGGGACGCGGTGACGACGGAGGTGGTCACCGCGGCGAGGCCCTCCGCGGCGTACCAACGGGCGAGCGAGGCGCGCTCCGGCGCCGAGAGCGCGCGGTCGAGGCGGGCGACGCACGCCGCCTCGAGCGTGGCGAGCGCGCCGTCGTCACGGCCCTGCTGGTGGCCCTGCTGGTGGCCCTGCTGGTGGCCCTGCTGGTGGCCCAACTGGTGGCCCCGCTCACGCTCCTCCTGCAGCGCCGCCACGAGCACGCGGTTGCGGCGGGCGAGGAGTGCGCGGGCGATAGCCTCCTCGGCGACGACGCGGTCGACGAAGGCGGCGACGGGGAAGGGCCCGCGGAAGCAGCGGTCTTCGAGGACGGCGTCGGCGCCGAGCTCCTCCCAGTCGCGGTGGGCGTGGTTCCACTCGTAGACGGCGTGGTTGGCGACGCGGACGGCGAAGAGGCGCCGCACGCCGCGCGCGGCGAACTTCTCGACCTTGCGGGTGGCGTGCGCCATGCGCTCGGTGTCGAGCACCTCCAGGGCGATCTCCTCGAGCTGCCGGCCGCCCGTCGCCGGGTCGGGCGCGGACGGGAACACGCTCACGTCGGGCGCCGCGTCGTTGTCCTCGTCGGCGCGGGTGAGCATGTCGACCGCGCCGCTGTAGCCGTCGGCGAGCAGGCCGAAGAAGAGCCCCGCGGCGTCGAAGTGCCTCGTCCCGTGGGGCTGGTTCGAGCCCATCGTTCGAATGAGCTGGCCGTCGATGATCTCCGCGCGCGACTCCGGCGCCACCAACCGCTCGTCGACGGCGGGCAGGGGGCGACGCGGGCTCATCGGCGTCGAGCATAGCGGCCGGCCCGCGCGCCGTGAAGTCTGGCGGACGACGGCGGCGCGGCGGACAGGTGACGGGCGCGGGGCATCGGGTGTAACGGGAGGGCCCATGATCCGGCACGCGCTGGCCATCGCCGCCAAGGACCTCCGCATCGAGATGAGGGTGCGCGAGGTGGTCCCCACGATGACGCTCTTCGCCGCGCTGGTGGCGATCCTGTCGTCGATCTCGCTCTACGTCGACGAGGAGACGGGCCAGAAGGTCGCCCCCGGCGTGCTGTGGATCGCGATCGCGTTCTCGGGGACGCTGGGGCTCTCGCGCACGTGGGGGCGCGAGCGCGAGGAGGGGGCGCTGCGGGCGGTGCTGCTCTCGCGCGCGTCGGCGACGTCGATCTTCGTCGGCAAGGGCCTCGGGGCGCTGGTGTTCGTGCTGATCACGGAGCTGGTGGTGGCGCCGCTGGTGGCGCTGCTGCTGCACGCGCCGGTGTTCGACCACCTCGGCGGCTTCACCCTGCTGGTGCTGCTCGGCACGGTGGGCTTCGTCGCTGCGGGCACGCTCTTCGGCGCCCTCGTGGCGAAGACGCGCGCGCGCGACCTCACGCTCGCGGTGGTGCTCTATCCCCTGGTGTCGCCGGCGCTCCTCTGCGGCGCGGTGGCGACGCGCGACCTCCTCGGCGGGGCGACCCTCGCGCAGGTGGGCGACTGGCTGAAGATGCTGGTGATCTTCGACCTGGTGTTCATCGGGGGCGGGGTGGCGCTGCTCGACGTGCTGCTGTCGGAGTGAGCGGGCGCGGGGGGGCGAGGTGCAGGGCGGCGCGGCGGCGCGGGGGCGTGGCAGCGAAACGCCTCGGCTGCGCGCCCGCATCAGGTCGATGAACTCAGGGCGCTCCGCGTCGGCGTTTACATGACGCGTGTTGGAGGTGCCGGGGTGCCCCCAGCGAGGCGACGGCAGTCGGCACCTGCGCCTCGGGTTGACACCTTGGTCCTTCAACGCTCCTATCCCGCGGCATGAGCCCCCTCCTCCTTCGTCCGTCGTCTGCTCGCGTCGCTGGCCTGCTGCTCGCCGCCCTCGCCCTCGCGCCCGCCGCCTGGGCGCAGCGCGCCCGCCGTCGTCCGCGCACCCCGGCCCCCGCCGCGCCGTCCACGGAAGCCTGCCAGACGGCGCTGCGGGGCTCGCTCGACGGCCTGCGCCCCGCGCTCGGCGCCTGCTTGATGCGTGTGCACGGCTTCGAGCGGGGGCAGGTGCGGGTGCACGTGACGGTCGACGCGCAGGGGACGCTGGTGAGCCTGGAGGCCGCCGCGCACGTCAACGGCGCGCTCGACGCGGGGGCGGGTCAGTGCGTGGAGGGCGTCGTCCGCGCGGCGCACTTCACGGGGTGCCCGAGCAGCCCGATGTCGGAGGTGGAGAAGGTGTGGAGCTTCGCGGCCGCCCCGCGGTGAGCGGGCGTCGCGGCGGATCTGGGGAGGTCGCGCCGGGCGGTTGTTGTATGGTCGATGCGATGACCAGGGGCCGTCCCTTCCGGCTCGCGCTTCGAGACCCACGGCTGTTGCCCGGCTCGCGCGCCCGGTCGCTCGCGCTCGCGGCGTGGCTGGCGGCCTCGGGCTGCGAGGTGCCGCGCACGCAGATCATCGTGCGCATCGAGGCGACGGCCGACACCTGGGCGCGCGTGCGCTCGGTGCACGTGCTGGCCCAGCGCGAGGCGGCGGGCGCGCGGCCCATCGTGTCGCGCTGCTTCGACGTGGACGTCGACCCGCGCTTCGAACGCTCGCGCGAGGTGGGGCTCGTGCCGCGCGACGCGGAGGTCGCGCAGCCCGTCCGCGTGGTGGTGAGCCTGTTCGACCGGCCCTGCGCCGCGGACGCCGGGGCGCCCGAGGGCCCGGCGCGGCTCGCCCAGGAGGCCGAGGTGAGCTTCGAGCCGGAGCGCACCACGCTGCTCGTCATGCCCTTCACCCTCCCCTGCGCCGACGCCGCGTGCCCGTCGGGGCAGACCTGCCAGGGCGACGCGCACAGCTTCGCGTGCGTGCCCATCCGCCGGGCCGCGCTGCCGGAGTACGCGCCCGCCACCGCCGCGCCCGCCGCCGCCGCGCCCGCCGACGTCGCGCCCGCCGACGTCGCGACGGACGCGTGGGAGGACCTCCCGCCCGACGCGGCGACGGACGTTACGCCCGATGCGCCCCGGGACGCGGCGATCGACGTCGCGATGGAGGCCGCGATGGACGCGGCGACCGAGGTCGCGATGGAGGCCGCCGCGGATGTCGCGACCGACGCGCCGTCACCGCGGTGCGACGCGGGGATGTTCGTGTGCGAGGGGCGCTGCGTCGACCCGATGCGCGACCTCGCGCATTGCGGAGGCTGCGACCTCCCGTGCCCGGCCGGCGCGCTCGCGTGCGTCGGCGGCGCCTGCCTCGTGGTCGAGGAGATCGCCGCCGGGCAGGGCAGCACCTGCGCGCGCCTCAGCGACGGCTCCCTCCGTTGCTGGGGGGCCAACGATCTGGTGGTTCTGGGGGGCGCGTCCGGCGCAGGGGCGTACGTCCCCCGGCCGGTCGGCGGTGTGTCGGGCGTGCGCTCCGTCGCCGAGGGCGGCCGCCACGCGTGCGTGGTGCAGGCCGACACGACCGTGCGGTGCTGGGGGGCGAACCTGGCGGGGGAGGCCGGGCAGTTCGCGGCGGATGGCGGGGCCGGGTCCGGCTCGTACGTCACGACGCCCACCGCGGTGGCGGGCCTCGTCGGCGCGGTGCAGGTCGTGGCGGGAGAGTCTCACACCTGCGTCCGCATGCTCGACGGGTCGGTCCGGTGCTGGGGCAACGCCAGCGCCATCGGCGCGCCGTCGGAGCCCCTCGCCGCGCCGTTCACGCCGGGGGGGCTCCCCGCGGTGACCGCGCTCGTCGCGGGCGCACGGCACAACTGCGCCCTGTCGACCGACGGGATGGCGCGCTGCTGGGGCAACAGCAACACCGGAGCCGTCAGCGGGACAAGCACGAACGAGACGAGGCCGACGCCCTTGCTTGCGCCTGTGGGGGGCCCGGAGGCGCTCTACGGTGGCTCCAGCGGGGGCGAGACCTGCGCGCGGAGCGGCGGGGCGCTCCGCTGCTGGGGCGGCTACGACGCCTCGTGGGGCGAAGGCACGGCCCGCGTCGGCCCCGGCGTTCGCACCATGGGCGGCGTCGCCGACGTGCGCGGGGCCTGCTCCTACGCCCAGGGCGGGTGCGCGATCTCGGGGGACGGGAGCGTGCGCTGCTGGGGCGTCACGAGCGCGGTGTGGCTCGGCGCGGGCGCCACCTACCTGGGCGCCAGGCACTACCACTACGCGTCGCCCGTGCGCATCCCGGGGGTCTCGAACGCGACGCAGATCGCGTGCAGAAACGCGGGCGCCTGCGCCTTGACGGCGGACCGCTCGGTCTGGTGCTGGGGGGAGGACCCGTACCTCGGCGGGGGCCCCGAGCGAACCGCGGAGCCCGTCCCCGGGCTCGCCGACGTCGCCTCGCTCTGCACGGGGTGGGCGCACGCCTGCGCCGCGACGGCGGCCGGGAGCGTGTACTGCTGGGGCGCGAACGACGACGGCCAGCTCGGCGACGGGACGACGACCCCGCGCCTGTCGCCCACGCAGGTGCCGGCCCTCGGCGACGTCCGGCAGGTCACGTGCGGCGCGGCGCACACCTGCGCCCGGCTCGGCGACGGGTCGGTTCGGTGCTGGGGCGTCAACGACCTTCAAGAGGCGTCCCCGACGTCCGCGGCGGTTCGGATCCTCACGCCGACCACGGTCGTCGCGTCGGGGGCGGCCTCCGTGCGATCGCTGAACCGCCACACCTGCGCGGTCGGCGTCGACGGCACGGTGCGGTGTTGGGGCTACAACGGCACCGCCCAGCTCGGCGACGGGACGATGGCCGCTCGCACGTCGGTCGTGGTCGTCCCGGGCGTCACCGACGCGCGCGACGTGGCCCCCCACGACAGGGGCACGTGCGCGCGCCTCGGCAGCGGGCGGGTCTCCTGCTGGGGGAGCCCCGCGGGCTGGGCGGGCACCGCGACGAGGCTGCTCACGCCGACGCCGATGGACGGCCTCCCGGACGCGGCCGACCTCCGCTGCGGCGCGACCACCTGTTGCGCGCGGCGCGCTGCCGGGGGCTTCGCGTGCTGGGGCGGGAGCACCTTCGAGGGCGTGTTCGCCGCGGGGGCCGCCGTCACCACCGCGACCGCGTCGCCCCGCATCGCGGCCGCTTCCGACGTGGCCTTCACCGGCCAGCAGTCCGTGCTCCTGCGCGCCGCGGACGGCTCGGTGCAGTTTCTCGGCTACGACCCGGCGGACGTCGGCGGCGTGCTCATCCCTGGCGCCGAAGCGCCGGTCGACATCCCGGGCGCGGGCCCCGTGGCGGAGGTCGTCAGCGGCCCCGGCGAGTTCGCTTGCGCGCGCCGGGCCGACCGGACGGTCGTCTGCTGGGGCGACAACGCCTTCGGGCAGCGCGGCACGGGGCGCGCGTCGACGATGCCCGTGAGGGTGCGCTTCTGAACGCGGGCGAAGGCCGCGCGGCGGAGGTTCATGGTGGAGAACTCCGCGGGGGCGCGCTGCTACCTTGCGCAGACGGCGGGACGCCGGCAAAAGACCGCGCATGGAACCGAGTGGCGCGCCCGTGAGCCGGCTGTTCTCCCCCTTCGAACTCCGCGGCCGCGTGCTCGCCAACCGCCTCGCGGTGGCGCCGATGACCACCACCCAGAGCAACCCCGACGGCTCCGTAAGCGAGGCGGAGGCGGCCTGGCTCGAGCGGCTCGCGGGCGACGGCTACGGCCTGGTGATCACCTGCGCCGCGGCCGTCTCGCGCGAGTCCATCGCCTTCCCCAACCAGCTCTCCTTCGGCGACGACGCCCTCCTCCCCGGCCTCACCGCGCTGGCGTCCCGCGTGCGCCGCCCGGGCTCGCTGCTTGTGGCGCAGCTCTGCCACGGCGGCTCGCGCGCCATCCCCGAGCTCGCCGGCCAGGCGGCCCACAGCGCCAGCGCCTACGAGCTCCCCGTCCCCGGCTTCGTCCCGCCGCGGGAGATGTCCGTCGCGCAGATCGAGCGGGTCGTCGACGACTTCGCCGCCGCCGCCGCGCGCGCCGCCCGCGCCGGCTTCGACGGCGTCGAGCTGCACGGCGCCAACGGCTACCTGTTCACGCAGTTCACCAGCACGATGACCAACCGGCGTGGGGACGCGTGGGGCGGGGGCCTCGACGGGCGCGCCCGCCTGTCGCGCGAGACGGTGCGCGCGATCCGCGCCCGCGTGCCGGGCGATTTCGTCGTCGGGTACCGCATGAGCTTCGAAGGGATGGGCCTCGAGACCGGCCTCGACATTGACGAGAACGTCCAGGTGATGCGCTGGCTCGCCGACGACGGGGTCGACTACGGCCACGTCTCGCACCTCGCCCTCGCGGCGCCGAGCGTGAAGTACCCCGACCGCGTCGCGCTCGCGCACATCCGCGCGGGTGTGACGCCCGGGCTGCCGATCGTGTGCGCGGGATCCGTCGTCCGCCGCGCCGACGCCGAGCGGGCCCTCGACCTCGGCGCCGACCTCGTCGCCGTCGGCCGCGCCGCCATCGGCAACCCCGGCCTCCCCGCGCGCCTCGCCCGCGACGAGGCGCTCACGCCCACGCCCTACCGGCGCGACCACCTCGCGCGCGTCGGAATCAGCGACGACTTCGTCCGCTACCTCACCACCGCCCCGCCGCTCGCGAGCCTCCACATCGTCGAGCGCGAGGGCGCCGCGCGCTGACGGCGCAGGCGCGGTGGCCAACTTCGCGGCCGCCCCGCGAGAACACTGCTCCGCGCCGCCCGAGGCCGCGATACAGTGCCGCCGCGCGGTGTGCCGCGAGGAGGCAACGATGAAGGTCCGCTCCCCCGTGTGGTGGTTCGGCGTGCTCGCACTCACCGGCGCGTCGTGCACGTCGTCGCCCGCCACGTCGCCCGCCACGTCGCCCGACGCGCGGCCCGCGGTCGACGCGGCCGACGTCGTCACCGACGACGCGGTGACGGACGCGCCCGATGCGGCGGTGACCGACGCGCCCGATGCGGTGGTGGCCGACGTGGTCCCCGACGTTGCGCCCGACGTTGCGCCCGACGTTGTGACGCCCGACTCGCCCGATGCCGCGGCCTTCGACGTGGCTGATGCCGTCACGCCCGACGCGCCCGACGCCGCCTCCGACGCGCTCGTCTTCGATGCGCCTGACGTGGCGATGCGTGACGCGCCTTCGCTCGACGCGCCTTCGCTCGACGCGCCCTCGCTCGACGCGCCTTCGCTCGACGCGCCGCGCGACGCCGACGTCGCCGACGCCGCCGACGTCGCCGACGCGGGCGCGGCCTCGGTCGCCCGCCTCACCGCGGCCCTGCGCGCCGCGGGCTTCACCGTGCAGGCCGGGACGTTCACGGTCGCCGACCTCGCGGGCTGCTGCGACCCGCTGCGCTCGTGCTTCGGCAACAACCCATCGAGCCCGTACCTGCTGTGCAACCTCCCGCGGGCGCCTGGGCAGACCGCGGCCAACCCCATCGAAGACCCGTCGGGCGCCTCGGCCGCGTGGCGGCTGCGCGCCGACGAGGCCGTGGTGCTCGTCGGGCGCACGCCGCCCGCCGCCGCGTACTTCGGGCTCACGCCCTACGTCTTCGACCGCGACTACGGCGCGCGCGGCCGGCAGACGGTGTTCGCCAGCCTCGGCGACACGCTGAACCACCGGGTGCTCGCCACCGCCGGCACGCCCGACGGGGCCGCGGGCGACCCCTTCGGCCGCGACACCCTCGTCGTCGCCACGAGCGACCGCGGCGTCGACGACCGCGTGCGCGCCGCGGCGGAGTCGGCCGGCTACCCCCGCGCGATCATGAACCGCGTGACCTTCCCGGCCGCCACCGGGCGCTTCGGCCTCGACGCCGCGGCGGACTCGTTCGCGCTGCTCGGTCGCGTGGCCCTCTTCGCCGACGCCGCCGCGGGCGCCGCGTGGCTGTCCGCGCCGACGCTCACCGCGCTGCGCGTCACGCCGACGAGCTCGGCCGCACCCACCCCCGCCACACCGCCCACCGACCGCCGCCGCGGCACGGGCGCCACCGAGGCCGCGCTCGCCGCCGCGCTCTCGCGCCTCGAGGCGGCGATCTTCGCGCGCCACCGGCTGCTCACGCCCCGCGCCATCACGGTGAACACCGCCGAGGTCGACCCGGTGGCGTGCCTCGCCGACGGGAGCAACTGCAACGGCGACAACCGCGACACGGTGTACCCGCGCTCGGAGTTCTTCGCGTTCCCCGAGGGAGCGGCCTCGTTCGTGATGGTGTACGGCGTGAACCACGAGGCCGCCGGCAAGGCCACGTACTCGAACTTCTCGGTGTACGCGCTGCGCCACCTGCTCGGGGTCGCGTCGGTGACGAGCCGGCAGCTCCGCGGCAGCGCCGAGGACTACCTCCCCGGTGACCCGATGGCCGCGCAGCTCTACGCCTGGCGCGTCGCCCGCCGCTGCGGCGCGACCCCGCACTGCGTGGAGATCCCGTCGGACTGCCCCGGCGTGCCGACGCTCGGCCTCGCCAACGTGACCTTCCGCGCGTACCTCGAGCCCGCCACGCGCACCCGCCCGCTGCAGTCGGAGCTGCTGACCGACCGCGTCGTCGTGCTCGAGCCGTGAGCGCGCAGCCCGCCGCCTACCGCAGCCGCGCGACGCGGGCGGGGCGGAGGTCGTTGCCGCGCACGTCCGTCCCGAAGGGGGCGAGGTACGTCGCGAGCACCTCCACGGCCTCCGCCGGCACGTTGCCGCGGTCGGGGTCGCCGAGCAGCACCTCCGTGCCCGCTGCCCGCACGCCCTTCAGCCACGCGAGCAGCCGCGCGGAGAAGTCCGCGTCGTAGAACATGTCGCCGAGCAGCAGCACGTCGCAGTCGAGCGCCTCGCCCACCACGTCGCGCGTCTCCACCGCCAGCGTCACCGCGTTGCGCTCGGCGTTGATCGCCGCCGCGGCCGCCGCCGCCGGGTCGACGTCCACCGCGCGGACCCACGCCGCGCCCGCGCGCATCGCGGCGATGCCCTCCACGGCGCCGCCCGCGCCGAGGTCGACGACGCGCTTCGCCCGCACGAGCTCCGGGTGGTCGAGGAGGTGTCGCGCGAGGGCCTGTCCGCCGGGCCACGCGAAGGCCCAGTAGGGCGTGTCCCAGCCCATGGCGTTGACGTCGTCCTCGCTCTTGTACCAGAGCGGGCACTCGTGGGTGATGAGCCGGAGCGCGAGCTCGGGGCAGAGCCACGGGCGCGCCTCCACCGTGTGCGCCATCACACGCGCGCGGTGGTCGGTCACAGGGGGATGTCCTCGTCGGGGGGGACGGCGTCGACGGGGAGGGTGACGCGGAAGAGGCTGCCGCGCAGGGGGGCAGGGTGGACGGAGACGTCGCCGCCGTGCGCGCGGGCGATGTGCTTCACGAGCGCGAGGCCGATGCCCGAGCCGCGCGCGCCCGACGACTGGGCGGTGCGGCCGCGGTAGAAGCGTTCGAAGATGCGGCGGGCGTCCTCGGGGTCGATGCCGGGGCCCTGGTCTTCGACCTCGAGGACGACGCCGCGGCGCTCCTGGCGGACGCGGACGAAGACGTGCTCGGAGTCGGGCGCGTACTTCACCGCGTTGTCGAGGAGGTTGAAGAGCAGGAGCTGGAGCGCGCGCTCGTCGAGGCGCATCCGCGGGAGGTCGGCGGCGAGGTCGGTCACCAGGTTCGGGCGCTCCTTCACGAGGCGGTAGCGGAACATCTCCACCCCGCGGAAGACCACGCCGCCGAGGTCGCCGGGGGCGAAGTCGAACGCGATGCGGCCGCGCTCGAGGCGGGCGAAATCGAGCACGTTCTCGATGAGGGCGGTGAGGCGCTCGCTCTCGCGGACGATGATGTCGAGGTACTGCTGGCGCTTCTCGGGCGTCGGGACGCGCTCGGTGGCGAGCATCTCGCCGAACATCCGGATGAGCGCGAGGGGCGTCTTGAGCTCGTGCGACACCGTCGCGATGAAGTCGCTCTTGAGCTGGTTCAAGCGCTCCTGCTCGCGGGCGGCGAAGGCGAAGAAGAACACCCCCGCGACGATCACCAGCAGCGAGAGCGAGACGTAGCCCGCCTCGATGAGCCGCCGCGAGCGCGCGCCCGCCTCCAGCGCCGTCGCCGCCTGCGGGATCACCGTCAGCCGCCACTTGTAGAGCGTGGTGGGGAAGCGCGCCGACACCAGGAACTCCGTCGCCGTGGTGAGCGAGCGCCCGTACACGATGCGCCCCTGCTCGTCGGTGACGTTGAAGCGCCGGCGCGCGATCGGGTCGTCGAAGAGGCGCGGGAGCACGTCGCGGCGGACGAAGTCGAGGTCGGTCTCGATGACCACGTAGTAGCGCCGGCCGGCGGACTCGCGGGCGACGTAGGTGGCGAGCGCGGTCTGCCCGGCGACGGCGCCGTGCCAGTGCCGCGGCTCCTGGAGCGGGAGCGTCTGGAGGTGGAGCTCCCCGCGCAGGCGCTCGTCGACGAGGGCGGCGTAGCGGGCGGCGTCGTCGGGGGAGACGCGCGAGACGGCGCGCAGCGGGCGCTCGGCGGCGTCGAGGATCACCGCGGCGCGGGCGGTGGGGTGGAGCACCGTGAGCGCGGGGAAGCGGGCCGCGAGGGCGTCGAGGTCGTCGGGGTCGACGGCGTGGACGACGGCGTCGTCGGCCGAGGTGATGCCGCGCTCGACGCTCTTGAGCTTCTCGCCCACGAGCGCGAGCGTGGTGTCCATCACCGAGCGCTCGCCGAGGCGCTCGAGCGTGGTGGTGGTTCGCCACGTCCACCAGCCGAGGAAGCCCGACGCCGCCACGATGGCCGCCATCGCGGCCCAGCGGGTGAGGGCTTTGGCGCGGGGTTCCACGGGCGAGTGCGTATCACCGTCGGGCGGGCGGCGGCAAACGGCGCCCGGCCGGCGCTGTCGGGGGGAAGCGCATCAGCACCGACCGGGGCGAGCGCGCGGGGCGGAGCATGATGCCGACGTCACGGATGCCGACGACGGAGGTTCCTGCGGCGGTGTCGCCTGCGGTGACGAGCCACTCGCGGCGCCCGACGCGCACCACGGCGCCCTGGGCCGCCGCGCCCCGCACGCGTTCGCGGGCGACGGGTGCGGTTCCCGCGCGCGCCTCGCCCCCCACGGCGGAGCGCCCGTCGCAGCGCGGGGGCCACGGGTCGCCCGCGAGGTCGGCGGGGCCGGTCGCGCGGTCGAGCGGCCACGAGAGCACGGCCTCGACGTCGTTGCCCCGGAGCTCCTCGCGCACGAGGATCAGGTCGGACAGGCCCGGCGCCACCGTGAGCACCGCGAGCGCGCGGCCGATCGCGTCGACGTCGCGGGTGTGGACGGTGAGGTCGAGCGTGCGGGGCGTGCGCTCGGCGTGGAGCAGGCAGAGCCCGTCGCCGAAGCGGGCCAGCGCGCGGAGCGGCTGCGCGAGGGTGACGGGGGGCCGCGCGTCGGGCGCTCGCCACGCAAAGGTGACGCGGGCGCGCTCGGCGCCGGCCCAGGGGACGACGTCGGCGAGGCAGGCGACGCGTCGCTCCTCGCGCGCGGCGGCCTCGCAGGCGCCGGCGAGGCGCGGCGGGTCGACGGCGGCGTCGGCGACGAGCGACCAGGTGACGACGCCGTCGCGCGCGTCGGGGGCGGTGGGGGCGAGGAGCGTCCCGGTGGCGCGGGAGACGGCGCGCAGGAGCCGCGCGCGCACCCAGGCGGACTCGTCGACGGAGAGCTCGGGGGCGGCTCCGGCGGCGGCGCGGAGGCGCTCGGCGGGGGAGGCGGTGGCGGACGCGTCGGGGGCGGTGGCGGCGTCGTGGCCCTGCGCGAGCGCGGACAGGCTGAAAAACAGGGGGAGGAGGAAGAAGGGCGCGCGGGCGCGGGGGCGGGGCATCGCCCTTCAGGATACGGGATGCGGGGGGAAAGGGGCGGAGGAGATTCCTCGGGCGCACGAGGGCGCCCGGAGGATTCAGGGGACGGGGCGGGTCAGGGCGCGCCGGCGGCGCCGCGGGTGACGCGGAACATCACGCGGCGGTTGGCGGCGCGGCCCGCGACGGTGAGGTTGGGGCGGATGGGGCGCGTCTGCCCGAAGCCGCGCGCGGTGAGCTTGTCGGCGGCGACGCCGAGCTGCACGAGCCGCTCGCGGACGGCGTCGGCGCGCTGCTGCGAGAGGGTCATGTTGTTCTCGGGCGTGCCCTGGTTGTCGGTGTGGCCCTGGATCTCGACCGACGAGATGCTCGAGTTGCGGCGGATGACGTCCGCGATGTCCTCGAGCAGGGTGTTGGAGTCGGGGAGGATCTGCGCCGAGCCCGTCTGGAAGTGCACCTGGCGGGTGATGACGATCAGGTTGCCCTGGAGGCGCGCGGCCATCGCCCCGCGGCGGCGCGCGGTGATGTTGACGTTGGCGGTCTGGCGCGGCTCGACGGTGACGGCCTGCGGGGTCGTGCCCATGTGCGTGGCGGTCGGGCCGACCGAGACGAGGTACGGGCCGGCGAGGAGGTCGGCGAGGTTGAAGTTGCCGCCCTCGTCGGTGGTGGCGGTCTGCTCGAAGGGCGCCTGCTGGCCCTGCGGGACGGAGAAGCCCGGGGCCGGGGCGATGGTCACGGTCGCGTTGGCGACGGCGGCGCCGCCCTGGCTCGACGTGACGTGGCCCTGGAGGCCGCCGCGGCGCGGGAGCGCGCGGAGCTCGCAGTTGGCCGTGACGGGCGCCGGCGGGGTCGGCGCGGCCGCGGGGGCGGGGGCCGTGGCGGGCGCGCCGGGGGCCGCGGGGGCGGGCTCGGCGGGGGCGGCCGGCGCGGCGATGGTGAAGGCGCACTCGTTGGGCTGGTAGCCTTCGGCCTCGACGCGGACGCGGTAGTCGCCGGGCGGGATGTGGCCCGAGCGGAAGGTGCCGTCGGCCGCGGTGGCGAGGACGTGGAGCTCCGGGTGGCCGGTGAAGGTCACGATCGCGCGGTTGATGCCGGAGTGGCTCTCGGCGTCGCGGACGTTGCCGTTGACGGTGCCGCCGGGGGGCGTGCGGTCGACCTCGCGGGTGACGACGCGCTCGGGGCCGGGCACCTCGATGCGCTGGTTCTGCAGGTGCGAGTCGTAGGCGAAGGCGGCGCCGAAGAAGAACTGCCAGGGCGGCGTCGGCGCGAGCTCGCGGACGAAGCTCGAGGTGCCCGAGGTGGCGATGTCGAACGCGAGGATCGCCGAGAGGCCGTTGATGGGCGGGAGCACGCGCGCGCCGAGGGTGACGCGCGACGGGAGCGACGAGAACCCGACGTCGGGGTTGCCGAGGCAGAGGTCGTCGTCCGCGGCGCCGCCGGGGGCCGCGCCCGAGGTGCCGGGGTCGTAGCAGGAGTAGCCCTGGCGGTTGACGGGGATGCCGACCGACCACTCGGCGAAGGGGTTGACGTACGGGAGGTTGGCGTCGATGCCGACGTTGATGCCGACCTGGTCGTGGCGGTTGACGCCGAGGGCGAAGCGCTCGACGCGCGACACCTCGATGTAGCAGCGCGGGTCGTTGGCGAGCGACGAGGCGCAGTCGGCGGCGGTGACGCCCGCGGCGGCGCGGCGGCGCTGCTCGGTGTCGGTGACCACCGCGGCGCTGTTGTCGAGGAGGTAGCGGACGTTGAGGTGGAAGCGCAGCGGGACGGACCCGGTGATCTCGTGCAGGTCGAGGCTGGCGAGGGCGCGGAACTGCGCGCTGGTCGAGTCGAGGAGGAGCCCGACGTCGCCCGAGCGGTTGAGCAGGAGCACCTGCGCGTCGAGGCCGAGGTGGAGGCCGGTGGTGACGCGGAAGGCGCCCTTGACGCCGAGGGTCGAGTCGCCGAGCACCTGGAAGAGGGCGGGGCGCTCGCGGTTGTTGGAGTTGGCGTAGGCGCGGATCGAGCCGAAGATCTCGAGGAAGTCGAGCGGGTTGTACGAGAGGGTGATCGTGCCGCCGACGTGGCTGGCGCTGTCGGCGCCGCCGACCGCCGCGGTGCCCGTCAGCGTCGGGGGCCGGAGGAACTCCGACGCCCCGAAGTACTCGCCGGTGAACCCGAAGCGGAACGAGCCCGCCGCGCCCGTCTGCGCGCTGGCGGTGCGCAGGAGGCCGATGGAGCCGTCGAGCGTCGAGTAGCGCGCGCGCATGCGGATGCGGCGGTCTTCGTCGGACTCGGGCGTCGCGGGGGCGCTCGGCTCGGCGGGGGTCTCGCTGGCGCCGGAGCCGCCCGACTCGCTCGGCGCGGGGTTGGCGGCCGGGGCCTCCTCCTCCTCCTCGTCGTCCTCCGAGGAGCTCGCGGGGGGGTTTTGCTGCGCGTACGCAGCGAACGGGATGAACTGCGCCGCGAGCATCAGCGCCAACCATCGAGACTGCCGCATCATCATTCGCCTCCGGGGGACCTTGTCGTTCCTGCGCGTCGGCGCTGCGCCGCGGCAGGCAAAAGCCTTATGGGTCGCGCGTTTCTACCACCCTCGCGAAAATCTCGTCCAGCACTCGCCAGGGACGCGGCGCAGCGCCCGCATGCGTTGACGAAACTCCCGCGGCGGCTTCACCTCGCGCCCGGGGCGGGGCCGAGGGGCGGCTCGCCGGGGCCGGGCTCGTTGGAGAGGAGCACCTCGATGCGCCGCTCGGCCGCGTCGAGGCGTCGCTGGCCTTCGCGCGTGAGCCGCACGCCCTCCTCGAAGATCTTGAGCGACTCTTCGAGGGGCAGGTCGCCCTTCTCGAGCTTCTCGACCACGCCGCCGAGCCGCTCGAGGATCGCCTCGAGCGACATCGCCTCGCCCGCGCCGTTGCTGGGGGTGTCGTTCATGGGGGCGCAGTCATCGCCCCGAGGCGCGCGCGCGGTCAAGTCCCCGCCGGCGCGGTCGCGGTCGGTGCGCTCAGGGCGAGCCGCCGGAGATCGCGCGGATGAGCCGGTGCGCGATCATGCCCATGTCGACGCCGACCGTCACGCGCAGGTCGTGCTCCTCGGTGGTGTCGCCGCGGAGGTACTGGTGCGCGACCTCGACGCACGCGAGGCCCGCGAGGGCGGTGAGCAGCACGCCGTGGCGGAGCCCGACGACCTGGTCGCGGTCGACGGCGCCGACGACGAAGCGCGGCGTCCACGAGACGTGGAGCGGCACGGTGCCGTAGCCCACGGCGAGCCCGAACTGCCAGAGCACCGTCACGTCTTCGCCGCGCTGGAGGGGCGCGAACCCGAGCTCGGGGCCGAGGTGCCACGCCCGCCCGTGCGCCCCCTGGCGGAAGAACCGCACGCCCGCGGTGAGGTCGCCCGCGAACTCGCCCCCGAGGGCCCCTTGCGACGGCGCCACGAGGGCCCCGCCGCCCATCGCCCGCACCGAGAAGAGCGGGATCCAGCGCGCGTCCTGGGCGCCGGCCGTCGCGCCCGCGAGGGCGGCGGCGAGGGCCAGGGGGGCGGCGACGGCGAGGCGCATCGGGGGAGTGGGCTTGTAACGCCACCCGGGGCGCGCCACCAGGGGGGACGTGGGATGTTCGCTACTGCGAGCGCCGGTCGCCGAGGACGGAGACCTGGAGGTTGGCGAACTCGTCGTCACCGCGGGGCGAGGGCTGCGGGGGGAGCATCGAGGGGAGGTGCGCGGTGTCTTCGTCGAGCATGCGGAGGTACACCTCCGCGGGGCGCTGGGCGGGGTCGAGGGCGAGGGCCCGGCGCCAGGCGCGCTCGGCGTCGTCGCGGCGCCCTTGACGGAAGTAGGTGAGCCCGAGCGCGACGAAGGCCGGGGCGTAGGCGGGGGCGCGCGCGGTGGCGTCTTCGAGCGCGGCGCGGGCGCCGTCGATGTCGCCGGCCGAGCGGAGCACCACGCCGAGCCGGGTGCGGAGCTCGCCGTCGTCGGGGCGGAGCGCGAGGCCGCGGCGGTACTCGTGGGCGGCGTCTTCGAAGAGGCTGAGCTGCTCGTAGGCGCGGGCCACGGCGGCGTGCATCCCGGCGAGGCGCGAGCGCTCGAAGGGCGAGAGGCGGTCGCTCGGGCCGCGCGGGGCGACGGCGGTGCCCGACACCTCGCGGGCCTCGGCGTAGAGCCCGAGCTCGTTGCAGGTGATCGCGAGGTGGAGGGCGGCCTCGGCGTGGTTGGGGTCGCCGGCGAGCGCGCGCTGGAAGCACTCGCGGGCGCCGGCGAGGTCGTTGCGCTCGTGGAGCACGAGGCCGAGGAGGTGGTGCGCCTCGGCGGCGTCGGCGCGCTGGCGGAGCACCTCCCGCAGGAGCGTCTCGGCCGCGGCGGTGTCGCGCCGGGCGAGGTGCTCCTGGGCGAGGGTGAGGAGCTGGCGGACGGGGTCGTTCACGGTGCGCTCGCAGTGGCGTCGTCGGGTGCGCGGGGGGCGACGTCGGGCGCCACGTTAAACCACCCGCGGGCCGGTCACCACCGTGTTCGAGGGCCCGCAGAGGGCGTGCGGAACGTGCGCTAGGGCCCCTTCGGGGCGGTGGCGCTACCGGCGGGGCTGCGACGGCTCGGCCGGGCGGGCGGAGGGCGTCACGTCTTCGGTGGCGCCGGTCTCTTCGTCGGCGGGCGCCTCGTCGAGCTGGACGGCAGTGGCGGGCGACGAACCGATGCGCGCGAGGTGGGCCGCGGCGGCCTCGCTCTCGGCGGCGTTGGGGAAGCGCTCGCGGAGCTGCTGGAAGGCGCCGCGGGCCTCGGGCGCCTGCCCGAGCCGGAGGAGCGTCTCGCCGAGGCGGAGCAGGGCCAGGGGCTCGAGCGTCGAGCCGCGGTAGCGGGTGAGCACGCCGCGCAGGCGGCTGGCGGCGGCGGCGTGGCGGTCGCGGCTGCCGTAGAAGTTGGCGACGTAGATCTCGTGGCGGACGAGCGTCTCGCGCACGCGCTGGTGGATGCGGCGGGCCTCCTCCGCGTGGGGCGAGTCGCCGTGGTCGCGGAGGAAGCGGGCGAGGGCCGTGTCGGCGTCGTGCGCCGCCGAGAGGTCGCGCTCCCACTGCGGCGGCGTGAGGAACCAGTCCTCCGGCATCTGCTCGACGTGGCACCGCGCGATCATGAAGCGCGCGTAGGGCGCCTCGGGGTGCGAGCCGTGGTAGCGCAGCCACGAGCGGAAGCCCGAGAGCGCCTCGGTGTAGCGCTCCTGCTTGAACTCGATGTCCGCGAGGCGCAGCTCGGCGAGGGTCGCCTGGCGGCTGGTGCCATACTGCCGCTGGATCGCGCGAAAGGCCTCCTGCGCCTCGGGCCACGACTCGTCGTTGTAGAGCGAGAGGGCGCTCTGGTAGGCGCGCTCGGCGGCGTCGGCGGCGCTCTCCCCCGGCCGCGCGGCGGCGCCGGTGGTGGCGCACGCGGCGGGCAGCGCGAGCAGGCAGAGGGCGAGGAGTCGCGGACGCATCGGCGTGGCCGGTCGCATATCCCAGAACGCCCCCGGGGGCAACGAAACCCGCGGACGGCGGCGAGGGGAGGGTCAGCGCTTCGTGATGCGGTCGAGGCCGCGGAGGTAGGGGCGGAGGGCCTCGGGCACGCGCACGCTGCCGTCGGCCTGCTGGTACTGCTCGAGGATCGCCACCAGCGTGCGGCCGACGGCGAGGCCCGAGCCGTTGAGCGTGTGGAGGAGGCGCGGCTTCGCCTTGGCGTCGCCCGCGGGCCGGTATTTCAGCCCCGCGCGGCGGGCCTGGTAGTCGCCGAAGTTGGAGCAGCTCGAGATCTCGCGGTAGCGGTCCTGGCCCGGGAGCCACACCTCGAGGTCGTACGTCTTGCGGGCCGAGGCGCCGAGGTCGCCGCCGCAGAGGAGCACCTTGCGGTAGTGGAGCCCGAGCTTGCGGAGCACCGCCTCGGCGTCGGCGGTGAGCGCCTCGTGGGCCGCGTCCGAGTCCTCCGGTCGCTCGAGGCGCACCACCTCCACCTTGTCGAACTGGTGCTGCCGGATGAGCCCGCGCGTGTCCTTGCCGTAGGTGCCGGCCTCGGCGCGGAAGCAGGGCGTGAACGACGTGTACTTCCGCGGGAGCGTGGCGCCGTCGAGGATCTCGCCCCCGTGCAGGTTGGTGACGGGCACCTCCGCGGTCGGGATGAGGTAGAGGTCGTACGAGCGCTCGCCGGTCGCGGCGATCTTGAAGAGGTCGGCTTCGAACTTCGGGAGCTGCCCCGTCCCGCGGAGCGCGTCGCCCTTCACGAGGAAGGGCGGGTACGCCTCGGTGTACCCGTGCTCGTGGACGTGGAGGTCGAGCATGAAGCTCACGAGCGCGCGCTCCATCGCCGCGCCGAGGCCCCAGAGCACGGTGAAGCGCGCGCCCGAGAGCTTCGCGCCGCGCTCGAAATCGAGGATGCCCAGGGCCTCGCCGAGGTCGTGGTGGTCGCGCGGGGCGAAGTCGAACGAGGGCCTCTCGCCCCAGGTCGAGACCACCACGTTGCTCTCTTCATCGGCGCCCGCGGGGACGCTCTCGTCGGGGAGGTTGGGGATGCGCAGGAGGATGTCCTCGATCTCGCGCTCGGCGGCGTCCTTCTGCGCTTCGAACGCCTTGGCCTCCTCGCCGAGCTTGCGGGCGCGCTCGCGCAGCTCGTTCTGCTCGGGCGACCCCTTGGGGAGCTTCGGGAACTGGGCGCTCGCCTCGTTCTGCTGCTGGCGGAGGGACTCGTTCTGCCGGATGGCGGCGCGGCGCGCGTCGGCGAGCTCCTTGATCCGCTCGAAGCCGAGGTCGGCGGGGTTCTTGTTGCGCTTGCGGAGGCCGGCTTCGACGGCCCCCAGGTTGTCGACGACGAATCGCAGGTCGAGCATGGCGGGGCGCGGAGCCTAGTACACGGCGCCGGCGGTTTCGAGGCGCTTTCTCCCGCGCGTCTCGTGATAGCGTCGCCCGGCGCGCATGTTCGCACGGCCCACCCCCGCCGCCCTCCTCCTCGCGCTCGCGGCCCTCGCGTGCCGCCGCGACCGCGTCGACACCCGCGCCGTCACCCCGCTCGTCCCCCAGGGGTCGGAGCGCCTCGACGCCGGCGCCGACGCGCGCCGTTCGCCCTCGGGCTCTCGGCCCCGCCGCGGGGTGCGCTACGTCGCCGACCGCCCGGCGCCCGACGGGGCCCTCGGCGTCCGCTGGGGGATGACCCGCGCGGCCCTGCTCGAGGCCAACCGCGCCGCCGCCGTCGAGTGCCGCGACTCGCGCGAGTACGTCTTCTGCCGCCGCGCCCTCGCCGAGGTGCCGCTGCCGGTGGTGGTCACCTACGAGTTCTGCGGGGCGGCGCTCTGCAGCGTGGCGATCGACGCGCCGCCGACGCGCGACGAGGCGCAGATGTCCGACCACTTCGACCGGCTCTACGGGATGGTGGTGCGCACGCTCGGCCCGCCCTCGGACGAGGCCCGCACGGTGGCCGCGGGCTGCGCCGGGCACCTCGCGCTCTGCCTCGCGTCGAAGCAGTCCGAGCTCACCGCGCGCTGGGCCTGGCGCGACGGGCCGCACGTCCAGCTCTCCGTCGACCAGGACGAGGAGAACGCCTTCCGCGCCCTCGCCTCGGTGACGTGGCTCTCGGCCGAGCGCGCGCGCCGCCAGGAGTCGGCCGACGAGCTCGCCGACGCCGACGCCGGCGCCCCGCCGCCCGACCGCTGACGCGATGAGAGCCGCCGCGCTCGCCCTCGCGCTCGCCCTCGCGCTCCGCGCCTCCGCCGTCCGCGCGCAGCCGCAGGACCCGCGGCTCGTCTGGCGGACGCTCGAGACGCCGCACTTCCGCATCCACTACTACAACGACATGGCCCCGCTCGCGCGGCGCGTCGCCGAGGTGGCTGAGCGCGCGGTCGAGCGCCTGCACGGGCCCCTCGGGTGGTCGCCCTCGTCGCCGGTGCAGGTGGTGCTCTCCGACGAGACCGACGACGCCAACGGGAGCGCGACGGCCGTCCCGCTCAACACCGTGCGGCTCTACGTGACGGCGCCCGACGACCTCTCGGTGCTCCACCAGTACGACGACTGGCTGTCCACGCTCGTCACGCACGAGTACACGCACATCCTCCACACCGACAACATCTCCGGGGTGGCGGCGATCCTCAACGCGATCGCGGGGAAGCAGTGGGCCCCCAACCAGGTGCAGCCGCGCTTCATCCTGGAGGGCCTGGCCACCTACGAGGAGAGCCTCCACACGCACGGGGGCAGGCTCCGCTCGTCGCAGTGGGAGATGGCGCTGCGGGCCGACGCGCTCGCGGGCAACCTCCAGACGCTCGACCAGCTCGCCACCGGGCCCAACCGCTGGCCCCACGGGACGCTCTGGTACCTCTACGGCAGCTATTTCATGCAGTACGTGGCCGACCGCTTCGGCCGCGAGGCGCTCGCCGAACTCTCACGCGAGTACGGCGGCACCGCCGCGCCGTGGCAGCTCAACCGCGTGCTCCACCGGGTGACGGGCCGCACCTGGGAGGAGCTCTACGAGGACTTCTGCGACGCTGTCACCGCCCGCTTCCGCGAGGAGGAGCGGCGGCTGCGCGCGGGCGGCGTGGAGGAGGGCGTTCGCGTCACGCGGCAGGGCGAGGTGGTGCGGGCGCCGCGCTTCCTCCCCGACGGGACGCTCGTGTACGAGAGCTCCGACGGGCAGTCGATGACGCAGCTCCGCGCGGCCGACGCGGCCTCCCTCGCGCGCGCGGACGCCGAGCACCCGCTCGCCCCGCGCTCGCTCGAGTGGCTGGCGGGCCCGTCGGGCTTCGGCGTGGTCGGTGATGGGCGCGCGCTGGTGGTGAGCGACACGGCCGTCCACCGCGACATCTACGCCTACCACGACCTCTTCCGCTGGCGCCTCGGGCGCGACGGCGGCGGCGCGCTCACGGTGGAGGCCGAGGAGCGGCTCACCGAGGGCTGGCGCGCGCAGCAGCCCGACGTCGCCCCCGACGGCGACCGGGTGGCCTTCACCGTCAACCACCGCGGCACCTCCTCGCTCTTCGAGACGTCGCTGACGGACCTCCAGCCGCGGCCGCTCTTCCGCCCGCGGCGCTTCGAGCAGGTGTACGCGCCGCGCTACTCGCCCGACGGCGCGCTCATCGCCTTCTCGCACTGGCGCGACGGAGGGCGCCGCGACCTCGCGGTGTACCGCCGCGCCACCGGCCGCGTGGAGTACCTCACCGACGACGCCGCGCTCGACCTGTCGCCGACCTTCACCGCCGACGGGCGCTACCTCGTCTGGTCGTCCGACCGCAGCGGCGTGATGAACCTCCTCGCGCGCGAGGTCACCCCCGAGGGCTTCGGCCCCGAGCGGCAGGTCACGCACGTGATCTCCGGCGCCTTCCAGCCCGCGGTGTCACCCGACGGCCGCACGCTGGTCTACGTCACCTACGGCCCCCGCGGGTGGGACCTCGCCCGCATGCCCTTCGACCCGTCGCGCTGGCGCGAGCCGGAATCCCCCGCGGGCGACCCCTACGACCGCGCGCCCGACGACGAGGGCAGCGGCCGCCGGCCCTTCGACACCATCCCCACCAGCGACCACCCGTACAGCCCCTGGGGCACGATCCGCCCGCGCATCCTCACCGCGGAGCTCACCGCCGACGGCTTCGGTCCGCAGCTCGCCCTCCGCGTCTCCGGCGCCGACATCCTCAACCGCCACGCGTGGAACGTCCGCCTCGGCGTCGGCCTCGTCCGCGGCGACCCCAACGTCGACGTCACGTACGTCTACCGCGGCGTGCGCCCGACCCTGCGCCTGCGGGCGTTTCGCACGGTCGACGCGGGCGGCGGCTACCGCGTCGGGCGGCGCACGCCCACCTGGGTGGCCGAGCGGATCGGTGGCGAGAGCGAGGTGTCGGTGGTCTTCCCCGGGCGCTTCGACGCGCACACCGTCTCGCTCGTCTACGACGCCTCGTGGGTGCGCGCCTACGGGGGCTTCCCCGAGCTCGCGCGCTACCTCGACCCCAACGAGGCGCCGCCGGTGCTCCCCTTCCAGGGCTGGCTCACGGGCCTGCGCGCGACGTGGTGGTACGCCCGCTCGCAGCGCTACGCCTACTCCATCTCCGCGCAGGAGGGCGTCAACCTCTTCGCCACCGCGCGCGTCTCCGACCCGGCCCTCGGCAGCGCGGTGGGGAGCGTGGAGTTCTCCGCCGGCGCGTCGGCGTACATCCCCATGCCGTGGGGCTACGACCGCCGGCGCCACGTGCTCGCGTTTCACCTCGGCGGCGGCGTCGGCACCACCGACCGCGGCGAGCGCGCGCTCTTCTCCCTCGGCGGCTTCCCCGACTTCAACCCCGCCAGCCTGCTCGACCTCCTCCGCGGTGGCGGCGTCGGCGGCGGCATCGCGCTGCGGGGGTACAAGCCCGACGCGCGCGTCGGGAGCCAGTTCGAAATGGCCAACGTCGAGTACCGCTTCCCGGTGCTCCAGCCGCAGCGCGGGCTCTCGACCTTCCCGCTCTTCGTCCAGCAGCTCTGGGCCAGCGTGTTCGCCGACGCGGGCCACGCCGCCTTCGGGCGCTTCGATTGGGAGAACGTCGCCGTCGGCGCCGGGGCCGAGGTGTTCGCGGATCTCGTGGTGGGGTTCGTCGTGCCGCTCACCGTCCGCGCCGGCTACGCGCACGGCTTCATGGACGACGGCGAAGACCAGTTCTACGCGCTGCTCGGCAACGCCTTCTGAATCACGCCTCGGGCTTCGAGGGCGCCGCCACTTCGAAGTCGCGGAAGCAGAACACCGTCGCGCTCTCGGTCTCCGGGCTCCCGCCCTGCGCCTGCAGCGCGATGTGCCCCGCCGCGAAGGTGTCGTCGGTCACCTCGGTGAGCTTCACCCCGTTGGCGTGGACGGTGATCTTCGTCCCCTCCATCACGATCTGCACCCGGTTCTTCTGCCCGAGGCCGGGGAGGAGGGCGTCGTGGCGCGTCCAGTCGACCAGCGCGGTGCTGACGTTGTCCTTGCGGCGCGTCAGCCGGTAGTACCCTTCGCCGTCGATGAAGAGCCGGTAGTTGTCCCGGTCGGACTGCGCGCGGAAGCTCACCCCGCAGTAGCTCTGCGTCGGCGCCTCGGCCGAGAGCACCGTCATCGACACGCTGATCGCCGCGTCGGAGAAGGTGGCCGGCGCGCCGCCGACGCGCTTCTCCAGCCAGTACGCCGCCACCGAGGTGTCGCCGCCGGGGAGGGTCACCACCACGCCGGGCGCGTCGAAGCGGAGGGGCGGGGTCGCGGAGGTCGTCGCCGCGAAGCTCCAGCCCTCGGGGCTCTTCGCGAAGCTCTCCTCGATCACCGTGGGCCACGCGACGTCCGCGTCCGAGCCCTGCTGCGCCTTCTCGCTCATCGTGTCTCCCGATCCTTTCGCTCGCGCCGCGCGCGCGTTCCCGGCGCCGCAGCCGGCGCGACGATATCACCGCTCCGCCCCGGCCAACCCGCGAAATGCACAGCGC
Source organism: Polyangiales bacterium (assembly GCA_046351555.1). Lineage (GTDB taxonomy): Bacteria > Myxococcota_A > Polyangia > Polyangiales > CAISKJ01. The sequence continues at coordinate 26,728 of JAXLYI010000012.1, forward strand.
CCGCGCCGGGGCCTCCGCGCCCCGCCCCACCCGCCCGGGGTCGCGCCCGGGGCGCGACCCCATCGAAGCCCCATCGAACCCCCGATCACGCTTCGGCGCGCCCTGAGGGAGCCCCGCCGGGTCCCTCCCGGCCGCGATCTGTCACCTCGCGCCCTTCAATCGTCACAAGGGTTGTCTTGAATGTGAATGGCGTGTCGGGAATGCCTTGACGAGTCGGCGCGGCGGGGCGCATGGTCCGCCCCCGAGAGAGGCCATTACGAACATGGATACACAGCGCGCGATCGAGAAGCTCCTGCAGAATTTCACCAAGGAGCTGATGAAGGTGTTCTCGGAGTCGGTGGTGCGCGCGGTGGCGCAGGTGACCAACACGCGGCCCTCTGGTGGCTCGCGCGCGTCGCTGCCGGCCAGCTCGGCGCCCGCCGCGCCCGCGCGCCGCGCCGGCGCCGGTCGGAAGGCCGCCGCCCCGAAGGGGAAGCCGGGCCGTCCCGCCAAGGCCGCGAAGCCGGCGGCCCGCAAGGGCGGGGGCAAGCTCGAGAAGAGCTCGCCGGCCGAGGTCGACGAGCTCTCCAACGACATCATCAACGTGCTCCGTCGCTCGGACAAGAACCTCGCCGCCCGCGAGATCATGGAGAAGCTCAACTTCAGCGCGCTCGACGCGGGCCGCTTCAACTACGCGCTCGGCAAGCTCAAGGACGACGGCCGCGTCGCCCAGCACGGCGACCGTCGCATGGCCCGCTACGGCGTGGGCAACGGCGGCAAGGCGAAGCCGGCGCGCGGCCGCAAGCCGAAGGCCGCCGAGGCCGCGCCCGCCAGCGAGGCGCCCGCCGAGGCGCCCGCCGAGGGCTGAGCCCGCCCGCCTCCCTGCATTCCGCCCGCGCGCGCGGAGCGGTTCTCTTCCTCGCGTGCCCGCCGCCATGCGGCTTGTCGCGGGCCGTACCTCACAATGGAATCACGTCTCGCGCCCGCGGCGCCACGCGAGGAGCCCGAGCGAGGACGCGAGCGCGAGCGCGGCGCAGACCCCGAACGCGGCCCGGGTGTGCCCGCGGTCGAGCGCGAGCCCGAAGGCGAGCGAGGACGGCAGCGCGAGCAGCCCGGTCACGAGATAGAACCACCCGTACGCCCGGCCGAGCTCCTCCTTCGGCGCGAGCGAGGCCACGAGGGCGAGCTCGGTGCCTTCGGAGAGGCCGTAATACAGGCCGTAAGCCAGCAGCGCGGGGAGCGCCTGGAGGGCGGTGTGCGCGGCGCCGAACCCGGCATACGCCACCGCGTAGAGCGCCCACCCGAGCGCGAGGGCGCGGCCGCGGCCGAAGCGGTCGGCGAAGCGCCCGCCCGGCGTTCCCGTGAGCGCCCTCAAGAGGGACAGCGCCCCCCACGCGAGCGGGAGGCGCGCCCGCGGCACGCCGAGCTCCTCGGCGCGCAGCAGGAGGAAGCCGTCGCTCGCGTTGGCCAGCGTGAAGAGCGCGAGCAGCGCGAGGTACGGTCGCATGGGCGCGGGCGGGGCCCCGGCGAGCGAGGCGCGAGGCTTCTTCGCGGCCTCGTCGGGCGCGGCCGTTTCTTTCACGCCAAGGAGCACGGCCAGCACGGAGAGCGCGCCGGGCACGACCGTCATGGCGAAGACGAAGCGCACGTCGTCGGGGCGGAGCGAGAGGAGCGCGGTGGCGACGAGCGGGCCGAGCACGGCGCCGGCGTTGTCCATGCTGCGGTGGAAGCCGAAGGCGAGCGCGCGGTGCGCGGGGTCGCTCTCGCGGGCCAGCAGCGCGTCGCGCGGCGCGGTGCGGACGCCCTTCCCGACGCGGTCGACGAAGCGGACGGCGAGCACCTGCCAGGGCGCGCCGGCGAGCGCGAGGAGCGGCCGCGCGGCGTTGGCGAGCGCGTAGCCGAAGAGCACCAGGGGCTTCTTGCGGTGGACGTGGTCGGAGAGCGACCCGACGGCGAACTTCATCAGCGCCGAGGTCGCGGTGGCGGCCCCCTCGATGAGACCGAGCGCGCGCGCGCCGCCGCCGATGGACACCAGGAAGGCCGGCAGCAGCGGCATCACCATGTCGGACGCCACGTCGGTGAGCAGGCTCACCACGCCGAGGACGACGACGGTGCGGCGGAGGGCGGGGCGCTCGCTCATGCGGGGGGACGCGAGGCTACCACCGCGCGCGGCGAACGCGCTTGTCACCCGCGCGAGGCGGACGGTACCGTCGCCGCGCCCATGCGCCGCGCCGTCCTCTGGTCGTGTCTCCTCCTGGCCTCGGGGCCCGCCGCGCTCGCCCAGGAGCGGGCCGCGCCGACGTCGACGGCCGCACTCGCGCGCCCGCCCGCCCAGCCCGCCGCGCCGCCCGCGCAGGAGGAGGGGACGCCGCTTCAGATCACCATCCCCGGTGAGCTCCAGCTCCGGTATTCGGCCTTCACGGACATCCCCCTCGCGACCACGCCCGGCGTCCCCGCCGCCGAGCAGCCGGCCTCGCTCGGGCAGAACCAGTACTTCGAACACTGGCTCCGCATCGGGCCGCGGCTCACCATCGGCGAGCGCTTCCGGGTGGTGACCCAGTTCGACGTCGCGCGGCTGGTGGTGCCCGACGCGGCGGCTTCTTCAGTGGGCCTCGCGCGCGAGCCCCGGGGCGACCTCTTCCCCTACGGCGCCTTCGATTTCCGCCAGGCGTACCTCGAGTGGGAGACGCCGGTCGGCGTGCTCCGCGTCGGGCAGCAGGCCTTCAACCTCGGGCTCGGCATCGTGGCCAACGGCGGCGACCGCACGCCCGTCTTCGGCGACTACCGCTACGGCGACCTCGTCGACCGCGTGGCCCTCGCGACGCGACCCGGCGGCCGCGCGAGCGACTGGGTGGTGGCCCTTGCCGGCGACCTCGTCTACCGCGACCGGCTCGTCCAGCTCGTCGACGGCGACATCGCGCTCCAGGGCGTGCTGACGGTCTTCTATCAAGACCACGCCTGCCGCCAGGACTGCGAGCGCAAGCGGGTCGGCGCGCTCGCCACGTACCGCGACATCTCGTGGGCCAACGGGTCGACGCTGCGGGCGGTGCTCGGCGACGTGTACGCGCGCTGGGAGTGGCCGCAGCCCGACCGCGTGGGGCGCGTGTTCGCTGGCGTCGAAGTGGCGGGCGCGTACGGGGTGACCGACGCGACGCGCACCGCGGAGTACGCCGAGCACACGGTGTTGCAGTTCGGCGGGGCGGCGGAGTTCGGCATCGAGCGCGACGGGCGCTACCGGATCTCGCTGGAGGCGGGCTACGCGACGGGCGACCGCAACCCGGTCGACGGCGACCAGCGGCGCTTCACCTTCAACCCGTCGCACCGGGTGGGGCTCCTGATGTTCCCCGAGGTGATCGCGTGGCAGACGGCGCGGAGCGCGGCGATCGCGAGCGACCCGCGGCTCACCGCGCGGCCCGCCCACGGGGCGTTTCTGCTCCCGTCGCAGGGTGCGGTGGCGGGCGCGGCGTACGTGTACCCCACCGCGAAGGTGAACCTCGGGCGCTACGCCGACGTGCGCGCGGGCGCGGTGATCGGCGTGGCGACGACGGACTGGGTCGACCCGGTGTCCGTCCAGGTGTACGGGAGCGCGCGCAACTACCGGGGCGGCGACCCGTCGCGGCGCGACCTCGGGGTGGAGCTGGACCTCGGGGTCAACGGCAGCATCCCGCTGCCGGGCAGCGTGCAGTTGACGGGCGGCGTGCAGGGGGCGGTGATGTTCCCGGGCGGCGCGTTCCGCGATGCGAGCGGGCAGACGATGGGGACGCTCGCGCTCGCGACGGCGCGGCTCGGCGTAAGTTTTTGACGTCGCGGCCGCTGCCCCGCGCGGCGTTGGCCCGTCACTCGGAGCGGGCGCGCGCGAGGTCGAGCACCTGGAGCCGCTCGACCGGGCCGTACGCCGCGGTGCTGCAGTAGCGGAGCGCCCAGTGGAGGAGCCACTGCGCGTCGACGGCGACGGGGACGTCGTCGGGGACGACCGGCGCCTCGCGCAGCATGGAGGCGAGGCCCTCCGCCGCCGCGCTTCCCTCGCCGCGCGCGATCTCGAGGCCGAAGGCGAGGCCGTGGTGGAGCACCACCTGCCAGCGCGACGCGGCGACGAGGCCCTCGCAGGACGCCTGGTAGGAGAGCGAGGCGCCCTCCGCGCGCACCGTCACCCGCTGGTCGGGCGGCACCATCGGCGCCCCGGGCGTCCGGTTCGGTTCGAAGGAGGTGCTCCAGCCGGCGAAGCGGGGGTCGGCGCCGAGGGCCTCGCCCCAGCGCCAGTACATGTGAAGGGCGTCGTGGTCGGCGACCGGGAGCGGCGTCACCGCGTCGACGCGCCAGCCGCGCAGCCTCGCCTCGACCGCGGGGGGCGCGCGCAGCGGCGGCGCGAGGACGAGGCCATCGAAGGCCCCCTGGCGTGCGGCCTTGGCGAAGCGGTGCTCCGCCGCGGTCATCACGGGCCCTGCATCACCGACCTCGCGCCCCCGGTGGAGGCACAACCCCGAAGCGCACGCGCGTGCCTCGCGCGCCGGGTCGACGACGACGTGGGCCTCCCCCCGCGCGCCGACCTGCGCGTAGTCGAAGGCGCGCTCCCAGGTGGGCAGCGCGGCCGACGGCGACGCGGCGTTGGAGACGGCCCCGAGCGCGCATTCGAAGCGCGGGCCCGCGCGCGAACGCCACGCCTGCTCGAGGTCGGCGAAGCAGCCGATCATGTCGGTCCCCTCTGGGCGCGCGAGGACGGCGGTGGCATCGAACCCGTCGAGGGGGGCGCTCGCCATGAGCATCAGGTGCGGGTGGAGGCGCGCCGCGAGGAGGAGCCCCCAGGGGTCGTAGTCGCGCGCGGGCCGGCAGGTGACGAACTCCACGGCGACGACGACGCGAACGGGGGCGTCAGGGGCGTCGGGGGCGCCGTCGTCGGGCATGAGGTCGTCGCGCGCGCACTGCGCCGCGGTGAGGGCGTTGACGGCGCCGGCGGGGGTGAGTTCGAAGCCGTAGACGGCGAGCAGGCTGGCGTCGAGGGAGGCTTGCAGGGGCCACAGGCCACGGCCGCGCGCGGGCAGCACGCCGCCGCGGGCCATGTACACCCGGAGCAGGTGCGCGCGGTCGAGCGGGAGGGGCACGCGGGCGCCGCGGAGCGCGATCGTGGGGGCGTCCCAGCGCACCTCGCTGCAGACGCCGAGCTCGTGCGAGGGGACGTCGGGGCGCTCGTGCGCGGGCACCTTGCACGTCACGTCGAGCACGCGCGCGGGGTCGCCGTCGACCCAGAAGCTCCAGACCGCGGCGTCGGGGGTGACGGGCTCGTCGTCGGGGGCGTCGACGTAGAGGACGCGGGCGCGGGAGAGCGGGCGGGCGGGCGGCGCGGGGTCGACGTCGTAGCGCTCCAGGCCGACGGGCTCGGCGCCGAGGAGCATCGTGTCCGCGAGGATCGCGTCGAGCGAGGGCATCCGTGATCAGTCGTCGTTCACGTCGGTCTGCGTCGAGGCGACGACGGCGGGGCCCTGCGGTGCGCCCTCGGGGCTCTTGCAGAGGCCGACGCTCGCCGTGGTGAGGACGGGCACGCCGTCGGCGTCGACGTTGCGGCTTCCAATGCTCCAGGCGATGGTGATGCAGGGCGAGGGCTTCGGGCCCGGGAGCACGAAGGGGCAACCGGCGACAGGGTGGACGTCGGTCTCGACGAGCGCCATCGCGCCGCCGACCTCGAGGGAGGTGTTCGAAGTGGCGAGCTGGGCCGAGCCCCCGTGGGGGCACTGGATCACGCTCGCGGTGGTGAGGATGGCTGCGCCCATGGGGTTTCCTTTCGCGTCAGAAGCCCCCGGAGACCTCGTCGAGGCGGGGGAGCACGTAGCCCTCGGGCGAGATCGTCCAGCGCAGGTGCCAGTAGAGCATCGCCCAGGAGCCGGTCTCGATCTCCTTGAGCCTGGCGTGGCGCGCGGGGTCGGTTCCCCGCGACCAGACCATCTCGCTGTCGGAGAAGAGCGCGGGCGTCGGCGGCACGGCCAGGAAGGCCCCGTTGAACATCACCGCGAGGTCGGCGCCGCGGATCGTGTCGAAGGTGCCGAGCGTACCCTTGTCGATCGAGACCGCGTAGCCCGACCCGTGGTGGAAGAACACCTGCCACTCGAGGGGCGCGACGTCGAACGCGGTGGCCGTGTAGGTGAACTTCCCGCCCTCGCACTCGACGACGACCTGCTGGTTGTGGGGAACCATCGGGGCGTTGGGCTCGGTGTTGGGCCCCTTCGCGCCCCAGCCCTTGTTCTCGGGGCCGAGTGTCTTGTGGAAATAGATGCCCGCGGTGGTGCCCGTCGGCGCCGACCAGCGCCAGTGCGTGTGGAAGCAGTCGTGCACGCAGAAGGGCGCCATCGCGATCTTCGAGAGCGACTCGCGCCAGGCGTCGTCGGGCATCGCGTCGAGGATCGCGGAGGGCGCGACCATCGCGGGGGCGGTGTGGAGGTTGTCGTACTCGCCCTGGCGGTAGGCGATCTCGCTGGTCCGCTCGTTGTTGTAGAAGCCCCAGCCCTCGCCCGCGAGGGGCACCCAGTCGATCATCTTCGTGGAGGGCCCGTAGTACCGCAGCCGGCGCGTGAGCGACTTCTTCCACGCCCCCGCGGCGTGGTTGGTCGCGCGGCGCACGGCGGTGAACTTCTTGGACCCGCTGACGGGGGCGACGCGGTCGAACATGTTGGGCCAGAGCGGCACGGGGAGCCCGCCGACCCACTCTTCGAAGCCGAAGGGCTGCCAGGTGTCGTTGGTGTCGCTCGCGAGCAGCGGGTGGTAGTCGTGGGTGATGCCGTCGCGCGCCTCGTCGTTGGTGCGCGTTTCGAAGTGCTTGTGGGTGCGGGCCGGGCGCTCCATCTCGCACTTCGCGCGCATCCGCCGGAGGGGGTGGCTGGAGATCACCATCGCGTGGGGGTAGAGCCGGCAGACGTCGTAGGGCGACCCCTTGCCGAAGAAGTCGTCGTGGGGCTTGCAGAAGGTGAAGGTGAGGAAGACGACGATCGTCGGGTTGCGCGTCGCGTAGGCGCCCTTGGTGAGGTCGTCGGCCGCGGCGGCGGCGTCGGCCTTCAGGGCGGCGCGGGCGGCGGCGGGGTCGTTGGAGTAGCACCGCTCGGCGGCGGTGGGCTTGCCCATGAAGGACTCGAGGCTCAAGAGCCCCGGCGGGATCGGGGTGACGATGCGGGTCTTGCCGCGCAGGTCCTTGGAGAGGTCTTCCTCCCAGGTGAACTCGCTCAGCCCGACCTTGACGTCGGGATCGGTCGGGAAGCGGAGCTCGTAGCCGAAGGCGAGCACCAGGGCCGACGCCGCGTGCGTCTCGAGGCGGTGGAAGCCCTTGTTCAGCTCGGGGAGCCTGCCCTCGAGGAAGGTCGCGCGCGCCAGCAGGAAGGGCTTCGTCAGCCGGAGCCCGAGCTCCGACGACGTCTTGCCGTCGAGCGCGAGCCGCTCGGCGAGGGGGTCGGCGTCGGCGCCCGCGGTGGTGTAGGCGCCGTCGACGGTGAGCTCGCGCCACGAGATGTACTTCTGCACGGGCGCGACGAAGACCTTCGGGTCGCCGCTGTGCCGCTGGAGGTCGTACACGGTGCAGCGCACGTCGGAGACGCCCGCGACGTCCTTGTCGGGGTCGTGCGCCCAGTACCAGGTGCGGCCGCTCTCGATGGTGGCGCTCGGCCAGTCGTCCATCGACTCGCGGGTGAGGGCCTTGCCCTCCCAGCTCCGCCACCAGGCCTCCTCCGCGCGGTTGGACGCGTACGCCTTGCTCCATCCGTGGAGGAGCTCGTCGCCGTACGTCTGATACCGCGTGCCGATCAGCCCGGGGAGCGTGTCGTGATAGAGGTCTACCAGGGTCGCCATCGGCCTCGTCCTTCGCGCGCGGCGCGGGTCACCGGCGCCTCGTCTTGAAGCGCCGGAGCTCGAGCGCGCCGGCGCCCGCCTCGCCGCGCAGGGTGTAGAGCGCCCGGGGCGCGGCGCCCTCGATCCACACCTCGCCCCGGTCGTCGGTGACGTACGCGTGGTCGGTTCCGTCGGGGTGGGTGATGGTCACCGCGAGCCCCTGGATGGGCTCGCGCGACCCGGCGTGTTCGAACTTGAAGATCGCGGTCCCCTCGGGGGGCGGCGACATGGCCATGGGCTTGCCGCCGCCGCGGCCGATCTTCACGCCCTGCCCGCGGAGCTCGGCCCCGGTGCCCAGCACCATGCGCGAGGAGAAGCCGTACGCGCGGAGCTCCTCGGCGTTGAGCTCGAGGTCGTCCTTCGCGGTGATGAGCACGTCGTCGGCGCGCACCTCGGCGGCCTTCTCGACGTCGACCGCGAGGGCGGCGGCGCGGAGGGTCACGCCCTCAGGGGTCAGCTCGATCACGCTCTTCCCGCAGCGGAGCGTGAGCGAGCGGTTGGCCTGGAGGACCACGTCCTCGTCGACGGCGGCGTGGTACGACCCGCGCACCGTCATCGTCGCGTTGCTGACGACGTCGTCGCCCTCGTCGTCGGGCGCGCCCGGGTCGCGGCCGACGGCGAGCTGGAAGGCCCCGGCGACGTGCATCGCGAGGTCGCTTGCATAGCGCTCGCTGCCGACGCCTCGCACGTCGCGGTCGTGGTCGCCGTCGACGCTCACGCGCCGGCCGCCGAGCACGAGGAGCGTCTCGCCGCCCATCACGGTCACCGCGCGCTCGCCGCGCACGGTCTCCAGGCGGTTGCCGCCGACGGTCTCGGTGCGGTCGGCGGAGACGCTGAGGGCGCTGTCGCCGCCGACGTCCATGCTGTGGTTCTCGCGGACCACCTCGCGGAAGTCGCGGCCCGCGTGGAGGCGCACCTCCTCGTCGCCTGCGGCGTCTTCGAAGGACAGCTCGTTGTAGCGCTCGCCGCCGGGCGCGCTGTGGGTTCGGATCCCGCTGCGGGTGCGCTGCGCGGGGAGCGCGAAGGGGGTGGGGTGCGTGCCGTTGTAGAGGCACCCGAGGACGACGGGGCGGTCGGCGTCGCCCCCCACGAACGACACCACCACCTCCGTCCCGACGCGCGGGATGAACTGGCCTCCATAGCCCTCGCCGGCCCAGAGCTGCATCACGCGGATCCAGCACGAGCTGTGCGCGTCGCGTTGACCCTCGCGGTCCCAGTGGAACTGCACCTTCACGCGGCCGTGGACGTCGGTGTGGACGTCCTCGCCGGGCGGGCCCGTGACCGTCGCCGTCTCGAGCACCTGCTGCACCTGCCGCGGGGGCCTCGCCGGGCGCACCGCCGCGCCGCGAGGAACCAGCACCGCGCGGGCCTCGTAGCGTGCGTCGAAGCCGCCGTCGGCGCCCTCGCTCTCGCGCGCGGTGTGCTCCACCGACAGCGCCACGTAGTCGCCCTCGACGCCCGGGAGCGAGGGCGCTTCGAGGGTGATCCAGCGGCCCGGCGCGAGCCGCGGGCAGGCCGTGCGGACCTCCAGCGTCTCGGCGCGTCGTCGTCGTTGTTGGAGGGCCACCGCGGCGACGTCCCGCGCGACGCGGGCGGCCTCGTGCTCGCCGTGGTGCTCGTAGCGCTCGAGCGTCGACTCGTCGAAGCGCCCAGCCGCGCGCTGCGCGCTCGCCTCGGCGTGGTGAACGCGGTCGGGCCGCCCCCAGTCGAACTCCCGCAGCGTGAAGCGCCCCGCGGCCACCGCGCGACGTCGCGCGAGGCGGGTCACGGTCGCGGCGTCGCGGGCGCGCTCGGCCTCGCGGTAGACGAGGGTCGGGTCGCCGTCGATGGGGCGGGCGAAGGTCGGGGCGTCGGTGAGGACGACGCGCGGGCCGTCGGGCTCCGGCGCCTCGTGGTCGACGTGGTAGCGGATGCCCTCCTCGGCGAGCAGGCGGGAGAGGAAGGCGAGGTCGGACTCCTGGTGCTGCACGCAGTAGGGCCGCGGCGCGTAGGTGCCCGAGAGCTGCCACGCGAGGCGGACGCGGGGGTGCTTCGCGACAACACGGTCGATCACGGCGGGCACGTTGAGGTCCTGGAAGATGCGGCTGTCGCGGGTGCGCCCGAGGAGCGCGAGGGGGGCCTCGACGCGGACCCGGTAGCGCGCGCGGGCCCCGTCGGCGGCCAGTCCCCGCAGCGAGACCCGCGTGACCACGCCGCGGAAGCACCGCCCGCCGCCCGGGAGCACCAGGCGCGCGTCGCCGCCGAGGAGGGCACCCTCGACGACGGCTGGGTCGGCCTCGCCGCAGCGCAGCTCGACCGAGGCGACGCCGGGCTCGGACATCGCCTCGCGGACCCTGCAGGCGAGGGCCTCGAAGTCCAACGCCTCGGCCTCGGGCGGCGCCTCGAACGAGAGCAGGGGGGACGGGTCCACGACGCCGCTGACGGTACCGAAGGGTGCGCCCGCCGCGGCCATCAGAGAACGTGATGGCTCCCATTGCCCGAGAGCATCGTGCGGCGCGCGGCGCGGCCGTGATAGGGTCGCGGCCCCTACGATGTCGGACGATGGCTTCGTCGATCCCCGCACGCACCTGCCGGTGGAGCTCGACGCGCAGCTCGCCCTCTTGCCGCGTCGGGCCACGTGCAAGGGGATGTTCTTCACGGACCCGCTGGCGCGCGCCGGCCGGGTCGCGCCTACGGTCGATGTCTTCGCTCGGGCGGGCGTCGCGCCGCGCCGCTACCTCCCCTTCGTCGACTACCCCCACGCGGAATGGATGCGCATCGCGAACGCCGCCGCCGCGGTGATCGCGCCGGGGGGCCGCGTGGGCGATGGGCTCCGCGAGCTCGGGCACCACGCCTACGACGCGATCTTCGAAAACCCCATCGGCAAGGTGCTCTTCGGCCCCCTGGGCTTCGACCTCGAGCGCGTGTTCGAGCACGCGGGGACGGGCTACCGGCTCGGGCTCGGCTTCGGCGCGGTGCGCGCGGAGCGCGTCGCGGCGCAGCACTGGCGGGTGCGGTTCACCGACTTCCCGAGCTTCATCGAGACGTACAACGTCGGGGTGATCGAGGGCGCGGTGCGCCGCTACGGCTACACGCCGCGGGTGCGGGCGCGCCTCGACGACCCCTCGCGCGGCGTGCTCGACGTCCGCTGGTGACGTGGTGCATCGCCTGGTGGCTGCGCCGCGAAGCCGAGGGCTGGCCCCACAAGGAGCAGGCCTCGTCGATGCTGAAGTCGCTGCCGAACATGAAGGCGTTTCTCGAGCGCCTCGCGGAGATCCAGAAGGCGCAGAAGCCGTAGCCCACGTCGACCACGGGCCGCGTCGCTGGCGCTGCGCGGTACGGCTGCTCCATGGCGCAATCAGGGCTTGCGCGCTGCGTCGCTGGACGCGTCCGGCGCGGCGGGCGGCGGCGCCACCTGGGCAGGCGCCGCGCTGGGGGGCGGCCCGCCGTAGCGCACCGCCAGCGGGCAGCCCGAGAGCGCGATCGAGCCGGCCATCATCAGCGCCGCGCGCGACAGGCGCGGAGGCGCGGGCTCGGCGACGTCGCGCGGGGCGCGGTCGGCCAGACAGAAGGGGCAGCGGGACTCGCGGGCGCGGAGGTGCCTCCCGCAGGCTTCACAGGGGACCAGCATGGGCGCGAGGATGGCACGGTCCCGCGCCGGGGTCAGCGCGACTCCGCAGCCCATCGCGTGCGAAGAGGGATCAGGCCCGCTTCGGCTCGGGGGTCACGCGCTGAACGCGCCGCTTCTGACCTTGCCCGCGCTCACGCCGCCATCGCCCGCGCCACCCCGCGCCGCAGCGCCACGTAGCCCGCCAGCGCCGCGAGCGCGCCCCCGAGCGCGGCCCACGTCACCCACGGCCACCACGCCGGCGTCGCCACGTACACCCGCGCCGCGAGCGACGCCGCGCACGCCGCGAGCGCGCCGCCCGCGCCGCGCGCCAGCGCCACGAGCGCGCCGAGCCTCGGGTCCATGCGCGCCTCGGCCTCGCGCCACACGAGCTGCTCGAAGCGCCAGTACGTGTACACCACGGGGATGATCTCCAGCGTGAGGAACGCGCTGGTCGCGAGGCCGCCCGCCATCGGGGCCGCGATGCGCTTCATCACGTCGGCCCCGGCGCCCTCCGACCACAACAACGGCACCACCCCGAAGAGCATCGTCCCCACCGTCATCAGCTTCGGGCGGACGCGCTGGATGGTGCCCTCGGCGTGGGCTTCCACGATGTCCTCCAACGACCGAATTCGACCTTCTCGCAGGCGCTTCTCGTAGGCGTGGTCGATGTAGACGATCATCACCACGCCGGTCTGGGCGGCGAGGCCGACGAGCGCGATGACGCCGACCCACACCGCGGTGGAGAGGTTGTAGTCGAGCAGGTAGAGCGCCCACACGCTGCCCACCAGCGCGAAGGGGACCGAGAGCAGCACGATCAGCGCCTCGGTGAGGTTGCGAAACTGGAGGTAGAGCAGCACCACCACGATCGCGAGCGTGAGCGGGATGAGCACCTTCATCCGCGCCTCCATCGCCGCGAGGAGCTCGTACTGGCCCGTCCAGCGGACCCAGCCCCCTGCCGGGACGCGCACCTCGCCGCGGGCGACGGCGACGTCCACCGCGCGGCGCGCGTCGGCGAGGTAGTGGCCGAGGTCGCGGCTCGCGTCGACGTCGACGTACACGTAGCCCACCAGCATCCCGGCCTCGTCGCGGAGCATCGGCGGCGCGTCGCGCACCTCCACGCGCGCCACGCTCCCGAGCGGCACCGTGCGACCTCCCTCGCCGAGCGGGACGGCCAGCGCGCGGAGGGCGTCGGGGCTCGCGCGGAAGTCCTCCGCGAAGCGGGCGCTCACGGTGATGCGACGTCGCCCGTCGAGCACCGTCGCCACCGGCGCGCCGCCGACCACACCCTCGACGAGCCCGTTGAGGTCGTCGACCGAGAGCCCCACCCGCGCGAGGGCGGCGCGGTCGGGGGTGACGTCGACCACGTAGCCGCCGGTGGAGCGCTCGTAGAGGACGCTCCGCGTGCCCGGGACGCCGTGGAGGACGCGCTCGAGGGCGGTTCCTGCGCGCTCGATGGCGGCGAGGTCGTGGGCGTACACCTTCACGCCGACGGGCGTTCGGATGCCCGTGGCGAGCATGTCGACGCGGTTGCGGATGGGCTGGGTGAAGGCGTTGGTCCAGCCCGGGAGACGGAGGCGGCGGTCGAGGTCGGCGACGAGCGCCTCGCGGCTCATCGGGACGAACTCGGGCCACAGGCGGTTGAGCAGCGGGCGCAGGGCGACGGGCGTGGTTCCGACGTACCAGCGGCGCACGTAGGCGGTTCGCCACTGCGCGCGGGGCTTGAGCTTCACCACGGTTTCGAACATCGCGAGGGGCGCCGGGTCGGTGGGCGTCTCCGCGCGGCCCGCCTTGCCGAGCACGGCTTCGACCTCGGGCACCTCGCGGAGGATCGCGTCCTGCCGCTGGAGCTGGCGCCTCGCCTCCTCGATGGAGATGCCCGGCAGCGTGGTGGGCATGTAGAGAATGTCGCCCTCGTCGAGCGGCGGCATGAACTCGCTCCCGAGCCGCGCCGCGATCGGGAGCGCCGAGAGCACCGCCATCACGCCGATGAGCACCGTGGTGCCCGGGTTGCGCAGCGCGACGTGGACGAAGGGACCGTACACCGCGCGGATCGCACGCGAGACGGGGTGGGCGCTTTCTGCGCGGATGTTCCCTTGGAGGAGGTAGTCACGGAGCGCGGGGGCGACCGTGACCGAGAGGAGCGCGGCCGAGAGCATCACGAAGGTCTTGGTGAGCGCGAGCGGGCGGAAGAGACGCCCCGCCTGCCCCTCCAAGCCGAACACCGGGATGAAGCTCGCCGCCACGATGAGGAGCGAGAAGAAGATCGCGGGCGTCACCTCCGCCGCGGCCTCGGCGAGGAGCTTCGCGCGCTCGGCGTGGGGCAGGTCGGGCGGGACGTGCTCGAGCTTCTTGTGCGCGGCCTCGACCATCACGATCTCGGCGTCGACGGTGGCCCCGATGGCGATCGCGATGCCGCCGAGCGACATGATGGTCGCGGGCACCTTCAGCAGGTACATCGGGATGAAGGCCGTCAGCACCACCAGCGGGAGCGACAGGATCGGGAGGAGCGCGCTCCGCACGTGGAGGAGGAAGAGCGCGATGACCAGCGCCACCACGACCATCTCCTCGGTGAGCGAGCGGCGCAGCGTGTCGATGGCGCGGGTGATGAGCTGCGAGCGGTCGTAGGCGGTCACCACCGTGACGCCCTCGGGGAGCGAGCTTCGAAGCTCGCGGAGGCGCTGCTCGACGCGGGCGATCACCTCGCGGGCGTTCTCCCCCTGGCGCATCACGACGACGCCGGAGACCACCTCGCCGCGGCCGTCGAGGTCGGCGCTCCCGCGGCGGATCTCTGCGCCCACCCGCACGCTCGCCACGTCACGGACGCGCACGGGGGCGGCGCCTGTGCGCCCCTCGCGGAGCACCACGGACTCCAGGTCGCCCGCGCTCCGCACCTGCGCGAGGCCGCGGACGTAGTACTCGCGCTGGGCCATCTCGATGACCCTGCCGCCGACGTCGCCGCTCGCCCGGCGGAGCGCGCGCGTCACGTCTTCCCACGAGACGCCCTGTGCGCGGAGGCGGGCGGGGTCGAGGGTCACCTGGTACTGGGCCTCGTAGCCGCCCACCGTGGCCACCTCCGCGACGCCGGGGACGGCCGCGAGGGCGTAGCGCAGGGTGTAGTCCTGGTAGGCGCGGAGATCGGCGAGGTCGTGGCGCCCCGAACGGTCGACGAGGGCGTACTGGTAGACCCAGCCGACGCCCGAGGCGTCGGGGCCGATGCGCGGTGAGACCTCGGCGGGCAGGCGGTTGCGCGCGGTGTTGAGCTGCTCGAGGACGCGCGAGCGGGCCCGGTCGAGGTCGGCGCCTTCTTCGAACACCACGTACACGAAGGCCATCCCGAACATGGTCTGGGCGCGGACGTCGGCCACCTGCGGGAGCCCGAGGAGGGCGGTGACGAGGGGGTAGGTGACCTGGTCTTCCACCACGGTGGGCGAGCGGCCCATCCACTCGGCGAAGACGATCACCTGAGGGTCGGAGAGGTCGGGGACGGCGTCGAGGCGCACCCGCTTCATCGCGTGGACGCCCGCGAGCGCGAGGGCCACGGCGAGGACGAGGACGATCGCGCGGTGCTTCGCGCAGAGGGCCAGCAGGCGCTCCATCATCGCGCGCCTCCGCCGGCGAGGGCCGCGCGGAGGCGGCTCTCGGAGTCGACCAGGAAGGCCCCGCGCGACACCACGCGCTCGCCTTCGGCGAGGCCGTCGAGCACCTCCCAGCGCTCGCCGAGGAGGGCGCCGGTGCGGATGGTTCGGGGGGCGAACGACTGCGCGTCGCGCTGGACGAAGACGTAGCGGGCGGTGCCGGTGTCGATGACGGCGTCGCGCGGGACCGTGAGGGCGCCGCCGCCGTCGAGCGCGGGGAGGTCGGCCTCGCCGTACATCCCGGGGCGCAGCGCGGTGCCGGGGTTGGCGAGCTCCAATCGGACGCGGGCGGCGCGGGTCTCGGCCGACACGCTCGGCTCGACGAGGGCGACGCGCGCGGCCCGCTCGACGCCGCCCTGGCTGACGAAGCGGACGGAGGCGCCGACGCGGACGCGCGGGAGGTCACGCTCCCACACGCTCGCGACGGCCCACACGCGCGAGAGGTCGGCGAGCTCGTAGAGGGCGCTCTCGGGCGTGGCGTACTGGCCGAGCACCGCGGCCGTGCGGACGACGTGGCCGGCGGCCGGCGCGCGCAGGGGGACGGCGCGCAGGGGCTCGTTGCGGGCCGCCATCGCGTCGATGTCTCGCGCGTCCATCCCGAGGAGCTCGAGCGCCTGGCGCGCGGCCGCGGCCACCTCGGGCTGCGACCCCCACCGCCGCGCCGTGAGGAACTCCCGCTCGGCCTGGAACACCTGCGGGCTATACACCCACGCGAGGACCTGGCCCGCGGCCACGGCGACGCCCGTCTCGCGGACGGCGAGTCGCTCGACGAAGCCCGGCGCGCGCACGCGGACCTCCGCGCGGCCGCCCTCGCGCGCTTCGATGACGGCGGGCACGCGCAGCGGGTCGCGCGTCCCCTCGCGGCGGACGGGCTCGCTCGCGACGCCGCCGAGCTGCTGGCGGTCGAGCGTGAGCATCACGGGCACCACCGCGGACGCGTCCGTCGAAGCGTCCGCGTGCTCGGGTGCGTGCGCGGGGGCGTCGTGGCGCGCCTCGTCGACGCGCTCGAGGGCCATGTGGCAGATGGGGCACTCGCCGGGCGCGTCGGCGGTGATCTGCGGGTGCATCGGGCAGAAGTAGCGGGCGCGCGTCGCGGCGGGGCCCACGCGGTCGGGGAGCGGCCCCCACGCGCGGTAGAGCGACGCGGACGCGAGCGCGGTGACGGCCACGAGCAGCGCCCAGCGGAGGAGCGCCATCGCGTGCTGCATGCGGGGGGATCCCTCGTCGCTCACGGCGCGCCTCCGTCCGTGCGGGTGCGGGGGAGGGGCTCGCCGACGGCCTCGTCGAGCGAGGCGAGGGCGCGGTCGAGCTCGAGCTGGAGGTCGACCACCTCCATCGCGAGGTCGAGGCGGGTGCGGGCGGCGTCGAGCCACGCGAGGAGCGAGGTGCCGCCGGTGACGTAGCCCGCCTGCGCGGCCTCGACGGCACGGTCGGCGGCGGGCTGCGCGTCGCCTTCGAGCACGGCGAGCTCGCGGAGCGCGCCCTCGACGCGGGCGTGGGCCTCGACCACCTCGGCGCGGACGGCGTCCTCGGCCTCGCGCACGCCGCCCTCCTCGGCGCGGATTCGTGCAGCGGCGGCGCGCTCGCGGTGGCGCCCGGGGCCCCAGAGCCACGGGAGCGTCATGCCCGCCGTGGCGCCGTAGCCGTTGTGGTGGTCGGGGTCGATCCACGCGCTCAGGCCGACCATGAACTCTGGCCGCGTGGCCTCGGCGTGGGCGGCGGCGGCCCCCTCGCGCGCGGCGTCGAGCGCGGCGCGGGCGGCGAGGACGGCGCCGCGGCGGGCGAGCGCGCGGTCGAGGAGATCTTGCAGCGGGAGCGCGACGGACTCGCGCGGGGCGTCGTCGGGGAGGGCGACAGGCGCGTCGACGTCGCGGCCGGCGAGCACGTCGAGCGAGCGGCCGGCGCGGCGTCGGTCGTTGTCGAAGCGGGCGAGCAGGCGGAGCACGCGGGCGCGCTCGGCGTCGAGGCGCGGGAGGTCGTCGAGGGGGCCGCGGCCGGCGGCGAGGCGGGCGCGCGCGGACTCCGCCATGCGCTCGACCACGGCGAGGTGCGCGTGGTGGACGCGGTGGTGGCGCGCGGCGGCGAGGCGCTCGGCCCACGCGGTGGCGACGCGGCGGGCCAGCTCGCGCTCGCGGGTGGATAGCTCGGCGAGCGCGGCGCCGGCCGTGGCGACGCCCTCCCGCTCGCGCGCGCCGAGGAGCCCGGGCGCGGGGAGGCGCTGGCGGAGTTCGACCATGTACATGTCGGCGTCGCCGAAGGCCCAGGGGCGGTTGAAGGGGACGTTCCACACCTGGGCGGAGGCCTCGGGGGAGGGGAGGGCGGCGTCGACGCCGGCCTGTTCGAGGGCCGCGCGGGCGCGCTCGAGGCGGGCGACCATGCCGGGGTCGCGCGCGATCACCGCGCGGGTGAAGCCGTCGCGCGTCGAGGGCGTGTCACCGGGTGTTGCGCGCTGCGCGAGGGAGACGGCGCGGGCGCGGAGCGAGCGCTGGACGACGTCGCCCGGCGCGGACGCGCAGCCGAGGGAGAGCACGAGGAGCGAGGCGAAGAGACGAGACCGCATGGCGAGGCGAAGCTCCGCGAGGGGAGGCCGCGACGTGGCGATCCGTGGGGGCGCGCGACGTCGCGACGATCGAGTGCGGCGCGGGCCGTGGAGGGGCGAGCGCGCGGCGACCGTCGAGGCGGCGCAGGGCTTAGTTGCGGAGCGAGCGGTGGCGGAGGAAGAGCGGGACGCGCGGCCCGGCGCGGGCGGGGTGCGCGCGGAGGCGCTGCGGCGGGCGCGCGGAGATCCCCGCGACGGCGTAGAGGATCGCGAGGGCGAGGACGGCGACGAGCGGGGCGGGGGCGATCCACGCGTCGGGGGCGGCGCCGGCGGAGAGGTCGGGGAGCGCGGCGACGCGGTGGCCCTCGCAGCAAGGCTGCTCGACGACGGGCCCGTGGCGCGCCTCGGCGGGGCAGCAGGCGTGGAGCATCGCTGCGGCCATCGGCGCGCACCAGACGAAGACGGTGCCGCCGAGCACGGCCGACGCGAGGTACGCCACCGCGAGCACGAGCGCCGCGAGGCGGGCGCGGGCAGAGCGAGCGGGCAGCGGGCGGCGGGCGGGGCGCGTCACCGGGGGCGAACATTGCGCGAATGCGCGCGGGTGACAATGGGCTCCGCGGCGGTCGCGCGTTCTGTCGCCGCGCCGAGTCAACGTGGCGGTTGCGCTGCGCAAACCCTCTGCCCACGCTCGTTTTGCGTCGGCGCCCCTTTACCCGGCGCCTCGCTTCGTGGTGGCATCGCCCCCCACGGAGTCGTCCACGCCATGTCATTGAAGAACCTCTTCCCCTCCCGCAAGTCCGGCGGCCGCACGATCGAGTCGCGCGACCTGATGGACGAGTACCTCGCGAAGGATTTCTCGCGCCGCCACCTCCTGCAGGGCGCGCTCGCCTCGGCCGCGCTCATCGGCTGCGGCTCCGACCCTGCGCCCGGCAACCCGACGCCCGGCGCGGACGCGTCGCGCGACGCGGCCCCGGCCGACGCGTCGCTGCCCGACGTCGCGCCCGACAAGCCCCCCGCGCGGATGCCGCACCTCGTCGGCATGGGGCAGAGCGACGACCACATCATGGCCGCCGAGGCCGCGCTCGCCGAGACGCACAACTTCGACTTCATCCAGCGCGGCCAGCGCGTCTACCTGAAGGTCAACACCAACTCGGGCGACCCCTTCCCGTACTCGACCTCGCCCGACATGATCCGCTGGGTCGTCGGCAAGATCCGCGAGCGGGGGGGCGAGGTGTTCATCGGCGACCGGAGCTTCTTCGGCGACACCGGGACGATGCGGAACTTCCAGGGCAACGGCATCGCCGACGTCGCGCAGGAGCTCGGCGTCGACCTGATGGTGTTCGGCGACACGGCCGCGCGCGACTCGGCGGCCAACTCGGTCGACTGGATGGACCTCCCGGACACCCTCGACGGCCTCGACGCGCGCTCGACGATCTGGCAGGGCACGATGCGCATCCCGGTGCCCGTCGCGCAGGCCGACCACATCATCTCGCTGGCGGTGACCAAGACGCACTTCATCGCGACCTTCACCATGTCGATGAAGTGCATGATCGGGATCATCAACCCGGTCGACCGCTCGCGCACCGCGAACCTCGGCTCGCACTCCACCGCCGGCGACCGGCTCTACAAGCAGGTCGCGTACATGAACAAGGGCGGCCCCGCCCTCTCGATGGTCGTGCTCGACGGGTGGAACGCGCTGATCTCCGGCGGCCCGACGCCCACCGACCGCCCCCCGAGCGCGCCGGCCACCTTCACCGGCGGCGTCACCGGCGAGCCCCACTGCGTGATCATCTCGCGCGACCGCCTCGCCGCCGACATGACCGGCGTCGCGCTGCTCAAGACCGTCTCGCCGCGCTACGAGCGCATCATGACCACCAGCGTGTGGACCAACAAGCAGGTCGCGCGCGCGATGGAGGCCGGCCTCGGCATCAACGACCGCGCGATGTACGACCTCTCCGGCCCCACCGTGATGAACCTCGACACCATCCGCGAGAACGTCCTCGCGTAGCCGCTGTCGCGCCGCGGCCTCCGCCCCCGCCCCTCCCCCTCACAACTGGAACACCGCCACCTGCCCGTGGTGCGTGCCGACGTAGAGCGCCTTCTCGTCGGGCGAGAACGTCGCCGCCGTCGTCTGCGAGTGGAGCTGCGGGGAGAGCCCGCGACCCTCGCCGCCTCGGCCGACGACCGTGACCCACCCGTCGGCCTCGCCCACGGCCGCGCGGCCGTCGCCCACCGCGAACGCTCCGCCGGCGGCCCAGCGGCCGAAGAGCTGGCGGCGCGCCGCGGCCCGGTAGCCGTTGCGCACGTCGCGGATCGTCACGTCGATCGCGCGCCCCTCGACGTCGCGCAGGTCGGCGAACCAGCGCCCGTCGCGCGAAAAAGCGAGCGCGCGCGGGAGGTCGCTGAAGAAGGGGTCGAGCGTCTCGTCGACGCGCTCACCCGACGCGAGGTCGAACGAGTACGCGACGAAGGCCGGCGCCCGCCCGAACACCTCGAGCCCGGCGCCGTCGCGCGAGAGCGCGAGGGAGACGCCGGCGCGCGGGTCGACCCTGGCGTCCGCGAGCGCCCGGAGGAGCCACGGCGCGGCTGGCGCGAAGCGCGCGAGGTCGACCACGCACCCGTCGACCGCGTGTCGGCGCGTCAGCTCGCGCGCGACGAGGGTGCGGCCGTCGGGGCTCACGACGATCCCCGCGCCAGGGAAGGGGAGCTCGCGCGGCGTCACCTCGACGCCGTCGGCGAGCGACCACGCGGTGAGGCGCCGCGGCGTGGCGGCGACGGCGTAGAGCGTGCGGCCGTCGGGTGCGAAGGCCACGGCGTCGTAGCCCCCGGGCGAGCCTTCGAACACCCACTCGCACGCGCCCTCGGCGGCCTCCCACACGCGGATGGTGCCGTCGGCCGCGCAGGAGGCGACGCGCGCGCCGTCGGGCGAAACGGTGAGGTCGCGGATCGATCCCGCGTGACCGACGCCGGCGAGCTCGACGCGGCGGTCGCGGTCGAGGTCGTGCCACGAGAGCACCGCGGACGGTGATGCGACGCGGCGCCCGTCGGGCGAGGTTCGCGCGTGGACGGCGTCCCAGGGAGAAGCGCGCGGCTCGACGGGGCGCTCGTGGCCCACCGCGAGCGCGAGGGGACCGTCGAGGAGCGCGCGCAGCCCGTCGGGCGAGAAGGCGAGGAAGGGGCCGTCGGGGACGCCGCTCCACCGGCCGAGCAGGACGCGCGTGGCGACGTCCCAGCAGGCGACCTCACTGTCGCCCCCGGCCCAGAGGGTCGAGTCGCCCGGCGCGAAGGCGAGGCGCGACGCGCGGACGTCAGGCGGGAGCCCGGTGAGTGTGAGCTCCTCGCCGCCGGGGGTGAGCAGCCGCAGGCCGGCGCCGTCGGGGGCGTTGCACGCGACGAGGGGTGTGGCGTGGGCGACCGCGGCGGGGCCCGCGCAGACGGTTTGCGCGCCGCTTCGCGTGACGAGCGAGGTGCGCCCGTTCTCGCGCGCGATGAGGGCGGCCGAGCCGTCGCGGCGGAGCGCGTGGACGCGCGTGACGTCGCGCGGCAGGAGGAGGCGGTGGCGCGTCGAGCCCGTCTCGAGGTCGACCGCGAGCACCTCCGTCCGCGCGACCCCGTGCACCGCGAGGAGCACCTCGTCGTCGTGCTCGCCGCGCGTGAGCTCGCCCGGGACGAGCCGCGCGCCGCGCGCGACGGCCCACGCGCCGACCCGCACGCCCGTGTCCGCGTGCCACGCCTCCAACTGAACCGATCCGTCGCGCTCGCCGACGACGAAGACCGCGTCGGGGTCGCGCCCCAGGCACAGGGCGGCGTGGTACAGGCGGGGCCGCGCGCGGTCGTCGCCCCAGACGCGGTGGTCGTCGGGCATTGGGCGCCCGCGAGCATCCGACGGGCGCCGCCCTCGCGCGTAGTGAAATCGCGCCGCCCGCGCGGGTCGTCGCTTCGGTATAACCGATCGCCCATGCGACTCATCGCCGCCCTCGCGCTCGTCGCCTGCGCCCGCACCGCCGTGGTGGCGCCGCCCGCCGCGCCCACGACGTCGACGGCCGCCCCCGAGGCGCCCGACTCCGGCGCGATGGCGCTCGTGCGTTCGCTCTCGGACGAGGCCGGGCCGCGGCTCGCGGGGTCGCGGGGCGACGCGCTCGCGGTGGCGTGGGCCGAGCGGACGATGCGGGCGATGGGCTTCACGAGCGTCCGGGCCGAGCCCGTCCGCGTGCCCCATTGGGAGCGCGGGGAGGAGCGCGGCGCGATCACGGAGCCGTTCGAGCGGCCGGTGGTGCTGACGGCGCTCGGTGGGAGCGTCGCGACGCCGCCGGAGGGCGTGCAGGCCGAGCTGGTGGAGGTCGACTCCCTCGAGGCCATCGACGCGCTCGACCCGGCGCGCGCGGCGGGGCGCATCGTCTTCGTCCACCGGGTGATGCGCGCCGCGGAGGACGGCGCGGGCTACGGGGAGACGGTGCCGGTGCGCGTTCGGGCGGCGTCGCGGGCGGCGCGCAAGGGCGCGGCGGCGGTGGTGATCCGCTCGGTGGGGACGGGCCCGCAGCGCATCGCCCACACCGGCGCGATGCGCTACGAGGACGGCGTCGCGCGCATCCCCGCGGCGGCGCTCTCCGCGCCCGACGCCGACGCGATCCACCGGCTGCTCGCGGGCGGGGTGGCGGTGCGGATGCGCCTCCAGCTCGGGTGCCGCGCGCTGCCCGACGCGGACTCGGCCAACGTGGTGGGCGAGGTGCCCGCGACGCGCGGCGACGAGGGCGTGGTGCTCCTCGGCGCGCACCTCGACTCGTGGGACCTCGGGAGCGGCGCGATCGACGACGGGGCGGGCGCGGCAATCGTACTGTTGGCCGCCCGCGCGGTGCGCGAGCGCGTGGCCGAGCGCCGCCGGTCGGTGCGGGTGGTGCTCTTTGCCAACGAGGAGAACGGCCTCGCCGGCGCGCGGGCCTACGCCGAGGCGCACCGCAACGAGCTCGCGCGCCACGTCGTCGCCGCCGAGGCCGACGAGGGCGACGGGCGCGTCGTCTCCCTCGGGTGGGCCGGAGACCCCGCGGCGCGGCCCCGCTTCGAACGGCTCCTGCGCGCGGTGGCGCCCTGGGGCGTTCGCCGCGACGACGAGCCCGCGCATGGCGGCGCGGACATCTCGCCGCTCGTCCCGCACGGCGTCCCGCGGCTCTCCTTCGGCCAGGACATGACCCGCTACTTCGACCACCACCACACCGTCAGCGACACGCCCGCCGTGGTCGACCCGCGCGCGCTCGACCAGGCCGTCGCCGTCTACACCGCGGCCCTCACCGAGCTCGTCACCATGGACGGCGATTTCGGCCGCGCGCCCGTCCCGACGCCCGAGGCGCATCGATGACCGGGCTCGCCGACCTGCACCGCCACCTCGACGGCTCGCTCCGCATGGAGACCGTGCGCGAGCTCGCCGCGCGCGAGGGCGTGGTCGTCCCGCCCGACCTCCCCTTCGTGCGGGGGATGGGCCTCGCGGCGGCGCTCCAGCGCTTCGCCTTCACGCTCTCGCTGCTCCAAACGCGCGACGCGCTCGCCCGCGTGGCCGCCGAGATCTGTGAAGACGCCGCGGCCGAGGGCGTGACGACGCTCGAAGTCCGCTTCGCGCCGCAGCTCCACGGCGCGCGGGGGATGCGCGTCGGGGACGCGATCGACGCGGTGCTCGAGGGCGCCGCGGGGCGCGCGGGGGTGATCCTGTGCGGGCTCTACGGCGAGCCCCCGGCCGTGCTGCGCGGGCTCGTCGACGCGGCGCGGACGCGGCCCGGCGTGGTGGGCGTCGACCTCGCGGGCGGGCCCGTGCCGGGCGACTCGTGGGGGATGGAGGACTACGCGCCGGCCTTCCACGAGGCCGAGCGCCTCGGGCTCGGGCGCACGGTGCACGCGGGCGAGGGGAGAGCCCCGGACGAGATCGGGGTCGCGGTGGAGCGCCTGCGGGCGACGCGCGTCGGCCACGGGACCACGCTCCTCGACGACCCCGCGGTGCTCGACCTGGTGCTCGCGCGCGGGGTGACGGTGGAGGCCTGCGTGACGAGCAACGTCCACACCGGGGCGGTGACGTCGGCCGAGGCGCACCCGCTGCCGCGCTGGCTCGCGCTCGGCGTGAGGGCGTGCGTGTGCACCGACAACACGCTGCTCTCGGCGATCGACGCGCCCGAGGAGCACCGGCGCGCGCGGGCGATCCCGGGGATGGACGACGCGAAGCTCGCCGCGGCCGTCGCGCACGGCCACGCGGCGGCGTTTCAGCGGTAGGATCGCGCCCCATGGCCCGCACCGCGCTTGCCCCCGACGCCCTCGCCGCCGCGCTCGCCGACCTGTCCGGGTGGGCGGGCGATTCGAACGGCATCCGACGTGAGTTCCGCTTCGGGAGCTACGAGGCGGGCGTGGCCTTCGCCGTCCGCGTCGCGCTCCACGCGCAGCGGGTCGACCACCACCCTGACCTGCTCATCGGGTGGTGCCGCGTGGAGGTCCGGTACGTCACGCACGACGCCGGCGGCGTCACCGCGCGCGACCTCGAAGGCGCCCGCGCCGTCGACGCGATGGCCTGAGAGAAATTCCGCCCGCGCTTGCGCGCCACGGCCGAGGTGCTACCCCTAGCCCTCCGCCTCCGCGCGCGGCTCACGCGCAACTCCGCACCCCCGAAAGCCCAACCCCCACCACCGCCGGGCGCGCTTCATCGCGCGACCGACGACGTCCCCCGATGCTGCACCCCCTGGCCTGGGGCCGGCGTCGCGTCTGCGTCCCGCCCGCTTCGCTGCGCGCGGGCTCGCCGACGCGCGCGCCCGCGTCCGACGTCCGCCCGGCCCACCGATGGCGCCGCCGCATGAACCTCCACCCCGCACCGCCCGAACTGCTCCGCGACGCGCTGGCCGCCGCGCCCTGGGCCTCGCACCTGCCGTCGGCCGCGGGCGCCTTCGTGGCCGCGTGGCGCGCCGACGACGTCGCTTCGCCCGACGAGGTCGCGGCCGCGCTCGCCGGGGCCGAGTCCGCCGCCCGCGCCGCGTGCCGCGAGGTGTCGGCCGGCGACCACGACCGCTGGGCCGCCGCCTGCCTCGCGCTCGGCGCCCGCCGCGCGCTCGACCGGGCGCGCGCCCACGACCGCGCCGCCGACGCGCTCGCCGCCGCCTTCGCCGCCGCGGCCGGGGCGCAGCTCCGCGCGCTGCCGACGTCGCGCAAGCAGGGCGTCGCCGGCCGGAGCCTGAAGCTCGCGCGCGAGGCCGTCGCGCAGGCGCACCGCGACGACGTCGGCCCGCGGCGTGTTCGAGCGGGCGCTGGCCGAGGCCGCCGCCGACGCGCTGGCCCCGCTCGCGATGGCGCTCCCCGACGGGCCCGAGCGGGCGAGGACGGTGCTCGCGCGGGCCGAGGCGACGGCGCTCGCTCGGCACGACCGCGAGCAGGCCTTCCTCCCGCCGCCGGCGCGCCGGGCCCGCGCGGCCGCGGCGCTCGCGGGCCTCGCGGCGCGCCTTGCGGATGCGGCGCTCGCGGCCGAGGGCGCGGACGTCGCGCGCTGGCTCACCGCGATGACGCTCCAGCTCGTGCGCGCGATGGGCGAGCTCGCGCGCGTGTTCCCCGACGAAGAGACCCACGATGATGACCCCGCGCGCGCCGCGCCGCGCGCTTCTCCCGAGGAGACCCCCATGAAGACCGCGACGACCCCCAACGGCACCCTGCTCGAGACCCTCCAGGTCGACGCGACCGACGCCGCGTGGCGCACGGCGGGCTCGCAGCTCGTCAAGCTCACGCGCGACCCGCTCGCGGCGATGCTGTGCCGCCACCTCGGCCCCGACGACCCCGCGCTCCGCGCGCGCGTTGCGGCCTTCCTCCAGACCGAGCTCGGCGCGGCCATGGTCTCCGCCGTCCTGTCGGCGGGGCTCACCGCGCTGCCGCTGGCGGGCCCGGTGCCCGAGCGCATGGCGCGGGAGCTCCGCGTGCGCGCGATGGCCGGCGTCGGCGACGAGCTGGCCGACGTGCTGATGGGCCCACTCCGCGAGGTGGCGTCGACCTACCTCCGCGACGCGCCCGCGGCCGACGCGCCCGCGCGCCGTGCGCTCGACGCCCGCGCGCCCGCCTTCGGCGTGGTGGACGGCGACGTCCTCACCGCCGCGCCGCGCCGCGCGTAACCCGCGCCCAAAGCCCCGACACCCCCGAGCGTCCCCGCCGCCCGCCGCGCCCGCGCTCTGAACTGGCCATGGCGCGGCGGCGGCGGTACGTTCGCCGCGAGAACGCACGCCGCCCGGCGGCGGCCGCGCGCGACGGAGCGCGACGGCGCGGCGCGCTCGCCGACCCGATGGACGACAGCCCCCCCCGCGACAGCAGCACCGAGGACCCGCGCCAGGGCTTCCTCCGCGCGCTGCCGCGCAAGGCGGTGGAGATCAAGGCCACCTTCGGCGCGCTCATCGCCGACCCGCGCTCGACGCGGATGCGCGACGAGCTCCGGCGGCGGCTCCACGCGTTCTACACCCTCGCCCGCTCGTACCAGCTCCCGAAGCTCGCGGAGGAGATCCGCGCCTGCGTCGACATCCTCGACGCGACGCGCGCGCTCCCGTCGCTCGCGCGGCCGCACATCGACTCGCTCGCCGGGCACATCGCGGCCTTCGCCGGCGCCGCCGAGCAGGACGCCGGCGAGGGGGCCGTGCGGCCGTCCGCGCCATCGGGCACCCGCCAGGACCCGTCGCGCGTCGCCACCACGCGCGTGTCCATCACGGGCGCGCCGCGGCCCCCGAAGCACACGCTCCCGCCCGACGGCGGTGACGTGGGCGCGACGCCCTCCGAGCGCGTTCGAACCGCGCCCGTGCCGTACCGCACGCTCCCGCCCGGCACCACGCTGCGCAAGGGGATGACGGCCGCGAGCGGGCACGCCGCCGCCGTCCACGTGCTCTTCGTCGGCGGCTCGGTGCGCGCCAACGGGCTCCACGAGGCGCTCCCCGCGGAGGTGGAGCTCCTGGTCACGCGCACCGCCCTCGACGCCGCGCAGCGCGCCCGCGACGCCGGGCCCGACGTGATCGTGGCGGAGGCGGGCGGCGCGGCCGACGGCGCGTCGCTCGTCCAGACGCTGCGGGCCGACCCGGTGACGGAGTTCTTCCCGGTGTTGCTATTGGCGACGGGCGGGGCGACGGTGGAGGCGCTGCGCGAGCGCTGCCCCGACGCGGCCGACGTGCTCCCCGAGGGCGCCGACGGCGCGGCGCTCTGGGACGCGATCGAGCGCTTCCTCGGCGGCGCCACCGCGTCGACGTCCACCTACGAGCTCGGCGACCTCACCCTCGACGAGCTCACCCGCGCCCTCCAAGACGAGCTCCGCCGCGGCATCGTCGGCGCGGCCAGCCCGCGGGCCCGCGGCGCGCGCATCCGCCTCGGCGCCGGCAGCGACGTGCTCGCCGCCACCTGGGAGGCGATCACCCGCATCCGCGAGGTGGTCGAGCGCCGCTCCAACGGCACCGTCCGCTTCGAACTCCCCGCCGCGCCGCGCGGCATGCCGGGCACGCAGGTGCTCACCCCCGGCGGCGGCGACGAGGCGCCGGCCGAGCCCGGGGGCGACGACCCGCTGCCCGGCCGCAAGGTGCTGGTGGTCGACGACGACCCCGCCGTGCTCGCCACCTTCCGCGCGCTCCTGCGCGACGCGGGGGCCGAGGTGCACGAGTGCGCCGACGGCGCGCGCGCGCTCGCCCTCTCGCGGCGGCTGCGCCCCGACCTGCTCCTCGCCGACATCGTGATGCCCGGCCTCGACGGCTTCGCGCTCTGCCGCGCCGTCCGCCGCGACCCCTCGCTGCGCCACATGCCGGTGATCCTCCTGTCGTGGCGCGACGACCTCCTCGTGCGGATGCGCGAGGCCGGCGCGCAGGCCCAGGGCTACCTCCGCAAGGAGGTCGGCGGCGAGGCGATCCTGGCGCGCGTGCGCGAGGCGCTGCGCCTGCGCGAGCGCATCCTGCGGCGCGTGCGGGAGCTGTCGGGCGCCGCGGAGGTGCGCGGGCGGCTCGAGCGCGCCGGGCTCTACCCGCTGCTCGAGGCCGCGGCCACGCTCGGCGACGCCACCGTGTCGGTGAGCGACACCTCCAGCGTCACCGAGCTCCACCTGCGCGGCGGTCGCCTGGTGTCGGCGCTGCGCACGGCCCACGACGGCTCGCTCGTGCGCGGCGAGGCGGCGCTGCGCCCGGTGCTCGGCGTCTCCTCCGCCCGCTTCGCCGTCGCCCGCGCGAAGACGGCCGTCCGCGAGAACCTCCAGGGCACCCTCCAGGAGCTCCTCACGCGGAGCGCGCGCGCGGTGCTCTGCCTGGAGGAGAGCGTGTCGGGCGAGGCGCTCGCCGACGTGCACCGCGTGGAGTTCGACCGCGAGGGCGCGCTCGCCTACGCGCGGACGCTCCCGGGGCGCCAGCGCACGCAGCTCGAGCGCGTGGTCGAGGGCGAGGCGCCCGCCGAGCTCATCGCGCGCGACTCGGCCGCGCCGTCCGACCTCGAGCCCCACCTCGTCGAGCTCGTCCGCCGCGGCGCCGTCCGCGGCGCCTACGGGCCCGCCGGCGAAGACCTCGCTGCCCGCCGCGCCGCGCAGCCCGAGCCCGCGGCCGAGCCCTCCGCGCCCGCGCTGGTGCCCGCGCCCGCGCCCCGCGCGCCCCGCGGCGGCGACGACGACCCGAGCGACGTGTCGCTCGCCGACGCGGTGTGGCGCGAGCTGCGCGACTCGGTGGTCGACGACCCCGCGCGCCGCCGCGCCGGGCCGGGCCCGCACCCCGCGGCCGCGCCCGCCGCCATCGCCCCGCGCCCCTCGGAGCCGCCGCTCGTCACGCTCGAGCCCGTCGCGCTCCCCGTCGACGACCTCCCGCCGCTCGAAATGGACGCGGCCTTCGAGCCGATCAAGACCCCCGCCTCGCCCGTGCCCGCGCGGCTGATCGCTGCGTCGAAGCCGGGCCCCGACGCGACGCGCAAGGTGCCCGCCGTCGACGCGCGCGCGCAGACCCGCAAGCTCCCGGTCGCGTCGGTGCCGCCCGAGGCGCTCGCCAGCCCCGCGCCCGGTCGCGGGCGCCCCGGCTCCGACGAGGTCTCCGCCGAGACGCTGGAGATCCCCGACGACGTGATCGAGACGCTCCAGCGCGACGCCGACGCGCGGGCCGACGCGTCCGACGCGGGGCGCGAGTCGCCCACCAGCGTCCCGGCGATCGAGTTCGAACTCCTCTCGGGCGGGCCCGACGCCTCCGCGCCGCCCGCCCGCCCGACGAAGCCCCCGCCGACGCCCCTCGCCTCGGCGAAGCCGCCGCCGACCCCCGCCACGTCGACGAAGCCGCCGCGCGCCACGCCGACGCGCCCACCGCCCGAGGCGCCCGCGGCCGACGCCTCCGAGAAGCCCGCGCCCGAGACGTCCGTCTCGGAGAAGCCCGCGCCCGAGAAGCCCCCGCTCGAGAAGCCCACGCTCGAGAAGCCCGTCTCGGAGAAGCCCGCGAAGCCCCCGCGGGCCGCGCCGCGACGTCGCGAGGCCGACGGGTGGAGCATGTTCCGCCGGACGGCGGCGCTGCTGCTCGGCGTGGGCGGCGCGTTCGCGGGCGCGTACTACGGCGTGCGGGCGTACCTCTGGTCGCGCGCGCCCGTCGCGCAGGAGGCGCCCGACGCTGCGCCCGACGAGGACGCCGCCCCCGCCGCGCCGGAGCCGCCGCCCGAGGCCGCCGACGTCGCCGCGACCGCCCCCGCGTCGGACGCGGGCTTCACCCTGCCGCCCCGCGCGCCGGCCGCCCTCGGGGAGTACAGCGACGCGGCGCCCTGGCTCGACGGCGGCGCCCTGCCCGCGCGGTCGGGCGTGCTCGTGGTGTCGCCGCCCGCGGCCGGCGCGGCGCCCCGCGTCGAGATCGACCAGCGCGACGTGGGCGTGGCGCCGCTCCACGCCGTCCTCGCCGAGGGGCTCCACACCGTGCGCTTCCGCGACGGCGCGCGCTGGCGCTACCAGTTCGCCACCGTGCGGGCCGGCCAGGCGGTGGTGCTCCAGACGCCGCAGTGAGCCCGCGTTCGCCCGCCCTCCTCGCCGCCGTGTGTGTGCTCGCGGCAGGCTGCTCTTCGTGCCGCCGCGCACCTTCCCCCGACGCCGGCTCCGGGGGCCCGAACGAGCTCGCTCAGACCGCCTCGGGCGCGCCTCGCGAGGCCACGATCGACCTCACCGACACCCTGCGCGAGTCGTCGATCGACACCGCCGGGCCCGTGGTCGATCTCGGCGAGCGCCAGGCCGCGGCCTACGTCGTGAGCCCCGCGTCGCTCCCGGTGGAGACGGTCAACGGGACGAGCTGGGTCAGCGTCGGGACGCGCCTCCGTTTGCGCGTCCCCGTGCGCGAGGGCGACGACGACGCGCCCAGCAGCATCCGTCTGCGCGTGCGGCGCCCGGGCGCGCGCGGCGTCGCCGTGCTCGTCGACGGCGTGCTCGTGCGGGCCGCGTCGCTCCCCGCGGCGGCCGACGGCGCGCCCGCCGTGCTCGACCTCCCGGTGCCCCCCGACCGCTTCGCGCGCGCCGTCGCCGACGTCGAGGTCCGCTTCGGCACGCCCCGCCCCGTGCCCGGCGTGCTCACGCCCGCGGCCGCGCAGCTCGACTGGGTCCACCTCGCGCGGCGCGCCGTGGAGCCCGCCCGCGTGGCCGACCTCGTCGCCGACGTCGCGGTCGAGCGGGAGCCCCGACGCGCGCTGGTGTTCTACGCGCCCACGCGGCTCGCGGCGGTGATGGTGACCCCGTCGGCCGCGCGCTGGACGGCCTCGCTCGCGGCCGAGAGCCCCCGCGGCGGGGTCGACGCGCCGGCGCCCGTCACCGCGATCCTCCGCGCCGAGGCCGACGGGCTCGCGCCGGTGGAGGCGCGCGTCGAGGTCGCGCCCAACAGCCCGTGGCGCGACGCCCAGCTCGACCTCGCGCCGCTCGCGGGCTACCCCGTGCGGCTCTCGATCGCCGCGGAGGGCGGCGACGAGGCGCGCCTCGCGGTGGCGTCGCCCGCGCTGCGGTACCGCGGGCAGCTCGGGGCCGAGCGCGAGGGGGCGCCGCCGCGGGCCCTCGTGCGCCACGTGGTGATGGTGGTGGTGCGCGGGCTGCGGAGCGACCGGCTGCTCCCCGAGGTGGCGCCGCGGCTCGCCGGCGGGGGCTTCGCGCGGATGCTCGCGCAGGGGACGGCGGCGGTCGCGCGGGCGCCGGCGCCGCGGGAGTTCACCGCGCTGGTGAGCGCGACGACGGGGCTGCCGGCGGACGTGCACCGGGTCACCGAGCTCACCGACGCGCTCGACGACGAGGCCCCGACGCTGGCCGAGCAGCTCGCCGCGGGGGGCGTCGGCGTCGAGGCCTTCACCGACGACGTCGCCTGGATCGGCAGCGGCGCCGACCGCGGCGTGCGCGAGCGCCACGGGTGCCCCGGCGACGTCGCGTCGTGCCGGCCCGACGCGATGTTCACCGCGGCGGCCGACGCGCTCTCGGCGCGCCGCGGGGGGACGTCGTTCACGCTGCTGGTGACGCGCGCGGGCCTCCTCCCGCTCGACCCCGCGCCCGAGGACGTGACCGCCCTCGACCCGCGGCCCTACGAGGGCACGATGACCCCCTCGCGCACGGCCCTCTACGCCCTGCGCGCGCGCCCGCAGGCCGTCGGGCTGAGCCCCGCCGACGAGGAGCGCCTCCAGCTCCTCTACGACGCCTCCCTGCGCGCCGTCGACCGCGGCGTCGGGCTCCTCCTCGACCGCGTCCGCGACCTCAACCTCGAGCGCAGCGCCGCGGTGATCGTCGTCGGCGACCGCGGCAGCGCCCTCGGCGAGAACCGCACCGTCGCGGACGGCCCCATGAGCATGGCCTCCGTCGCCGACACCGCCCTCCTCGCCTGGGGCGGCCCCTTCGGCCCGCTGCGCGTCGACGGCGTGGTCGGCGTGGTCGACGCGGCGGCCACCGTGCTCGACCTGTTCGGGCTCGCCCGGCCGCGCGAGTTCGACGGGGTCACCGTGCGCGGCGGCGTCCCCCACGACCGCTCGCTCCCCTTCGTGTCCAACAACGCCCGCTGGGACGTGGGGCTCTGCTTCGGCGAGCTCATGGCCCTGCCGCGCGACGGCGCGCTCGCCCTCTACCGCCGCGCCGACGACCCCCTCTCCCTCAACGACCTCAGCCCCGTCCGGCCCATCGCGCGGGCCTACGCCGAGGCGGCCCTGGCCTCCCTCCGGCCCGGCGCGGGGCGGCGCGTCTTCCCCCCCGCCACGCGCGTTTTGCCCGCCGCCCTCGACGCCCTCCTGCGCTACCAGCGGTGAGTTTCTTGGAATCCCCCGCGGGGTGTGTATGAAATCACCCCGTGGCCATGAAGCACCGCCTCTCTGGGTTCGCCTTCGCCTGCGCGATCACCGCCACCAGCGCCGTGTGGGCGCAGGGATACACGGTGATGGGCTCGGGCGACGCGCCCGCGCAGCAGCCCCCGCCCCCGCCCCCGGGCGCGCAGCTCGTGGTCCAGCCCGCCCCGAGCGGCCAGGCGCCGAGCAACGGCGGGCAGACCACCGTGCTCTCCCGCACGGTCACCCCGCGGCGCCCCGAGGAGTACGGCGGCGTCACGCCCGGGATGCCCGCGGTGCCGCCCGGCTTCCGCCGCCGCCCGCGCGCCGGGACGCTGGTCGCGTGGCCCGGCTTCCAGATGGTGCCCGGCGGGTCGCGGGTGTTCGTGGTGCTGACCACGCCGGTGCCCCCGGGCGACGGCGGGCGCAACGGCCGCGTGCGCGTCTTCCACCTGCCCGGCACGCGCATCTCGCTCTCCAACAACCGCCGCCCGCTGATCACCGAGGCCTTCAACACCCCCGTGGCGCGCGCCTCCCTGCGCCCGGCGCGCGGCGGCACCGACGTCGTGCTGGAGCTCCGCGCCGACGTCGAACCCTCCGTCACGCAGGAGACCAACGGCCAGGGGTACCACTTCGTCTTCTTCAACTTCCCGGCCTTCACCGCGCCCGAGCAGACGCGGATCATCGCCACCAGCGGCGACGCGCGCCCCGTCGTCGCGCCCGGCGTCGGGGTGGCCCCGGCGGCGCCGATGCCCGCGGTGGTCGTCGGCGCGCCGCGGCCCGGCGCGGACGTCGAGCGCCCGCCCGGGGTGCGGTAGCCTCGGGTAGACTCCGCGGCTGATGGTCAAGCCCTTCATCCGCCACGCGAGCGAGCACCTGCTCGACACGCCGATCTTCCGCCTCCGCCGCGACCGCGCCGAGCACCCCGAGACGGGCCACGTCGGCGACTACTTCGTCCTCGAGAACCCCGACTGGGTCAACGTCGTCGCGCTCACGCCGGCGCGCGAGATCCTGCTCGTCCGGCAGTGGCGCCACGGCACCGGCACCGTGGAGCTCGAGCTCCCCGCGGGCCTCGTCGAGCCCGGCGAGTCGCCCCTCGACGCCGCCGCGCGCGAGCTCCGCGAGGAGACGGGCCACGCGCCCGCGCGGTGCTCGCTGCTCGGCGAGGTGGCGCCCAACGCGGCCTTCCAGCGCAACACCTGCTTCACGGTGCTGGCCGAGGGCTGCGTGCCCGACGGCCCGACGCGCTTCGACGCGGGCGAGGACATCGAGCTGGTGGTCGAGCCGGTCGCGCGGTTGCCCGAGCTCCTGCGCGGCGGTCACTTCCGCAACGCGATGGTGCACATCGGGCTCTTGTGGTGGCTGGAGTCGCAGGGCCGCGTCGACTGGCCGACGGGCTGAGGGGAAGCGGGGCGGGCGCCGCCACGCGACGGCGCCCGCTCACGGAGATCGCGCTACGGCGCGGGCGCGACGTGGAGGCTGGTGCCGGCCGTGACGCGCGTGAGGCGCCCGGCGTTCACGTACTCGTAGGTGACGCCGGCGGTGCCGGTGTTCTGCAGGCCGACGAGGTTGTTGTGGCCGTCGCCGGTGGGGTAGGTGACGGTCGGGTAGACGAAGTCCATCGAGCCGTCGGCCTCGTTGAGGATGCCTTCGAAGGTGAAGTTGCCCGTCACCGAGCAGCAGTAGCCCTCGTCGGCGCCCTCGTACACGAAGCGCCGGCTGGGCGCGGTGCCCACGGTGGCGAGGCACACGCCCGTCGCGCGCGTCACGAGGTCGGAGTTGTAGACGTAGATCGCGGGGAAGGGGCGGCTCGCGTCGGGCAGCGCCATCGTCGGGTAGTAGCTGGTGTCCGACGAGCCCGCGGCGGTCGACGCGCCGAAGAGCAGGTAGCCGTTGGAGGAGGGCCGCACCTGCGTGTACGCCGTCCCGTAGAACGGGAAGGTGAACCCGATGTTGGCCGCGGTGCTCACCACGTCGTCGACGCTGGCGAGCACGGTGGTGTGGCCGGCCGCGGCGCAGGCGTCGACGAAGGTCGAGGTGCCGGTCGTGAACGTGTAGGTCGTGGGCGTGCGGCAGGCGCCCGCCGCGCAGATCTGCGTCGCCGAGCACGCCGTCCCGCAGGCGCCGCAGTTGGCGCGGTCGGTCTGGGTGTTGACGCAGGTGCCGCCGCAGCTCGTCTGGCCGGTCGGGCAGGCGGGGCCGATGGTGAGGTCGATGCCGTACGAGCCCGAGCCCGAGGCGCAGCCGTCGAGGAAGAGCACGTGGAGCCCGGCGCCCGCGGGGATGGTGCCGGAGAGGTTCGACTGGAGCCCGCAGGAGTCGTCGTTGCAGACCACGGCGCTCGACGCGGGGCGGTTGCCGCTGAAGAAGGCGAGGTCGGTGTCCCACGTCGCGAGCGAGCAGGTGGTGGCGGCGAACGACACCTCGGTGAAGCTCGGGCAGGTGGTGGCGACGTACATGTTCTCCGGGCCGCCGGAGCAGCAGCCCGAGTTCACGAGGCCCGTGCCCGTCGTGGTGCCCGAGAGGCGGCGGGTGCCGGCGCTCAGGTCGAGCGCGCCGCTCGTTCCGCTGGCCGCGGGGTAGTGCTGCGCGTGCAGGGTGAAGGCCCCGCCGCCCGCGCCGTACTGGTCGACGACGAGGAGGTAGGTGCCCGCCTCGAGCGTCTGGACGATCTGCGTCTGGAGCAGGCCGCACGAGTCGTCGGTGCACGCCGTCGGGGCCGAGCCGCAGCCGGGCCGCTGGATCCCGAGGTAGGTGTCCCAGCCCGTCCCGAAGGTGTCGAAGTACACCACCTCGCGCTGCGTGAGCGTGAACTGGTAGAACACGTCCGGGTTGCCGGTGCACGAGTTGGCGCTGTTGGTGGCGCCCGTCGTCGTGCCCGTCACCGTGAGCGACGGGCCCGACGCGAAGTTGAGCGTCGCCGGCGCCGCGCACTCGTCGTTGGGCACGGTGCTGCCGCCGGTGCAGGCGGCGCCGACGCAGGTCTGGCCGGTGGAGCACGCGCGGCCGCAGGCGCCGCAGTTGGCGGCGTCGGTCATCAGGTTGGTGCAGACGCCGAGGAGGCCGCAGGCGGTCTGGCCGGTCGGGCAGGCGCAGGCGCCCATCGCGCAGCCCTGGCCCGCGGGGCACACGCGCGCGCACGCGCCGCAGTTGTTGGTGTCGGTCTGCGTGTTGACGCACGCGCCGCCGCAGCTCGTCTGGCCCGTGGGGCAGGCGCAGGCGCCCATCGCGCACGACTGCCCGGCGGGGCACGCGCGGCCGCAGGCGCCGCAGTTGGACGAGTCGCTGGCGAGGTTGGCGCAGCTCCCGGGCGCGCCGCCGGTGGCGCCGCAGAGCGTCTGGCCCGCCATGCAGGTCGTCACGCAGGCGCCCATCGCGCACATCTGCCCGGTCGCGCACGCGCGGCCGCAGGCGCCGCAGTTGGCGCCGTCGCTCTGGGTGTTGACGCAGGCGCCCGCGCAGCGCGTCTGGTCGGCGGCGCAGGGGGTCTCGCACACGCCGGCGTTGCAGCGCTGGCCGGCCATGCAGGCGCGGGCGCAGGCGCCGCAGTTGGCGACGTCGGTCGTGACGTCGACGCACGCGCCGCCGCAGTTGATCTGCGGCGCGGTGCAGCTCACGTCGGGTGCGGCGTCGGGCGCGGCGTCGGGCGTCGCGTCGGGCGTCGCGTCGGGCGTCGCGTCGGGCGCGGCGACGTCCTTGGTCGGCGCGTCGGGTGCGGCGTCGGGTGCGGCGTCGGGGGCGGCGTCGGGGGCGGCGTCCTGCGCGGTGCCGTCGAACCCGACGTCCATCGGCTGCGCGTCGGGCGTCACGGGCACGTCGGGCTTGCTCGGCGCGTCGGCCGCGTCGTCGATGGAGCCGTCGGCGGCGGACTCGTCGCCGGCGTCCTCCACCGGCCCCACGTTGCCGTTGCCGCCGGTCGAGCACGCGGCGGCGGCCGCGAGCAGCGAGACGAACATCACACTTCTACGAAACGTCATCAGTTCCTCCGGTCGGCAAGGTTTGTCCGCCCACAGGGCCCGGGGCAACGGCGATGCGCGACAAACGACCGGAAGTCCTGCGATCGCACAGCACCCCGCGGGGAGGCGACGTCGCACACGAGTCGTGCGCGGACAGGGACGAGGCGGGGCGCCGCGGGGTGCGGCGGGGGGCGTCCGTTCACCTTGCGGGCGGGCGAGGGGGTGGTGTAGAGGGCGCCGCGCCCGCGACGCGACCGACGCGCCGGGCGACCGAAGGAGCACACGTACTCAAATGGCCATCGAGCGCACGTTCGCGATCATCAAGCCCGACGCGGTGGAGAAGAACCTCGCGGGGGCGATCCTCGCCCACATCGAGAAGTCCGGCTTCACGGTGAAGGGGCTCCGCCGCCTCCAGCTCACGCGGGCGCAGGCGGAGGGCTTCTACGCCGAGCACGCGGGCCGCGGCTTCTTCGGCGAGCTCTGCACCTTCATGACGCGCGGGCCCGTCTACGTGCTCGCGCTCGAGGGCGAGAACGCCGTCCTCCGCTGGCGCGAGGTGATGGGCGCCACCGACCCGGCGCAGGCCGCCGACGGCACCATCCGCAAGCTCTTCGGCGCGAGCAAGGGCGAGAACGCCACCCACGGCTCCGACTCCCCCGCCTCCGCCGCCCGCGAGCTCGCCTACTTCTTCGCCGGCAGCGAGCTCCTGTGAGCCCCCGCGCGGCCGCCGCGGCGCTCGTGGCGGCCGCGCTCGCCTCCGCCTGCGCGGGCGCCCCGGCCCGGCCCGCGCACCCCGGCGCGATGCCCGCGGGCTGCCCCGTCGAGGCCCTCCCCGAAGCCCCCGCACGCCCCGTCGACGCGCTCGGCGAGGTCGTCGCGCGCTGCACCGGCGACGCGATGTCCGACGTCCCCGGCTGCACCCGCGCCCTCCACGACCAGGCCTGCGCCCTCGGCGCGACGCTCGTGTGGGGCGTCTCCTCGTCGCAGACCGACGACGCGCTCGTGATGCGCGCGCACGCCGGGCGCTACCGCTGAACGCCAGCCCACGTCTCCGCCCCGTCCACCGCCCGTTCCCGTTGGCGTAGAGTCCGCGCCGAGGAGCACGGACGATGGGACAGGCGATCGACGGCAAGGCGGTGGCTGCCGCGCTGAGGCAGCGCGTGGCGGCGGCGGCGGCGGATTTCGCGGCGCGCGCGGGGCGCCCCGCGGGGCTCGACGTGGTGCTGGTGGGCGACGACCCGGCCTCGCAGGTGTACGTGCGCAACAAGGCCCGCGCTTGCGAGGAGGCGGGGATGCGCGGCGAGGTCCACCGGCTGCCCGCGGACACCTCGCAGGCCGAGCTGGTCGCGCTCGTCCGCGCGCTCGGGGCGCGCGAGGACGTCGACGGGATCCTCGTGCAGCTCCCGCTCCCGAAGCACATCGACGAGGCCGCGGTGCTCGACGCGGTCGACCCGCGCAAGGACGTCGACGGCTTCCACCCGCTCAACGGCGGCGCGCTGCTGGCGGGCGCGCCGGGCCTCGTCCCCTGCACGCCCCTCGGGTGCATGCGCCTGCTCGACTACGCCGGCGTCGCGCTCGAGGGCGCGCGCGCCGTGGTGGTCGGCCGCAGCAACATCGTCGGCAAGCCGATGGCGCTGCTGCTGCTCCAGCGCAACGCGACGGTCACCGTGGCCCACTCGCGCACGCGCGACCTCGCGAAGCTCTGCGCCGAGGCCGACGTGCTGGTGGCGGCGGTCGGGCGCGCGCGGATGGTCCGCGGCGACTGGGTGAAGCCCGGCGCGGCGGTGATCGACGTCGGCATCAACCGCGGCGCCGACGGCAAGCTGGTCGGCGACGTGGCCTACGACGAGGCCCTCGCGCGCGCGGCCTGGGTCACCCCGGTGCCCGGCGGCGTCGGCCCGATGACCATCGCGTGCCTGCTGGAGAACACCCTGCGCGCCGCGTGGCGCCGGCGGGGTCTGCCGCCCGGGGAGCTGTCGCTGTAGGGGGAGGGGCGCGGCGCGGGGGAGGCGAGCGCCCCGCGCCGCGGCGCCGTCAGGGCGAGATGGCGAGCTGGTTGAAGCCCGCGCCGCAGGCGCGGTTGCCGTCGGTGGTGCCGCGCGTGCCGGTCACCGTGCGGATCGTCACGCCGCCGCGCACCACCGTGAGGTTGTACACGGCGCTGGCCACCGCGCTGGTGAAGGCCTCGGCGCAGGCGTAGTAGGTGCCGGGGGTGTAGGTGCCGACCCAGTTGACGTTCTCGGGGCCGCGCGCGCTGGTGTCGTCGCGGTCGAGGGTGCCGCCGCAGGCCGTGCGGGCGCCGTAGTAGATCTCCGTGCCGCAGGGCGGGCGGACGTGGAGGTCCATGTCGCCGTTGCGGTCCCAGGTGAGGGTGAAGCGGAGCGAGCCGGAGCCGATGCACACGCCCGACACGCAGGCCTGGCCCGAGCCGCAGGCGCGGCCGCAGGCGCCGCAGTTGCCGACGTCGGTGGTGAGGTTGCGGCAGACGTTGGAGCAGTTGGTCTGGCCGGCGGGGCAGACGCAGCTCCCGCCCGAGCAGCTCTGGCCGGCGGGGCAGACGCGGCCGCAGCTCCCGCAGTTGTTGTTGTCGGCGGCGAGGTTGCGGCAGGCCGACTGCGTCGCGCAGTAGGAGGTGCCCGTCGGGCAGGCGCAGGTGGAGGCGGCGCACGACTGACCGGCGGGGCAGGCGTTGGCGCAGCGGCCGCAGTTGGCGGTGCTGCTGCGCACGTCGACCTCGCAGCCGTCGGCGTACACGCTGTTGCAGTTGCCGAAGCCGGCGTTGCAGGCGCCGACCGCGCACGTACCCGACGAGCACACCGGCGTGCCGTTGGCCACCGCGCAGACGCGGCCGCAGGCGCCGCAGTTGGCGGTGCTGGTGTTGAGGTTCACCTCGCAGCCGTTGGAGGCGACGCCGTCGCAGTTGGCGAAGCCCGGGTTGCAGGTGAACCCGCAGGCGCCCGCCGCGCAGGTGCGCGTGGCGTTGGCCGGCGACGGGCAGGAGTTGCCGCAGGCGCCGCAGTTGTTGACGTCGGTGGTGGTGGCGACCTCGCAGCCGTTGGCCGCGCTGCGGTCGCAGTCGCCGAAGCCCGGGTTGCAGGAGCCCACGCCGCAGCGACCCGCCGAGCAGGACGCCGTGCCGTTGGCGACCGCGGGGCAGCGGACGCCGCAGCCGCCGCAGTTGTTGAGGTCGGTGTTGGTGGTGACCTCGCAGCCGTCGGCCGCGCTGCCGTTGCAGTTCTCGGTGCCGGCGGGGCAGGTGCTCACCATGCACGTGCCGGTGCGGCAGACGGTGGTGCCCGAGGTGGGCGTGGGGCAGACGTTGGCGCAGCGGCCGCAGTTGGTGCGGTCGGTGTTGGTGTTCACCTCGCAGCCGTTGGCCGCCATCATGTCGCAGTTGGCGTAGCCGGTGTCGCACGCGCCGACGCCGCAGACGCCCATCGCGCACACCCCGGCGCCGTTGGGGACGACGCAGCGGGTCGCGCAGCGGCCGCAGTTGAGCGTGTCGGTCTGGAGGTTCGACTCGCAGCCGTTGAGCACGCTCATGTCGCAGTTGTCGAAGCCGGCGTTGCACCGCGCGATGCCGCAGACGCCCGCCGTGCACGAGCCGACGCCGTTGGGCGTGTCGCAGCGGATGTCGCAGCGGCCGCAGTGCGCGGCGTCGGCGCGGAGGTCGACCTCGCAGCCGTTCATGGCGTCGCCGTCGCAGTCGGCGAAGCCCTCGTTGCAGCGGAAGGTGCAGCGCTCGATGAAGCACACCGGCGAGGCGTTGGCCCGGGCCGGGCAGACGTTGCCGCACGACCCGCAGTTGCGCACGTCGTCGCCGGTGTTGGTCTCGCAGCCGTTGGCCGCGTTCATGTCGCAGTCGGCGCGCTCGACGCCGCAGGCGCCCGTGTCGCAGCGGCCCGCCCGGCACACGCCGATGCCGCCCGCCGTGGTGCAGGCCGTCCCGCACGAGCCGCAGTTGCGCGGGTCCTCGCCGAGCACGGCCTCGCAGCCGTCGTCGGGGTTCATGTTGCAGTCCGCGAAGCCCTCGTTGCAGCGGAACTGGCACGCCCCCATCTCGCACGACACCGATGCGTTGCGGCGCTCCTGGCAGCGCATGCCGCAGCCGCCGCAGTGGTTCACCGAGGTGAGCGCGTTGGTCTCGCAGCCGTTCGACGCCACCCCGTCGCAGTTGGCGAAGGGCGCGGTGCAGCGCGACACGCCGCAGACGCCCATCGTGCAGAGCGGGTCGCCGTTGGGCACCATGCACGCCGCGTCGCAGCGGCCGCAGTGGGCGTCGTTGGTGAGCGTGTTGACGCAGGCCCCCGCGCAGCACGTCTCGCCCGCGGCGCAGGGCCGCGTCGCGTTGCAACCGCGCGTGCACACGCCGCCCGCGCACACCATCCCCGCGGGGCAGTGGGCGTCGGTCACGCACTGCTCGCAGGTGCGCGACATCGGGTTGCAGTGGAGCTGCGCGCCCGCGCCGCCGTCCTCCAGCGTGGGCCGCGGGCAGCCCATGTCGTCGCGGCAGCCCGACTGGCAGGAGTTCGTGGTGGGGTCGCAGTACTGCCCGGCCGGGCACGTGTCCGCGGCGGGCAGGCAGCCGACGCAGCGCCCGCTCATCACGTCGCACACGGGCGTCCCCGCCATCCCCGCGCAGTCGGCGTTGGAGGCGCAGCGCGCCGGCCCGTCCGCGGCGGCGTCGGGCGCGTCGCCCAGGACGTCCGGCGCGTCCATGTCCGCGGCGTCCGGCGCCACGTCAGGGGCGGCATCGGGCGCGATGGGCGTGTCGCCCGCGGCGCCGTCGTCCGAGGTCATCGGGATCGCGTCGGACGCGAGGTCGTTGCCGGTGACGTCCAGGCGTCCGCCGACGACGGCCTCGCCCGAACACGCCCCGAGCGCCGCGGCGATGGCCGCGAGCGCGCCGAAGCGGAAAGTTGAAGCTCGATGGTGCATGGAAGCGCCTCCGTGGCCCGGTGTGGGCTGCGCGCCGCACGATACGAGGGAGCGGCGAACGGGCGCAACTGCGCGGCGAAACGAAAGCGACGGGGGGTGCGGCCGGGGGGGTGCGGCTCAGGAGTCGCCTAGAATTCGCGCAACCCCCTCGACGGCCGCCATCAGGGCCGGGGCGACCTCCATGGCCGCCGCCTCGCCGCGGAGGAGCAGCAGGAGGTCTTCGCGGCCCACCCGGAAGCGGTTGACCGAGACCCCCGCGAGGCGCCGCGGGTCGAGCGCGAAGCCCTCGCCGCGGGCGATGAAGGGCGCGTAGGCCGCGAGCTCCTCGCACTCGGCCCGGTCGCCGTCGCACGCCAGCAGGATGCCGTCGGTGGAGCACAGGAGGATGTGGGTGAGCCCCGCCCGCTCGCGCTGCGAGGTGAGCAGGTACTGGAGCGCCATGGCGAGATCGTCCGAGCGCCGCTGGCGGCGCTCCCGGCCGAGGATCATGAGACCTCCTTCGCCGCGCCCGTGGGGGAGAGTGGGGCGGCGTCGAACGGAGCGTTCCATCCCGCGGGGGGGCGCGACCAGTATTCTACCGGCGCGGGGGGGCGGCGCCCGGAGCTCCGACGGGGCGGCCCTTCGAAGCGGGGTCGGCCGGGCCCACCTCGTCGCCCTCGCGCATCGCCTCGAGCGCGTCGCGCGCGAACTCCCGCGCCCGCCCGGCCTTGATGGCCTCGCGCATCCGCCGCATCAGCGTGACGAGGAAGTGCACGTTGTGGATCGACAGCACCCGCAGCGCGACCATCTCGCCCGCGACGTAGAGGTGCCGGAGGTACCCGCGGGTGTACGTGCCGCCGCCGCCGTCGCAGCAGGGCCCGTCGCAGCGCGGGTCGAGCGGGCCCGCGTCGAGCTTGTGGCGCGCCTGCTTGATGTTCACCCGGCCGCCCCAGGTGAGCGCCTGGCCGTTGCGCGCGTTGCGCGTCGGCAGCACGCAGTCGAACATGTCGACGCCCGCCAGCGCCCCCGCGAGCAGGTCGCGCGGCGCGCCGACGCCCATGAGGTAGCGCGGCCGGTCGGCGGGCATCGACGGCGTCACCGCGGCGAGCGTGCGGTGCATGTCGGCCGTCGCCTCGCCCACCGAGAGCCCGCCGAGCGCGACGCCGTCGAAGGGCATCGCGGCGATGGCCTGGAGGTGCTCGTGGCGGAGGTCTTCGTGGATGCCGCCCTGCACGATGCCGAAGAGCGCCTGCCCCTCCGGGCGCTCGACCGCGAGGCAGCGGGCGGCCCAGGCGGAGGTGCGGTCCATCGCGCGGCGGATGACGTCGCGGTCGGCGTCGCCGGGCGGGCACTCGTCGAAGGCCATCGCGATGTCGGCGCCGAGGAGGCCCTGCGTCCTCACGCTCTCCTCGGGCGTCATCCGCCGCGCCGAGCCGTCGAGGTGCGAGCGGAAGGTGACCCCGTCGTCGTCGATCGCGCGCAGCCCCGCGAGCGAGAACACCTGAAACCCCCCGCTGTCGGTGAGCATCGCGCGCCGCCAGCGCGTGAAGCGGTGCAGGCCCCCGAGCGCGCGGACCACCTCGGCGCCGGGCCGCAGCCAGAGGTGGTAGGTGTTGCCGAGGACGATCCCGGCGCCGGTGGCGGCCACCTCGTCGGCGGTGAGCCCCTTCACCGAGCCCTGCGTCCCGACGGGCATGAAGGTGGGCGTCTCGACGACGGCGTGCGGCGTGACGAGCGTGCCGGCGCGCGCGTCGCCGTCGGTGGCCTCGACCGCGAAGGAGAACCCTGGCGTCTTCATCATGGCGTCGGGCACGCGGGGCACTGCCCGTCGCGACGGCGGCTGGCGTCGGTGCAGGCGCCGCGGGCGCGGGCGCAGCGGTCGTGGCCGTCGCCCGTGAGGCGGCAGATCTCCGCGGCGGCGGTGCAGATGTTCCCGCTGGCGGCGCAGACCTCGCGGCAGGCGGAGACGGCGGAGGCGAGGGCGGACTGGTTGCGCGCGATCACGGCCTCCTGCGCGGCCACCGGGTCGGGCGCGGCGCCGCCGGAGTCGCAGTCCTCGGCGGGCTCCTCGGCGACGCTCCCCGAGCCGCCGCTGGCGGTGGCCTCCACGGAGGCGAGCGCTTCGTGGCGGGGCGCCGAGGCGACCACGGGGGCCGGCGCGGTGGGCT
The DNA here is from genome assembly GCA_046351555.1 of Polyangiales bacterium. Classification (GTDB taxonomy): domain Bacteria; phylum Myxococcota_A; class Polyangia; order Polyangiales; genus CAISKJ01. The sequence goes on from JAXLYI010000012.1 coordinate 69,621, forward strand.
GCGCGGCGGGCTGCTCGGGCGGCGGCGGGGGCGCGGCGGGCGCGGCGTTGACGACCTGCGCGGCGGGCGCGCGGACGCGGCACTGGCGCGAGCGCGAGGCCGTCGCGCACGCGCAGAGCGTCGCGGCGAGGAGGAGCGGGGCGGGGGGGCGCATGGCGAGGGCGCGCGAGGGTGCACCAGCCGGGGGCGCGGCGCCAGAGGGGGCGTGCGGGCGGAGGGGCGTTCAAGGGCGGGCGATGGCGGCGAGTACGGTGGTGACGACGGTGGCCACCTCGACGCTGTGCGCCGTCGCCCGAACGCCCTTCGCACCGCACCCGGTGAACTCGCCACCCGCGCGGCGGAAGGAGGAGGGAAGGCTGTCGGTGGGTGTTGTGGGACGAGGCTTTGGAGCCGCTCGAAGACCACCACCGCCGTTCCGCGCGGTACCATGCGCCGGGGCCACGCCACGACGTAGGAAGGCGAGCAACATGGCGACGCCCCGTTGACCCCGCGCGGTGTACGATGGGCTCGAGGCAACGGTCATGGTGGCTTCCCCTCCCGTGAGACTGCGAAGCATCTCCATCAAGAACTTTCGCGGCATTGATACCCTCGAGTTCGAACTGCCGCCCGACGATGGTCCCCACGCAGGCGCGCTCGTGCTCGCAGGTGACAACGGCGTCGGGAAGACCTCCGTGCTGGAGGCGATCCTCATCCTCTTCGGGCGAGTCGACCTGCTGCCGGCCGACACGGCGAGCCCGCGGGAGCTCGTGCGTCAGGGCGCTGTCGACTTCGAGATCCGCGGCGAACTGGCCGCTGGAGGTCGCGCCGAACCATGGAGCGTCAACCGCGCGGAGCTCGAGGCCCTCAATGCCCGGCTGCGGCGCCCGGATGCCGAGAGCGCCTATGGAAAGGCGCTCAAAAGGGATTCGCTCGACGACACGCTCCGTGGGCTCCAGTGGGGCGGCCTCGGCCCATCGCATTTCGCGATCGAGTACTTCTCCGCGCGGCGCGAGCCCGTGGATTTGGGCGACCCGCCGTCGGGCACGTCCGGTCCGCGGTCGACTCGTGAGGAGCGGAGGCTCGCGGAGCTCAAGCGTCGCCTCGTCAACGTCTTCACGCGCAGCCGCGGGCGCGACGAGACCTTCGAGCGCATCGAGGCGTTCATGCGCACCTTCTTCGGCCCGCGATGGACGCTCGACGTGATGTTCCGCTCGGCAGAGGTGGGTGGCGACGCGGAGGTGGTCGTGCGCGACGGGCCTCTGCCCTCGGCCACCCTTACGATCGATGCGGTCCGTGAGCGGGCCGCGTACGGGGAAGCGATGCCACGCGTGGTGCCGATCGATCGCCTCAGCTCTGGGCAACTCGCCGTGCTTGCGATGGCCTACCCTTTCGTCTTCGCCGACCGCGCGCCCGATCTGGCGTTGATCGACGAGCCCGAGCAGCACCATCAGGTCGGTTGGCAGGGGGCGCTGCTCCCCGCGCTGCGCGCTCTCTCGCCGGCGACGCAGTTCGTCGTCGCGACCCACTCGCCCTGGGTCCTCGACGCCGTGCCCTCCTACGAGCGCCGTGAGCTCACCGCGGACGACATCCAGGCGCCCCCCGTCGCGGACGCCGCGGAATGAAAATCGGCGACATCGACGACCCCTTCTTCCGTGGCAAAGCGCTGCTTCTGGTCGAAGACCCTCTCACGCGCGTGACCCTCACGCGCTGCTGGTCGCAGGACGTGCGTGCCCGGAAGATTACGGTCCGTGCGGTGGGGGGACACGATTCCGTCAAGGCCCTCGTTCAGGCGGCTCGCGAGGAGGGGCGCGGCCACGTCTTCGGGTTGGTGGACCGCGATTTCGCCGCGCCCTCGTCCAACGACGACCCCGTACAGCGTACGGCGCGGCATGAGATCGAGAATCACCTCCTCGACTTCGATGCGCTCGCGGCGGTCAGCGCTCTCTCGGCGGTGGAGCTCGAGGCGAAGGCGCACGAGCGGGCGTCGGCGCTGCACGCGTGGATGGCGCTGCGTCTCACGATGCTCTACGTGCAGCAGAGGTCGTCCAAACTCCCTCCGACGCCGACGCCCGCCGCGGTGAGCAGCCTGGAGGCGGCGAGCGCCTGGCTCCGTGCGGCCCCGATCTCGCGGGGGTTTGCGAAGGACGCTCAGGAGTTCACGCCAGCATACTTGAACGATGATCTGCTGGGGCACCACTACAGAACCTGTCGCGACGACCTCGCTTCAAACGGGTGGGTCGATCACTTCTCGGGGAAGGAAATCCTCCGGCACCTCCGTGGAACCTTCGAACTCTGGCGGCTCCCGCTCAAGACCGACGAAGACCTCGCACGCGCCGTTGTCGAGCGTTGGCTCGAAGCGAAGACCGTCCCCGGCTTCATCGAGGGGCTTCGCGACCGAATCTTGACCGTGTGTGGGCTGTGAATCGCGCCCGCGGGAGCGGGTCGTCCTCCTGCGTGCGGAACGCCGCCACGTACTCGTCCGCGTCGACCGCGGACCACGTCGAGTCCATGCCGCGGGCGGCCGGGAAGTCCATCGAGCCACGATCCTCGCACGGCCGAAGCCTCCGCCCGCTCAGGCCCGCGTCCGCCAGACCAGCGTGCCGCCGCGGAGGTCGACGCAGAGCAGCTCGGCCGGGCGCGGGTCGCGCGACGCGAGCGCGACCACGAGGCGCTCCCCGACGACGACGGCGGCGCATGCGTCGCGGCGGAGGTCGCGGTCGAGGGAGACGCTCCAGCGCGGCCGCCCGTCGTCGCCGAACGCCGAGAGCAGCGCCCCCTCGCCGTCGAGGGACGCGCGGTGGACGACCAGAACCGCCGCCGCCGCGGGCTCGACGAGGAAGGCCCCCTCGAGGAAATCCACGCCCGCGACCGCCCGCCCCCGAACCGAGAGCTGCCGCCGCGGGCCGTCGCCGAGCCGCATCCCCGCGCGCCGCTCGGCCCGCTCGTCGAAGTCCGGTGCGGGGATCGCGACCGCTTCGACCGCGCCGTCCACCGCGGGGAGCGTCAGCGTCGCGCGGCGCCCCTGCGCGGTGACCACCGACAAACGCCCGCCACTCACCTCGGGCGCGAGCGCGTCGAGCGGCGCGAGGCCGCCGAGGCCGGGGTTCGCCGTCGCCACCTCGGCCTCCCCTGCGACGACGGCGGGCGACAGGTCGATCACGCAGACGCGCGGGCGCTCGCCGACCGCCACGAACTGCCGCCCCGCGCGGGCCACCACGCGGAGGGCGCCGTCGAGGTCGGTGCGGGCGAGCACGCGGCCGTCCGCCAGCGCGCGCACGCTCCAGCGCTCCTCACGGGACGGGCCGTCGTCCGCGCCGGCGACGACCTGGTATTCGAGCGAGAGGAGCCGGTCGCCGTCGAGGGCCACGAGCTGCCGCACGCCGTCGGCCGCGCCGCGCCGCCTGCGCCAGCGACCCCACAGGACGACGAGCGCGAGCAGCGCGACGAGGACGCCGCTCGACAGGCCGAGGAGCTGCCACATCGGGCCGAAGGCTACCAGACCCGCGGAGCCCCTCCGCGGCGCCGTCGCCCAGCGCGTTGACAAGCGCCCGGCCGCCCCTGTACGAATCACACCTACATCGTCCCTCCCGCGCTGGGCCGTGGGGCGGTGCGTGAACCTTCGGAGGGCTGCTCGATGACGCCTCGTTGGATGGACTCTCGCCCCATGCGGGCGCTGATGGCGACGGTGACGATGCTCTCGCTGGGCGCGTGCGCGCCGGAGGAGACCGACGAGGCGGCGCCCGACCCCGACGAGATCACCGGGCAGAACGCCGTCGGCCGCATGATGACCATCACGGGCTACGTGCTGGTCGACCCGGGCGCGTCGGACGCGACGATCACCGACGCCGTGCGCCGCCAGACGCGGACGGTGTTCGGCCCGCTGCGCAACCTCCAGGCGAGCCTCGACGACCGCGAGGTGGCCACCATCGACCGCGCCACCTTCGTGCGCGAGCCCGTGACGGTGGTCGACACCGAGCGCGCGGGCGCGCCGACGACGCAGAAGCTCCGCGTCCGCTACACCTACACGGGCCGCGGGCTCGTGGCGAAGTCGATGGCCTCGCGGCGGTCGCTCTCCACCACCGCGCTCTTCGGCAACTACTTCGGCTACGCCAACGACATCATCTCGACCTGCACCGACGACCCCGAGGCGCGGGAGTTCGGCGCCGACGGGCTCTGGTACATGTTCAACCCGGGCGTGGCGGGCTGCGCGCGGGCGATCAACGCCGAGGTGGCGGCGATCGACAACGCGTCGCGCAAGCTCACCGACCGGCGCGCGCAGGTGTCGGCGCTCGAGCTCAACCGCCGCTACCTCCCGCTCACCGTGAAGCTCGCGACCATCCGCGCGCCGCAGACGGCGACGTACCCCGAGTACGACCAGCTCTTCGGCGCGCGCGACGCGTCGAAGCGCGACGTGCACATCAACGCCTTCTTCGGCGTCATCGGCGAGCGCGAGTCCGACCCCAACGACGACGGCTACCGCGAGATGTTCTACGTGCTGCGCAGCGTGCTCCGCGCGCAGCCCGGCGCCCGCTTCGACGCCCCGACGCCGGCCGCCGACCTGCTCGACATCCGCGTCAACGGGGCGGTCGTGCCGAACGTCACCCACGCGAAGGTCATCGACTGGGCGCTCGGCGCGTCGGCCCCCTCGGGCGTGTCGGCCCCGGCGCTCCGCCAGGCGATCCTCGACCGCTGGAAGACGCGCGCGGTCAACCTCACGGTGCCGATGACGCTCACCGTCGGCGGGCAGTCGCGGCCGCTCGACGTGCACCTCCACGCCTACTACGGCGACGAGGGGAGCGCGTACTCGAGCGCGGCGCGGCAGCGCTACGTCGACGCCTGGCGGACGGCCGACGTGTTCATCTACTCGGGGCACTCGCACCTGGGCGCGGGGCCGCTCGACCCGGCCAACTACCGCGCGGGCGACTTCCCCAACCGCTACCAGATCATGATGGTGAACTCCTGCGTGTCGTTCAACTACTACAACCGGGACTTCTACCCGCTGCACCCCGGCGGCTCGGCGAAGCTCGACATGGTGGTCAACGGCGTCGAGGCCCTCGGCGACAACGGCTGGGCCGTCTCCAACCTCATCACGGGCCTCCTCAGCGGCCGCCAGCAGAGCTGGATCTCCCTGCTCCGCGGCATGGTCGCGACCGTCCCCGAGATCGGCCTCGACCAGTACGACCCGCTCCGCGTCGTCGACGGCGAGACCGACAACGTCTACACGCCCGCCCGCCTCCCGCTCGCCCTCGCCCCCCGCAACTGACCGCCCTACACGGGCTCGGCGGCGACCACGTGGTCGGCCCCGCAGCGCAGTCCCCCGTTGGCCTCCGCGTGCGCGGTGGCGCGGCGGCGGAGCGCTTCGAGGTACGCGCCCATCGGCGCGACGAGGGCCGGGTCGGGCAGGCGCGAGAGGCGCCGCACGCTCATGTCGATCTGCCCGTCGATCCAGCGGCGGCCGAACACGTTGGGGAACGTCCTCGCCGACACCACGCGGTACCCGCTCGCCTCCAGACTCCGCCGCACCCACCCCAGCGGGAACTCCCGGTAGCACCGGTCGCCGACGAGCTGGAGCACCGCGTCGCGCGAGCGGGCGATCTCCGTCACGAGCTTCCCGTCGGGCGACTCCGGGCGGTGCGGCAGCGGCTCGAGGCCCACCACGTAGAGCCTCGCCCCGACGTGCGGTCGCAGTCGGGCGAAGAGCTGCCCCTGGAAGTACGGCGCGAAGCCGTCGATCGCGCCGAGGAGGTAGTCCGCGAGCACCGTGTCGTACACCTCGCCCGCGAGGAGCGACGGGTCGGTCCAGTCGCCGAGGACGATGCGGTCGACGTCGGGGCGGCCGCGTGGGATCACCGCGGCCATGTCGGGGTCGGCGGTGACGGCGGTCCAGCGCGTCGTGTCGAGCGAGGCGACCCAGCGGAGCGAGTGACGTCCGCTGCCCGCGTCGAGCATTGCACCCCAAGGGCGCGCGCCCTGGAGCGACGCGACGTGGTCGAAGAGCGAGTCGCCCACCGCGCGCTCACCACACGCCGGCGAGCACGCCGGCGACGTTGTAGGTGCCCTGGTCGGTGACGGAGACGTTCACCTTGAGCCCGAGGTCGGCGAGGGAGCGACCGAGGGCCACCGCGAGCGACGCCTGCACGCCCCCGCGCTCGGCCGCCACGGCGAGGTTGAAGCCGGGGCCCTCCACGCTCATCGCCGCGCCGACGGGCGTCGCGCGGAAGGTCTGCCACTCGTCGGGCGAGTTGCGCAGCGAGAGCTTCTCCACCCGCAGCCCGACGTACCACCCGCTCGCCACGCGCTGCCGCACGGCGATCGAGCCGTTGAGCCAGCGCATCTCCTCGGCCGCGCCCCAGCGCAGGCCCTCGGAGTTGAAGCTCACCTTCACCGTCACGTCGGTCGCCGACGTCACCCAGCGGTACGCGGCCTCGACGAAGAGGCGCTTCGGGTCGCACCAGAAGTCCGTGACGGAGAAGCCCCGCGCCACCGCCGCGGGCGCACGCCCCTCGGCCTGCTTCAAGAGCTTCTCGAGCCGCGGGTCGCGCCGCGGGACGACGGCGGTCATCAGGTTGAAGTGACGCCCCCACGCCGTCTCGAACTCCGCCGCGGGCACGTCGACCGTGGCGCCGTTGGCCAGCCAGTTGCGCACGCGGTAGGTGCCGCGCGCGTCGTCGTAGCCGCTCAGCACCGCGAAGTGGCCGCCGCCGTTGGCCCAGCCCACCGACACCATCACCGGCAGCCCCGACGCGAGGAAGCGCTTCACCCGCGCGCCGTCGCTGACGCCCGAGATCGCGGTGAGCCCGCGCCGCGCGAACTCCCGGTCGACCAGCAGGCTCGACCCGCCGACGCCCGCGGCCCACACCGGCGCGGACATCTGCGTGTCGACCTCGCCGAGCAGCACGGGCTCGCCCGAGGCCTTCAAGATCATCGCGACGGCCGTCTCGCCGCACGAGGTGTCGAGCTGCGAGATGGACTCGATCGGCAGGTCGACGCGCGCGGGCAGGGAGCCGCCCGCCGGGTCGAAGCCGCGCACCGACTGGTCGAGGAGGGCCTGGACGGCGCCGGTGGCCGCGGCGATCCCGCTGTCGATGAGGAGCCCGAAGAGCTTCTGGAAGGGCCGGCGGACGACGTCGGGGATGTGTTGGAGCACGCGCTCGACGCGGTCGGAGACGGGCTTCGCGGCGCTGGCGAGGAGGAGCGCGGGCACGGCGCCGAGGGCGGCCTCGGCGCGCAGGAGGTCGTCGCCGGAGGCGGGCGCGTCGGCGCCGAACGACTGGGTGAGCGCGGCGTAGGTGGGCCCGAGGAGGGCGGTCCGCGCGCGGGCGACGTCGGGCGCGGGCGGCGGGTCGAAGCGGACGGGCTGCCCAGGGCGCGGCGCGACGGGGACGTCGAGCGTGCCGAGGCGGGCGGCGTCGGCGAGCGTGGCGCGCCAGAGCGGGGGCGGGCGGCGCGGGGCGAAGGTGGGGTTGCTCGCCGCGTCGAGGGGCTTCGGGCTACCCGGCGGCTTGGGCGGAGTGCTTCCCATGGGCCGCCGACGATCTCACGGCGCGGCCGCGGGGGGAACGGGCGCGCCCCCCTCAGCCCCCGCGGGCGCGGCCTCGGGGACGCCCGAGACGCAGTGCCCGCGGCCCTTGCGCGCGCCGCCGCGGTCGGAGAACTCGCAGTGCTGCGAGCCGGGGCAGACGCGCGGCGGGTGCATCGGGTCGCCGTCGTGGCACTCGCTGTCGGCGCAGCGGCCGCTCGTGCACACGAGGGCGAAGCCGCAGCCGTCGTCGTTGGTGCAGGCGGCCCCGGAGCCCCCCGGGGCGGCAGCGTCGGCGCGCGCCGCGGGGCCGTTGGCGCCGGGCGCGCCGGGCGGGGGGCGGGGGGGGCCGTCGGAGCCCCGGCACGCGAGCGAGGCCACCACGGCGAAGACGATCGAGGCGGAGAGGGGGGTACGCACGGGAGGGGCCGCGATCATACATCGCCGACCGCTGCGCTGTGCAACGCTTGCATCACGGCGTCGGCGAGGGCGCGACGGTGGGCCACCGCGTCGGCCGTCGCGCCGGGGCGGGTCGCGCGGATCCACGCGTGCCGCAGGGCCTCCGTCGCCACCGCGGCCCGCTCTTCGAAGCGGAGCGCGGCGTACCCGCACGCCGGGGCGAGCGCCGCGACGGCGAGGCCCGCCCACGCGCCGAGGCGCCACGCGGCGAGGGCGGCCTCGGCGACCCAGGCGAGGATCACGAAGAGGGCGCCGGCCATGGCCTTCACGGTGCCGAGCTCGTCCTCCTCGTGGGTGACGGTGCGGGCGACGCGGCCGGCGAGGCGGTACGGCGCCCACGCGAGGGCCGCCCCGACGAGGGCGAAGGGCGCGAGGGCGGCGAGCGCGACCACCGCACGGAGCGCGGCGCGGAACGACACGCGGCCCACCTCCAACGCCCACGGGTCGACGACGCCGAGCGACTGGAGCACGCGCATGTACTGCGACGCCTGCGCGACGATCGCCTCGGCGCGGGCCGGGTCGCGCGCCCGGAGGGCCTCGTAGCCGGCGAGCAGCGCGCGGGCGCGGGCCTGGGCGGCGGCGAGGTCGTCGCGCGCGTCGGGGGCGCCCGTCCACGCGGCGACGCGGGCCACGCCGTCGAGGAGCTCGCGGGTGTCGGCCTGCGTCACCACCGCGTCGAGCGCCGCGCCGACCGCGTCGGTGAGCGAGCGAACGGCCGCCGCCTCGTCGCGCGCGTACGCCTCGGCGAAGTCCGCGACGCGGAGGGGCTCCCCGACGGCGACGAGGACGCGCGAGCGGAAGACGGCCTTGCGGTCGTAGAGGAGCCCGGCGGGGACGATCGAGAGGGCGAGCGACGGGTGCTCGGCGCGGGCGGTGAGGGCGATGCGGGCGGCGCCGGTCTTCAGCGGGCGGAGGGCAGGGTCGGAGTGCGACGTTCCCTCGGGGAAGAGGGCCATGGGCTCGCCGCGGGCGAGGACGGCGCGGCAGAGGGCGAAGGTCTTCTCGTTCTGCGAGGGGTCGCCGCCGCCCGCGCCCGCGTCGCGCGGACGGTACACGGGGATGCCCCCGAAGGCCTCCATCGTGAGGCGCGAGAGGGGGTTCTTGAAGAGGGTGCTCTTGCCGAGGAAGCGGACGGGGAGCCCGAGCGCGACGCGCAGCACCAGCGGGTCGAGGAGCGCGTTGGGGTGGTTGGCCACGAAGAGGAGCGACCCGTCGCGCGGGAGATGCTCCCGGCCCGTCACGACGACCTCCGGGTAGTAGAGCCGCACGAGTGTTTCGAAGAACCACCGGATGAAGGCCTGCACGGCGCGGCACGGTACCACCGCGCGGGGTCGCTTGACTTTGCCCCCCGGTTGCCGCCAGCGTCCGCGCCATGAACCGGGTCTTCGTCGACGTCGACACCCAGCACGACTTCTGCTCCCCCGGCGGCGCGCTCTTCGTCGCGGGCGCGCCCGAGGCCATGGGCCCGTGCGCGCGCCTCGTCCGCGCCGCGGTCGACTCGGGCGCCGCGCTCGTCGGCAGCGTCGACTCGCACGCGCACGACGCCTGGGAGTTCGCGAGCAACCGCAACGTCGGCCCGGCGGGCGCGAAGCCCGACTTCCCCGACCACTGCGTGAAGGGGACGCCCGGCTGGTTGAAGCTCCCCGAGACGCTCCCGGCGCGCTTCTATTTCGTGCCCGCGGTGCCCGACGAGGGCGCGGTCGCGCGCATCCCGCCCGGCACCCAGGGGGTGTACTTCGAGAAGGAGGTCTACTCCCTCTTCGCCAACCCCAACGCCGCGCGCGTGCTCGACGCGCTCGCCCCGGCGGGGCCCGTCGAGTTCGTGGTCTTCGGGGTCGCCACGGACTACTGCGTCCGCGCCGCGGCCCTCGGGCTCGTCGACTGGATCGGTGAACGCCCTGCGCGCGCGGGCTCCCGCGTGGTGGTCGCCTCCGACGCGATCGCCGCGGTGGTCCCGGCCGGCGGCGAGGCGGCCTGCGCGGAGATGAAGGCCGCGGGGGTGTCGCTCCAGGCCACCGACGCGATCCTCGGGGCGTAAGGGCACGGGCCCGACGTCCGTACCATGGCGTCAGGCGCCGGGAGGCGACCCGGTGGTTGCGTCGGGCGGTGCCCCCGCGAGAAGATCCGCCCCCCTCCCACCGTCCTACGACCGCCCGCCGTGAATCTCACGGCATCCCCCGCAAGGAGCTGAACTTCCCATGACCCTGTCCCCCAAGATCGTCCTCGCCCTCCGCAGCGCCGCCGCCGTCGTCGGCGGCCTCGCGCTCACCGACTGTGTGGTGCGCGCGCAGCCGCAGCCGGTGTCCTACCAGGTCCGCGCGCAGCCCACCTACGTCGCCCAGCCCGTGCAGCAGCCGACGTACGTGGCGCAGCCGGTTCAGCAGCCGGTGTACCAGCAGCCGCAGCCCGTGTATCAGCAGCAGCCGGGCTACGCCGCGCCGCCGCCGGTGGTGGGCGCGCAGGTCGGGGCGCAGGTGGGCGTCGGCGGCTTCGGCGTCGGCGCGCAGGTCGGCGGGGGCTGGACCACCGACGGCTACGCCGAGAGCGACTTCGTCAGCTACAACATGTCGCTCCGCGCCCGGCAGTTCGCCGCGGGCTTCTACCCGATCACGCAGCTCTACCGGGCGCAGATGGGGCAGGGGCAGCGCCAGTACGTGACGGTCACCGCGACGCCGGGCCGCTGCTACCGCATCATCGGCGTCGGCGGCATGGGCGTGCGCGACCTCGACCTGCGCCTGCGCGACACCAGCGGCAACGTCGTCGACCAGGACGTCGCCACCGACAACTTCCCGGTGCTGGGCCTCCAGCGCCCGCTCTGCCTCAACTGGACGGGCACCTTCCAGATCGAGGTGATCATGTACTCGGGCGGCGGCGAGTTCGGCGTCCAGGCCTTCGCGCAGTAGGCTCACTCCCCCCGCCCGATCCTCTCCCGCAGGCTTCGCCGGCCGCGCCACGACCTGGACAATTTCTCCCCGGCTCGCGTACCGTCCGCGACGATGGCCTCCGCCGCTCAGCTCGTCGATCCGTTGGGGCTCACGGGGCAGGTGCTTCACTCCACCTTCCGGGTGGACGCGCTCGCGCGCCGGGGCGGCTTCGGCGCGGTGTACCGGGCGTGGCACCTGGCGCTGCAGAAGCCCGTCGCCGTCAAGGTGTTCTGCCTCCTGACGCAGCCCGGCGCGCAGATCGAGGCCGAGGCGCTCCGGCTGTTCTACCAGGAGGTCCAGATCCTGGCGCACCTCGAGCACCCCGCGACGGTGAAGCCCTACGACTTCGGCAGCGTCGCGCTCCCGCACTTCGGCGACGTGCCTTGGGTCGCGCTCGAGTGGCTGGACGGGCAGACGCTCGCGGAGCTCCTCCGGGCCTCGCCCGAGGTTCGGTGGACGCCGGCGGAGGCCCTCAAGCTCCTCGAGCCGGTGATGGGGGCGCTCGGCGAGGCGCACGCCCGCGGGGTCACGCACCGCGACGTGGCCCCGAACAACGTCTTCGTCACCGACGCGCACGGCGGCCGGCGCGTCCGCCTCATCGACTTCGGCATCGCGCGGCTGCGCCCCGCGCAGGAGGACGCCTTCGCGGTCGCCGACGGCCCCAGCATGTCGAAGATGATCGCCCACTCGCCGCGCTACCCGGCCCCGGAGCAGGTCGCGGGGCTCGCCACGGGCCCCTGGACGGACGTCCACGCGCTCGGGCTGATCCTGCACCACCTGCTCACGGGCGCGCTGCCGTACCCGGGCGGCCCGACCGAGCTGCTCCGCGAGGCGAACTCGCCGCGCCGCCCGACGCCGGGGCTCCTCGGCGTCGACGTCGGGACGTGGGAGCCCGTGCTCGCCCAGGCGGTCTCGCTCGACCCGCGGCGCCGGCAGGCCTCGGCCGACGAGCTCCTGGCCGCGCTCCAGGCGGCCCTCCCCGGCTCGGGCGGCGACACGCTCGAGGCGCTCGCGCTGCCCGCGGACTGGCGCGCGGTCGACCTGCCCGCCACGTCGTCGCGGCTCGTCATCAACCTCCCGCGGCGGACGGTGGTGATCCACCACGTCGTCGCCCCGCCGCAGGCGCTCGCCCGCGGCGCCGTGCTCGCGTTCGACCCCGACACGATGCCCTTCCCGCTGGTGGTCGAGCGCCAGGGGGGCGGCACGCTGTCGGTCTCCGTGGCCCCGCCGCCGCCCGCCCGCGGGGGCCTGTACACCAACCCGAACGGCGAGCGCCTGGCGCGCGTCTCCTTCGCCGCGCCGCGCACGCTCCACGTCGGCCACCGCACGACTGGCTTCCGGACGCTGCGCGGGCACATGGCGCGCGCGGGGGACGAGCCCGAGCCGCTCGCCGTCGACCTCCCCGACCTCCGGCTTCGGCTGCGGTGCGCGGCGCCCGCGCGGGAGCTCGTCGCGTTCGAGCTCTCGGACGACGCGGAGTTCACCCACCTCAGTTGCGTCGCGGCGCGCTGAGCGCGCGGGCCCTGCCATGATGAACATCCCCGACCCGACCCCGCCCACCGGCCGCCACCTCCCGCCCCACGCGACCCAGTCGGCCTTCCCCGTCGTCGAGGAGTCGACCGCGGAGCCCATCGGCTCGCGCCTCCAGTACGTGTTCCGCATGCGGCGCAACCGCGCCGGCCTCTGGGTGCCGATGGAGCTCGGTCAGGGGAAGTTCGCGCGGGTGTTCAAGGGCGAGCTGCAGATCGTCGGGCAGCCCGCCCGCGCCGTCGCCATCAAAGTCCTCCACAGCCAGGCCACCGTCGCGCACGAGCGCCTCTTCGAAACCGAGATCGCCCACATGCGCGCCCTGGGCGACACCGACGGCGTCAACGTCGTGCGGATCTTCGACGTGATCCCGCTCGGGCCGCTGCTCCTGTGCGGCTGCGGCCGGGCCTACCACCCCCGCTGCCCGAGCTGCGGCAAGGCCCCCCTCGAGCGCACCGAGATCGAGGAGCACACCACGCTCTACCCCGCGCTCACCTGCCCGAAATGCGCGGAGACGATCTCCGCCAGCCAGATCATGACCCGCGCGCAGGCCCTCCACTCGAAGCTCGCGCGCGTCTGCTGCCACGACAAGGGGGCCGCGGCCATCGCGACGATCCTCAACTTCGCCGACCGCGGCGCCATCGTGATGGAGCAGATCCCGCTGGGCCTCAAGGACTTCGCCGAGCGGCGGCGGACCGAGGTGCGCGAGCAGCTCCGCGCGAAGGGCGTCGACCTCAACGCCATCGCGCGGCGCCCGGCCCTGCCGCGGGCCCTCTCGGCCATGTCGCGGTGGCTGCCCTCGCGCCTCGCGCCCGACTCGTCCGCCGAGGTGATCGAGAAGGTGCTGCTGCTCGAGAAGGTGAAGGTCGTGGCCCAGCTCGCCGAGGCGGTCGCGTGGCTGCACGGGGACAAGCAGGTCGTCCACAAAGACCTCGCCGCTGACAACGTGATGATCCGGCTGGAGGGGGCCCGCGGCGCCGGGGACTGGCGCGGCGAGGCGCGCGCCGACGTGCGGGTGCAAGACCTCCTGCACGACCTCGCCAGCTCGACCACCTTCCGCGCCACGCTCATCGACTTCGGGTTCGCCGACGCCAACGGCAAGCAGCGCTCCTGGTACGATCAGGTCGACGTCACGGGGGAGAACAAGAAGCCCTTCCTCTCGCCCGAGGCGCGCCACCGGCGCCGCGACTTCGCCGTGCCGCGCCCCATCGAGTTCGACGCCGCGCAGAAGTCCTTCGAGATCCCCGAGGTGATGCGCTCGAAGGACCCGCGCGACGCGCTGATGCCGGGGGACGTGATCAGCTACGCCCTCGACCTCAGCCACGCCTACGACATCGAGGTCACCGACGTGCAGGGCTCCGTGGCGAAGTACGCGGGCGTCGCGCCCGACCTCGACCACATCGAGGACTTCCCCCGCTTCATCGTCGAGCGGCCGCTCCTGGAGCCGCACGACATCTACGGCCTCGGCGCCCTCTTCTATTTCCTCCTGACCGAGGACATCAACAACTTCGAGCGCCTCCACTCGCTCGCCGACTCCGTCGAGCGCTTCGGGCGGCCCGTGACCACGGCCTCGCTGCGCGGCCGCGACCACTACCTCGACGTGCGCGACGCCATCCGCTCGCCCTACTGGCGCGACGAGCTCCTGGTGATCATCCTCCGCGCCCTCACGCGGGGGCTCCACGGCAGCTACGCGAAGAGCAGGATCGACCGCGGCCCGCGCCCCGCCCAGCGCTTCATGCTGGAGGTCAAGCGCATGCGCCACGTCATCGAGCGCGACATCAACGCCTCCCCGCTCTGGCGGCGGTAGATTCGCGCTTGTCAGGGGGGCGCGGGGTGACAGCCGTAGAGCGTCCTGGCCGTCGTGACGGCGCAGGACAGTCGAGGCGTCCCACCGAAGTCCGGCCACGGGGATCATCCGGTCGGTGCAAGCGCGGGTTGTCGCGAGCGCCGCTTCGTGAGGCGCCCTCGGCCGGGGAGCTCGACGCGCTTGCGGAGGTGCTCGATCAGGTCGCCGGGCTGGCGCCCGAAAAGACGCTCAGCGGCTGTGGTGCCGTCGGCGCGTTCGATGACGTAGTTGCGCGCCACCAGCCGCGCCGCGCGGAACGCGTCCGAGATCGCGTGTCGCTGATGCTGGCAGAGCGCGTCCTGACCATTGTGACCCTCCAGCCTCGACGTCGACCGCGGGAACAGCAGCGCGCACACCTCCGACCGCTCCAACACGCGGCGACGCCGACTCTCCGGCCGGCCGCCCCATGGACTCGTCACTCCCTCCACCCGCGCCCGCATCACGTCCTGCAGCGTCTCCAGGGACGACCGCTCCGTCGCATCGCGCGCCAGCAAGAGGCGCCGCCGCCGCGTGCAACGCCGGCACCAACACCGCCTCCACCCACGCACGCTCCGCCGCCGACAGCGACAGCGTCGCCACCTGACGGCCCACCTCCTGATGCCACCACGGCACCATTGCCGCGAGCCCGTCGAGTTGGCTGAACAGTCCGTTGAGCGCGCGGATCACACGCTCACCCAGCGACGCTCGCGCGGCCTGCTCGCGCAGCTCCACCGCCGCATCCCGCAGTAGCCCGCGAGGCTCTCGCGCACGGCGGACGTCCAGGCGCGCCCATCGCGCGCGTCGCTCATCCGCTCGCCGAAGACGAAGCCGGTGACGACGTCGATGGAGCCGAGGAGGATCTCGTCCCTGTGGAAGTTATCGTCGACGGCGAGCAGGGAACCTCGGCGCGGGCGGCGAAGGCGCGGACCGATCCTCCCTGCCGTCGGTGCAACTCGAGATCGACGAGGAGGCACGCGCGTGCGATGCGGCTCGGGCAGGCACGCGAGAGGGATTGCGGCGCCAGTGAGGTTGCGGCAGGGGGCGGGCTGCACGACGGGCCTTTCGGGGGCTGGATGTGATTCGCAACCCTCTCGCTACCGGATCCCGTCGTGCGTTCAAGTCCCATGGAGCTCCAGGCGCTCCATGTCTGGGCGGATGGTCACGCTGGCTGGACTTCGGTGGGACGTCCCTACGGGCATGCGGGCCGGCCGCGCCGCAGACCTCGCAGCGCCCGCGCCCTCCCCTCACATCAGCCGCTCGGCCGCCGCGGCCCACGCCGTGAGCGTCAGCGGCGCGAGCGCCGTCCCCACCGCGCACGCCGCGGACGCGAGGACCGCGTCGCAGCGGTGCTGTGCCACCAGCACCGTCGCCGCGAGCGCGGTGGGCATCGCCGACTGCATCACCCCCGCCCACGCCGCCGGCCCCCGCAGCCCGATCGCCCACGCCACCGCGTAGGCCACCGCGGGCGCCGCGACCGCGCGCAGCGCCACCGTCGCCGCCAGCGCCGCGCCGCGCCCGCGCAGCCGCGCGAGGTCGACGTTGAGCCCGAGCACCACGAACACCAGCGGCCCCGTGGCGGCCCCCGCCCGCTCGACGCCCGGCCGCAGCCACCACGGGAGCGCGGCCCCGCACGCGTTGAGCGCGAGCCCCGCGGCCACCGCCCACGTCAGCGGCTTCGCGAGGAGCGAGCGGACGACCGCGCGGAGGTCGCCGCCCTCGTCGCCGTCGCCGAAGCGGGCGGCGAGCGCGGCGCCGAGCGTCCAGAGGAGCACCGTGGTGTCGGCCGTGTCGATGAGCACCGCCGCCTGCGCCGCCGCGGGGCGCGCGGGCTGGAGCCCCTGCGCGATCGGGATCCCCATGAAGCCCGTGTTGCTGAAGGCCGCGGCGAGCATCATCGCGCCCGCGGCGGGGCGGTCGACGTGGAGCGCGGCGGCGGCGAGGCGCGCGAGCCCGAGCGCGGCGAGGAGCGCGGCGGTGGGGGCGACGAGCGCGAGCGCGAGGGGGCCCGCGAGTGGCGCGCGGAGCAGCACGTCGAGCACCAGGAGCGGCGCGGTGACGTCGAGGATGATGGCGGTGAGCGCGGCGGACATCGCGGCGGGCGTGACGGGCCCGCGCAGCGTGCGGCGGAGCAGGAGCCCGACGGCCATCAACCCGAAGAAGCCGACGAAGAGCGGCGCCACGCGGGCCGCGAGCGAGGCGCTCACCGCAGGCTCTTCACGTGGAGGAAGTAGGCGTAGCCGACGCCGAGCGCGCAGCAGGTGAGGCAGGCGAGCGCGAAGATGCCGAAGAGGACGCCGTACACCTTCCAGCCCGGGGGCGGGGGCTCGTGGGGCGGGGCGGGGGCGGGAGGTTCCACGGGCGGGGTGATACCGCGAAGGGGCGGGGGACGTCTCTTGGACGACGCGAAGCGCGTATCGTCGGCCCGCGATGAAGCCCACGACGCGCGCCCTGACCCTCCTCGCGGCGCTGGCGCTCGGGTGCGAAGGCGGCGTGGTGCTTGCGCCACCGGACGTCGACGCGGGCCTCGACGGCGAGGCGCCGGGCTACGACCCGGAGGGGGATTTCGGCGAGGCCCTCGACCCCGTCGGCGACGACGACCGTGACGACCTCGTCGACTTCGACACGCTCGACCCCGTCGACCCCGCCGAGCTCCCCACGCCGGGCGCCCCCGACGAGGACCTCGCCGACCTCGAGGAGGGCGCCTTCCCGCTCGAATCCCTCGGCGACGCGGGCGCCATCGCGTGCACCGCCGGCGGCTGGCGCGAGCTGCCGGACTTCGTGCGGGCCTTCGAAGCGCGCTGGCCCGCGGTGCGCGACGAGGCCCTCGTCTACGCCCGCTGCGGCGACATCACCGGCAACCAGCGCCTCGAGAGCACGCTCTCCGCCCTGGTGGCGATGTACGAGTCCACCGCGCACCCGCGCTACGCCGTCCGCTTCCTCACGCTCGTCGAGGCCCTGCGCGCCGCGGCCGTCCGCAATGGCGACCGCTACGTCGACAAGGACATCGCCGAGACCCTCGGGCCCCGCCGCGTCTCTGGCGCGTCGTGCGTCGCCGTCGAGGGCGGCCGCTTCGCCTGCGTCGCCGGCTGCGCGACGAGGCCCGCCCGCCCCCGCGGCAACGGCCTCGCCGACATGTACCTCGCCGAGCCCGTGCTCCGCGGGCTGCGCGACGTCCTCGCGACCGACGTCTGCTACCTCCCGGCCGCCTCTCCGCTCCGCGCGCGGGCCCGGCGCGCTGCGAGCTACTTCCGCGCCGTCCTCTGGCTGCGTTGGCGGCGCACGGCGGCGGCGACGGCGGAGGGGCAGTTCCACATCCTGGCCCGCTACGGGAGCGCGGCGCTGCAGGTGTGCCTCCTCGACGAGATGCGCGACGCCGACGCCTGCGCGCTCGCCCGCGCCCGCGGCGCCTACCTCCGCGCGAACCTCGTCGCCAACCCGCGCGTGCCCGGCGCGCTGCTCTGGGGATCGTCGACCGGCGCGTGCGACCCGGCGCAGCCCGACCTCGCCTGCCACACCATCGGCGGCGCCTGCGACTGCGACCCCGGCGAGCGCGCGTTCGACTGCCGCGGCCCGCAGGCCCGCTGCGACGGCCAAAGCCCCACGTGCTGGCGGACGCGCTGCGGCGTCACCGACGTCTCCCACGCCAACACCGTCGTCGGCTTCGCCTGGGAGCTCCACCAGCGCGCGGCCCTCGTCGGCCCCGCGGCCGCCTTCCGCGACGATGAGCTCCGCGGCCTCGCGGTCACCCTGCGCGGCGCGATCTGGTGCGGCGACGCGGCGCCGCGCGGGCCCTACGCGAGCTCGGTCTTCCTCGACGGCTTCGACGGGTGCGGGCGGCCGTCGCCGCCGTCGGCGCCGAAGCGCGACCGGCAGCGGCGCGCGCTGGCGCTCGGGTGGTTCCGCCTCGGGCGCTGGGACGCGACGCTCCTCGACCCGATGGCGTCGCACGCCGCGTACCTCCTCGCCACCGCCCCCGCGCGCGACCGGACCGCGCTCGCCTCGCAGGCCGAGCTCTACCGCGCCGTCACCGCGCGGCTCCTCCCCGAGACGTCGCTCCTCGGCGCCGACGGCTGCCGCCGCTGCCCCTGAACGCGCGCCCTTCGCCCGGGGGTGATACCGTCCGCGCCCCCATGCGACGGTACCTCTGCCTCCTCGCGCTCGCCGCGGCCGCGTGCGCCGACCCCGACGCCCCGACGCCCGCCAGCGACGTCACCGACGTCAGCGACGTCAGCGACGTCGCCGACGCCGTGGGAGACGCCGACGTCGCCGCAGATGCGGAGGACGCTGCACTCGACACCGAAGCCTCCCCCGACGCGCTCCCCGAGGACGTGCTCGACGCCTCGCCCGACGTCGCCCCCGACGCCTCGCCCGACGCGCCCGCGGACGTCGCCCCCGACCGCGGACCCCGCTGCGAGGCGGCCACCTGCAACAACCACGGCCGCTGCGACGACGCCGCCGGCGCGCCCGTCTGCGCGTGCGACGCGGGCTACGCCGGCGCCCGCTGCGACGCGTGCGCGGCCGGCGCCTTCCCCGACGGACGCGGGGGCTGCACCACCACGCCCTGCGAGCCCAACCCCTGCACCGCCGTCGACCGCGCGCGCTGCACCGTCGGCCCGATGGGCGCCGTGTGCAACTGCAACTCGGGCACGCACGAGGAGGCGGGCCGCTGCGTCCCCGACGTCGCCTGCACCGCCACGAGCTGCAACGGCCACGGCGCGTGCTCTGTCGACGCGACGGGGATCCGCTGCGCGTGCGCGGCCGGCTACGCGGGCGCCCGCTGCGACGGCTGCGCGCCGACGTACCACCCC
Organism: Polyangiales bacterium; assembly: GCA_046351555.1. GTDB lineage: Bacteria > Myxococcota_A > Polyangia > Polyangiales > CAISKJ01. Next base: position 88,662 of record JAXLYI010000012.1, read on the forward strand.
GACGGGACGGGCGGCTGCACCGCCGACCCCTGCCGGCCGTCGCCCTGCACCGCGGCCAACCGGTCGGTGTGCGTCGCCGACGGCGTGAGCGCCCGCTGCGACTGCGACCGCGGCTACCACCTCGACGGCGACCGCTGCGCCGCCGACGAGGTCTGCGCCGCCGCCACCTGCAACGGCCACGGGGCGTGCTCCGTCACCGCCGGCCGCGCCGCCTGCGTCTGCGCCGTTGGCTACGCCGGCGCCCGTTGCGACGCCTGCGCCGCCGGCTACCACGCCGACGGGACGGGCGGCTGCACCGGCGACCCCTGCCTGCCCAACCCCTGCACCACCGCGCGCCGGACGGTGTGCGTGGCGATGGGCGCGGCGGCCGTGTGCAACTGCGAGGCGGGCTACCACCTCGACGGGATGGGCGGCTGCACCAACGACCCCTGCCTCCCTGACCCCTGCGCCGCGCGCAACCTCGCCTGCCGCGCCGCGATGGGCGCCGCCGAGTGCTACGCGCCGCCCTGCAACGACGGCAACCCCTGCACCGACGACGCGCTGGTGATGGGCCGCTGCACCCACAGCCCGCGCGCCGACGGATCGGCCTGCGCCACCGACGCCTGCACCACCGGCCAGCGCTGCGCCGCCGGGAGCTGCGCCGGGGGGACCGCCCTCCGCTGCGACGACGGCAACCCCTGCACCCGCGACCGCTGCGACCCGACGACGGGCTGCGCCGCGGCCAACGACGACGCGCTCGTCCCCGACGACGGCGTCGCGTGCACCGTCGACCGCTGCGCCGCCGGCCGCGCCAGCCACGTCGCCACCGACGCCGTGTGCGACGACGGGCGCTACTGCACCGGCGTCGAGCGCTGCACCCCGGGCGGCGCCGGCGCCGACGCGCGCGGCTGCGTGGCGACGATGGTCCCGGCAGCGCCCGCGCCCGATGGCGCCTGCGTCACGTACGTGTGCGACGAGACGACGCGGACCTTCGTCGCCACGACGCGGGCGGGCATGCGCTGCGACGACACGATCGCGTGCACCGCGGGCGACGCATGCAACGCCGACGGCGCCTGCGTGGGCGCGTACGTCGCGGGCTGCTCCGCGGGCGGCGCGTGCGGGGCCACCACGCCGCTCGGCGCCGGCATCAACCTCCTCACCGCGCGCGTCCGGGGGACCGTCACGCTCAACGGCGCGGCGCTCCCTCGCACGCTGACGCCCGCGCAGGTGCCGAGCTCCAACGTCTCCAACCTCTACCTCGTCGCGCAGGACACGGGCGCGCGGCACACCATCGGGTACGTGTACTACCCCTCGGGGACCACCTCCTACGCGCTCGTAACCAACGGCGATCGCGTCGACGCCAACGTCCCCCCTGGCGTGTACGACCTGCTCTTCAACCACAACGTCTACACCTCCTCGCCCACCACGGCGTCGCGCCAGCCGACCGACCCGTTCCCCTCCGGCGAGCGCCTGCTCCGCACCAACGTGGTCATCGGCCCCGGCACCAACGCGCTCAACGTCGACATCCCCACGACGCGGGTCACCGGCTCGATCACGCTGGGCGGCGCGGCGCTCCCTCGCACGTTGACGCCGGCACAGGTGCCGAGCTCCAACGTCTCCAACCTCTACCTCGTGGCGCGCGACACGGGCGCCCGTCACACGATCGGGTACGTCTACTACCCGTCTGGGACCACCTCGTACGCGCTGGTGACCAACGGCGACCGCGTCGACGCCAACATCCCGCCGGGCGTCTACGACCTGCTCTTCAACCACAACGTCTACACCTCGTCGCCCACCACCGCTTCGAAGCAACCGACCGATCCGTTCCCCTCCGGGGAGCGCATCCTCCGCAGCGCCATCAACGTCACCGGGAGCGCCTTCACCCTCGACGTCGACATCCCCGCGGCGCGCGTCACTGGAACCATCACGCTCGACGGCGCCGCGCTTCCACGAACGCTGTTGCCCGCGCAGGTGCCGAGCTCCAACGTCTCCAACCTCTACCTGGTCGCGCAGGACACGGGCGCTCGGCACACCATCGGGTACGTGTACTACCCGTCCGGGACCACCTCCTACGCGCTCGTCACCAACGGCGACCGCGTCGACGCGAACATCCCGCCGGGCACCTACGACCTGCTCCTCAACCACAACGTCTACACCTCGTCGCCGACCACCGCGTCGCGCCAGCCGACCGACCCCTTCCCCTCCGGCGAGCGCCTGCTTCGAACCAGCGTCGTGATCCCGCCCGGCGCGAGCACGCTCAACGTCGACATCCCCACCGCGCGCGTCACGGGCACCGTCACCCTCAACGGCGCGGCGCTCCCTCGCACGCTGACGTCCGCGCAGGTGCCGAGCTCCAACGTCTCGAACCTCTACCTCGTCGCGCGTGACACCGGGGCCCGCCACACCATCGGGTACGTCTACTACCCGTCCGGGACCACCTCGTACGCGCTGGTGACCAACGGCGATCGTATCGACGCCAACATCCCGCCGGGCACCTACGACCTGCTCTTCAACCACAACATCTACACCTCGTCGCCCACCACGGCGTCGCGCCAGCCGACCGACCCGTTCCCCTCGGGCGAACGCGTCCTCCGCAGCGGCGTCGTGATCGCGGCGGGCGCCAACACGCTCAACGTCGACATCGTGACGTCCCGCGTCACCGGCGCGATCACGCTGGCCGGCGCGGCGCTCCCTCGCACGCTGACGCCGGCGCAGGTGCCGAGCTCCAACGTGTCGAACCTCTACCTCGTCGCACGCGACACGGGTGCGCGGCACACGATCGGGTACGTGTACTACCCGTCGGGGAGCACGTCCTACGCGCTCGTGACCAACGGCGATCGTATCGACGCCAACATCCCGCCAGGCACCTACGACCTGCTCTTCAATCACAACATCTACACCTCGTCGCCCACCACCGCGTCGCGCCAGCCGACCGACCCGTTCCCCTCGGGCGAGCGCATCCTCCGCAGCGCCATCAACGTCACCGGCGGCGCCTTCACCCTCGACGTCGACATCCCGGCGACGCGCGTCACCGGAACCATCACGCTCGACGGCGCCGCGCTCCCTCGCACGCTGACGCCCGCGCAGGTGCCGAGCTCCAACGTGTCGAACCTCTACCTCGTTGCGCGTGACACGGGCGCCCGTCACACCATCGGGTACGTGTACTACCCCTCGGGGAGCACGTCCTACGCGCTGGTCACCAACGGCGATCGCTTCGACGCGAACGTCCTGCCGGGCATCTACGACCTGCTCCTCAACCACAACGTCTACACCTCGTCGCCCACCACCGCGTCGCGCCAGCCGACCGACCCCTTTCCGTCGGGCGAGCGCCTGCTGCGCGCGTGCGTGAGCGTCCCCTGATGGGCGCCTCCCTCGGCGGCCGCGACCTCCGCGGGTGGCGCCTCGCGCGCTGCGCCGGCTGCGGCCTCCCCGACGGGCTCTGCGTGTGCGCCGAGCTGCCCAGACTCGCCGTTCGAACGCGCGTCGTCGTGGTGATGCACCGCATCGAGGCCGTGCGGAGCACCAACACCGGCAGGCTCGCCGCCGCGATGCTCTCCGGCGCGACCGTCCGCGTGCGCGGCGACCGCGAGGCCCCCGCCGAGCCCGCGCCCGAGGGGAGGCGCCTCGTCCTCTTCCCCGCGGAAGGCGCGCGACCGCTCACCGCCGAGGATGCCGGCGACGACCTCGTGCTGGTGGTTCCTGATGGGACGTGGGCGCAGGCGAGGCGGGTGCATCGGCGCGACCCCGCCGCGCGCGGCGCGGAGGCCGTGGCGTTGCCTGCCCCCGCGGCGAGCGCCTACGGGCTGCGCCGCAACGCGCGCGAGGGGGGCGTGTGCACGCTGGAGGCCGTCGCCGCGGCGATGGGCGTGCTGGAGGGCGCCGCCGTCGAGGCCGCGCTGCGGGACGCCTTCACCCGCTGGCACGAGCGGGCCCAGCGGGCGCGCCGCGGCGACCTCCCGCGGTGAGCGGAGGCCACGCGCGACGCACCGTGGGGCAGCGCGTCGCACGGGCTCAGGCGGCGAGGGAGCCCGCGCGGGCGTAGGAGCGGATGGCGTCCCACGCGCGCCACGCGGCCCGCTCGATGGCGGCGTGGAGCCGGGGCGCGGTGGCCTCGACGCGGACCACGGCGTCGGCGCGCGCCGCGAGCAGGCGGAGCGAGCACGTCACCGCGCCGTTGCGGCGGGCGAGCTTGACCTCGGCGCGCGCGAAGCGAGGGCCGTGGGGCCCGAGCGCCTCCCGCAGCGTGTGGGTCACGTAGGAGCGGACGCGGCCCTCTTCAGCGGCGACATCATGGAGCTCGACGACGATGTTCATGGCGGACCTCCCGACGGGGGTCTACGTGCGGCGCGCGACGCGCCGTCGCAACGCAGGGAGTTTCGTCGGGAGCCTTCGAGAAATGCGAAGGGGCCGTGGCCCGCGCCGTGCAGCCGCTGCGCCCCATGGAGTGGCTCAACTACCATCACCTCTACTACTTCTGGGTGGTCGCGAAGGAGGGGAGCATCGCCGCGGCGAGCAAGCGCCTCCGCCTCGCGTCGCCGACCGTCAGCGGCCAGCTCCGTCTGCTCGAGGACGCGATCGGGCAGCGGCTCTTCGAACGCACCACGCGGTCGCTCGAGCTCACCGAGACCGGGCGCCTCGCGCTTCGCTACGCCGACGAGATCTTCACGCTCGGCAAGGAGTTCGGCGACGCGGTGCGCAACCGGCCCACCGGGCGGCCGACGCTGCTGACGGTCGGGGTGGCCGACGCGGTGCCCAAGGTGGTGGCGCAGCGCGTCCTGGCGCCCGCGCTCGACGCCGCCGGCGAGGAGCGCCTGGTGTGCAGGGAGGATCGCCACGACCGCCTGCTCGAGGCGCTCGCCGACCACGCGCTCGACGCCGTGCTCACCGACGCGCCGGCCGGGCCTGCGGCGCGGGGCCGCGTCTTCAACCATCCCCTCGGGGAGTGCGGCGTCAGCTTCGTCGGCGACGAGCGGCTGGTGGCGCCGCGGCGCGAGGGGTTCCCGCGCTCGCTCGACGGGGCGCCGATGTTGCTACCCGGCGACCACGCGGGGGCGCGGCGATCGCTCGACGCGTGGTTCGACGTCGAGGGGATCCGCCCGAAGGTCGTCGGGGAGTTCGACGACACCGCGCTGATGAAGGTGTTCGGCGCGCACGGGGCGGGGCTCTTCGCGGTGCCCTCGGTGGTCGAGGAGGAGGTGTGCCGGCAGTACGGCGTGGCGCTCCTCGGGCGGACGACGGCCGTCCGCGAGCGCTTCTACGCCGTCACCGCCGAGCGCAGGCTGAAGCACCCCGCCGTCGTCGCGCTCTGCAGCGCCGCGCGCCACGGGCTCTTCCCGTGACCCGCGGCGCCCTTCGCGTCACTTCGACGACAGAGCCTTGTACCCGCGCGCCTCGTCGGGCCCGCTCGCGGTGGGGAGGCCTGCGCCGCTCCAGCCCGCCTCGGTCACACGCCCGAAGGCGTCCTTCGCGCCGCCCCAGCCCGCGCGCTGGTCGACCATGTCGGTGAAGCCCGCCTGCTGGAGCGCCGCCATCGCCCGCATGCTCCGGTTGCCCGACATGCACCCGAGCAGCAGCTTCGCGTCCTTGGGGAAGCTCTTCTCCATCACCCGGACGAAGTCGGGGTTGGGCTGCATGCCCTGCGGCGACGAGTGCATGAAGGGGACGTTGTACGACCCCTCCGGGTGGCCGCCCTCGTACTCGGGCACCGAGCGGACGTCGACGTAGACGTAGCCCTCGTTCTGAACGAGCGACTGCGCTTCCTGCGGGGAGACCCTTCGCGTCATGGTGCCGCAACTTCTGGAGGAGCGGCGCCCCGCTGTCAATACGCCGCGCGCTCGAGCAGCGCCGCCAGCGCGCCGGGGCGCTCGTGCGACCAGTCGCCGAGCACCACGTCGCCGATCGACTGACCGCGCGCGGCGGCCTCGATCAGCGGCGCGAGGTACACCCGCTCGTCGCGCCCCGCGGCGTCGCGCCGGGCCCGTCGCGCCAGGGCGGCGTCGGCCACCGCGAGGAGCTCGTTGGCGAGCGCGCCCACCGTCGTGCCCGCGACCGCCGCGCGGAGCCCCTCGGCGGCGACCTTCGCGCGCGCCTCGGCCCAGGCGTCGTGGCCGATGGGGACGAGCCGCGCGTCGATGAAGTCGAGCGCCTCGTCGTCGTAGAGGAGCCCGAGCCACAGGGCTGGCAGCGCCATCGACCAGCGGGCGGGGACCGAGTCGGCGCCGCGCACCTCCAGCGTCTTCTGGAGCCGCGCCTCGGGGAAGAGCGTCTTCAGGTGCGACTCCCAGTCGGCCATCGTCGCGCGGTGGCCCTCGATGCCGTCGGCGAGGAAGCGCCGGAAGGTGTGCCTCGTCGCGTCGATCGCGGCGCCGTCGCGCTTCACGATGAACATCGGCACGTCGAGCGCGTGGCGCACGTAGTCGCCGAGGCGCGCGTCGGGCTTCCACGCGAAGGGGAGGAGCCCCGCCCGGTCGTTGTCGGTGTCGAGCCACACCCACGCGCGGTGGCTCGCGATCGGCCGGCGCACGCCCTCCACCACCTGGCTCGACGCGAAGAGGGCCGTCGCGATGACCGAGGCCGCGAGGCCCGCGCGGAGCTTGCGCATCGCGTCGCCCTCGGAGGAGAAGTCGAAGTTGGCCTGCACCGTCGCCGTGCGGCGCATCATCTCGAGGCCGCGCGTGCCCCGCGTGGGGAAGTACGCGCGCATCACCGGGTAGCGGGACTTCGGCACCCAGTCGAGGTCTTCTTGACGGGCGATGGGGTTGAAGCCCAGGCCCACCCAGTGGAGCCCTTGTGCCTCGGTGAGCGACGCGAGCTCGGCCCGGTGCGTCTCCACCTCGGCGAGGACGGCGTGGACGTCGGCGCAGGGCGAGCCCGAGAGCTCGAACTGCGAGCCCGGCTCGAGCGTGATGCTGGTGGCGCCGCGCAGCAGCGAGAGCGGCGGCCCCCCGGGCTTCTCGGCCTCGGGCGTCCACCCGTAGCGCGACGAGAGCGCGCGGAAGAGCGTCTCGACCCCCGGCCGCCCCGGCTCGTCGTGGTAGCGGAGCGGGCGCCCGTCCTCGAAGATGCCGAACTTCTCGGCCTCGATCCCGACGAAGCGAGCCTCCGGGCGGAAGGCTTTTTGAAACACCTCCAGCAGGTCGTCTTCGGACGTGATCACGCGATCGCTCTCGGGGGCAGCCGTCATGGGGCGCGCAGCCTAGTGCGCGATCCCCCGGAGCACAATTGCCAGACGCGCAACGCGGCGGGCGCGGTCGGTGGTTCCATCCGGGGCGGGATTTCGTTAGGGTGCGCCGCCGCGCCGCCACCTATGGTCGCGCGGCGCGCGAGGTCACCAGATGGGCAGCCGAGTCGAAGCGGGCATCACGATCGAGGGGAGCGTTCGGGGCGAGGGGGAGCTCACCGTCGCCGGGCGCGTGCGCGGCGTCCTGCATCTCCAGGGCACGCTCATCGTGGAGGAGGGCGGCGCGGTCGAGGCCGACGTCGAGGCCGCCTCCGTGGTGGTGGCCGGGCTCCTCTCGGGCAGCGTGACGGCCCACGACGAGCTCCGCGTGCTGCCCGGCGGCGTCGTCGACGCGCGCGTCCGCGCGGCGCGCCTCGCGATGTCCGAGGGGGCCATCTTCCGCGGCGAGATGCAGGCCCCGCTCGCGGCCAACGGCCTCGGCGCCGGCACCCCCGCGCCCCGCCTCGGGGGCCGCGCCGCCGCCGCGCCGCAGCTCGCGCCCGCCGCGTCACCTCCCCCGCCGGCCGCGCCCGAGGGGATCCCGCCGATCCCGACGCTCCAGAAGTCGCCGCACGCGCACACGCAGGTGGCCGCGCCGCCGCCCCCGCTCGGCGGCGTCGTGCGCCACGCGACCATCACCCCGCCGCCGCCGCAGCGCCCCTCGTCGCCGCCGACGTCGCCCTCCGCCACCGACCTCGAGCCGATCCCCACCACCCCCGCGCCCGCGATGAAGAACGCCGCGCGCGGCGAGGTTCCGCCCGCCCCGCGCGTCCCCGACGTGTCGGCCGCGCCCCGCCCCGCCCGCGAGCGCGCGCCCAACCCCCGCACGCCCGAGCGCACGCAAGAGCGCGCTCCAGAGCGCACGCAAGACCGCGCCGCCCGCCCCCGCCCCTTCGCCGCGCCGCCGCCGAAGGACCGCGCCCGCGCCGCCGCTGCGGCCGCACCCGCGGAGCCCGCGCCCGCCCCGAAGCCCGCCCCCCGCGACCGCAGCGCGTCGCCGAAGATGCCCGCCCTCCCGCGGGGCCGAGCGTCGATGGCCCGCCGCGGGGGCGGCTCGTGAGCGGGCGCGACGAGCTCCTCGCGCTGCTGCGTCGCGACGCCTACAAAGAGGGCCGCTTCCGCCTCGCCTCGGGGCGCGAGAGCGATTTCTTCATCGACTGCAAGCGCGTGATGCTCACGGCCGAGGGCCACCGGCTCATCGGTTCGGTGCTCTTCGACGAGGTGGCGGCGATGGAAGACGTGGCGGGCGTCGCGGGCGTCGCGCTCGGCGGGTGCCCGCTGGTGAGCGCGGTGTCGCTGACGTCGGCGCTGCGGGGAAAGCCCTTCGACGCGCTCTACGTCCGCAAGGAGGCGAAGGACCACGGCACCGGCCGCCGCGTCGAGGGCAGCGTCCCGGCGGGCGCCGAGGTGGTTCTCCTCGAAGACGTGCTCACGACGGGCGGCAGCTCGCGGGCGGCGGTGGAGGCGCTCCGCGCGGAGGGCTGGCGCGTCTCCCGGGTGCTCGCCCTCGTCGACCGCGAGGAGGGCGCCGTCGCCGCGCTCGCCGCGCTCGGCCTCACCGCGCGCGGGCTGTTCCACCGCGCGGACTTCGTTCGCTGAAGCCTCACCCGCTCGGGAACAGCTCCCCGCAGCGCGCCTGCGTCGCGTCGTTGTAGCCGCCCGGCGGCAGCGTCGGCGGCGTCCGGTTGGGCGCGTTCGTGAAGTCGAACATCTCCCACGGCACGTTGGCGTTGGCGTCGCGGCCGGTCATCGCGGGGAGGTCGAAGCGCGCCTCGACGAAGCGCAGGATGCTCGCGTGGTCGTACACCGCGTGCGAGACGTAGCCCGGCCGCGCGTAGGGCGACACGACCACGAAGGGGACGCGGAAGCCGTAGCGCGAGAAGCTCCCGTTCGCTCGCGGCGTACCGTCCTCGCCGACGGGCCCGAACGCGTCGGGCGGGCACGCCTCCGGCGGCGGGACGTGGTCGGCGAAGCCGCCGTGCTCGTCGTACGTGAGGAAGAGCGCGGTGCGCGGCCACGCGGGCGACGCGAGGAGCGCGCGGACCACGCCCTCGACGAAGCGCTCGCCGGCCTGCGGGGTGCCCGGCGGGTGCTCGTCCTGGCGGGTGGCGCCGTTGCCCGCGTAGCGCGGCTCGACGAAGGCGAAGGGCGGCAGCGAGCCCGTGCGCAGGTCGTCGGTGAGCTGCGCGAGCGAGCGGTACTGCGCGAAGCTCTGCCGCCGCACGATGCCGAAGTACGGGAAGATGCCCGTGAGCCGCAGGTCGCCCGCGTAGTCGCGCCACTCGACCCCGCCCTGCTCCAGGTTGCGGAGGATGTGCATCGCGGGCGTCTGCGCGGTGTCGCCCGCGTAGGGGGTGTTGTGCGTGATGCCGAAGGAGGTGGCCGCGAGCATGTAGAAGCGGTTGGGCCAGGTGGGGCCCATCACCGAGGCGAAGTAGCGGTCGCCGATCGCGAAGCGCCGCGCGAGGCCGTAGTAGAAGGGGATGTCGGGCTCGTCGAGGTAGCCCATCGCGCGCTCGCCCATCGGGTCGTTGGTGGTGACGAAGCCGTCGTTGCGGCCGCCGTTCCACTGGCGGAAGGCGCCGTCCCAGCCGTGGTTGACGTCGCGGATGCAGAGCGCCGTCTCGCGGTGGCGGGTAACTGGGGTGCCGTCGGCGCGCGGGTTCGACCAGCCCTCGGCGGGCACGTCGACGTCCGTCACCCCGCGCGCCTGCAACTGCGAGAAGTAGTGATCGAAGGAGCGGTTCTCCATCATGATCACCAGGACGTGGTCGATGGGGATGTCGCGCCCGAGCGGCACCTCGCGCCCGAGCGTCTCGTTGGCGAACTGCCCCGCGCGGAACGTGCACCGCCGCCGCTGGTCGCCGCGCTCCGCCTCCGTCGCCGTCCGCGCCACGTCGGGCGGCACCGGGCGGTCGGCCACGACGTCGGGCGCGGCGTCGAACTCCGGCTCGTCGGGGGCGACGTCCTTCGCGACGTCGAGCGACGCGTCCGCCGTGTCGGGGGCGGCGTCGCGGATGGGGGAGGGGGGCTGCGGGTCGGACTCGCACGCGGCGAGCGTCAGGAGGGCGAGCGAGCAGGGCGTGAGCGGGCGCACGCGCGGGAAGATACCTTCATTTGTGCGCATCGCTCCAACCGCGTGCCAGCTCTGGGGTTGGTCGCTTCGCTCCTGCACCCCCAGGCTACGGAAGGCAGGCGCCCCTCCGGGGCTTTCGAACCTCGCGTACGCACCGATCGACGCCCGGTCGTCAGGTGCGTTTCCGAGGTGAGACGGCGCGGTTCGGAAGCCCCCCGGAGGGGGCGCTCGCCTTCCGTAGCGCGGGGTGCCGGAGCGGAGCGACCAACCCCGCAGCTTCCGTAGCGAGGGGGGCCGCCGCTCCTGCGGCCAACCCCGCTGACGCTGGTTACTTCGCCCTGGGCTTGAAGCGCTGCCCGGCCTTCTGGAAGCGGGTCTTCGCGTCCGCCTTCTTCGGCTCCTTGGCGCCCGGGCGCGTCGGGGCGTCGGGGAGCACGCCCCGGTTGATCGGCGCCGCCGCGGCCACGTTGGCGCTGCCGCCGCCGCCCTCCAGCACGCGCACCTTGTCGCGGAGCATCGCGGCCCGCTCGAAGTCGAGCGCCTCGGCGGCCTCCACCATCTGGGCGCGGAGGTCTTCGATGAGCGCGGCCTTCTCGGCGTCGTTGGCGGGGGCCTTCGTCGACTCCACCTCGCTGCGGCGGCGCGCGGAGACGGAGCTGAAGTCGCCGTTGCCCGCCGCGGGGTTGATGTCGGTGATCGCGCGCTTGACGGTGGCCGGGGTGATGTTGTGGGCCTTGTTGTAGTCCGACTGGAGCTGGCGGCGGCGGTCGGTCTCGTCGATCGCGTTCTGCATCGCGTCGGTGACGCGGTCGGCGTACATGATGACGCGGCCCTCGACGTTGCGCGCGGCGCGGCCGATCGTCTGGATGAGCGAGCGGGGCGAGCGGAGGAAGCCCTCCTTGTCGGCGTCGAGGATGGCGACCAGCGACACCTCGGGGAGGTCGAGGCCCTCGCGCAGGAGGTTGATGCCCACCAGCACGTCGAACTCGCCGCGCCGCAGGTCGCGCAGGATCTCCACGCGCTCGAGGGTCTCGACGTCGGAGTGGAGGTAGCGGACCTTCACGCCGAGCTCGACGTAGTACTCGGTGAGGTCTTCGGCCATGCGCTTGGTGAGGGTGGTGACGAGCACGCGCTGGTCGCGCTCGACGCGGAGTCGCACCTCGGCGAGGAGGTCGTCGACCTGGTGGGCCACCGGGCGCACCTCGATCTGCGGGTCGATGAGCCCCGTCGGGCGGATGATCTGCTCGACGAAGGCGCCGCCCGTCTGCCGCAGCTCGTAGTCGCCCGGCGTGGCGGAGATGTAGATCGCCTGCCCCACCCGCTGTTCGAACTCCTCGAACTTCAGCGGCCGGTTGTCGAGCGCGCTCGGCAGGCGGAAGCCGAACTCCACCAGCGTCTCCTTGCGCGCCCGGTCGCCGCGGTACATCGCGCCCACCTGCGAGACGGTCTGGTGGCTCTCGTCGATGAGCATCAGGAAGTCGGGCGGGAAGTAGTCGATGAGCGTCGGCGGCGCCTCGCCGGGGCCGCGGTTGGAGAGGTGGCGCGAGTAGTTCTCGATGCCGTGGCAGAAGCCCACCTGCTCGAGCATCTCGAGGTCGTAGAGCGTGCGCTGCGCGATCCGCTCCTTCTCGATGAACTTCCCGATCGACTCGAGCTCCTTGATGCGCACGCGGAGCTCGTCGCGGATGGTGTTGATCGCCTTCGAGAGCTGCTGCTTCGGCGTGACGTAGTGCGAGTTGGGGTAGATGGTCACCTTGCGCAGCTTGCGCTGCACCTTGCCGCGGAGGGGGTCGATCTCCGCGAGGTCGTCGACGGTGTCGCCGAAGTACGCCACGCGGATCGCGGTGGCTTCTTCGTAGGAGGGGAAGATCTCGACCACGTCGCCGCGGACGCGGAAGGTGCCGCGGTGGAAGTCGACGTCGTTGCGCTCGTACTGCATCTCGACGAGGCGGCGGAGGAGGTGGTCGCGGGGGTAGTCCTCCTCGACGCCGAGCTCGGCGGTCATCCCCATGTAGGACTCGCGGTCGCCGATGCCGTAGATGCACGACACCGAGGCCACGATGATCACGTCGCGCCGCGAGAGGAGCGAGCGGGTGGCCGAGTGGCGCATCCGGTCGATGGCCTCGTTGATCATCGCGTCCTTCTCGATGAAGGTGTCGCTGGCGGGGATGTACGCCTCGGGCTGGTAGTAGTCGTAGTAGGAGACGAAGTACTCGACGGCGTTCTCGGGGAAGAGCTCGCGCATCTCGGCGTAGAGCTGCGCGGCGAGCGTCTTGTTGGGCGCGAGGATGAGCGCCGGCCGGTTGACCTCCGCGATGACCTTGGCCGCGGTGAACGTCTTGCCCGACCCGGTGACCCCGAGGAGCACCTGGTGCTTCTTCTTCTCGCGGAGCCCCTCGACGAGGGCGGCGATGGCCTTGGGCTGGTCGCCCTGCGGGGCGAAATCCGACACGAGCTTGAACGCGCTGGTCATGGGGGACCGACACGCATCCCGCGATCCGCCCGCCCCGTCAAGGGGGAGCGGCGGGCGCGAGGGACGGGGAACGTCACCGCAGAGGAAGGCGCCTACTGCCGCGGCAGAGACGCCCCTTCCGTGACCGCCGCGCGCGGGTGTAGAGCCGATGGACGGACCCTCGCCGCGCGCCTGCGGGGAGGTCCGCACCGGAGGAGTCGAGCCATGCGCCTGCGCAGCATCCTGTGCCTGTCGACGTTGTGGGCCCTGTCGCTCACGGGCTGCGGGGACGACGCGCCCTCCATCACCCCGCCGGACGACGTCGTCGACGCCCGCGGCCCCGAGGACGTCGCCGACGCGCCGCCCCCGCAGGACGCCGCCGACGCCGCCACCCCCGACGCACCCGCGCAGGACGCCGCCCCGGACGCCGTCGCGCCCGACGCGCCTGCCCCCGACGCGCCCGCGCCCGACGTCCCCGACGACACCGCGCCCGCGATGGACGCGCCGCCCATGGACGCGCCGCCCATGGACGCGCCGCCCATGGACGCGCCTGCGCCCGACGCCGCGCCCGACGTCGCCCTCCCCGACGCGGCCCCGATGGACGCGCCCGAGCCCGACGTGCTCCCCGTGGACGGCGGCTGTCCCGCGGGCTTCGCGCTCTGCGCCGGCGCGTGCGTCGACCTCGCGTCGAGCGCGCGCCACTGCGGCGCCTGCGGCAACGCTTGCGGGGAGGCCACCGTGTGCGTCTCCGGCGCCTGCGTCCCGCGCTGCGCGCCCGTCCAGACGTGGTGCGGCGCCGCCGTCGGGTGCGTCAACACCCAGAGCGAGCCCCAGCACTGCGGCGGCTGCGGGAGCCCGTGCCCCGCGGGCCAGCTCTGCAACAACGGCCGCTGCGCCACCTCCTGCACCGGCGCCCGGACCGTCTGCACCGCCGCCGGCGTCGCGCGCTGCGTCGACCTCCAGACCGACCCCGCCAACTGCGGGACGTGCGGCGGCTCGTGTGCGCCCGGCGTTCCTTGCACGGCCGGCGCGTGCGGGCTCACCTGCCCCGCGGGCCAGCGCGTCTGCGACGGGCGCTGCGCCGACACCGCCACCGATTCCGAGCACTGCGGCGCGTGCGGAACCGCCTGCCCCGAAGGACGGCGCTGCGCCGCGGGCGTCTGCACGCTCCAGTGCCCGCCCGGCAAGGTCGCGTGCGGCGACGTCTGCGCCGACACCGCCAACGACCCCGCCCACTGCGGCGCCTGCGGCCGCGCCTGCGCCGCGGGGCAGCGCTGCGGCGCGGGTATGTGCGCCGCCACCTGCCCGGCCGGACAGACCGCCTGCGGCGCGAGCTGCGCCGACCTCCAGGGCGACGTCGCCAACTGCGGCGCCTGCGGGCTCGCGTGCTTCGCCGGCCAGCGCTGCACCGCGGGCCGCTGCGTGACGCCGTGCCCCGCGGGACAGTCCGAGTGCGGCGGCCACTGCGTCGACCCCGCCTCCGACCACGACCACTGCGGCGGCTGCGACCTCGCCTGCGGCGCCACCGAAGCCTGCGTCGCCGGACGCTGCGCCGCGGCGTGCCCGGCGGGACGGACGCGCTGCGGGGACGCCTGCGTCGACCGCGCCACGGATTCTTCCAACTGCGGCGCCTGCGGGATGGCGTGCGGCGACGACCAGGCCTGCGCGGGCGGGACGTGCGTCCTCTCGTGCCCCGCGGGCCGCGCCAACTGCGGCGGCCGCTGCGTCGACACCCAGCGCGACTACGCCCACTGCGGCGCGTGCGGGGTCGCGTGCGCCGCCGGGCAGCTCTGCGTCGCGGGCGCGTGCAGGGACGCCTGCGCGGCGGGCGAGACCAACTGCGGCGGCCGCTGCGTCAACGCCCAGGTCGACGACGCCAACTGCGGCGCGTGCGGGGTCGCGTGCGCCACGGGCTCGGTGTGCTCGGGCGGCCGCTGCTCCCCGCGCGACACCACCTGGGCCACCACCGCCACCGACCGCGCGTGCCACGCCGGCGACCGCTACGTCTACCGCTGCCCGCCCGGCGGCCCCGTCGGCTCGCTCTGGGGGACGGGCGTGTACACCCACGACTCCTCCATCTGCACTGCGGCCCTCCACGCCGGCCGCATCACCCTCTCGGCCGGCGGAACCGTCACCATCGAAATGCGCCCGGGTCAGTCCACCTACCCGAGCAGCGCGCACCACGGCGTCACCTCCTCGGCCTGGGGGAGCTGGTACTGCAGCTTCGCGATCGTCGCGCCCCCGTGCGGCCCCGGGCTCGCGACCTGCGGCGAGGTGTGCGCCGACCTCACGTCCGACACCGCCACCTGCGGCGCCTGCGGGACGGCCTGCGTGGCGGGGCAGTCGTGCGTGGCGGGCGCGTGCCGGCTGGTGTGCCCGGCGGGGCGGACGGCGTGCGGATCGCGCTGCGCCGACGTCACCACGGACGTCGCCAACTGCGGCGCCTGCGGCAACGCCTGCGCGAGCGGGCAGAGCTGCGTCGGCGGCGTGTGCATGGTGATGTGCGCGGCGGGCCAGACGCTCTGCGGCGGGCGCTGCGTCGACACGACCACGGACGTCACCAACTGCGGTGCCTGCGGGATGGCGTGCCCGGCCGGGCAGACGTGCGGTGCGGGACGCTGCGGCACCACCACGGCGACGTGGGGGACCAACGCCACCGACCACGACTGCCGCATGGGCGGCGTCGTCGGGATGCGCTTCGCGTACACGTGCCCGCCGGCCGGGGCGTTCGGGTCGCTCTGGGGGACGGGCGTGTACACGCACGACTCCTCCATCTGCACGGCGGCCGTCCACGCCGGGCGCATCACCCGCGAGGCCGGCGGCACGGTGGTGATCGAGATGCGCGCCGCGGCCACGAGCTACACGTCGACCACGCGCAACGGCATCACCTCGTCGTCGTACGGCAACTGGTACTGCAGCTACGCGGTGGTGGGCCCGACCTGCGTGTCGCGCTCGGACTGCGGCGACCTCTGCGTCGACACGCTCAGCGACGCGGCCAACTGCGGCGCGTGCGGCGTGGCTTGCGGCGCGGGCATGGGCTGCGCGTCGGGGTCGTGCGTGTGCCCGATGGGGCAGTCGGCGTGCGGCGGGCGCTGCGTCGACACGTCGGCCGACACGTCCAACTGCGGCTCCTGCGGGCGCTCGTGCGCGGCGGGCGAGCTCTGCACGGCCGGCGCGTGCGGCCCGCCTCCCGCCACGTGGGGGACCAACGCCACCGACCACGACTGCCGCACGGCCGGGGTCGTCGGGATGCGCTTCTCGTACGTGTGCCCGCCCGGCGGCTCCGCGGGGACGATCTGGGGGACGGACGTGTACACCCACGACTCGTCGATCTGCACGGTGGCCGTCCACGTCGGGCGCATCACCTTCGCGTCCGGCGGCACCGTCACCATCGAGATGCGCGCCGGGGCGGCGACCTACACCTCCACCGCGCGCAACGGGGTGACCTCCAACCCGTACGGGAGCTGGTACTGCAGCTACGCGATCCCGTAGCGGGCGGCTACCGCGCGGCCGCGACGGCGCCGAGACGGGCGAGGGCGCCGTCGAACAGCGCGATGAGCTCGGCCGCGGGGCGCTCCTCGCGGCCGTGCACGGCGGCGTTGCGCAGGCTGACCAGCGCGCAGAGCACGGAGTCCTCCGCGCGGAGCTCGGCGACGAGCGCGCCGGTCACGCCGCCCGCGGGCGCCCCCCGGTCGGCCGACGCGAGGATCGCGTACACCACCTGCCCCGCGCTCGCGCGGTCGTAGCGGAGCGAGCGCTCGGTCATCTTCGGGAAGGCCGCGTCGGCGCCGCCGTGCTCCGCCCACTGCGCCTCGAGGGTCGCGCGGAGCAGGCCCTCCACCCGCTGCCCGAGCGCGGTCAGCCCGCCGAGCTTCTCGGTGTGGCCGGGCAGTCCGGCGAGGCGGTCGCGCTCCTTCCGCAGTCGTTCGAGCAGGGCGGCGAGGGCGAGGGTGGGCGTCGGCGGTGGGGTCGACGGGCGCTCCATGCCGTGATTGACACCACGGCGGCGGTCTGCGAAGCAAGCGCGAGGGACGGTCCGCGGTAGGGAGTCGACGCATGCCGAGGTTCTCGCTGACGCCGGGGGAGGTCTTCGCGGGGGACTACGAGGCGGTCGACCGGGTCGGCGAGGGCGGCTTCGGCTCGGTGTGGCGCGTCCGCCAGCGGAGCACCGGGCGCCTGCGCGCGCTCAAGCTCCTGCGGGCCGAGGCGCTGCTCGACGACGACGCGCGGGCCCGCTTCGCCGCGGAGGCGACGGCGAGCGCGCGCATTGAGAGCGAGCACGTCGTCCAGGTGCTGCAGGCCGGCGTCGAGCCCGACGGGACGCCCTGGATCGCGATGGAGCTGCTCGACGGGCGCACCCTCGCCGACGCGGTGGCGCAGGGCGGTCCGCTGGGCTTCGCCGACGTCGTGGACGTCGCGCGCCAGGTGGCCCACGCCCTCGACGCCGCCCACCGCGTCGGCGTCGTCCACCGCGACCTCAAGCCCGAGAACGTCTTCGTCGCCGAGAGCCGCCGCGCCGACGCCGCGCGCACGGTGAAGCTCCTCGACTTCGGGATCGCGAAGGTGCTCGGCGACGCGCGCCGCACCGCCGCGTCCGCCGTCATCGGGACGCCCCTCTGGATGGCGCCCGAGCAGTTCGAGCAGCGCGTCTCGCCCGCGGTCGACGTGTGGGCCTTCGGGCTCGTCGCGTACTACGCCCTCGCCGGCCGCCCCTACTGGGAGTCAGCCGCGCAGGGGTATTTCGCCGTCGTCGACGAGATCCGCCGCGAGGGCCGCGACCCGGTCGCCCGCGCGCGCCGCGCCGGGCGCGAGCTGCCGCCGGGCTTCGACGCGTGGTTCGCGCGCTGCACCGCGGTCGACCCGCGCCGGCGCTTCGACCGCGCGGGGGACGCGTACGCCGCGCTCGCCGCGCTCGGGGTGGCGACCGCGCCGACGCAGCTCGCGCCGACGCGGGCCGCGCCGCCCACCCCGCCGCCCCTGGCGACGCCGCTCCGCTTCGTGGCCCAGGCGCCGACCGAGCGCCTCCCGCCGCCGCGCCGGCGCTGGCCCTGGCTCGCGGGCGCGGGCCTCGTCGCCGCCCTCGGGCTGGCGGCGGTCGTGCTGCCCAGGCTCGCGCAGGTTCCGACGACGACCGACCCGCGCCCGCTCACGCCCGTCTTCGAGGCACCGCCGTCGCCTGGCCGCTGCCCTGCGGGGATGGCCTTCATCCCGGGGGGCTCGGTCACGCTCGCGACGCACGTGCAGTACCCGGTGCGCGGCTACTGCCTCGACCTCGCGGAGGCGACGGCCTCGTCGTACGCGTCGTGCGTCGCCGCCGGGCGCTGCGCCGCGATCACGGCGGGTCTTCGCGCCGGCGTCGAGGACAACGTCTGCAACGCGACGCGCGCGGGCTTCGAAGCGCACCCCATCAACTGCCTGACCGTCGCCGAGGCCGAGTCCTACTGCGCGTGGCGGGAGGCGCGGCTGCCGACGAGCCCCGAATGGGAGCTCGCGGCCACGGGGCCCGCCAACGCGCGCGCGTACCCCTGGGGTGCCGACGAGCCGACGGGCGTGCGGGCCAACACCTGCGGCGTCGAGTGCGCCGAGCGGACCGGCACCGCGCTCGGCTACTCCGGCGCCGACGACTACCCCACCACGGCGCCGGCCGGCGCGCTGCGCGAGGGCGCGTCGCCCCAGGGCGTGCTCGACCTCGGAGGCAACGTGGCCGAGTGGGTCGCCGCGGGCCCTTGGGACTTCTCCGACGGCAAGCGCACCGTGCGGGGCGGCCAGTGGCTCGACCCGCCGGCCCGCTCGCACGTCGCGGTGCGGCGCGTGTGGCCCGCCTACCGCGGCCGGAGCATCGGCGTCCGCTGCGCGGCGGACGCGCGCTGAACGCCCCCGCCCGTTGTACCCTCCCGCGCATGGCCGCCCCAACCGAAGCCGAACTCGCCGCCGTCATCGGGCAGATCCTCGCCCGCTTCGAAGCCACGCCCATCTTCAAGCGCCTGCGCGTGCGGGTGCGCGAGCTCGGCGACGACCAGCGCGACGAGGTGCTCCAGTTCAAGCAGCTCCAGCGCGCGTGCCGCGAGTCGCCGGAGCTGCTCCAGGCCTTCGCCGCCGCGGGCTTCGGCGACCTCACCAAGGCCGACACGCGCGCGCCCGACGCGAAGACCGGCGCGGCGATCCAGGCCTTCAACCGCTTCGTGGAGTCGCGCTGGGAGGAGTGACCGCGGCTGCCATCGCGGCCACCAGCGCGTCGACGTCTTCCGCGCGGCTGTCGACGTTGGTCACGCACGCGCGAACCGCCGGGACGCGCCCGCCCACCCGCGTGTCGGAGACCCACGCCTCACCGCGCCGCCAGAGGCCCTGAACCAGCTTCCGCGTCGGCACCGCGCCGCTTCGAATCCGCGGGTGCGTGAAGCACACCACCGGCAGCGCGGTGTCGTTCACCACCTCGAAGCCTCGCGCGATGAGCCCCGCGCGCAGCCGGTCGCCGAGGGCGAACTGCCGGTCGACGTCCTCGGCCACGCCGTCGAAGCCCCGCGACGCGAGCGCGAGCGCCACCTTGAGCCCCGCGAAGCGACGCGACCACTGCATCGTCGTGAGGAAGGGCTCGTCGTCGCCGGGCTCGCGCATCACGTAGGGGGCCTCCGCGCCGAAGGCCCGCGCGGTCACCTCGGGGTGCCGGCAGAAGAACATCCCCGCCCCGAGCGCCACCGGCAGGGACTTGTGCGCGTCCCACGTCACCGAGTCCGCCTGCGCGATCCCTTCGACGAGGTGCGCCGTCCGCGGAGACAGCGCGGCGATGCCTCCCCACGCTGCGTCGACGTGGAGCCACAGTCCTTCGTCGCGCGCGAACTCCGCCAGCGCGGGCAGCGGGTCGATCGCCCCGGCGCTCGTCGTCCCCACGGTGGCCACGAGCATTACGGGGAGGCGCCCGGCAGTGCGGTCTTCGGCGAGGGCGCGGCGGAGGGCGCGGCGGTCCATCCGGCACGCGCGATCGACCGCGACGCGGCGGAGCCCGTGGCGACCGATCCCCGTCGCCTGCGCGGCCTTCTGGAGCGATCCGTGGGCCTCCGCCGAGGCGTACACCACGGGGCGGACGTCGCCGCGGAGGCCGTCGTCGACCCAGCCCTCGACGTGCTTTGCGAGGGCGCACACGAGGGCGCTGTGGTTGGCCTCGGCGCCGCCCGTGGTGAAGGTCATCGCGAGGTGCGCGGGGTCGAACCCGAGGCGGGCGGCGAGGGCGGCGAGGGTGTGGCGCTCGACGGCGGCGGCGAAAGGCGCGGCGGCGGCGACCGAGAGCTGCGGATTGAAGCGGGCGACGAGGGCGTCGGCGGCCACCGAGGCGAGCGTGGTGGTCGGGTTGAAGAGCCCGAAGTGGCGCGGGTGCGAGGCGTGGCAGGTGCCAGCGCGGAGGTGCGCGGCGACCTCGGTCACGAGCTCGGCAAGGGGGCGGGGCGTTTCGAAATGGAAGCACGCGGCGACGGGGTCCCGTGCGCCGCGGGCGGGGATGACCGGGAGGGCCGCGGGGTCGTAGGCGTCGAGGGCCTCGGCGAGGCGCCGGACGACGTCGTCCACCGCGGCGCTACGATCAGGAGGCCTTGGCGGCCTTGGCCTTCTCGGCGCGGCGCGCGCGGCGCTCGGCGCTCTGGAGCTGGTCGAGGAGGCGGGGGAGGGGGTGCTTCTCCAGCGACTTCTTGTAGTCGCCGTCCTTGCCGTGCCCCTCGGCCTTCGCGACGGCCTCGATGATCTCCGCGCGCGACCCGAACCGCTTGCCCGCCTCGGTGAGGACGGTGTGCAGGCGGATGAGCTTCGCGTTGGAGAGGCGGCTGAGCGCGTTGGCGCCGGCGGTGCGGTCGACCCAGAACTTGTCGGTGGCGAGGGCGCGGACCTTCTCCACGAGATCCTTCTTGGAGCCGGCGAGGGCCTTCACCTGGGCGAGCGGAGACTGCGTGGCCATGGGGCGGGTATTCCTTACGTGAGCGGTACGTCGAAGACCATTCCCTTGGAAAAGGGGCGCGGGTCGTACCATGGCCCCCGCGGCGGCCGCAAGAGGGTGGAGGCGCCCACCGCGAGGCCCTTGTCCGCCCCGGGGCCGGCGGCGACCATCCGTCCCCCGATGGCCCTCCTCGACTGGCTGCGCCGCACCTTCGGCATCCGCGACGGGATCCGGTGCTCCTTCTGCGACGCCCACCAGCGCGACGTCGTGAAGCTCGTGGCCGGGCCCCGCGGCATCTACCAGTGCGACGCCTGCGCCCGCCTCGCCGTCGGCGTCGTCGACTCGACCACCGCGCCCGACGACCACGTCCTCGTCGCCCGCTGGGACCTCCTGCGGACGCTCCAGGCGATCCCCCCGCCCGCCCCCCGCGCGGCCACGCGGCGGCTCGTGCGGGCGGCGATCGCGCTGAGCGAGGGCGACGCTGCGCTCCTCCGCGAGGTGGCCGCGGCGGCGATGAACGTCCTCGACCACCACGGCGCGTTGGAGGCGCTCGGCGCCATCCCCGCGGGCGACCGCGACGTCGGCGACCGCTACCGCGAGGCCGTCTGCTACGGCTGCGAGGCCGCGCCCGCGGAGGCCGCGCGGGCCCTCGACGGCTGCGACCTCGCGGCCCTCGACCCCGTCGAGCGCGAGATGGCGCGGCTGATGCGCCCGCTCTACCGCCTCCGCGCGGGGGAGGCTATTTCTGACGACGTCGACGCCCTCGCCGCCGAGACCACCGCGGCGCTCGTCGCGCAACAGACGGCGGCGACGCTCCTCGACAGCCACCGCCGGACGTGCGCCGAGCTCAAGGGCCTCGCGGCGATGCGCCGGGGCGACCTCGCAGGCGCCGAGCGGGCCTTGCGGGAACTCCCGGCCGAGGTCGTCGCCGGGCCCAACCTCCACCTGGCGATGCGGGAGGTGGCGCTGGCGCGCGGCGACGTGGCCGAGGCCGCGGCGGCGCGGGAGCGGGCGCTCGCCGTGCTGCACCCCGACAGCCCGACCGCCGTGCGACTCCGGGCGGAGGGCAAGGGCGGGCCCTTCCGCGGGGCGTGATGACGGTGGGGGAGGGAAAGGCGCGGCGCCCGCGATCGAGCGCCGCGCGGGGGGAGAGGGTCAGCGCACGTAGATGAGCGCGTAGCGCGACTTGCAGGCGGCGCTGTCCTCGTAGCACTCGCCCGAGGAGTCCATCGTGAGGCCGTTGGCGTTGCAGGGGTAGGTGCCCGCGGTGCAGGCCCGCGGCGTGATGCGCCCGACGCGGAGGAGCGACAGGTCGTGGGTGAGCCACGAGGCCTGGCCGTTGGGCGCGTTGCTCAGGCCGTTGACCCAGCAGCACTCGGCGGCGGCGAACACCACCGCGGCGTTCTCGTTGCAGTCGGGCCAGCACGAGCAGTTGTTGTCGAGGGCGCGCAGCGAGAAGTTGAAGAGGCGCTGCTGCTGCGGGGTGAGGCCCCCGGCGAAGTCCGCGCCCGAGCGCGTCCACGTGCTGCTGCACGACGCCGGCCAGTTGGCGGTGATGTACGTGCCGAAGCTCCGCGCGCCGAGCAGCGTGCGGAAGCCGAAGGAGTAGTCGTCGGTCTGCACCATGAGGTCGTTGCCGGCCACCGTCGACCACGCCGCCGACTTGAAGTTGGCCGTCGTGCGCGACGCGATCGCCCCGAACGTGGACGTGTTGCGCAGCACCTCGAGCGTCGTCCAGGTGCGGGCGACGCCGTTGACGAAGCTCCCCACCAGCGTCCAGCCGCCCTCGTGGAGCGACATCTCGCAGTACACCCGCGTGGTGACGCCGCCGACGGTGAGGTCGTACTCGCCCGACGGCGCCGAGGGCACGCCCGCCAGCAGCGCCGCGCAGCTCGCGTAGCCGGTGCAGACGCCCGCCGCGCAGGTCTGCGACGCGCTGCACGCGCGGCCGCAGGCACCGCAGTTGCCGCGGTCGGTCTGGAGGTTGATGCACGAGCCGCCGCAGGTGGTGAGCCCCGACGGGCAGCTCGTGGTGCACGCGCCGCCCGCGCAGACCTGGCCCGCGGCGCAGGCGCGGCCGCACATCCCGCAGTGGCTGTTGTCGACGGCGGTGTCGCGGCACACGCCCGAGCACACCGTCTGGCCCGTCGGGCACGAGAGCACGCACGAGCCCGCCATGCACACCTGGCCGCCGGGGCACGCGGTGCCGCAGGCGCCGCAGTTGGAGGGGTCGACGCGCGTGTCGGCGCAGCGGGCCGAGGCGCCGCTCCCGCAGAGCACGAGCGGCGCCGCGCAGTCGAGCACGCACGCGCCGGCCGAGCACACGTTGCCCGCCGGGCAGTTGACCCCGCAGCCGCCGCAGTTGTCGCGGTCGGTCGCGGTGGAGACGCAGCGCGTCCCGCAGGCCGTCTGGCCGGCGGGGCAGGACAGCCGGCACGTGCCCGCGCCGCAGAGCTGGCCCGCGGGGCAGGCGTTGCCGCACATCCCGCAGTGGGCCGGGTCGCTCTGGAGGTCGCGGCAGGTGCCCGAGCAGTTGGTCTGGCCCGTCGGGCACGTCACGCGGCAGGTTCCCGCGGCGCAGAGCTGGCCGGCGGCGCAGGGGAGCCCGCAGCCGCCGCAGTTGGCGACGTCGGTGTCGAGGTCGCGGCAGGTGCCCGAGCAGTTGGTCTGGCCGGGCGGGCAGGTGATGGTGCAGCGGCCCTCGCGGCACGACTGGCCGGCGCCGCAGGTGGTGCCGCAGGCGCCGCAGTTGGCCGGGTCGATCCGCACGTCGGCGCAGGCCGCGGTGGCGCCGCTCCCGCACTGGACGAGCGGCGACGCGCACGAGAGCGAGCAGGCGCCCATCGAGCAGAGGTTGCCCGCGGGGCACGCGCGCCCGCACATGCCGCAGTTGGCCGCGTCGGTGGCGAGCGAGACGCAGCGGCCCGAGCACACCGTCTGACCGACGGGGCACGAGAGCACGCAGGTCCCCATGGTGCACACCTGGCCCGCGCCGCAGGGTGTCCCGCAGGCGCCGCAGTTGTTGCCGTCGGTCTGGAGGTCGCGGCACGTCCCCGAGCAGTTGACCTGCCCCGGCGGGCAGCTCACCGCGCAGCGCCCGGCGGAGCACACCTGGCCGGCGGGGCAGGCGTTGCCGCACATCCCGCAGTTGAGCGAGTCGACGCGCGGGTCGACGCAGCCCGCGTCCATGCCCGTGCCGCAAAGGATGAGCGGCGACGCGCACGACACCGCGCACGCGCCCGCCGAGCACACGTTGCCCGCGGGGCAGACGCGGCCGCACATCCCGCAGTGGTCGCGGTCGGTCTGGGTGGAGACGCACGTCCCGGCGCACACCGTCTGGCCCGCCGGGCACGAGAAGCGGCAGCCGCCCATCGCGCAGATCTGCCCGGCGGGGCAGGCGTTGCCGCACGTCCCGCAGTTGGCCGGGTCGCCCTGGAGGTCGCGGCACGCGCCCATGCAGTTGGTCTGGCCGGGCGGGCAGCTCACGACGCACGCGCCGGCCGCGCACACCTGGCCGGCGGGGCAGGCGTTGCCGCACATCCCGCAGTTGGTCGCGTCGACCTGGGTGTCGACGCAGCGCCGCGCGCCGCCGCTGTCGCACGCGGTGAGCGGCGAGGCGCACTCGACGGCGCACATGCCCATCGAGCACACCTGGCCGGTCGGGCACACCGTCCCGCAGGCGCCGCAGTTGGCGCGGTCGGTCTGGGTGTTGACGCACGCGGCGCCGCAGGCCGTCTGGCCCGTCGGGCACGAGAGCCGGCACGTCCCCATCGCGCAGAGCTGGCCCGAGGGGCAGACGTTGCCGCAGGCGCCGCAGTTGGTGGGGTCGTTCTGCTGGTCGCGGCAGACGCCCATGCAGTCGGTGAGGCCCGCGGGGCACGAGAGCTGGCAGCGGCCGTCGGCGCAGACGTTGCCCGCCGGGCAGGCGTTGCCGCACGCGCCGCAGTTGCGGCTGTCGGCGCGCACGTCGACGCAGCGGTCGACGCAGAAGGTCTGGCCCGCGGCGCAGAGGAGCGCGCAGCGGCCGCCGTAGCACGTCTGCCCGAGGGGGCAGCGGTTGTTGCAGGCGCCGCAGTTCTCGCGGTCGGTGGCGAGGTCGGCGCAGAGGCGGACGCCCTCCACCGGCCGGCACTCGGCGAGCATGTTGCGGACGGCGCCGCCGTCGGACGCGCCCGCGTCGCCGCCCGCGGCGTTGCAGTCGGCGACGCACGCGCCGCCGGCGCACACCTGCGCGGCGGTGCACTGGTTGCCGCAGGTGCCGCAGTTGTCCCGCGCGGTGATCGGGTTGACGCAGGTGCCCGCGCACGCCATCTGGCCGGGGGGGCAGGAGTCCTGACAGCTCCCGGCGATGCACACCTGGCGGCCGCCGCAGCGGAGGCCGCAGGCGCCGCAGTTCATCGCGTCGGAGGCGAGGGTGACGCAGACGCCGCCGCAGTTCTGCTGGGCGTCGCCGCAGCGGACCTCGCGGTCGGGGGCCACGTCGGGCGCGTCGGCGACGTCGGGCGCGTCGCCCGCGAGGTCGTCGACCCCGTCGGCCGCGGCGTCGAGCCTGCCGCCCACCACGGCCACGGAGTTGCTGCACCCGAGCGCCACCAGCGCCGCGAGCGCCACGAAAGAGAACCGTCTCATAAGCGTCACGAACCTCCTGCGGCGCCACCTCGCGCCGCGCGCCGACAGTGTCGGGAATGCCGGGCCGAAAGGAAAGCCCCTCCGGCACTGCGCCATCCGTTCCGCGGCCCGACCCACGACGAGGGTTGACGCTCCGCCGCCGCCTCTGGTGCCATGCGGCGCGTGAGGTTCGCCACCGCTGCGACGATCGTTCTCCTGGCCGCGCCCGCCGCGCCGGCCCAGGCGCGCGACGAGCGGGCGGCCGAGGCGCACTTCGCCCGCGGCGTGGCGCTGGCCGACGCGGGGCGCTGGGAGGAGGCGATCGCGGCCTTCGAAGACGCGCGCGCCGCGGCGCCGCTGCCGGCGGTGCTCTTCAACCTCGCGGAGGCGCACCGGCACGTCGGGGCGCAGCACGCCCGGCGCGCGCTCGACGCCTACCGGGAGTACCTCGCGAGCCTCGGCGACGCCCCGTCGTCCAACCGCGCGGTCGCCGAGCGGCGCGTGGCCGAGCTCCTCGGGCGCGTCGCGCGGCTTCGCGTCGAGGTGACGCCCGCCGACGCCGCGGTGATCGTCGACGACCGCCCGCTCCCTCCCGGCGCGCGCGAGGTGGAGCTCGACCCCGGCCCCCACGCGCTCGTGGTCCGCGCGGACGGCCACGTCCCCGACGCCCGCACGCTCACGCTCGGCGAGGGCGAGCGCGGCGCCCTCGTGGTGGCCCTGGCGCGCGTGCCCGTCCACGTCGTGCCGCCCCCACCGCCGCCCGCGCTCCCGCCGCTGCCGCCGGAGCCCGAGGTCACCTACGCCGACGCGCTGCAACTGGGCCTCGTGTACCACGTGATCCCCGACGTGACGGGCCTCGGCCAGGGCGTGGGGGTGCGCGTGGGGATGCGCCTCGCGCGCTCGTTCGAAGTGGCCCTCGGCGGGAGCTTCAACCGCACCAACGGGGTCAGCTACGTGGTCGCGGGCCTCGCGGCGTACTACGTCGGCCACGCGGGGCGCTTCGGGTACTACATGGGCCCGCAGGTGGCGGCGGTGATCCCTGACTGTCGCGAGTCGTGCGTGCCCAACACCACCCCGGGGGTGAGCACCAGCACGTCGATGGCGCTCGCGCTCTCGGCGGGGGTTCGGCTGTCGGTGACGCGGTGGTTCGGGGTGTTCATCGACGCCAACGTGGGGCTGATGCAGTGGTCCGACCCGACGCCCTTCGTGTACCTGGCGGTGGGGCCGCAGGTGTCGCTGGGGATGTGACGGGGGCGCCCGTTGTGGGTAGAGTCCGTGCCCGATGGCCGGCACCCTCAAGGTCGACGCGCCCGCGGGCGGCGGGACCCTCTCCGACGCGTCCGATGACCCGGCCGCGCGCGTGGGCTCGGTCGTCGCGGGCCGCTACGCCCTGCGGCGCGTGCTCGGCGCCGGCGGCATGGGTGCCGTCTACGAGGCCGAGAACGCCGTCACCGGCCGCCGCGTCGCGCTCAAGGTGATGCTCCCGCGCGCGGCGACCGTCGACACGGCGCCCGAGCGCTTCCTCCGCGAGGCGCGGGCGGCGTCGCGGGTCTCGCACCCCAACATCGTCGACGTGCTCGACGCCGGCCAGAGCCCCGACGGGGGCTGGTACATCGTGCAGGAGCTGCTGGAGGGCCGCGAGCTGCGCGCCGAGCTCGAGGCCCGCGCGCCGCTCCCGTGGCCCGAGGCCCTGGCGCTGCTCGGCCCGGTGGTCGAGGGCCTCGCCGTCGCGCACCGGCAGGGCATCGTCCACCGCGACGTGAAGCCCGAGAACATCTTCCTCGCCCGCGTCGGCAACGCGACGGTGCCGAAGCTCATCGATTTCGGCATCGCGCGCCTCGTCGACGGCGACGGCCCGCTGCACCTCACGCGCTCCGGCGCGCTGCTCGGGACGCCCAACTACATGGCCCCCGAGCAGGCCCGCGGCCTCAAAGACCTCGACGCGCGCGTCGACGTGTGGGCCATGGGCGTGGTGTTCCGCGAGGCCCTCACCGGCGAGCGGCCCTTCCACGGCGACAACTACAACGCGCTGATGATCGCGATCCTGTCGGCGCCGCTGCCCCCGATCGCGGGTCTCTGCCCGGGGCTGCCGCCGCACGCCGCCGCCGCGCTCGACCGCGCGCTCGCCCGCGACCGCGACGCGCGCTTCCGCGACGCCGGCGAGCTGCTCGACGCGCTCCGCTCTCACCCACCCGACGCCTTCGCGCAGACCGCGCCCGGCGTCTCCGTCCCCCGCCTGCGCGACTCGCGTCCGGCGCGCGCGGCGGGCTACGCGGCGGGGGCCGCGGCGATCGCGGCGGTCGCGTTCACCCTGGGCACCCGAGCCCCCGCGCGGCAGGCGCTGCCCCCGGCGAACCTCGCGACCCCCGCGGTGCTGCGCGCGCCGACCCCCACGCCCCCCGCGCCGACGCCCGTCGCGCCCCCCGCGCCGACGCCCGTGACCACCCCCGCGGTGACGCAACCGCCGCCCGACCCGCCGGCCGCTGCGTTCGTCGCGCGCCCGCGCTTCCGGCGTACGTTGCGGCGCGCGGTGGCGCCCGGCAGGCCGCCGGAGCAGGCGACGGCGCAGGCGCCCGCGACGGCCGGCGGGATCATGCGCGGCCTGCACGACCGCTGACCGGGGGACCGCTACTTGGCGTGGGTGGGGCGGGTCGTGTGGTCCTTGCCGTCGTAGCGGAGGACGTTGCCGCGGCCGTCGATGAGCGTGAGGATGGAGCAGGGGCGCTTCCACACGCGGAAGAGGCAGCGGAGGGTCTCGCGGGACTTCTCGAGGTCGAGGTCGGCGCCCTGGTGGTCGTGCCGGAGGAGGAGCTCGGCGCGGTTCTCGTGGTTGCCGTCGTCGACGAAGATGAAGGGGTTGCCGAAGTTGGTCAGCCGGAAGAGCAGCTTGTCCTTCACGGCCTTGAACTCGCGCGAGTCGATCTCGAAGCGGTCGTTGCGGTTCGACCACCCGAAGGTGAACAGCTTGTTCTCGATGACGAACTCCGGCGTGAGGAACTCGTCGATGAAGGTCACGTCGTTGTAGAGCCCGCGCACCTCGAAGATCTTCTTGCGCCCGAGGCCCAGGCGCCGGTCCCAGTGGCGCCGCTCCTCCATCGCGTCGCAGTCCTCCCACTCCTTGCCGAACTGGCCCTTGTTCCACCGCTCCTCGATGTAGCGGTAGAGCTCGACGCCGAGCTTGTAGGGGTTGAGCGAGCGCCCGCCGCCCGAGCTCAGCACCGAGGCGTTGCGGTCGGCGTAGTCGACCAGCTCGTCGCCCTCCAGCGCGTACCCGGTCATGAGCTTGGAGTGCCAGTAGCTGGCCCAGCCCTCGTTCATGATCTTCGTCTGCGCCTGCGGCCAGAAGTAGTAGGCCTCCTCGCGGATGATCTCGAGGACGTCGCGCTCCCACCGCTCGAGCGGCGCGTGCTCGATGAGGAAGCGCAGCACGTCGCGCTGGGGCTTCTCGGGGACGCGCTTCGCCTTGGCGGCCTCCTCCTCCAGCTTCTTCCGCTGCGCCGCGACGTACTCCTCCGGGTTGATGAAGGAGTCCATGTAGCTCTTGGCCTTGAGCTTCGGCACCTCCAGCGTCTCGGGCTCCTCGGGCAGCGACGGCGCCGCGCGGCCCTCCAGCATGCGCCCCGGCGGGTCGATGAGGTTGTCGAGCGCCAGGCAGACGTCGATGAACTCCTCCACCGCCGTCACGCCGTGCCGGTCCATGTGGCGGCGCACGCGCGCGGCGTGGTTGGCGAAGGTGTCGACCCACTTGCGCGTCGGGACGCGGTCCTTGCGGGAGACCACCAGGTCCTCCGCGGCGCCGGGGGGCCGCCGGTCCTGGTCGGTGATCTTGAAGGTGAAGTTGTTCTTGAAGAAGTCGTTGTGCCCGCAGACGTGGCACATCACCAGCTTCTGGTCGACCAGCGAGTTGCCCTCGAGGAGGTAGGCCACCGAGGGGTTGTTGTTGATCACCATCTCGTAGATGCGCGAGAGGCCGTAGTCGCCGGTCTTCTTCAGCCGCTCGTACTCCATGCCCCAGCGCCAGTGGGGGTAGCGCGTGGGCAGGCCGCCGTACGCGGCCACCTCGTTCATCTCGTCGAAGCTCAGCACCTCGAACACCTGGGGGAAGAAGTCGAGCCCCGACGCGCGCGCCTGCCCCTCGATCTTCTCCTGCCACTCGCGGAGGTAACCCGGGAGCTCGTGGCTCCGGCCGTAGTCGCTCATCGCCCGCTCACCTGCCCTTGCCCAGGAAGGCCTTGATGCTGTCCACGATCGCGTCCTTGTCGCGGATCTCCGAGGTCACCACGCGCTCGTCCTTGCCGAGGTGCTCGCGCAGGTCTTTCACGAACTGGCCCGAGCCGTACGGGCTCTCCACCTGCCCGTAGCAGAACATGTTGGCCGCCGGCAGCACCCGCGTCTTGAGGATGTTGATGCAGGTGAGCGTGTCGTCGACCGACCAGTTGTCGCCGTCGGAGAAATGGAAGGGGTAGATGTTCCACTCCTCGTGGGGGTAGCGCTTCTGGATGATGTCGGCGCAGAGGCGGTAGGCCGACGAGATCATCGTGCCGCCCGACTCGCGCGTGTGGAAGAAGGTCTCCCGGTCGACCTCGCGCGCCGCGGCGTCGTGGATGATGTAGACCGACTCCAGGCCCTTGTACTGCGAGCGCAGCCACGTATCGATCCAGAAGCTCTCGATGCGGACGATCTCCTTCTGCTCGTCGCCCATCGAGCCCGACACGTCCATCATGTAGAGGATCACCGCGTTGGCCACGGGCTCGATCGCGGTGTTCCAGCTCCGGAAGCGCTTGTCGTCGCGCACCGGCACCACCATCGGGCGCGCCGGGTCGTAGGTGCCCGACGCGATCTGCCGCTTGAGCGCCTCGCGGAAGGTGCGGCGGAAGTGCCGGAGCGACTCGGGGCCCGTGCGCCGGATGCCGGTGTACTTGTCCTTGTCGGACATCACCCGCGCCTGGCCGCGCGGCTCGATGCGCGGGAGCTGAAGCTCCTCGCCGAGGATCTGCGCGAGGTCGTCGAGCGTCACCTCCACCTCGAGCACGTGCTGCCCCTCGCCCTGGCCCGCCTTGCCCTTGCCACCCTGGCCGTCGCCCTCCTGCCCGTCGAGGGGGTCGCCCTGGTCGCCGTCGCCCTGCCCGACGCCGCCCTGCTGCTTGTCCCCGAAGCGGAACTGCGGCATGTCGATCTGCGGCACGGGGATCGAGACGTTGTCCTTGCCCTGCCGCCCGATCAACTCGCCGTGCGAGATGTACTTCTTGAGGTTCTGCCGGATGCGCCCCTTGACGATGTCACGGAAGCGCGCGTGATCCTGGTCGATCGTGAGGGCCATGTGGGGGGGCGACCGTACCACGCCGCGCCGCGCGGGCGCACCACCGGGTTGGCGCGCGAAGCTCGGACGCGCCCGTGGTACGGTCGCCCGCCGCCATGACCGCAGCCCCCTCCGCCCGCGCCCTCGTGGAAGCCCTCTGCTCCGACGCCTGCGCGGGGCGGCGCACCGGCACCCCCGGCGGCGCGCTCGCCCGCCGCCACGTCGTCGACGCCCTCCGCGCCCGCGGCCTCGACCCCGCCGAGCAGCCCCTCGAGCGCTGCGACGGCGCCAACGTGATCGCCACCGTGCGCGGCGACGTCGACCGCTGGGTGCTCGTCGGCGCGCACTACGATCACCTCGGCGCCAACAACCACGGCGTCTTCCGCGGCGCCGACGACAACGCGGCCTCGGTGGCGATCCTGGTCGAGGCGGCCGCGGCCCTCGCGGCGAAGCGGCCCGACGGGCGCGGGGTGATCTTCGCGGCCTTCGACGCCGAGGAGCCGCCCTTCTACGCCACCGGCGCGATGGGCTCGCAGCACTACGTCCGCCGCCCCACCGTCCCCCTCGACCGCGTCGACATGATGCTCTCGATGGAACTCCTCGGCCACGCGGTCGGCCCCGCGGGCCTGCCCGGCGAGGTGCGCGACTCCGTCTTCGTGCTCGGCGGCGAGCGCAGCGAGGGCACCTCCGCCCGCCTCGACGCGCTGCGCGACGTCTCGCCCGGCGTCACCGTCCGCCGCGTCGACGCCGAGGTGATCCCGCCGCTCTCCGACCACCTCGCCTTCTGGGACGCGGGCGTGCCCTTCCTGCTGCTCACGGGGCCGCGCTCGGCCACCTACCACACCGTGCAGGACACGCCCGACCGCCTCGACTGGAGGCGCGTCGACGCCGTCGCCCGCTGGCTCGAGCGCTTCGTCCGTGACCAGTGCGCGCGCCCCGAAGGGCGCGTCCGCTTCCTCCGCGACGGCCGCGACGACCGCTCGACGCTCGAGTCGATGCTCGCGCTGCTCCGCCCGCTCGAGCCCGTCAACCCGCTCGCCGCGCAGGGCGCGCGCCAGGCCCGCGCGCTCCTCGCCCGCTGCGACAAGCAGGGCCGCCTCGGCGACAACGAGCGGATCGCGGTGCAGGGCCTCGTCGGCGCCATCGAGCAGGCGTTCGCGTAAGGGCGCCTCACCCCGCGGGGCCGAGCATCGCCTCGGGCCGCACGAGCGCGTCGAACTCCTCGCCCGTCACCGCGCCGAGCGCCACCGCGGCCTCGCGCAGCGTGGTCCCCTCGGCGTGGGCCTTCTTCGCCACGCGCGCGGCGAGGTCGTAGCCCGTGCGCGGCGTGAGCGCGGTGACCAGCATCAGGCTCTCGCGCAGGTGCCGCGCGATGCGCCCGCGGTCGGGCTCGATGCCGCGAGCGCAGTGGGCTTCGAAGGACAGGCAGGCGTCCGCGAGCAGCGTGATCGAGCGGAGCGCGTTGTGGGCGATCAGCGGCTTGTACACGTTGAGCTCGAAGTTGCCGCCCGCCGCCCCGTACCGCAGCGCGACGCCGTTGCCGAGCACCTGCGCGCACACCATGGTGAGCGCCTCGCACTGGGTGGGGTTCACCTTGCCCGGCATGATCGAGCTGCCCGGCTCGTTCTCGGGGAGGTTGAGCTCGCCGAGGCCGCAGCGGGGGCCGCTCGCGAGCCAGCGGACGTCGTTGGCGACCTTCATCAGCGCGCAGGCGAGTGCTTCCAGCGTCCCGTGCAGCAGCGCGAGCGCGTCGTGCGAGGCCAGCGCCTGGAAGCGGTTGGGCGCGGGCGTGAAGGGCGCGCCCGTCAGCGCGGCGATGTACCCGACCGCCCGCTCGGCGTAGCCCTTCGGGGCGTTGAGCCCGGTGCCGACGGCCGTGCCGCCGAGGGCGAGCTCGTGGAGGCCCGGCATCGCGCGGTCGAGCGCGGCGAGGTCGTGGTCGAGCGCGGCCACCCAGCCCGAGATCTCCTGGCCGAGCGTGAGGGGCGTGGCGTCCTGGAGGTGCGTCCGGCCGATCTTCACCACGTCGGCGAAGGCCCGCGCCTTGGCGTCGAGCGTGTCGCGCAGGCGGCGCACGGCGGGGGCGAGCGCGTCGCGCACGCGGAGGGCGGCGGCGACGTGCATCGCGGTGGGGAAGACGTCGTTCGAGCTCTGCGAGCGGTTGACGTCGTCGTTGGGGTGGACGGTGCGGGCCGCGCCCATCCCCGCGCCGGCCAGCGCGCTCGCCCGGTTGGCGATCACCTCGTTGGCGTTCATGTTGGTCTGGGTGCCGCTGCCGGTCTGCCAGACGCAGAGGGGGAAGTGGCCGTCGAGCGCGCCGGCGATCACCTCGTCGGCGGCGGCCACGATGTGGGCGCAGCGGTCGCCCGGCAGCGCGCCGAGGTCGCGGTTGGCGAGCGCCGCGGCCTTCTTCACGATGCCGAGCGCGCGGACGAGCTCCGGCGGGAAGCGCTCGCCCCCGATGCGGAAGTGCGCGAGCGAGCGCTGCGTCTGCGCGCCCCAGTAGCGGTCGGCGGGCACCTCGACGGGCCCGAAGGAGTCGGTCTCGATGCGCGTGCTCATGGCACGGTGGCCTATGGGGCTCGCGGGCGGAAGGCGCAATGGGGCCTCGAGGTCGCGCGGCGCCCCGTAGACCGGCGCGGCGCGTCCGGGGTACCACCGCGGGCAGGAGGACCCCGCCGTGATGAAACCCGAGTTCCCCGCCGTCGCCGGGACGCGCGAGCACGCGCGCCTGCCCGCCGCGCTCCTCGCGCTGCTGCTCGCGGTCTGCGTGGCGGCGGGGTGGTCGCCGCCGGCGGGGCACCAGAGCTACCTGCTGGAGGTGGTGCCGGGCCTCCTCGGCGTCGCCGTGCTCGCCGCGGTGTACAGGCGCTTCCCGATGTCGCACCTGGTGTACGCGTGCTGGTTCGTCCACGTGCTCATCCTCGTGTACGGGGGCGTCTACACCTACGCCGCGACGCCGCTCGGCAACTGGGCGCGCGACGCCTTCCACCTCTCGCGCAACCACTACGACCGGGTCGGCCACCTCGCGCTCGGCTTCTTCCCCGCGGTCAGCATCCGGGAGGTTCTCCTCCGCCGCACGCCGCTCGTGGCCGGCGGGTGGTTCACATTCATCGTGCTGTCGATCGTCCTCGCGATCGGCGCCTTCTGGGAGCTCATCGAGTGGTGGACGACGCTCGTCGTGGCGGGCGACGTCGGGGTCGCCTTCCTCGGCTCGCAGGGCGACCCGTGGGACGCGCAGTGGGACATGTTCCTCGCGCTGGTGGGGGCGGCGATCTCGCTGCCGCTGCTCTCTCGCGCGCACGACCGCTCGATGCGCAAGGCGGGCATCCTGCGCGACGTGGGGTGACCACGAGCGCATCGACGCACGGTGACGTCGCGCAGGACTTGACGACGCCCCCCCTTGCGGGCTCCATCCCGGTACGCCCCGATGCACAGCGAACTGCCCGGCGAGACGTTGCACCCGAGGAGCGAGCTCAAGCAGCTCGGGCAGTACTTCACTCCGCCTCCCGTGGCTGCGTTCATGGCGCGGCTCTTCGACGCCTCGCGGCACCGCGTCTGGCGGATCATCGACGCGGGGGCGGGGTCCGGTCGTCTCACTGAAGCGCTCGTCATGCACCTCTTGAGCGCGCCCCAGCGGCCCGTGAGCATTCACGTCACCGCGTGGGAAATCGATCCGCAGGTGCGCCCGTTGCTGGACGCCACCCTCGCTCACTGCGGCGCGCTCTGCCAGGCGCAGCGGGTGGGGTTCACGGCCCGCGTCGAGGGGGGGAACTTCGTCGTCGAAACCGCGCGCTCGCTCGCGGGCGACTTGTTCGGCGCCGGTGACCCACCACGCTTCAACGCGGCGATCGTCAACCCGCCGTATCGCAAGCTCGCGAGCGGCTCGCTCGAGCGACGTGCCCTCAGCGATGCAGGCATCGAGACATCCAACCTGTACACCGCCTTTCTGTCCCTGCTGTTCCGCGTCATCGAACCCGGCGCCGAGCTCGTCTCCATCAACCCGCGGAGCTTCTGCAGCGGCAGCTACTTTCGCTCCTTCCGGCGCGAGTTGTTGCACGCCATGGCGCTCCAGAGCATCCACCTGATCGACTCGCGCCGGGCGACCTTCTCCGCGGATCATGTGTTGCAGGAGACGGTGATCCTTCACTGCCGCCGCAAGGCCGAGCCGGGACCCGCCCAGCCGCCCACGGTGCTCGTCTCGCACAGCGCGGGCGCGCCCACCGCGGGCGCCCACGGTAGACCCGTCGCGACCTCCGAGCTGGTGAGCGGCACAGACCCCGAGGCGTACGTGCACCTCCCCGAGCCGTCCGACGAGTCGTCCGCCGGGCGCGAGCTCGAAGCGCTGCCGTGCACCCTCGCGCAGTTGGGCCTCTCGGTGTCGACCGGTCGCGTGGTCGCGTTTCGCGCCGCGCCGTTTCTGCGCGAGACGCCCGTGGCCGACGCCGTCCCGCTGGTGTGGCCCGGCGACCTCGACGGCGAAGGGGGCGTTCGCTGGCCGCGCGACGCGACGCGCAAGCCCGTCGCGTTGGTGAGGGGGCCGGAGACGCGCTCGCTGGTGGTGCCCAACGGGTGCTACGTGCTGGTCAAACGCCTGACCGCGAAGGAGGAGCGCAGGCGCGTCGTGGCGAGCCTGTTCGACCCCGAACGGATCCTGGGAAGCTACGACAGTGTCGCCTTCGAGAACCACCTCAACTACATGCACGCCGACGGCAAGCCGCTGGAGCGCGCGATTGCGCTGGGGCTCGTGGGCTACCTGAACTCGACTCGAGTAGACCAGTACCTTCGGCGCTTCAACGGGCACACGCAGGTCAACGCGACGGACCTCCGCTCGCTGCGCTACCCCAACCGCGCGTCCCTCGGCGCGCTGGCCTCGCGGCTCGCGGGCAGGTCGCGCGGCGCGCTGGCCTCGCAGACGGCGCTCGACGCGCTGGTGGGGGCGGTGCTCGATGGCGACAGGTAGATCGCGCGCGGGGCGCGTCGACGAGGCCAGGCACGCGCTCGCCGCGCTCGGCTTCGAAGGCACCCAGAGCAACGAGCTGGCCGCGCGCGTACTGCTCGCGTTGCTGGGGCTCCGCCCGACCTCGGCGTGGGCGACTGCTGCCAGCACCTCGCTCACGATCCGCAACATCATCGACTGGATCGGAGACCACTATCCCCCGCGCCCTGCCGAGAATACCCGCGAGACCGTGCGCGACGAGGTGGTGAAACACTTCGTGCATCACGGGCTGCTGGAGAAGAACACGGACGACCCCGCGCGGGCCACCACCAGCGCGAAGACCAACTACCGGGTCGAGCCCCACGCGCTCACGCTGTTCCGCTCGTTCGGCACCCCGTGCTGGGAGCAGGAACGCGCCGCGTACGAGCAGCGCGCCGAAGGGATTCGCCGCGAGCTGGAGCGGCGGCGTGAACAGGTGCTCGTGCCCGTGCGGCTTCCTGACGGCGGTGAGTTCAAGCTCTCTGCGGGTGGACAGAGCCCGCTCATCGCGAAGGTGATCGAGGAGTTCGCGCCGCGCTTCGTGCCCGGCGGCGAGGTGCTCTACCTCGGCGACACCGCGGGCAAGCACACGATGATGCAGACCGAGCGCCTGGCTGCGCTGGGCCTTCGCTTCGACCCCGCGGCCAAGATGCCCGACGTCGTGCTGTACGACGACCGCCGCAAGTGGCTCGTCATCGTAGAGGCGGTGTTCAGCGACGGCCCGATCGATCCCAAGCGCCGCACCGAGCTCAAGGCGCTGTTCGCGGGCTTCAAGCGCGGTCTCGTGTTCGTGACGGCCTTCGAAGACCGCGTCGCGGCGCGCCCGTTCTTCGCCCATCTCGCTTGGGAAACCGAGGTCTGGTTCGCGAGCCACCCCGAGCATATGGTGCACTTCAACGGCGAGCGTTTCCTCGGCCCCTACCCCGACACGCAACGCTGAGTCCGGCGCGCAACTCGTCGACGCGTCGGCGATGACCTCCCGTCGAGCCCCTCCGATCGCCAGCTCGCGCAGCAAGGCCGAGGCTAGACAACTCGCCGACGATGGTCGTCTCATACACGGGTGACTGCCCGCCTGCTCCCCTTCGCCCTCATCCTCGCGGCGTGCGCCTCCTCCACTACCCGTAGCGCGACCGACGCGGCCCTCGTTGACGTTGACGCGGACGCCCCGCCCGACGTCGCCGCCGACGTCGTCACCTCCGACGCACTCGACGCTCCCGCGGATACGACGCGCGACGCACTCGCGGACGCCACCTCCGACGCGCCCACCGACCTCGCTCCCGCCGACGCCCCCCACGACGCGCCCCCCGACCTCGACCCCTGCGGCGGGCTCACCCTCTGCGACGGCGTCTGCCGCGACACCGCCTTCGACGCCCACCACTGCGGCGCCTGCGGCCGCGCCTGCGCCGCCGCCGAGGAGTGCGTCCGCGGCGCCTGCGTGATGGCCCCCTGCGTCGCGCCCTCGGTCGCGTGCGGCGGCGCCTGCGTCGACCCGCAGACCGACCCGAGGAACTGCGGCTCGTGCGGCTGCGCGTGCCCGTCCGGGTCGTTCTGCGCGGCGGGCAACTGCGTCGTCGGTTGTGGCAGCGGGTTCACCCTCTGCGGGCGCGTCACCTGCGGCGGCGACGACGCCGGCGTCTCCTTCGGCTGCTTCAACCTGTCGACCGACCGCGCCAACTGCGGGCTGTGTGGCCACGCCTGCCCGATGGACCAGTTCTGTCAGGCCGGCGCCTGCCGCGCCCCGTGAGCGTCAGCGCGCGGTGACCACCACGGGGAAGATCATCGGCACGTCGCCGAAGTCGCGCCCGACGATGCGCGTCACCCCCGCCGACACCCCCCGCACCACGGCGTGCCCGTCGGGGAGCACCGTCACCGTCGCGATCGCGGGGTCTTCGCTCCCGAGGATCTGCGGCTGACGCGGGAGCGGGAACGTCTTCTCCTCGCCCACGCGCACCTCCAGGGGCCGCGGCTGCGCCCCCGCCGTCACGGCCGCGAGCGCGCCCACCAGCGAAGCGAGGAGGAAGGCTCGGCGCGTCGTCGTCGTCATGCCCTGTACCCTACCGCACGCGCTTGCCGCGGGCACCTTACCGGCACGCCCGCGGCGCGCACGCGCTCGTCGCCTGATCGCACGCGCCGCTCTGGCACTCGACGTCGCCCGCGCACGGCTGCCCGTCGGCCTTCCTCATCGTGCAGCGCCCGCCCGCGCAGTAGAGCCCCGCGGCGCAGAGGGCGGTCGCCGGGACGCCCATCGCCGCCGCGCAGGTCGCGCCCGCCGCGCCGCCGCCGGCCGCCACGCACATGCCGCTGCGGCACGTGAGGCCCGCGTAGCCGTCGCACAGTTCGAAGGTGGCCGCGCTGCACCGCTCGCCCGCGCTCCGCCGCACCTGGATGGCCGTGCAGCGCATCGTGGTCGACGCCGCGCAGGCCGCGCCCGTCGCGCAGGCCGTCGTCTCCGAGCACATGGCCCCGACGGCCTGAGGCTGCCGGCACGTCCCCGCCAGCGCGCCCGACGCGAACACGCACGCGAGCCCCGTCGCGCAAGGGATGTCGAGCCCGCCGTTGGCCGTCACCAGGTGCCCGCAGGGCATCCCGTCCGCCGCCGCCGCGCCCGTCCGAACGCGGATGCAGCGCGACGTGCCCGCCATGTCGGGGAAGCACTCGGCGCGCTGCCCGTCGGGGCCGAGCGCGCACTCCTCGTTGGCGACGCACTCGCTGCCGAGGGCCTTGCGCGCCGCGCACTGCCCCGGGCACGCGGCCATCCCCGTGGCCTGCCCGCGGTCGCACCAGCCGCCGCCCGCGCAGTCCTCGTGGCGCTGGCACGCGGCGCCCGCGGCCACCGTCCCGGCGAACACGTCGCCGCACATCTCCGCGAGCGGGTGCGCGACGTCGCAGGTCGCGCGGATGCGGGTGAGGCACCGGAGCGCCGCGGCCCCGTCGTAGCGCGCCTTGCCGAGCCGCACGGTCGCGGGGAGCTCGTCGACGCCGCCCCAGCGCAGCGCCCCGACGCCCGCGCGGAGGGACGCGCAGCGCGAGGCGTCGCCGAGGAGGGCGCGGGTGACGGCGAGGTCGTTGCCCGAGACGCCGCAGCGGAAGAGGGCCTCGCACGCGGCGGCGTGAGCCTGCGAGACGAAGGCGTCGACGGTGGCGATCGAAGGCGCCTGCTCCTCGTCGCCCGAGCACGCGCACAGCACCGACACCGCCCAGACGAAGCGACCGAGGGAACGCATGGCGCGCGACTCTACACGCAACGCCCCGCCGGTGGGCGACGGACCGAGGGTGGCGCGCGGCGTGGCGGCGGGGCAGACTCGCGGCCCTCCTCACGCCCCACGGCGAAGCCCATGAAAACCACCAGCGACGCGCCCCCCGACCCCTGCCCGGTCTGCGAGCGCCCCAACTACCACCCCAGCGACCACCACATGGTGCCCCGGTCGCGCGGGGGGAAGGCCACGACGACGATCTGCCGCGACTGCCACACGGCGATCCACGCGACCTTCTCCAACCGCGAGCTCGAGGACCAGTACCACACCGTCGACGCCCTCGCGGCGCACCCCACCTTCTCGCGGACCATCGCCTTCATCGCGCGCCAGGACCCGGGCGGTCGCGTGCGGACGGCGCCCTTGAAGACCCGCCAGCGCCGCCCGTGACGCGCGCGCGGGAGGTGTTCGCGCGGTGGTCGGCGGTCGGCATCCAGCGCGACGACGTCGACGAGATGCGCGACCGCGAGGCGGCCTTCGAACGCCTGGAGCGCCACCGCGGCGTCACGCTGCCCGACGCCTTCCGGGCGCTGTGGTCGCTCTCCGACGGTACGGCGTCGGCGGACGACGACGAGCTCACCTTCTGGCCGCTCGACAACGTCGAGGACGACCCCTCGGTGTCGGCCGCGTGCCCCGCGCCGCGCCTAGCCTTCGCCGACTGGCGCCTCGGCGCGGTGGTGTTCTGCCTGGAGTTCGAGGGCGGGCGCGCGGCGGGCGTCACGGCGCACGCCGCGGGGGAGGTGCGCGTGGTCGCGGCGACGTTCGAGGGCTTTCTGGAGGGCTACCTCGACGACCCGCGGGGGCTCGTCGCCGGGCGCGCCGGGTATGAGATATAGCGAAGGGTAGATCTTCGGGGACGAAGATGGTACGGAGCTCCTGGCGAAGATGGCAGCGTACAGCGACGACCTTCGGAGTCGTGTGATCGAGGCGGTCGAGGAGGAACGACTCACCTTCCGCGAGGCCGCGGAGCGGTTCAAGGTGGGGAAGTCGTGGGTGTTCAAGATCATCCACCGGTTCCGCGAGACGGGGGATGCGGGGGCGTACCTGCCGATCGGTGAGCATGCGCCGGCACTCGACGACGCCGCGCGCGAGCAACTCCGGAACTGGCTTCGGGAGCAGCCGGACCTGACCCAGCAGGAGTTGGCGGATCGCTTCGCCGCGCAGGGGATCTCCGTCGACCGCTCCACGGTCGGCCGGACGCTCCGCGAGATGGGGTGGACGCGAAAAAAAAGTCCCTCGTCGCCAGCGAGCAGCTCCGGGAAGACGTCCAGAAGGAGCGGCGTCGGTGGGTCGACGAGGTGATGCCGACGCTGGACCCCGCGAATCTGGTGTTCCTCGACGAGTCGGGGAGCAACGTCGGGATGACCCCGTCGCGCGGCTACGCACCGCGCGGCGAGCGGGTGGTGGACCATGCGCCCAAGTCGCGCGGAGGCAACGTCTCGATCCTGTCGGCGATGACGTGGAACGGCCCGCTGTGCGCACGCACGTTCGACGGGGCGGTCAACGGCCCGCGCTTCCTGCGCTGGATCGACAAGGTGCTCGCCCCGAAGCTCTGGGAGGGCGCGGTGGTGGTGCTGGACAACGTGCGGTTCCACAAGGTGGCGGGCGTGCAGGAGGCGTTGGCGAAGGTCGGGGCGCGGCCGCTCCACCTGCCGCCCTACTCGCCCGACTTCAACCCCATCGAGCTGATGTGGTCGAAGCTCAAGACCCTTCTTCGCCAGGCCAAGGCCCGCACAAGCGAGGCGCTCAAGAAGGCCATCCGGGCGTCGCTCCGGAAGATCACCGCCATGGACGCCGCGGCGTGGATGCTTCATGACGGGTACTGACGACGTGTCCACGAGCTTCCGCCCACCGCTATAACGTCGGGCCCATGAAGATGATCCTGGCGGCGGTGGAGCCCTCCCTCGCCGAGGCGTGGCGCGACGCGTTCGCGGGCGTGCCCGCGGTCACGGTGGTCGACGGGTCGATCCTTGAGCAGGAGGTCGACGCGGTCGTGTCGCCCGCCAACAGCTTCGGCTACATGGACGGCGGCGTCGACCTCGAGTACTCGGTCCGCTTCGGCTGGGGGGTGCAGGGGCGGCTGCAGGAGCGCATCGCCCGGCGTCACCACGGCGAGCTGCCCGTCGGGTGCGCCGACATCCTCGAGACCTTCCGCGAGCACCCCGCGTACCTGGTCGCGGCGCCCACGATGCGCGTCCCGATGCGCCTCGACGCCTCGGTCAACGCCTACCTGGCCACCCGCGCCGCGCTGCTGCTCGTCCTCCATGGGGTCTTCCCCGACGGGGACTTCGCCGGCCGCCCGGTGCGGGAGCGCGTCGCGTCGATCGCGTTCCCCGGGATGGGCACGGGGGTCGGCGCCATCTCCCACGACCGGTGCGCCCGGCAGATGCGCGCGGCGTGGGACGCGTGCGTGGCGGGGGCAGACTTCCCGCCGTCGATCTACGACGCCACCGACGACCACGAGGCGCTCCTCCGCTAGCACAGGGGGAGAGGGAGCCTTCGAGCCAGCGAGCGCCGCTCTCGCGCCGTCCTCCGCCGCGCTCGCGAGGCCGTTGGAAACGCTCGGGCGGCGTGATTTCGCGCCCCGACGATGTCGATCCGGGGGTCTGGCGATTCGAACCGGGGGTCTGGCGATCGAATTTCACGCCCTCGCGATGTGGTTCTGGCCCCGGACGCTGCGCCGGGACCCGAAATCGCGTCGCGGGACTTCAGCCGGCGCCCGGGGCAGCCGTTGACCTGGGGGCGTGGGCGACGCCGCATCGTCGCTCACGCGTCTCCCTCCCCCACACCGCCCACCGGAGTCGATCGCCATGGCGAAGCCGAAGAAGTCCGCGCCGAAGTCCGCCCCCGCCGCGCAGTCGAAGGCGCGCAACTCGACGCCCGCGCCCGCGATCGTGACCGCGGCGGGCGACGGGGCGCAGTCGCCGCTGACGCCGAAGGAGACGCGGCGCCTGCTGCGCATCTCGCGCTTCCTGCTGATGATCCGCGACCCGGCCCTCTTCCTGGTGGCGCTGGCCCACGGGTACACGCCCGCGGAGCACGAGGAGGGCTGGGCCCTCTTCCGCCGCGCGTCGGGCGAGGGCCAGGCGATGCGCGTCGCGACCCAGGGCGCCGCCCCCCGCTCGCTCTTCCTCGACCAGGAACTCCGCGCCCTCGACGCCTTCGAGAACCTCTGGTTCCCGCGGGTGCGCGCGGTGATCGAGCGGGTGGTGCCGTCGGAGCACCGCGCCACCTTCCTCGCCACCTTCTTCCGCGACCTCACCCAGCAGCCGCTCGGGCCCGGCGTCATCCTCTCCGTTCGCACGCTCGTCGAGCGCCTCGTCGCCCTTCCCGCGAGCGGCCTGCCGGGCGCCGCGGTCGTGCGCGACACCCTGCGCGCCCGCGGCCTCTCCGACGACGTCCTCACCTCGATGCGCGCCCGCGTCGCGTCGCTGGAGGCCGCCCCGGCCCTGCCCGCCGCGCCGGAGGCCCCCGCCGCCGCCGCGGGCGACGCCGCGCCCGACCACGCCGCCCGCCGCGCGGCCTACGAGGCGCTGTCCGCGTGGTTCAACGACTGGGGCACCACGCTCCGCTCCGTGTACAACAAGCGCGAACTCGTCCAGCTCGGGCTGCGCGCCGCGACGCGCAAGGGCACCGCGGGCGACGAGGCCGACGACCCGGACGACGGCGGTGAAGTCCCCGCCGACGCCTGAGCGCACCGTACGGGCGTTCAGCCCCGACGCGCCAGTTCGCGCGGAGGTCACGATGACCCTCGCGCCATGCCGCACCGCCCTCCCCGCACACGCCCGCGCTCACGCCACGCCTCCCTCGCCGGGGGCGCGTGATGGGCCGCACGCCCTTCGACGTCTTCGCCAAAGACCTCGCCGCCGACGCGCTCTCGCCCGCGGGGCGCGCGGAGACGGACGTCCGCCTCGCGCCCGACCCGCAGTTCGCCGACGCTGTTGGTGCGGCTGATGGGCGCCGGCACCACCTTCCGCGAAGCGCTGGAGGACTTCGACGCGCTTCCTGCCGACGACCCCGCGCGCCGCCTCGTCTGGCCCCACCTTGTTCGCCTCCAGCTCGAAGTGCACAATCCCCACGACACGGAGCCCTCGATGGTCAGTGAGACCCACCGCATCTACAACGAATGGCTCGAGACCCAGCAGCGCATCGGCATGGAGCGCGGGCTGAGGAAGGGCCGAGAAGAGGGCCTCCGCCCGCTGCTCCGCCAGTTCGAGCGTTGCCTCGCACGACCGCTCACCGACGTCGAGCACGCCGCCCTCGTCGTCCGCCTCACCACCCTCGGCCCCGACCGCCTCGGCGACGTCGTGCTCGACCTCGAGCCCGCCGCCCTCGCCGCGTGGCTTGCCAACCCCGCCGCGCGCTGACGCCGACAACGCGCTCACCGCGCGCCGCCGTGGACAGCGCCGCGCGCGTGGCCTATCTCTCGCGCCCCGCCCATGACCGACGCGACGAAGCCGCCCCGCCTCCTCGTGCTCGCGGGCGCCACCGCGACCGGCAAGACCGCCCTCGCCGTCTCCCTCGCCGAGCGCCTCGGGGGCGAGCTCGTCGGCGCCGACTCCATCCAGCTCTACCGCCGCCTCGACGTGGGCTCCGCCAAGCCGCGCCCCGAAGAGCTCCGCGGCGTCCCCCACCACCTGCTCGACGTCGCCGACCTCGACGAGCCCTTCGACGCCGCCCGCTACGTCGCCCTCGCCGACGCGGTCATCGCCGACGTCCGCGCCCGCGGCCGCGTCCCCGTCGTGGTCGGAGGAACCGGCCTCTACCTCCGCGCGCTCGTGCGGGGCCTCGCCTCGGGCATCCCCGCCGACCCCTCCATCCGTGACGGGCTGCGCGCCCGCGCCGCGCAGGGCCTCGAGAGCATCGCCCGCATGCACGCCGAGCTCGCCGCCGTCGACCCCGAGTACGCCGCGAAGATCTCGCCCACCGACCCCATCCGCGTCGTGCGCGCGCTGGAGGTGTTCGCCATCTCGGGGGAGCCCCTCTCCGCGCACCACCGACGTCACGCCGCGCAGCCGCCGCGGTACGACGCCCGCTTCGTCGCGCTGGAGGTGCCGCGGCCCGCGCTGGTCGAGCGCATCGCGGCCCGCACCCGCGCGATGCTCGCGGGGGGGTGGGTGGAGGAGGTCCGCGCGATCCTGGCGGACGGATACGCCTGGGACGCGAAACCCCTCCAGAGCGTCGGCTACGCGGAGGTGGTGGCCCACGCGCGTGGCGAGCTGCCGGCCGAGGCCCTCGAGGCGGCCGTGGTGAAGGCCACCAAGGGCTTCGCCAAGCGGCAGCGGACGTGGTTTCGCGGGGAGGAGGGCGTCACCTGGGTGACCCCGGAGGAGGCCGCGGGGGAGGGTTTCCTGCGAGCAACGAGAGAATTCCTCGCGGCGGAATGAAAGCGCGCGGCGGGCGGTTGACAGGGGAGGTGCGCGGCGTGAGGCTGCGCACCAACGGAGAGCCACCCGCAACGGACTGTTGCCATTCTCCGAAGTCCTTCTAGAATCGCGCCGACCGCCACACCCCCGCATGCGACCCGCCCTCGTCAGCGCCCTGCTCGCCCTCGCCGTGATCTTTGCGGCGCCTTGGGCTTTGGCGCAGGAGCAAGGGCACTGCCTGACGGAGCCGATGACGGTGGTCGGTTCGCCCGCCGCGTCCACGCCGATCGCAACGGTGAAGACGCCGGCGAAAGATCTCTCCTGGGCGGCCTCCCGCCTCATCGAACGCGTGCGCATCGCGGCCCCCCGCGCCCCGCGCCCGTTGGTGGTGTGCGTCGACCCGCACCAGCCGGGCTGTCAAATCGACCGCCCCGACGTGCCCGAACGCCACGGATCCTGGCATCTGTTCTGGGAATCCGCGTGGGCCACGTCGCCATTCGAAGGTCTCCCGCCTGCACCCGCAGGGGCGTCGATCGACGGCGCCCCGTACGTGGGCGGTCCGCGTGAGGGGTTCACGCGGCCGTGGCACCGTCCCCCCGCGGGCT
Source organism: Polyangiales bacterium (assembly GCA_046351555.1). Taxonomy (GTDB): domain Bacteria; phylum Myxococcota_A; class Polyangia; order Polyangiales; genus CAISKJ01. Next base: position 133,416 of record JAXLYI010000012.1, read on the forward strand.
GAGCGTCGACAGGGAAGGGTGACGTCCGCCCGACGCGTCACGGCCATGTGCCGGCGATGTGGGGATGGGACGGCCACACGGCCCTGACGCGACGCGTCCGCGAGGGACTCATACGCCACGGGAGGTCGCGCGACGTTTCGCGCCGGTGCGTCCGCGCCCTCCGCCTCAGTGCCCGCGCGCGGGTTCGGGAGGCGTGAAGTCACCGGCGCAGTGGAGACGCCGCGCGTTTCGGTGTACCAGGGCGCCGCCTTGGTGCACGGCAGCGTGCGACGCAGGCAACGATCGTTTCGAGAACGGAGTGTTTTCCAGTGAGTAAAGGCGCAGCAGCCATTTCGATCATCATGGCGCTCGTGCTCGGCTTCGTGGTGGGCAACATCACGGGGTCGCGCACGCCGTCCGAACCCGGCAGCGTGAACAGCGAAGCCGCGGCACCCAGCAACAACGGCCCGGGCCAGCTCGACGCCGAGCGCATCCCGGTCGGCACCTCGCCGGTGCTGGGGCCCGCCAACGCCCTGGCCACCGTCGTGATCTTCTCCGACTACCAGTGCCCCTTCTGCTCGCGCGTGGAGGAGACCCTCCAGCGCCTGCACCGGGAGTACCCCAACGACGTGCGCTTCGTGTGGAAGGACAACCCGCTCCCCTTCCACGACAAGGCGACGCCGGCGGCGGAGGCCGCGCGTGAGGCCTTCGCGCAGGGCGGCAACGAGAAGTTCTGGCGGATGCACGACATCCTCTTCCAGAACCAGCAGAACCTCGAGCGCGCCGACCTCGAGCGCTACGCGCAGCAGGTGGGCCTCAACATGACCCGCTTCCGCGCCGCCCTCGACGGCCACACCCACACGGCCGCGATCGACCGCGACAAGCAGCTCGCGTCGACCATCAACGCCCAGGGCACGCCCAACTTCTTCATCAACGGCACCAACATCGTCGGCGCCCAGCCCTACGAGCGCTTCAAGACGCTCGTCGACGCGGTGCTCGCCCGCGCCCGCACCATCACGCCCCGCAACGAGGTCTACCGCCGCATGGTGGCCGACCCCGTCGCCTCGCCCGACGCCCCGCAGCAGCCGCAGCAGCCGCAGCAGCCGCAGCGCCAGGAGGACCCGAACGCCGTCTACAACGTGCCCGTCGGCAACTCGCCGGCCCAGGGCCCGGCCAACGCGCTCGTGACCCTCGTGCTCTTCTCCGACTTCCAGTGCCCCTTCTGCTCGCGCGTCGAGACCACCCTCCGCACCCTCCGCACCCGCTACGGCAACGACCTCCGCGTCGTGTGGAAGAACGAGCCGCTGCCCTTCCACGACCGCGCCCGCCCGGCCGCCAACGCCGCGATGGAGGCGTACGCGCAGGGCGGCAACGCCAAGTTCTGGCAGATGCATGACGTGCTGATGGAGCACCAGCAGAACCTCGCCGACGCCGACCTCGAGCGCTACGCGCAGCAGGTGGGCCTCAACATGGACCGCTACCGCGCGGCCATGACGGGCAACACGCACGCCGCCCAGATCGACGCCGACCACGCCCTCGCGCAGCGCGTCGAGGCCAACGGCACCCCGCACATGTTCATCAACGGCCGCCGCCTCGTCGGCGCGCAGCCCGAGGACGCCTTCGTCCGCGTGATCGACGCCGCGAAGACCGCCGCCGAAGAGCTCATCCGCACCCGCCCGGGCACCACCCGCGCCAACGTCTACGAGCGCACCATCGAGAACGGCGCCACCGGCACCGTGTACCTCCCCGGCGGCGCCGCCCCCGCGCCCGCCGCCGCCGCCCCCGCCGGCGACGACGAGAACCGCGTCTACACCGTCCGCGACAACCCCCGCTCGCCGTACTTCGGCGCGGCGACCGGCGCGCGCGTCGTGATCCAGCACTTCTCGGACTACCAGTGCCCCTTCTGCTCGCGCGTCGGGCCGCAGGTCGCGCAGATCCGCGAGCGCTACGGCAACCGCGTCCGCTTCGTCTGGCGCGACTATCCCCTCCCCTTCCACGACAAGGCGATGCTCGCGGCCGAGGCCGCCCAGGAGGCGTTCGCGCAGCGCGGCAACGCGGGCTTCTGGCGCTTCCACGACACGCTCTTCGAGAACCAGCAGCACCTCGAGCGCGCCGACCTCGAGCGCTACGCCACGGAGCAGGGCCTCGACATGACCCGCTTCCGCGCGGCCCTCGACAACCACACCCACCAGGCCCGCATCCGCGACGACATGGCCGCGGCCGACGCGACCGGCGCCTCCATCGGCACGCCGGCGTTCTTCATCAACGGCAAGTTCGTGGCCGGCGCGCTCCCGTTCGAGGAGTTCCAGCGCCGCATCGACGCCGCCCTCGCGGCCCCCGCCCCGGCCCACTGACCGCCCCCGTCGCCCCCCGCCGTGCGAACCCCTCGCGCGGCGGGGTGCTCCCGCCTCCCCCACAACGGAATTCCCGCGGCGCCCGCGCTCTGGTAGAGAGCGGGGCGGATGTCTCAGCCTCCCCGCGCCATCGTGCTGCTCGGCGCGCAGCGCTTCGACCCGACGCTCGGCGCCCTCGTCGCCGCGCACGGCGTCGACGGCCCCGTCGCCACCATCACCGCCGGCTGGCAGGAGCGCGAGGGCGACGACCAGGAGCTCCACGAGCACCTCGGCCGCCGCACCGTCAACCTCCACCTCTACGAGCGCGCGGGGGACGTCTTCCGCAGCGACCCCGAGCTCCACGCCGCCCACCGGAAGCGCCAGGAGGTGCTGCGCCACAAGCAGGACTTCTACCGCATCCGCCTGGAGGCCGAGCTCGAGGCCGCGCGGGTGATCCGCACGCGCGCCGCGCCGCCCGACATCCTCGCCGAGGAGCACGCGGCGTCCATCGAGTCGATCCGCGACCTCGACGCCTGGCACCTCGCGCAGTGCGCCCGCGTGCGGGCGGAGTTCGACGCGCGCTGGCGGCCCTTCGAGCGCAAGGCCCTGGTGCGCCACCGCCGCGAGATCGAGCAGGTGCTCGCGGGCTGCCAGGCGCTCGCCATCGCCGGCGGGCACGTCGCGGTGCTGCTCAACCGGCTGATGTTCTTCGGCCTCGCCGAGCTGCTCGACGGGCACGTGGTGTTCGCGTGGACGGCCGGCGCGATGGCCGCGTGCGAGCGGGTGGTGCTCTTCCACGACTCGCCCCCGCAGGGCCCCGGCGCCGCCGAGGTGCTCGACGTCGGCATGGGGCTCGTCCCCAACGTCGTCGCGCTGCCGCACCCGGAGACCCGGCTGATGCTCGACGACGGCGGCCGCGTCGAGACGATGGCCCGGCGCTTCGCCCCCGCCACCTGCGTCGCGCTGCCCGCCTGCGCGCACGCCACCTGGGCCGACGGCCGGCTCGCGCTCGGGCCCTCGGTCACCGTGCTCGGCGCCGACGGCGTCCCCTCCACCGTGCCCCCCGCGGAGGTCGCGTGAAGCCCACCGCCATCCAGCGCCTCGTCGCCTCGCCCACCCCCGACGCCGTCGAGGCCTTCATGAAGGGGAACAAATTCCCCCTCGTCGAGGGCGGCAGCGCGACCTTCGTCTGGCGCGGCGAGGCCGACGCCGTCCAGGTGCGCCACTGGGTCTACGGCCTCGAGTCCTCCACCGGGCTCGAGCGCATCCCGGGCACCGACGTCTGGCACCTCACCCTCGAGGCGCCGCCCAACTCGCGCGTCGAGTACAAGTTCGAGATCCACCGCAACGGCGCGTCGCAGTGGATCGAAGACCCGCTCAACCCCAACCGCGCGCGCGACCCCTTCGGCGCCAACAGCGTGCTCCAGGGCGAGGGGTACGAGGTGCCCGAGTGGACGCAGCCCCACAAGGACGCGCGCCCCGGCCGCATCGAGCCCTTCGCCTTCGAGAGCGAGGCGCTGAAGGGCGTGCGCCGCGGGCAGATCTACCTCCCGCCGCGCTACCGCCGCACGCACCTCTACCCGCTCCTCGTGGTGCACGACGGCGCCGACTACCTGAAGTACGCGGGCATGCGCGCGGTGCTCGACAACCTCATCCACCGGCTGGAGATCCCCGAGCTCATCGCCGTCTTCACCGACTCGCCCGACCGGCTCCGCGAGTACGCCAACGACGCGGCGCACGCGCGCTTCCTCACCGAGGAGCTCGTCCCGCACCTCGAGCGGCGGCTCCCGCTCCTCTCGCGGCCGCAGGCGCGGTGCCTGATGGGGGCGAGCTTCGGCGGGGTGGCGTCGTTCTCCACCGCGCTGCGCTACCCGGGCTTCTGGGGGCGGCTGCTCCTGCAGTCGGGCTCCTTCGCCTTCACCGACATCGGCCGGCGCAACCGCCGCGGGCCGCTCTTCGACCGGGTGGTGGAGTTCGTCAACGAGTACCGCGCGCACCCGGTGGCCGTGAGCGAGCGCGTCTTCGTGAGCTGCGGCGTCTACGAGTCGCTCATCTACGAGAACCGCTCGCTCATCCCCCTGCTCGACGGCACCGGCATGCAGGTGCGCTTCGTCGAGGCCCGCGACGGCCACAACTGGGAGAACTGGCGCGACCGCCTCCGCGAGGGGCTCTCGTGGCTGATGCCCGGGCCCCTCATGTTCGTCTACGAATGACCCTCGAAGGGAAGCACCATGGCTGACATCACGCGCAACATCGGCCTGTCGCTCGGCGCCGACATCTGCTGGCCGGCCTGCTACGAGCACATCATGCGGCGGCTCGACCTCAAGCTCCCGCTCGGCGGCGACACCGTGCGCTTCCACGTCGAGCGCGTGAGCATCGAGCCCTTCGACCTCCGCCAGCCCTGCCGCTACGACGTGGTCATCGACCGGCTCACGCACTGGTACCACACCAGCCGCGAGTGGATCAAAAAGGCCATCGTGATGAACGACCTCTACGTGTTCAACAACCCGTGGAGCGTCCAGGCCAACGAGAAGCACACCAGCTACTGCGCGATGATGCACCTCGGGATGCCGATCCCCGAGACGTGGATGGTGCCGCCCAAGAGCTACGAGGCCAACCCCGACCTCAAGCCCACCCTCCAGCGCTACGCCAAGCTCTTCGACCTCGCCAAGATCGGCGAGAAGCTGGGCTGGCCGCTCTTCATGAAGCCCTACGACGGCGGCGGCTGGCGCGCCGTCACCCGCGTCACCGACGCCAAGGCCGCGTGGAAGGCCTACGAGGAGAGCGGCAAGGCCGTGATGCACCTCCAGGCGTCGGTCAACGACTTCGACCGCTTCGTTCGCTGCATCGGCTTCGGCCCGCAGGCCCACTGCGTCCTCTACGACCCGTCGGCCCCGCTGCACGACCGCTACACGCGCGAGAAGGACTTCATCCCGAAGGCCGACTGGGACCACCTGGTCAAGGTCACCAAGACCATCAACGCCTTCTTCGGGTGGGAGTTCAACTCGTGCGAGGCGCTGCGCCAGGGCGGCACCTGGTACCCCATCGACTTCGCCAACCCGTGCCCCGACTCGCAGGTGACCTCGCTCCACTACCACTTCCCGTGGCTGGTGAAGGCCTACGTGCGGTGGTCGGTGTTCTGCGCCGCCACGAAGCGCCCGATGCGCCGCACGCTCGACTGGGCCCCCTTCTACGAGGTGGCCGCGAGCGAGCGCAGCTACGCCGAGAAGCTCGACGCCTACGCCGCCATCGCCGACGAGCGCTTCGAAACCGCGCGCTTCGAAGAGTTCTGCGCGACGCACCTCAAGCACCTCGACGAGGTGGCGTGGGAGTTCTTCGCGACGCCCGAGGCGCGCGAGGCGGTGCGGCTGAAGGTGGCCGCGCTCTTCCCGGCCCACGAGGTCGGCCAGTTCACGGAGATCTTCTGGCAGCGCATCCAGCAGTGGCGCGCCGACCAGGCCGCGGGCTCAATGTACGCGCGGTAGCACCGGCGACCTCGCGATGATCTCCGCCTCGCGCTCGGCGAGGCCCTGGATGCGCGCGCGGGCGTGCTCCTCCCCGAAGACCTCCTCCGCCAGCGACGCGAACAGCCGGTAGTGCCGCGCCTCCGACGCGAAGAGCTCGCGGTACCACCCGCGCAGCGCCTCCGTCGGCGCGTGCGTCGCGAGGAGCTGGAAGCGCTCGCACGACCGCGCCTCGATGATCGCCGCCACCGCCAGCCGGTCGAGCAGGGGCTCGGCGCCGGGCCGGTCGAGCGCGCGGCGCAGCGCGAGGGCGTAGGCGTCGGAGTCGGGCGGGCGCGCGGTGACCCCGCGGCGGGCCATCTCCGCGGCCACCTGCTGCACGTGGGTGAGCTCCTCGCGCGCGAGCTCGGTGAGCTCGGCGACGAGGCGCGGGTGCATCGGGTAGCGCGCGACGAGGGCCGTCGCGTTGGACGCCGCCTTGAGCTCGCAGTGGAAATGGTCGAGGACGACGGCGTCGAGGTCGGAGAGGGCGACGTCGACCCAGCGGGGGTCGGTGGAGGAGACCAGGGCGAGCATCGGGGGAGGCGGAGGGTGCGCGAAGCCGCCCCCGACCCGCAAGAGGGGTGCGTGACACGGGCGGTCGCCTGCGTGGCACGCGCTTGTAAGTGCGCACATTTCGACGATAGAAGGGCGCGTCGTGCGCTGAAACGAATGTGCTGCGCACCACAGGAGGCTTCATGAAGAGGAAGACGACCTTTGCGACGCTCGCGGGGCTGACCCTGGCGGTGGCGGGCGGTGTCGCGGTGTGGAGCGGGCGCAGTCACGCGGCCGACCACCTCGACCCGCCGGCCCGCACCGACCCGACGAGCAGCGGGATGGATCGCAACGCCGACATCGCCGACGTGTACGCGTGGCACCAGGGCGACGCGGCGTCGCGGACGCTGGTGGTGATCATGTCGTTCTCGGGCCCCAACGCGCCGGCGGCGGGGCAGCGGATGCCGTGCGACCGCGACGTGCTCTACGGGATCCACATCGACAACACCAACGACGGCAACGCGGACGTGAACGTCTACGCCCGCATGGCGCAGGACGAGCAGATGAACTGCTTCGTGCAGTGGACGGGCGTGCCGGGCACGTCGGGCGCGGTGGTGACGCCGGCCGAGTACGTGCGCACGGTCGGCGGGACGAAGCTCTACGCGGGCCTGCGCGACGACGCGTTCTTCTTCGACCTGCAGGGCTTCCGCGAGACGCTGATGGTGGCGGGCAACCCCGGCACCGAGGCAGGCGTCGGCGGGATGCGCGGCATCCGCATGACCAACGACCGCGACTTCTTCGCGGGCAAGAACACCTCGGCCCTCGCGCTCGAGATGCCCATCGCGGGCGCGCTCGGTGCGGGCTCGAGCATCCGCGTGTGGGGAACCACCGCGCGGATCGGGATGTGAGAGGAAGGAGCTGAACGCCATGAAGATCAACGCCCTCCTCGCCTCCCTCCTCGTCGCCGGCGTCGCCGCCTGTGGCAGCGACCCCCCGCCGTCGCAGACGACCCGCGACGCGACGCCCGACACCGCCGCCGATGCGACGCCCGACGTGGCGACCGACAACCCCCAGCCGACGGACACCCCTCCGCCGACGGACACCCCTCCGCCGACGGACACCCCTCCGCCGACGGACACCCCGCCTCCCACCGACGGCCCGGCGCCGATGGGCCTCACCTGCGCGACCTACTGCTCGCAGCTCATGACCAACTGCACGGGCGCCAACGCGCAGTACGCCGACATGGCGGAGTGCATGGCGTACTGCGCGGGCGCGCGCTGGCCGGCGGGCACCGAGGGCGCGACGAGCGGCAACACGCTCGCGTGCCGCATCTACCACGGCGGCGGCCCGGCGATGATGATGCCCGGCACGCACTGCCCGCACGCGGGCCCGACGGGCGACGGCGTGTGCGGCTCGCTGGCCTTCCGCTCGGACGCGCCGTCGATGTACCGCCGCGTCGACCGCATGGGCATGCCCGCCGTGTCGACCGCGCTCATCGGCTCGGCCCGGAAGAACGCCTACAACGACGCGACCAACCGCACCGAGCACGGGATGTTCGTGGCGGACATGGTTGCGACGCTGACGGGCCTGCACACCGCGCTCGACCGCCACCTGCGCGCGGCCAACCTCACGCCGTGCTCGATGACGGAGATGGTCGGCGGCCTCCCGGCGTGCCTCGGGCAGGAGTACGCCCCCGGCGCGACGGTGGCGAGCCTCGTGGTCCCCGACGACGCGCTGGTGGTCAACCCCGCCGTCGCCGCGGGCTTCCCCAACGGCCGCCGCCTGCAGGACCCGGTGATCGACGTCACGCTCGCGGTGCTCCTGCTCAACCTCCGCGGGAGCTGCGGCATGGGCATGTGCGCCGCGACCACCCTCGCGGGCATCCCGCTCAACCCCGGGATGAACGACCGCCCCCTCCTCACGACCTTCCCGTACCTCGCCGCGGCGCACCCCGCGCCCTGACCTGACCCCGTCACCCTCCGGCCGCGGCGCCCCCCAGGGCCACGGCGGCGCCCTCGTTCGCGGCGTCCTCCGCGCCCGCGCGCCGCACGGCGTCGAGCACGCGGAGGAGCTCGTCGGCCCGCGTCTGCGCCGCCACCTGATCGACCGGGCCGCCGCCTCCGCCGTGTGTGGGCACGGGCTCCGAGAGCCGCTCGATCGCCTCGACCAGCTTCGCGCGCTGCCACGGCGCCAGCGCCGCGGGCTCGACGCCGAGCTTCGCCAGCCACGCGAGCTCCGCGAAGCGGTCGGCGCGCACCCGCAGGCGCTTCGTTCGGCCCCGAACGATCGCCTCCACCACCAGCACGCGGCGGCCGCGGGAGAGGGCTTCTTCGGCGATCCAGAGGGGCACCTCGCAGAGGCGGTCGCGCCGCGAGGGGAGCACCGCGCCGCCCTCCGCCCGGTACCACGTGGTGATGCCGCCCGCGTGGAGCAGCCACGGGCCCGCGCGGCGCATCCCGCGCGACGCGAGCCACGCCTCCTCCCAGCGCTCGCGGCCGACGGCCTCGACCCAGTCGCGCGTCGTCCGCTGGGCGCAGTGGGCGTGCGCGCACCAGGGCCGCCCGTCGGGGTTCGCCTCCGACGGAGGGAAGAGCACGCAGGAGCCGCGGGCGTTTTCCACCGAGCCGTCGGGCGCGGTGTGGAGCGCGTCGTGCGGGCACAGCAGCGCGTGGCGACCGCCGCCGAGGGGCCGCCCGAGCCTCCGCGCGCGACGCAGGGCGATCTCCCACGCGCCGCCCGCGACGCTCGTGACGGGCGAGCGCGCGACGGTCTTCACGGCGGGCGTGACGAACGACGCGGCGATCGCGCGGAGGCGCGGCGGGGGGGCCACGGCGGGGAAGCGCGCGACGAGCTCGCGCCACCGGGCGGGATCGACGCGGCGGGCCTTCCAGAGGTGGTAGACCTGCCCGTCGAAGTCGCGCGGGTCGACGCCGACGAAGGCTCCGCCGGGCGGATCGGCCGCGAGCCAGCGGCGGCTGAGCGGCAGGCAGAAGAGGTTGCCCGGCCCCTGCGCGGTGGCGACGTCCTGCTTCGGGAAGAGGCTGTCGAAGGAGCCCCCGTCGCGCACGTGCCGCACGCCCGCGGCCGCCAGCATCCCGTGGAGCACCGCGCGCGCCTCGACCGCCCGCACGCCCTCGGGCAGCAGCAGGTGCACCCACCACCCGCGCCCGCCCCGCGACCGGTGCGCGAGGTGGGCGACGTCTTCGCGCGCGAGGAGCTCGCGGAGCGCGGCGAAGTCCTCGCCGGGGTCGCACGCGAGCGTGGCCGCGCCGCGGTGGTCGTCGAAGTCGGCGGAGACGCTCCGGCAGGTTCCGTCGACGTGCATCGGGTAGAAGCCGAGGGTGTGCACGCCTGCCACATGCCATGCGACGTCGTCGATTGACACGGGGCGACGCGCGGCCCGCGAGCCCGCCGGTCGCCAGTCGCCCACCCGCCAGGCGCGCCCCTTCGCCCCGAAGCGATCGCGCTCCCAGGCCGTCAGCCGCTCGGCCGTCCCCTCGTCGTCGACCCTGCACGCCAGCAGGTCGAGGCGCGGGCGGAACACCTCGATGAGCAGCGCCGCGACGTCGCGTTCGAAGCGCCCGGGCGGGCGCGCGAGGAAAGGTCCCATGGTCCGACCATTGTCCATCCGTCATTGTCACATGGCAATGGCGTCGCGACGTTTTTTCGAAGCGTGGCGAAGGCCGCGGCGGCTACGGGGCGGCGAGCGCGGCGATGACGGCCCGCGCGTCGCGCGTCGGGAGCCCGAGCAAGCGGGCGACGTCCTGCTCGCGCGCGGGGGGATCGGCGCGGAGCCCGGCGTGGACGCGCTCGGCGACGTCGGCGCGGACGGCGAAGGGGCCGCACGGCAGGTAGCCCGTCGCCGCGTACTGGCCCGGCGGCGCCTCGCGCTCCATGCGGACGGCCGCGCCCTCGGGCCGCCGCCAGCGCCGCGCGCCGTGGAAGGCCTCCGCCAGCGTCGCGCGCCGCGCCACCGCGTCGGGCGCGAGGAGCACGGGCGCGAACACCGCCCACGCGCCGAAGTGGATTCCGCGGGCCTCGAGGTCGGCGCGCTCGTCGGGCGTGAGGGCGGCGACGACGGCGGCGACGTCGCGTGTGTGCGCCGTGCCGAGGCCGAGCTCCAGGCGGTAGAGGACGCCGCGCACGTTGGCCGTCGCCGCGCCGCCGCGCAGGGGCCCCAGGAGCTCCGTGACGTGGTCGCGCGTCCACGCGACGAGGCGGCGCTGGAGGCGCGCGCGGTCGCCGGCGCCGGAGCCCTCGACGCGTAGGAGCTCCACGTCGGGCAGGGCGACGGCGGTGCCGCGGGCGAGGCGCGCGAGGGCTTCACCGCCGTGGCGGAGGACGCCGTCGTCGCCGAGCGCGAAGGCCGTGTGGGGGGCTTCGACGAGCGCGTCGACGCGGGCGCGGGCGGCGTCGGCGGGGGCGAGCTCGCGGGGGCGCATCGCGTCGCGCATCGCGCGGAGCGCCGCGAAGGGGTGCGAGGGTGCGAGCTCGGGCTCCGGGGGGCTCGGGGCGCGGCGGGGCCGAGGCGCGGCGGTGGCCTGTGGGGCGCCGGGCTGGTCGACGAAGCGGCGGACGAGGGCGGCGTGGAGGGCGTCGCTCAGGCGGTCTTCGACGGCGCGGGTGCGCTCCTGCCAGGCCTCGGCGCGCTCGACCCAGGCGGGCTGCGAGGCGACGTAGGTGTACGTCCGAACGGCGGCGATGCGGGCCACGAGGGCGTCGACGTCGCCGTCGGTGGCGTCGAGCTCGTCGACCCGCGCGCGGAGCCAGGGCTCGGCGAGCGCGCCGCGGTCGGCGAGGGCGACGAAGAGCTCGCCGAGGAGCTCGGCGTGGGCCTCGCGCAGGAGCTTGCGGAAGTCGGGGACGGAGCACACCTCCCAGAGCAGTTGCACGCGCGCGGGGTCGGCGGCGCGGGCGCGCACCTCGGGCCGCGCGGCGAGGGCGGCGAGGGCGGCCTCGTCGTCGGGCGTCGCGACGCGGCGGAGGCACCGGAGCGGCGGCGGGCGCTGGAGCGAGGCGAGGAGCGCGTCGAGGGAGCCGAAGTCGAGGTCGGCGTTGCGCCACTGGACGGCGCGGAGCGCGGGGACGCGGTGCTGCTCGATCGCGCGCGCGACGTCGCGCGGGAGCTGGAGCGGGGCCACGGTGTTGAAGGTGCCGTCGCGGACGTAGCGGCCCGCGCGGCCGGCGATCTGGGCGAGCTCGGCGACGTCGACGTCGCGCACGGCGCGCCCGTCGAACTTGCGCAGCGACGCGAAGGCCACGTGGCGCACGTCGAGGTTGAGCCCCATCCCGATCGCGTCGGTGGCGACGAGGTAGTCGACCTCGCCGGCTTCGAACATCGCCACCTGCGCGTTGCGCGTGCGCGGGGACAGCGCGCCGAGCACCACGGCGGCGCCGCCGCGCGCGATGCGGAGGCGCTCGGCGAGCTCGTACACCTGCGGGAGCGAGAACGCGACGACGGCGCTGCGCGGCGGGAGGCGCTGGAGCGGGAGCGGGTCGACGAGCGAGAGCCGCGAGAGCCGCGGGTGCCCGGTGACCTTCGCCGCCGGGCAGAGCTGCTCCATCACCCCGCGCGCCGCGTCCGACCCGAGGAACCACGTCTCCTTCCGCCCGCGCGCGTGGAGCACGCGCTCGGTGAAGACGTGGCCGCGCTGCTCGTGGGCCGCGAGCTGCACCTCGTCGACGGCGAGGAAGTCGACCTCACGCGACACGGGCATCGCCTCGACGGTGCACACCCAGTAGTCCGGGCGCCGCGGGACGCGCTTCTCCTCGCCGGTGACGAGCGCGACGCGGCCCTCGCCGACGCGGGTGGAGACGCGGTCGTACACCTCGCGCGCGAGGAGGCGAAGCGGGAGGCCGATCATGCCTGAGTCGTGGTCGAGCATGCGCTCGACGGCGCGGTGCGTCTTCCCGGTGTTGGTCGGGCCGAGGAGCGCCGTGATGCTCGATGCGTCGGACATGACGGGGGCGCCGCGCGGCGCGGCGGTGGAGGCGGAGGGGGGGCGGGGGTGCCCGCTCAGAAGGTGCAGGTGCTCGCGGGGATCGGGCGGCGCACCGGCGGGAGGCTGCGGAGGTACGCGATGAGCGCGCAGAGGTTGTCGTTGTTGAGGCGGGTCTCGGCGAAGGGGGCCATGACGCAGAGCCGGCGGCCGCCGCGGCCGGTGGCGCAGCGCGCGGCGCGGGCGATCTGCTCGTCGGTGAGCATGCCGATGCCGGTCTCGGGGTCGGGGGAGAGGTTGGTGCCGTAGGCCGTGGTCATCGGGCGCGGGGTGAGCTGGCCGGTGAAGTCGCCCGCGCCGGGCGTCGCGTCCTGGTGGCAGAAGTTGCAGAGCGAGAGCGCCTGGATGCGGCCCAGCATGATCACGTTGGCGGGCGCGCCGCCGTCGGGGAAGTTGCAGCGCGGGAGGTTCATCTCGCAGGCGGGGACGGCGGCCTCGGCCTCGGCGGCATCGGCTGCGTCGGCCGCGTCGGCCGCGTCGGTGGCGTCGGGCGCGGGGTTGTCGAGGGCGGCGTCGGCGGGCGCGGGGTCGCTCGAGCAACCGGTGGAGGCGAGCGAGGCGAGGAGGGCGGAGAGGATGAAGGTGTGACGAAGGATGGAAGCGCGATTCATTCGGGGCTCCGGGCGAAGGGAGGACGCGACGTGCATAGCATCGTTGCGATGCACGTTCACGCGCTCTCGGCGCGACGACGGAGGCGGCGGCGGGGGCTATTGCGCGAGGAGGGACATCATCGACGTGGTGCCCTCGGCGTGGTCGAACACGAGCATCAGGGAGGCGTCGTTGCCGCGCGAGAAGACGAGCGTGCGGTCGCGCGTGGCCTCGTCGCCGGCGGCGCCGCTCGGGCGCGCGACGGGCTGCCAGCCGTGGCGGTTCATCTCCTGGCGGTACCAGTCGCGCACGGAGGCCATCGGGGCGGCGGCGGTGTACATCCCGAGGCCGTTGGGCTGACCCTCCTCGTGGGCGCTCACCACGCGGCGCATCCCGGGGTAGCGGGGGAGGCCCGCGACGTCGCTCCCCGGCGCGTCGCCCGACGCGGGGAACATCCCGAGCAGGTTGAAGCGCCCTTCGGTGGCGACGGTGAGGATGCGCGTGCCGGTGGGGCGGCGCGTGACGTAGGCGTAGCGCAGGTCGCCCCAGCGCGAGAGGTCGCCGGTGCGCACCACCTCCTGGAGACGGCGGGAGAGGTCGTCGAGGCCGACGCGCGCCTCGCCGGTGTCGACGCACACGACGTAGCCCTCGCGGTCGTCGCCCTCGCGCATCGACTCGATGCGGCCGCCGCCGGGCGCGCCCTGGGCCCAGAGCTGGTTGAAGGCGGCGCCGGCGAGCTGCGCGCGCTGGCCGGCGGTGAGCGACTCGGTGGTGCGGCCGCCGCGGCGGGCGCATTGGGCCTCGTAGTAGTCGAGCACGGCGGCGACCGAGTCGCGCGTCACGCCGGTGGCGAGGTACATCGACTCGCCGTTGACCACGACGCGGCGCGGGGCCTCGACGGCGCCCTGCTCGGCGTAGGGCATGAGCTGGCGCGCGAGGCGGCGCATGCCCTCGTTGACCTGCGCGCGGGCCTGGCGGACGGCGACGACGGAGGTGGCGAGGGCGCCGGCCATCACGAAGGCCGCGAGGCGGGTGGCGTGGGGGAGGTTTCGGGTGAAGCGCATGGGGTCCTCGGTCCTCCTCAGCAGCCGATGCCGACGAAGCTGCAGAACGCGCGGCCGATGCTCTGGACGGGCGAGTCCTGGTAGCGGGTGTTGCACTGCATCTCGTGGCCGGCGAGCACGCTGGTCGAGCCGCCGCCGAGCGTGCGCGGCTTGCTGACGCTGCTGGTCATGCGCGAGCTGGTGGTGGCGCCGGTGAGCGTCTCGAGGATGCCGCTGCCGAAGCTGCCGAGCGTGCCGAGGAAGCCGCCGACCGAGTCGGGCGCGTCGGTGCCCCCGCTGCCGCGCGACGGCGAGCAGCCGGCCGGGGCGCTCTGGCAGGCGTTGAAGGCGTAGGCCATGACGCAGTTGCGGTCCTGCGCCATCAGGCGGTTCTTCTCGGCGTAGGCGTTGTGCACGTAGATGATGCACGACCACACCGCGATGAAGAACGGGAGCATCACCACGGTCTCGGCGTAGGCGGCGCCGCGCTGTCCGCGGCGGCTGCGCTTGGGGCTCTTGGCGGGGTTCTTCACGGCTGCGCTCATCATCGCGAGGGGTTGAAGCAGGCGCGCGAGAGGCGCGACGCCTGGTGGTCCTGGAGGGGGAGCGTGGCCTCGGCGCGGATGACCGAGAAGTTGCCGCGCAGCGCGAGGAGGAAGGCCGAGGCGGTGCCCGAGCCCGCGGCGGTGTTGTCGAGCTCGCGGCTCAGCACGCCCCAGTTGGCGCGGCGGAGGCGCTCGCGGGCCGAGTTGGCGGCCTCGAGGCGCGCGCGGATCTCCGGGGCGGTGAGCCCGACCGCGCGGGAGGCCTGGGCGATCTGCCGGAAGGGCACGCCGCTGACGAGGGCCGGCGCGTCGTCGCAGGCCATCGCGGCGACGATGGGCACGCCGCAGTGGAAGAGGTAGGTGACGCGCGTCGTCAGCGACTGGCGGCGGGTGAAGCGCGTCTGGAGCCCGGCGGTGACGTTGTTGGCCGCGTCGGGGAAGTTCACCGCGACGGCGATCTGGTTGTACCCGAGGGCGCCGACCGCGAGGCGCACGGCGGCGGAGGTGTTGGCGCCGATCGCGTTGAGGATGCTCTGGTTCGCGGGCATGCCGTCGGCGAGGAGCTCCTGGAGCGAGGGCGACGCCGCGGCCATCGGGAAGCTTGCCGCGAAGCGCACCGCGTCGAGGCGCGCGCCGCCGCGGCCCGAGCCGCCGCCGCCGCCGAGGCCGGGGATGCTGCCGCCCGAGGCGCCGAAGACCCCGCCGAGGATCGAGGCCGGGTCGTCGCCGCGGCCGCCGCCGTTCACCACGTTCTGCGGGGCGCCGTCGTAGCGCTGCTCACAGTCGGGGAAGACCACCACCGCGGCGCGCGCCGCGGCCGCCGCGGAGTGCTGCACCGCGAGGTGGGCGGCGTACATCAGCGCGATCTGCATCATCCCGAGCACCATGATGAAGAACGGGATGAACACCACGAGGAACTCGACGTAGATCGCCCCCCCCGTGTCCTTCAGGAGGGAGCGGCGGTTCGGGGGAGGGGTGGGCGCTTCCATGGCGGTGGTGACCTCGCGGACGCAATCAACGGGCCAGACGGTGGACGGCGAACATGACGGTCCCGAGAAGAATGGGCACGCCGAGGCGCACCTTGTGGAGCAGCTCCGCGGTGATGCGTCGCCGCCACTTCTTCGGGAGGATGGGGTTGAGGGCGAGGAAGAGGGCGTTGGAGAGCACCCGCAGCAGGCGCCCGTGCCACGCGAGCCGCGCCAGCGTCAGCACCGACGTGGCGGCCAGGCAGAGGAACTCGAGTTCGAGCCCGTAGTAGAGCCCGAGGAGCGCGCCCATGGCCGCGAGGATCTTCACGTCCCCGCCGCCGCTGACGGTGTCCATCGTGCCGTCCTCGCGCTCGATCTCCTTGCGGAAGAGCACCCAGAGCGGCAGCCCGCAGACCACCGCGCCGAGCAGCGCGTGGAGGGCCCCGCCCGCGGCGCTCTGCCCGCCGAACTGCTGCGCCTCGAACTGGTGGTGGCCGAGCAGCGCCTGGAGCGCGACGCCGAGCGCGATGCCGCCGAAGGTGAGCCAGTTGGGGATCTGCCGCGTGCGGTAGTCCGTCCACGCGCCGATCGCGGCGACGGCGACGCAGAGGAGCACGCAGAGCTGCGGCAGGTAACGGATCACGTCGGGGCCATCTCCTCCGAAAACGCGAGCGCCGCGGACTCCCTCGTGGAAGCCGCGGCGCCGACCGGGATCACGAACGGTGCGATCAGGTGCCGCCGAGGCCGGAGACCTGGCTGTTGCCGTTGTTGATCTTGCTGACGACGGTGTTGCCGAAGGTGCGCCACGCGACGATGCCCACCACCGCGATGAGCATGAGGAGGATCACGTACTCGACGGTCGAGAGGCCCTCGGTGTTGCGGCGGAGCGAGCGGGTGTTGGTCTTCATGACGGCGTCTTCCTTTCGACTCTCGTTTGGCGATTCTGTCAGCGCGGCGCCTTCAGGGGAAGGGCATCGCGAGGATGAGCTGGGCGAAGCGGTAGTACTCGACGAGCGGGCGGCCGAGCGAATACGTCGCCACCGCCGCGATCACCCCCACGAGCATGAGCACCACGACGTACTCCGCGAAGGCGGCGCCGCCGGTGTCTTCGAGGAGGCTCGGCGAGATGTTCTTCCGATCGCTCACGGGACCACTCCTGTCGCAATCTGCGGGCCACGGAAGGAATACCGCACCTCCGCGCCCCGGCGGAAGCCTTCTGGGAGGTTTTCGTCCCACGCGAAGCCCCACCGGGTCGCTCCGATAGGGTTTGCGGGGGAGGCACCTCCCACCGGTGGGAGCTCTTCCTCCCATGGGGGCGTCGCCTCCGTCACCGCCGCGGTGGTGAACACAGTTGTGTCCAGGCGGAGGCGAGCACGAGGGCGCCGAGCGCGAGGAGTCCGGCTTCCTCGACGGCCGCACGGGAGACGCCCCCGACGCGCTTCACCTCGGGCGCGACGAGGGCGAAGGCCGCCACCGCGGGCACCGTGGCGGGCGTGAGGGACGCCAGCGCGCGGATCGCTGCGAGGCCGCGCAAGGGGCGCCCCGCCGGCGTGGTGACCACGAGCGAGGGGCCCTCGCGCACGGCGGCCCGGCCGAGCCAGTCGAGGCGCTCGATGTAGGGAGCGAGGCGGGCGGGGGCCTCCACGGCCCACGCGCGGTCGTCGGCGGGCGCGAAGGCGAAGTAGCCCCAGAGCATGAGGAAGGTGAAGAGCTGAGGGTGCAGCCACGCCTGGAAGGCCCAGTGGAGCGTGAACCCGAGCGCGAAGCCCGCGACCCGCCAGCGCGGGACGTAGAGCATCACGGGGATGGCGACCTCGACGACCATGGTCGCGTGGTCGAGGAAGGACGACACGTCGGGGCGCACGAGCCAGCGCCGGAGGAAGGGGTTGACGATGCCGTCGTGGGCCAGCGGGACGCGCTCGAGCGCGAGCCAGCGGATGACGCCGCCGGAGCCTTGCCAGAAGGGGTGCGAGAGCTTCACCACGACCGACGCGAGGTAGACGAAGGCCACCTGCCAGCGCACCAGCCACGCGAAGGCGCCGTCGGCCTTCCAGCGCCCGCCGGTGAGCACGGCGAGCAGCATGAGCAGCGTCAGGAGGTAGAGGTTGTTGTGGTAGGTGACCGGCGCGAGCGCGTAGAGCCCCGCCATCGACGCGCAGAAGAGCGCGCCCGCGACGCGCCAGCGCCAGCCGAGCGCGACGGCCGCGGCGGCCCCGCCGGCGAGCGCGACGAGGCCCCAGGCGGCCCCGCCGAGCCACGATGGTTCGCGACCGTACGACCACACCGCGAGCGAGTCGGCCCACTCCGCGCGGATGAACTCCACGCCGAGGAGCGCGAGCGCGCCGAGCGAGCGGCGCATCGCGTCGTGCTGGCGCTCGCTCACGGGGCCCCGAGGCGGAGCGCGCGGTGGAGGAGCTCCCCCCGCCACGTGCGGCAGCGCAGGTCGCTGGCGAGCACGTAGCGCCCGGCGGGGTCGGCGGCGTGCTTGTGACGACGCAGGAGGTCGTGGAGGGAGGCGACGACGTGCTCGTCGTCGACGGCGTAGGCCGTGAGCAGCGGGACGACGCGGGCGAACTCCCGCTCGGTGCGTGCGGCGAGCACCGCGGCGACGGGCTCGGGTGGTGCAAGCGCTCCGGGGGGCCCGGCGACCTCGCGTCCCTCACGGTCGCGCCAGGCAAGCGCGTGGGTGCAGCGCGCGATGGGCCGGCCGGCGAACATCGACCACGAGAAGCGCGACGAGAAGGGGACGGGGTTGCGCGCGTCCATCCGGGCGACGGGGACCGCGAGTTGAACGGCGATCCATCCGGCGGCCAGCGGCGTCCACGACCTCATCGCGGCGGCGATTGAAGCGCGGCCGCGGTGCGGGTTTCAACCGCGTTCGCGCGAATCGCCTGGAGCTCCAGCGGAATTTCGTCGCAGAAAACTTGCGGCAGGAGCTCCGGTTCAGGTAACGCGCAGGGCGTGCAGGACGGCGCCATGCTGAGGTTGGTGGACGGAGGGGTGCGGCCCGCGCGCGCCCGTGGCGGGGACTCGTCGCGCGCGTGGGCGGCGCCGTGGTGGAAGCTGCTCGGGCGGCGCTACGGGCACGTCTTCCACTCGATGTGCTCGTACATGGGGAGCTTCCCCGCCGGGCTGCCGCGGTACTTCATCGAGCAGTTCAGCGCGCCCGGGGACGTGGTGCTCGACCCCTTCTCGGGGCGCGGCACCACCGCGCTCGAGGCCTGCCTCGCCGACCGCGTGGGCATCGGCGTCGACCTCAACCCGCTGGCCGCGCTCCTCACCGACGTGAAGGTCGCGCCGCCCTCGTACGAGCAGACGATCCTCCGCATCGCCGAGCTCGAACGCTCGTACGTGCCCGCGCCGGTGGGCGACCGCGCGCCGCCCGAGATCCGCATGCTCTTCGAGGAGACGGTGACGCTGCCGCAGCTCCTCCACCTCAAGGAGAGCCTCGGCGTCGCCGACCCGGTCGACCGCTTCCTCCTCGCGTCGCTCGCGGGCATCCTGCACGGGCACCACACGCGCGACGTGGTGAGCTCGCGCTGCCTGAGCGTGTCGATGCCCAACACCTTCAGCATGTCGCCGGCCTACCTCGAGCGGTACATCCGCGAGAAGGGGCTCGCGCGCCCGCCCTTCAACGCCTTCGACAAGCTCCGCGCCCGCATGGCCCACGAGTTCGCCGAGGGGACGCCCGCGCGCCGCGGCCGCGGGGTGCGCGGCGACGCCCGCGCGCTGAGCACCATCCTCGCGCCCGGGAGCGCGAAGCTGATCGTGACGTCCCCGCCGTACCTCAACGTGGTTCGCTACGGGAAGTTCAACTGGATCCGCCTGTGGCTGCTCGGCGAGTCGGTGTCGGACGTCGACGCCTCGCTCCGCGTCGAGAAGACCGACCGGCGCCTCGCCCTCAGCGACCGCCACCGCTTCAAGGGCTACTGCGACTTCCTCGAGGGCGCGCTCACTGAGTGCGCGAAGGTGCTCCGCGACGACGGCGTCTGCGCGGTCACCATCGGCGACGTGATCAACAAGGAGCACGGCAGCCGCACGCTCGCCACGGAGGCCTGGGAGGCCGTCCGCGCGCGCGTCCCCCTCGAGCTCGCCGCCGTCGTGGTCGACGACGTGAACGAGGTCGGCAAGGTCAGCAAGATCTGGGGCGAGGGCCGCCGCGGCGAGGCCACCAAGACCGACCGGGTGATGGTCTTCCACAAGCGCGGCCACGCGATGCCCGCGGCCCGCCACGCCGACCCCGCGGCCCTCCTCGACCGCGTCGCGCGCGGCGAGAACACCGAGCCCTCGAAGCGCCACGGCCTCGTGCGGGCTCTGCCCGCGAGCCTCCCCGCCGCGAAGCGGGCGAAGCGCGCGGGCTAGACTCACCCGTCGAGCGCCGCTGCCGCGCGGCGCAGCACCCAAGCGTACGCCGCCGTCACAACCGCCGCCGCGAGCGCCACCGCCACGCGCGCGGCGCCCGGCGACCCGAGCGCCCACCAGAGGCCCGCGCCCGCCGCGAGCACCAGCGCCCCCGCCGCCGACAGCCACGACCACACCGCCAGCACGGCCTCGTTGCGCCGCGTGAGCGCGCGGTAGACCCCGAGGATCACCCCGGCCCCCGCCGCGGCCGTCACCAGGTGGGTGCGCGCGCCGCCGTCGCCCATCGCGACCACGGCGACCCGCAGCGCCACCTGGAGCGCGAGAAACGCCAGCGTGGCGCGCGCCGCCCGCGACCACGCGGCGTCGGCGCGGGCGTTCGAGGGGCGCGGCGGTTCGGGGACGTCTCCGGCGTGGCCGCACGCGGCGCAGCGGCCCGCGCGGACGGGACCGCCGCACTCGGGGCAGAGGGCCTTCGCCGGCTCCGTCACTCGTCGTCGTCGTCGTGGCGGGCGGGCGTCGCGAGGAGCTCGCCCTCGGGGCCGTCGCGGCGGATCACGAACACGCGCCGCGCGACCACGTCGTCGTCCTCGCGGGCCACCACGGCGACGATGTTGGCGCCGGGGCGGAGCGGGAGCTGGGCGGAGAAGGCCATCCGGTGGCGGTCGGCCGCGTCGCGGTTCGACTGGTACTGGACCTTGTTGTTGCCGACGAAGATGTACATGTCGAGCACGCGCGTCTCGTCGGTGACGGTGCCCGAGATGTCGAGCGACGGGCCGCGGACGGCGAGGCGGACGCCCTCGGTCTCGATCATCGGGGGCGAGTTGTGGAGCACGTGCGTCAGCGCGGGCGAGGCCGGCGCGCCGGGGCGGGGCGCGGCGCCCGATGCGCGGAGCACCCAGGCCGGGCGGCCGTTGCCCACGTCGAGGCGGACGAAATCCCCCGACTGCGCGGTGATCGGGTAGCTCGCCCCGGCGGCGGCGCGGAGCACCACGCGCCCGTCGGCGGCCGGCGACTCGCGCAGGTCGGTCTCGGCGGCGAAGGCGAGCGCGCCGGTGGCGGGGGCGACGGGACCGGCCTCGCGCGCGATCGGGACGTTGATCTTCTGGGTCTCGACCTCGCGGAGGTCTTCGTCTTCGAGGGCGAGCTCGATGCGGGCCTCGGGCTCGCGGTAGCCCTGCGCGACGGTGAAGGTGAAGGCGACGCGGCGCTCCTCGCCGGGGGCCATGTTGTCGACGTTGAAGCGCGCGTCGTGGAGGAGGACGCCGGCGCCCGAGAGGTTCTTGAGCGCGGCGAGGGTGACGTGGGAGGGGCCGCGGCCGACGTTGCGCACCGTGAGGTACATCGTCACCAGCTCGCCGGCCTGCACGCGCCCGTCGCCGTTGCCGCCGCGCGCCGCCTCGGCGAACTGCCACCCGTAGGCGAACACCGGGCGGTCGAGGCCGCGCACCGACACCCGGAGCGGCGGCACGTCGGCGGGCACGTGGTTGTGCGACTCGCTCCACTCCAGCCGGACGCCGTCGGTGCGCGAGAGCGACGCCTTGGGCATCAGGCAGAGCTTGCGGGTGCCGGGCGCCGGCAGCGAGGTGCTCCCGGGGCGGAAGCCCTCGTACTCGCAGATGCCGAGCGGGGTCGTCCACGTGCGCGTCTCGCCGGGGTTCACCCGGCCGAACACGAGCTCGCGGCGGTCGAAGAGGGGGTTGTCGCTCCGCGTGGTGGCGCGCAGGCGGTACACCGGGGACTGCCCGCGGTTGGTCACCGACACCGTGAGGTCGAACGACTGGTTGGGGATGCCGGTGTTCTCCGGGCGGTTGGTGCTCATCGCGACGACGAGGTTGGGCGCGCCGCCGTCGGCGCCGTCGCCCCAGTCGACGCTGAGCGCGCGCAGGGCCTGGCTCACGCCGCCGAGCTGCTCGGCGCGGACGCGGTCGAGCAGGGGCCGCGCGTCGGAGAGCATCTCGCGGCGGCCGGCGCGCGGCGCGCCCGAGAGCAGGTCGCGCACCATGCGGATCGGGAAGTCCTCGCGGAAGCCGTCGTCGGCGATGTCGTCGGCGCCGCGGAGCCGGAGCTGCTCGCGCTCCTCGGCGGGGAAGTTGTACTGGAGCACCTCGGCCGCGCGCTGGTCGCCGCGGGCGCGGGTGTTGGTGAGGTGCGCCGAGAGGTCGGCCTCGCGGGGGAAGAGCCGGTCGGCGTCGAGGTCCATGTCGAGGCGGTCGGCCGTCATCGGCGAGAGCTCGAGGTCGGGCGCGATGCCGACGCCCTGGATGGAGACGTCGCCGGGCGTGAGGTACTGCGCGATCGTGATCTTCAGCGCGCCGCCGTCGGGCAGGTTGCGGATCGTCTGCACGCTCCCCTTGCCGAACGAGGTGGCGCCGACGATGAGCGCGCGGTTGTGGTTCTTGAGCGCGCCGGCGACGATCTCGCTGGCGCTGGCGCTGCCGCCGTCGATGAGCACGGCCACGGGGTAGTTGGGCTCGGTGCCCTCGGGGCGCGCCTCGCGCTCGTCGCGGCCCTCGCGGCGGTTGCCCGCGGTGGTCACCACCACGCCGTCCTGGAGGAAGAGGTCGGCGACGTTGACCGCCTCCTCCAAGAGCCCGCCGGGGTTGCCGCGCAGGTCGAGGAGCAGCGAGCGCATCCCCTGCTCGCGCATCGCGCGCAGGGCGCGGGTGAGCTCGTCGCTCGTGGTCTCGCTGAAGCTCTTGATCTTCGCGTAGCCCACCGTGCCCTGGAGCATCCGGTGCTCGACCGAGTGGACGTTGATCACCGCGCGGGTGAGCTCGAAGCGCCGCGGAACCGCCCAGCCGCCGCGCCCGGGGCGCACCACCCAGATCGTGACGTTGGTGCCCTCCTCGCCGCGGAGGCGGTTGACGGCCTCGGAGAGCGACATGTTCTGCGTGCTCTCGTCGCCGATCTTCACGATGCGGTCGTAGCGCTGGAGCCCGGCCCGCGAGGCCGGCGTCTCGGGCATCGGGTTCATCACCGTGAGCTGGCGGTCGCGGATGGAGATCACGATCCCGAGGCCGCCGAAGTGGCCCCCGGTCTGGATCTGCATCTCGTGGAACTGCTCGGGGTTCAGCACGATCGAGTGCGGGTCGAGCGTGTGCAGCATCCCGTTGGCCGCCGCGTACTCGATGTCGCGCAGGTCGACCCCCGACCCGCGGAGGTTGGTCTGGAGGAAGGCGAACACCTCGCGCCACCGGGGCTCGAGGTCCCAGAGGGCCTGCACGTCGCCGATCTGGAAGGTCTGCTCGTGGGTGTCGACCTTCACCGTCAGCGTGCTGGCGCCATCGTCATGACGCACGAGCACCTGGGCGACGCTCCGCTGGATCGCGTCGAGCCCCTTCAGCAGCATCTCCTGCGGGTGGACGCGGGCCGGGTCGACGTACTCGTTGTTGATCTCGAGCATCACGTAGCGGAGCACCTGCATCCGCGTGAGGTCGAAGTTGGGGTCGGGCGCCCGCGGCGCGCGCCGCGTCTGGGCCAGCAGCGACCGCGACCCCGCCACGCCGAACAGGCCGCCGTTGCGCGACACCGTCACGTAGGAGGCGAAGAGGCAGGTCAGGAAGATGAGGGACGCCTTCCAGGCGAGGTTCAGACGGGTTCGCATGAGGGGGGTGGGAGTATAGGGGGTCGAAGCGGAAACACCACGCGCTCCCGCGGCATTCCCTGAGCGCCCGTTCACCGCCTTTCAGCCCTGCAACGCGCCCGTGGCGGAAGTGAACGCCGTGGCCCACCGCCCCACGCCGCACCCCTTGAAAAGCCAGCGGTTCGCGTCTGGCACGGGCCCTGCTCATAGAGAATGCAAGCGGCGACGCCGGCGGTCCCCCCCACGCCAGAGGTTAGTCGCCGCTATTCTTTTGTCCCCGCAACGCCCGCGCGCCGAGCGCCCCACAGAGGGCCCCCGACGCGCGGGCGTTGCTCTATCATCCGCCCCATGAGCCTCCGCGCGCTCCTCCTCCTCGCGGCCCTCGCGACGCCCCTCACCGCGTTCGCCCAGACGTGGTCGGCCCCGGTCTTCCCACCGCTCCCCGGCGCGACGACGCGCGCCGAGCGCTGGCCCGTCGGGCCCGGGATGGTCGCCGAGCGGGTGTTCTCCTGCGCGCCCGCGTGGCAGCCGGGGGTGGGGTGCATTCCCGCGGGCTGGCGGCCGGTGGGCTTCGTCTTCGGCCCGCGGCCCGACCTCGTGCGGGCGCGGGCCTTCTCGGGCGACGGCCGCGGCCGCGTCATCGCCTCCACCGACCGCGACGTGATCTACTCCGACGACCGCGGCCGGACGTGGCAGCGCGCGGCGTTCAACGGCGTCAACCGCCCGCAGCTCTTCGCGCTCGACCCCGAGACGCGCTTCGGCGTCGCGGTGGCCGAGGGCGCGATCCACGTCACGGAGGACGGCGGCGTGTCGTGGCGCTTCGTCCGCGAGCTCCCCTCGCGGCGCATCGTGCAGGCGGTGGTGCAGGGGCGCAACGCGGTGTTCGGCGACGGCGCCGGCGGGCTCTGGGCCGTGGTGCAGGGCGGCGACGTGCAGGTGCTCTCGGACTCGGCCAACGCGCGCGGCCTCGCGCAGTTGCAGGTGGCCGACGGCGCCATCGTGGCGAGCGACCCCGAGGGGCGCGTGACGCGGGTGATGGCCAACGGGTCGGTCGAGCGCGACGCGTCGCCCCTGCGCTGGGGCCGGTAGCGTCACCAAGGGAGTCCGCGCGCGGGGCTCCAGTAGACTCTCCCCCATGCGCCGCGCCGCTCGCCCTCCCATCGCCTGCGCGCTCCTCGCGCTCGCCGCGTGCGAGCGGGCCGCGCCCGTGGAGCCAGCCGCCGACGCGTCGCTCGACCTCGCCCTCGACCTCGCGCCCGACGTCGCCGCGGACGTCTCGCCCGACGTCGCGCCCGCCGTCACGGGCTTCTACGAGCGCGCGGTCCCCTCCCGCCGCGTGCGCGTGACCGTCTACGACCCGGCGATCGTTCGGGTCCAGTACCACCGCGCGCAGCCGCACCCCGACCGCGGGTGGACCGCCGTCCCGATCCCCGTGCCCGCCGCACCGCTCCCTGTCGTCACCGAGGGCACCGACGACGTCCTCCGCACGGGGGCCCTCACGGTGCGCGTCCACCGCGAGACGGGCAACGTCGCCGTGTTCGACGCCGACGGCCGCGCCCTCTCGCGCGACGTGACACCCGCCTCCGCGACGTACCCCACTGAGCTCGTGCGCGCGCTCGACGAGGCTGAGCACGTCACCGCCCTGGGCGAGAAGACGGGCCGCCTCGACCGCCGCGGCCGACGCCTCACCATGTGGAACAGCGACGTCTGGGCCGTCGCCGGCGGCAGCTTCCCCCCCGACACCGACCCGCTGTACCAGTCGATCCCCTTCTTCGTCTCGGTGCGCGGCCCGGTCGCGTCGGGCACCTACGTCGACAACACCTTCCGCACCACCTTCGACGTCGGTCGTACGGTGCCGAACGAGCTCCGCGTCGCCGTGGCCGGCGGGGAGCTCGGCTACTGGCTCTTCGCCGGGCCCTCGGTGCGCGACGTCGTCGAGCGCTACACGCGGGTGACGGGCCGCCCGCCGCTCCCGCCGCGCTGGGCCCTCGGCTACCACCAGTCGCGCTGGAGCTACGCCCCCGAGCGCGAGCTCCGCGACGTGGCCCGCGAGCTCCGTTCGCGCGACATCCCCTGCGACGGGCTCTGGCTCGACATCGACCACATGGACGGCTTCCGCTCGTTCACGTGGGACCGCGCCGCCTTCCCCGACCCCGCCCGCACGCTCGCCGACCTCGCGCGCGACGGCTTCCACTCCGTCGCCATCATCGACCCGGGGCTCAAGCGCGACGAGGCCTGGGCCCTCTACCGCGAGGGCGTGGCCGGCGGTCACTTCGCCACGCGCCCCGACGGGAGCGTCTTCCACGGGCGCGTGTGGCCCGGCGAGGCGGCCTTCCCCGACTTCACCCGCCCGGCGACCCGCGCCTGGTGGGAGACGCAGATCGGCAGCCCTGCGCGCGAGGGCCTCGCCGGCGCTTGGATCGACATGAACGAGCCCACGGCGTTCGACGCGCCCGGCGTCCCCGAGGACGTCCGCGCCGACGGTGAGGGCATGGCCACCGACCACCGCGAGGCCCACAACGTCTACGGGCTGCTCATGGCGAAGGCGACGCGCGAGGGGCTCCTCCGCGCCGCGCCCGACCGTCGCCCCTTCGTGCTCACGCGGGCTGGCTTCGCGGGCGTCCAGCGCTTCGCCGCGGTGTGGACGGGCGACACGATGAGCACCTGGGAGCACCTCGCCCTCGTGCCCGCGATGCTCTCGGGGATGGGGCTCTCGGGCGTGGGGTTCGTCGGGAGCGACGCGGGCGGCTACTCGGGCTCGCCGTCGCCCGAGCTCTTCCTCCGCTGGGTGCAGGTGGCGGCGCTGTCGCCCTTCTTCCGCAACCACGTCCAGACGATGACCCCGCGGCAGGAGCCCTGGTCCTTCGGCCCCGACGTGGAGCGGGCCGCCCGCGACGTCATCCGCCTGCGGTACTCGCTCCTGCCGTACCTGTACGCGGTGTTCCGCGAGGCGAGCGAGACGGGCGCGCCGGTGCTTCGGCCGCTGGTCTACGAATTTCAAGACGACCCCGCGGCCTTCGAGCACGACGACACCTTCCTCCTCGGCCCGCACCTCCTGGTCGCGCCGGTGCTCCTCCGCGACAACGCCACCCGCGTCGTCCACCTCCCAGTGGGCACCTGGACGAATCTGTTCGCCCCCCGAACCATCGTCGGCCCGCGCGACCTCGAAGTCGACGCGCCGCGCGACGCGATCCCCGTGTTCGTCCGCGCCAACGCGGTGATCCCGCGCGTCGAGCCCGCGGCCCACACCGCCCTCCTCGCGGCCACGCCCGCGCTCGACCTCTACCCCGTGGCCGGCGCCCCCGCGGGGGCCCTCACCCTCTACAGCGACGACGGCGAGACGATGGCCTACGCCCGCGGGGATTTCTTCGCGCAGCCGGTCACCCTGTCGACGCAACCCGACGGCGCCTCCCTCGCGCTCGGCGCCCGGAGCGGAACGCGCTCGGCGCCGCCGGGGCCGTGGGTGCTCCGCTTTCACAACGTCGCCGCGACGCCCACGGAGGTGACCGCGGGCGGGGCGCCCCTCGCGACGACGCGCTGGTCGTACGATCGAGCGGCCACGGTGGTCACCGTGACGCTCGACGCGCTCGCGGCGGTGACGGTTCGCTACGACGCGCGGGTGCCGGTGACGCCGCAGGCGACGGTTCGCTTCGAAGCGACCCTGCCCGCGGGGACGCCGATGGACGCGCCCCTCTACGTGGC
The DNA here is from genome assembly GCA_046351555.1 of Polyangiales bacterium. GTDB lineage: Bacteria > Myxococcota_A > Polyangia > Polyangiales > CAISKJ01. The sequence goes on from JAXLYI010000012.1 coordinate 160,516, forward strand.
GACGAGCGTGACGGGCTGGCGCGCCGACGGCGTGCGGATGACCCGCGTGGACGCGACGCACGCGACCGCGGAGCTCACCGTCGAGGTGGGGACGACCGTGGGCTACAAGTACACGCGCGGCGGGTGGAGCACCGTCGAGCGGGCCGTGGGCTGCGCCGAGCGCCCCAACCGAACGCGCCGCGCGGGCGACGCCGTGGGGAGCGACGTGGTAGCGGCGTGGGCCGACCGCTGCCCGTGACGCCCCCCCCCACGGCGGGCGTCGGGCGCGCGGTCACGGCGACGGCGGGCCGAGCCACGGGGCGAGCCACGCCTCGGTGCGCTCCCAGAGCAGCGCCCGATCGCCGGGCCGCTCCTTCAACTCGCGGAGGCCCTTCCGCTTCGTCCTGGCGTAGTACTCGTCCCGCACGCGCTCGCGGCGCACCTCGTCGGCCACCTGCGCGAGCTCGTCGCCGGAGCGCTCGACGGAGACGCCGAAGAGCATGGTTGCGACCTGCGCGAAGAGGCGAAACGGCTGGGGCTCGTGAGCCAGGATCTTCGTCTTCACGAGGCCCGGCATGTACGTGTTCATCGGGACGTCGGGGACGCGCTCGTTCCAGGCGCGCGCGAACACCTGGACGGCCCACTGCCAGTAGCCGAGCGCTTTCATCGACGAGAAGCCCTTCGCCCCGATCGGGTCGTCGAAGTCGAGGCGCTCGAGGTTGAGGCCGACGACGCTCAGGATCGCGGCGCCCTCCGTGCGGCGCAGGAGGGGTTCGAAGCGCCGGCAGAGGAGGGCGCGGTTGAGGTAGCCGACGGCGAAGTTCTTCTCGAAGCCGTCGCGCGTCCGGGCGTGTCGCTGCGTGATGCTGTTGGCGTTGAGGAGCAGGAGGTCGAGCCGGTCGTGGGCGGCGGCGAACCGATCGGAGAGCGCGCGCACCGCGCCCAGGTCCGAGAGGTCCGCCGCGAGCGCGCTCACGCGGGCGCCCGGGACGTCGGCGCGGATCGCGTCGACGGTCGCGGCGCAACGCGCCTCGCTGCGGCCGTTCACGACGACCTCCCAGCCGTCGCGCGCGAGGCGGCGCGCGGTGGCCCGGCCGATGCCGTCGGTGGAGCCCGTGATGAGGGCCACCCTCGTCGTGTGCTTGCGGTCGGGCGGTGCGGTCTCGCTCATGGGGGATGAGGGGCTCCTTGCGCCGGCTCGTCGTTCGGCGCGTCGGTACCTTGCGCCTGGGGATGGGGGCGCACTAGACGGTTGGATCGCTGAACACTGTTCGATAGGATCGAACAATGCTGGACGAGCTGAGGGCGCTGGCGGTCTTCGCGCGGGTGGCGGAGGAGGGCTCGATCCGCGGGGCGGCGCGGGCGCTCTCGCTCTCGCCCTCGGTGGTCAGCCACCACGTGAAGGCGCTGGAGGAGCGGGTCGGGGTGGTGCTCCTCTACCGCAGCACGCGCAAGCTGGCGCTGACGCCGGCGGGGGAGCGGCTCGCGGCGGAGGCGCGCGCGATGGTCGCCGCGGCGGAGCGCGGACTCGACGAGGCGCGGGGCGCGAGCGCGGCGCCGAGCGGGGCGCTGCGGGTGACGATGCCGGCCTTCCTGTCGGAGACGACGCTGTGCCGGGACGTCGCCGAGTTCGCGCGGCTCCACCCCCGGGTGCGGCTCACGGTGAGCTTCACCGAGGTGCGGCACGACCTCCTGAAGGACGGCTTCGACCTCGCGCTGCGGATGGGGAAGCAGGAGGACTCGACGCACAAGACCCGACGCCTCGGGGAGATGGGGCGGGCGCTCGTGGCGGCGCCGGCGCTCCTGCAGACGACGCGGGCGCCGCGCGCCCCGAAGGACCTGGAGGCGCTCCCCTTCATCCACCTCGGGCAGCGCCCGCCCGTGCTCGCCCTGAAGCACCGGACGCGGCCCGAGTCGGCGCAGATCACGTACGCCCCGACCCTCACCGTCGACAGCGCCATCGCCCTGCGCTCGCTCGTGCTCGCCGGAGGGGGCGTGGCGACGCTGCCGGAGGTGCTCGTCCGAGACGACCTCGCGCGCGGGCGGGCGGTGGAGCTGCTCCCGTCGTGGCGGGCGGCCGCCGTGGCCGTGTACGCGGTGTGGCCCGCGGGGGCGGTGAAGGCGACGTTGACGACGCGGTTCCTGGACTATGTCGGTCCGCGTGTGAGCGCCCTGTTCGGCGGGGCCGCCCGTTCGCCGCGCGACTGATGCGCCCGACGCGGTGACCGCCTGCACCGTGCGCCCCCCGCCGCCCGCCGCGCCGTGCGACACTCGCGCGGCCATGCGGGTCGTCGTCGCGCCCTTCCACCGCTTCTCCACGCTGTTCGTCTCCAACGTGTACCTGCTCGACGGCGGCCCCGGCGACCGCTGGCTCGTCGACTCGGGCCACTGGACCGAGCGCTGGCAGCTCCTCCGCGAGCTCCGCGCGACCGGGCTCCAGCCCTCGGAGCTCACCGGCGTCCTCCTCACGCACCGGCACTCCGACCACGCGGGCAACGCGGCCTTCCTCCAGCGCACCTACGGGCTGAAGGTGCTCTGCCACCGCGCCGACGCGGCCGTGCTCGAAGGCTCCGCCCCGCGGCCCGTGATGGGCGACCGCGGCACCGCGCTCGAGCGCGCCCTCTGCGCCGTCGAGAACCGCTTCCCCGCGCGGCTCCGCGTCGACCGCGCGCTCGACGACGGCGACACCGCGGCGAGCCTGGAGGTGCACCACGTCGCGGGGCACACCGAGGGCTCGGTGTTCTACCGGCACGCGGGGACGGGGTGCCTGCTGACGGGCGACACGCTGCTGACAGCGCGGCCGCCGCTCACGCTGGTGCGCGACGTGATGCGCGCGTACGACGCCTTCTCGCTCGACACGGCGAAGGCCCACGCGGCGCTCGACGCCTTCCACGCCGGGGGGTGGCGCTACGACCACGTGCTCGCCGGGCACGGGAAGCCTTTGGTGGGCAACGGGCGCGCCCGCGTGATGCGCGCGCTCGACCGGATGCGCTGACCGCCCGCGGCGATCAGCGCGCCCCGAGCTCCCAGGTGACGCCGTCGTAGGTGGACGCGGTGGAGTTGCCGCCGAAGAGCACCACCACCCGCCGCGCGCTGTCGTAGGCCAGCGCGTTGCTTTGGCGGCCGGGTGGGTTGGTCGCGAGGGTGCGCCGCGCCCAGGTCGTCCCGTCGTACTCCCAGGTGACGCCGTCGTACGAGGAGGCCGTCGAGTTGCCGCCGAAGAGCACGACGCGGCCGCGGGCGTCGTCGTAGGCGAGCGCGTTGCCGTTGCGGCCGGGCGGGTTCGACGGGAGCGAGCGACGCGTCCAGTCGGTGCCGTCGTACTCCCAGGTGACGCCGTCGTAGGTAGACGCGGTGGAGTTGCCGCCGAAGAGCACGACCACGCGGCGCGCGCTGTCGTAGGCGAGCGCGCCGAACTGGCGCCCCGACGGGTTGGTGGCGAGCGAGCGGCGCGCCCAGTTGGTGCCGTCGTACTCCCAGGTGACGCCGTCGTACGACGAGGACGTCGAGTTGCCGCCGAACAGCACCACGACGCCGCGCGCGCTGTCGTACGCCATCGCCCCGCCCTGACGGCCGGGCGGGTTGGCGGCGAGCGTGCGGCGCGCCCAGTTGGCGCCGTCGTACTCCCACGTGACGCCGTCGTACGACGAGGACGTCGAGTTGCCGCCGAAGAGCACCACGACGCGCCGCGCGCTGTCGTAGGCCATCGCGCCGCTGTGGCGCCCCGGGGGGTTGGTGGCGAGCGTGCGGCGCGTCCAGTTGGCGCCGTCGTACTCCCAGGTGACGCCGTCGTAGGTGGACGCGGTGGAGTTGCCGCCGAAGAGCACCACCACCCGCCGCGCGCTGTCGTACGCCATCGCGTTGCTGTGGCGTCCGGGCGGCGAGGAGGAGAGCGTCGGGCGCGCCCACGTCGGGTCGATCGCCGCGCACAGGCCCGTCGCCGCCACACAGCTCTGGCCCGCGGGGCAGCCGGGCGCGCACGACCCGCCGCAGCCGTCGTCGCCGCACACGCGGTCGGTGCAGCGGGGGACGCACGCGTCCACGGATGCGTCGGGCCGGGCGACGTCCGGCGTGGCGTCGACGGCGGGTGGTGTGTCGACGGCGGGCGGCGCGTCCATGGCAGGCGCCGTGTCAGCGGCGGGCGTCGCATCCATGGAGGGCGTCACGTCCACGGCGGGCGTTGCATCCGTGGTCGGCGTCGCGTCCATGCTGGGCGTCGCGTCGGTCGGCGTGGCCGCGTCGGGGCGGTCGAGCGGCGCGTCCGGCGTCGCGGCTGCGTCGGGGCGGTCGGGCGACGCGACGTCGACCGCGTCGGCGGAAGCGTCCGCGGCGGGCTGCGCATCGTCAGGCGTCGCGTCGGGCGAGGCGCGGTCGGCGGGTGCGTCCGAGGTCGACGCATCTGCGACGGGGCCGTCCGCGGCGGCGTCGGGCGAGGGGACGTCGGCCGGCGCATCGACGGGACCTCCCCCGACCGGCGTCGAGCACCCCCACGAGAGCGCGAGCAGCGCGAGCGACGAGACGACGTGGAAGCGACGGACGGCGGGTCGGGGAGCGATCACGCGGCGCTTATAGGGCGGCCCCGGGGGATGCGCCAGCGCACGGCAGAACGCCGCCGCGCCCCGCCGCGGGCCACGAGACGCTGGGCGTTGTGGCGAACCAACGGAGCGCGCCCGCCCGCACAGCCTTTGTGCGGCGCCCCGCACGACGCGACCATGGCGCCGCGCGATCGCCTCATCGCCTTCGCGGGGCACGCGCGTCGCAACGCGGTGGACGCCCATGCGCCGCCACCGCCCCATGCCCGACCGCGCCCGTCCGCGCGCGGCCCTCACCAGCTACTCCCGGATGCAGTCCGCCTCGGCCGAGGTGCGGCGCCCCCGCGACGTCGCCGCGCTCACGGGCATCTTCGAAGAGGCGCGGCGCCAGGGGCGGCGCGTCGTGCTGCGCGGCGCGGGGCTCTCGTTCGACGGGCAGTCCGTCGACGACGACCTCGCCGTGTCGCTCGAACACTTCGACGCGCTCTCCGTCGACGCCGCGGGGGCTCGCTTCACCGCGGGGCCCGGCGTCACCTGGGGCGCGGTCTACCGCGCGATCAACCCCGCGGGGCTCTACGTGCCCGCGGCCGTCACCACCGCGTCGGCCACCGTCGGCGGAACGCTCGCTGCCAACTCGCTCTCGCGCTTCTCGCCCGTGTTCGGCAAGGAGGGGCGCGCCATCGCCTCGCTCGACGTGCTCACGCCCGACGGCGCTCTCCGCACGGTGAGCAGGACGCAGGAGCCCGACGTCTTCCGCGCCGTGGTCGGCGGCTGGGGAGGTGTCGGCGCGGTCGTCTCGGCCACCTACGAGGCCCGCCGCGCGCCGCCCGGCGCGTGCGTCCGCTCCACCTGCGAGCGCGACGAGGGCTTCGACGGGCTCGCGCGGGCGCTGCACCCCACGGGCGACGGGCGCACCGCCTACGCGGTGATCTCGGTCGACGGCGCGCGCGTCCGGACGCTCGTGCTGCGGGCCGAGGTGGTGGAGGCCGGGCCGCTCCGCCCGATGCTCCCGCACCGGCCGGCGCACCCGTCGCGCGTCCCGATCGAGTGGGCGGTCAACCGCTGGCACCGCGCCTCGACGCTCTTCTGGGCCTTCACCCACGCGGTGTACATGCGCGGCGCCGACCGCGTCCCCTTCGTCGACGGCCTCTACGACTTCACCTTCTTCATGGACGGCCACCTCCGCGCGGCGCAGGCCGCTCGGCGCCTCGGCGTCCCCTTCGGCGTCGCGCAGCAGACGGTGGTGATCCCGCGCGGCGACGACCTCGGGGCCTTCCTCCGCGAGGCGACGTCGAAGCTCACCGCGGCGGGGCTCGAGCCCTCGCTCGTCGACGTGCTGTGGCTCCCCGCCGACGAGCCCTTCGACCTCTCGTCGACGCGCGACGGCGACGGGTACGCGTGCACCTTCAGCTTCGAGGGGCCGTTCGACCCCGGCGCCCTGCGCCGCGCGCTCGCGGCCCTTGCGGTCGACGCGGAGGCCGTGGGCGGGCGGGTGCACCTGGTGAAGAACGTGTGCGCGCCCGGCGACGCGATCGAGCGGACGTACGCGCCCGGCCTCGCGCGCTACGCCGCCGTGAAGCGCCGCGTCGACCCGACGAACACGCTCCAGAGCGGCTTCCTCCGCCGGTGCTTCCCGTCGGTGTTCGGGGGCGCGCGCTGACGGTCACTCGACCCAGACGCCCGGACCCCGCAGCGGCGACGGCGCCGGGACGGCCTCGACCGAGACGCCCTGCGCGCGGAGCGACGCCACGAGCCGTGCGGCGACGTCGGGCGCGAGCGCCCCGCAAAGAATGCCCGGCGGCCCGAGCAGGAGCGCCTTCACCTCGGTGAGCGACAGGTGCGGGAAGAAGCCGCGCAGCGTGAACATCACCGACGCGCGCGGCGCGCCCCAGGCGTGGACGACGATGTCCCGGGATCCGCCGCCGACGTACGGACCGACGAAGCGGTGGTCGGGGTAGGGGTTCACCGTGATGGGCTCGCCCATCATGCAGCCGCGCATCACGTGCAAAGGCTCGGGCGCTGGCGGTGGCGGCGGCGCCACGTCGAGGCGCGCCGCGAGCTCGTCGAGGAGTGTTCGCACCTCGGTGGGCGAGAGCTTCGCGATGGCGTCAGCGATCTCTTCGATGGTCATGGGGCGGCCCCGGGGCGCGAGTGTAGGCCGCCAAAGCGTGTGGGTCGAGGCGCGGGGGGTGGCCGCGGGCCCTGTCGCGGCGGTAGCATCGGCCGCGATGGAAACGCTGCTCGCCCCCGCGCCCCGACGGTCCGAGCTCGCGCGCGTGGTGGCCCTCGCGTGGCTCGTGAGCTTCGCGCTGCTCCTCGGGGGAGCCGGGCGCCCGCGGGCGTCGGAGCTGCTGGTGCTGGCGGCGTGGGCCGCGGCGCTCGCGGCGCCCGCCGTCGCCGCGGCGCAGGCGACGAGCGGGGCGTCGTTCGCGCGCCGCCTGGGCGCGCTGGAGGTCGCCTGCTGTGGAGGGACGTCCCTGCTCCTCGCGGCCTCCCGCAACGACACTTCGGCCCGGGAGGAGCTTGTCGACGCGGCGGCCCTCCTCGGTTTCACGTGCGTCGCGGGCCTCGTCCTGCACGCGCCCTTCGCCCTCCTCCTCCGCTCGATGCGGGCACGGGGCGCCGGGCGGCACCGCGGCCGGGAGGCCCTCGTGACGGGCGCGGTCGGCGCGCTGGCGCTCGCGTGGCTCACGGCGAACGCCCGCCGCGCGCTGGTCGAACCGGGCGGCTGCGCGTGCGAGGGCCTGGCGATGGCCCCGACGGCCGCGGTCGCCCTCTACGCGGGCACCGCGTCCCTGCTCGCGGCGTTCACGGCGCATTCGCTCGTCACGGGCTGGCGGTGGGAGGCGCGGCTCCGGCCGTTCGTCCGCGCGGCGCTCGACGGCGCGCTGCCCGGCTGGAGCGCGGTGGCCGTGGGCGGGTACGCGCCGGCGGGGCGGCGCCTCGCGCTCGACCTGGCCTCCCCCTGGGTCCAGCTCGCGCCGACGCACACCGCGGCGGAGGCCGACCCCTACCGCGCGACGGAAGTCCAGGCGCCCGCCGCGGTGTTCGTCCCCGCGCGGGTGCGCCGCGTGGGGTCCACCCAGATCGTCCACGCGCTGTTGCTCGCGGCGGTGGTGGGCCTCTGCGGCGCGCTCGCCCACACGGCGGTCGAGGCCGCCCGGCTGCCGCACCAGCACCTCGGGCCGTAGCGATGCGACGCGATGGCGCCGCCCGCGAGCGCACTTGACGCGCGCCTCACCTCTGCGGTCTCGTGATCCGCATGACCCACGACCCGAAGCGCGTTGCCATCGTTGGCGGTGGAATCTCCGGCCTCATCCACGCCCACGTCCTCCGCAAGAACGGCTTCGAACCCGTCGTGTTCGAGAAGGCGCGCGAGGTCGGCGGCGTCTGGGCCGTCGCCTACCCCGGCGTCCGCCTGCAGAACCTCGATTTCCACTACCACGTCTCCGACTTCCCCTGGCCCTCCGCCCCCGACCCGCACCCCACCGGCGAGCAGATCCGCGCATACTGGTGCGCCTTCGTCGAGGCGCTCGGCCTCGACGTCCGCCTCGGCCACGAGGCCGTCGCCGCCGAGGAGCGCCCCGACGGCTGGGCGCTCACCACGCGCCACGACGGCGTCGAGCGCACCGAGGCGTACGACTTCCTCGTCGTCGCCACCGGCCAGTACACCGACGGCAAACACCGCCCACGCTTCGACGGCGAGGAGCGCTTCCGCGGCGCGATCGGCACCGAGCGCGACGCCCGCGCGCCCGAGGATTTCGCCGGCCAGCGCGTGGCCGTGGTGGGCTTCGGCAAGAGCGCGCTCGACATGGCCGCCGCCGCGTCGGCGCACGGCGCGGAGGTCCACCACGTGTTCCGCACGCCGAGGTGGGCGCTGCCGCGGGAGCTGCTCGGCGTCCACATCAGCTGGTTCCTCTTCAACCGCTTCGGGTCGGTGATGATGACGAGCTGGGCGCACCCGACCGCCGCCGAGCGCTTCCTCCACCGCGAGCTGTCCTTCGTCGTGAACGGCTTCTGGCGCGGCATCGAGTCCGTCTTCCGCTGGGACGCCCGGCGCCACGCCCGCGGCACCGGCGCCGAGGGCCTGGCCCGCGTCGAGCGCGTCCTCCCGAAGCACCCCGTCGTCCTCGACCTCCGCTCGGCCGCCGCGATCGCCCCCGACGGCTACTTCCGCCGCGTCGCCGAGGGGAAGATCGTCCCCCACCACGCCGCCGTCACCGGCTTCGACGAGGACGGCCTACGGCTCGACGACGGCACCCGCGTCGCGTGCGACCGCGTGGTGCTCTCGCTCGGCTCGGAGAGCCCGCGCTTCCCCTTCCTGCCCGAGAAGTATCGCGCGCTCTTGGAAGGCGAGCCCGACGGCGCGCAGCTCTACCGGCACATCGTCCACCCGCGCATCCCGCGCCTCGGCTTCGCGGGCTTCAACCACGGCTTCATGCACGTGCCCGCGGCGGAGGTCGGCGCCCAGTGGCTCGCCTGCCTCTTCCGCGGCGACCTCGCGCTGCCGCTCCCCGAGGTGATGGAGCGCTCCGTCGAGCAGGTGCGCGCGTGGAAGCGGGCGCACATCGCCTTCGAACCGTCGCGGTCGTGCGCGGTGAACACGCGCTACCAGCAGTACATCGACATCCTCCTCGGCGACCTTGGCGTGTCGCCCTACCGCAAGCTCCCCAACGTGCTCGCGGAGGTGTTCGCCCGCTACGGGTCGAGCGACTACGTGGGGGTGTTCGGCGAGGTGCCGCCGCGCGGCGCGCGCCCGCGGGAGCCGCTGCCGCTGGACACGTGAGCCGCGCCGCCTCCGCGCCGGTGACGCGAGCGCCGAGGACGTCTACGATGCCGCCGCGATGTGGGAGTGGCTGAAGCGCAACTGGTTCCTGGCCGACGACGCGGCTCCAGCCAGTGCGCCGGTCGCAGCGCCGGAGGAGCCGCGGCCGGGGCACCGGGTGATCGACATCGTCTTTCATGGGCCGGGGTTTGCCGGGAAGACGACCAACATGCAGTGGATCTACCAACGGACCGCCCCGGAGGCGAAGGACCGGATGGTGTCCCTGGCGACGGAGACGGACCGCTGTCTCTACTGCCAGATCTACCCGCGGACGGTGGCCCACCCGAGCGGGGAGCCGCTGTGCGTGCGGCTCAGCTCGGTGCCGGGGCCGGTGTTCTACGACGAGAGCCGCGTGCGGATCCTGCGGTCGGCGGACGGGGTGATCTTCGTCGCGGACTCGCAGGTCGACCGCACCGAGGCCAACCTCGAATCCCTGGAGACGCTCGACAATGCGCTGGAGGCCAACGGCGTCCACGGGGGCCGCGTCCCGCGGGTGTTCCAGTACAACAAGCGTGACCTGCCGGGCTTGATGCCCGTGGAGGAGATGGAGGCGCAGCTCAACCCCCGCGCCGCATCCCACTTCGCGGCGGTGGCCTCGCGCGGGGAGGGGGTGTTCCCGACCCTGAAGGAGTGCGTGCGGCTCGTGCTCCTGCGCGCTGCGGAGTCGGGGCCGACGTGAGCGTCCCGCCGGGCGGAGACGACCTCCTCGCGCTCGCCGCGACGCCCTCCCGCGTGGCGTGGCGGAGCCTCTGCGAGCGCCTCGATCTGCCCTTCGACCCCGCCCTCCTGCCGTCCCTGGAGGCAGCGCTCGCGCCCTGGCCCGACGCGCTCCGGGGCCTCCCGGGGCGCTGGCTCCGCGCGCTCCGCCACGGCGACGAACACCCCGCGCTCACGCTCGTCCGCACCGTGCGGGCGACGCTCTTCGAAGCCGCGCCCGACCCACACGCTTGGGCGCGCTGCGCGGGGCTCGGGCGCGTCGTGGCGTTCCACCTGCGCGACGAGCACCTCGGCGACGCGGGCGCCGCGGCCCTCGCGTCGTCGCCGCACCTCACGCACCTCGCGGCCCTCTCGCTGGGCCACGGGATCACCGCGGACGGCGCGCGGGCGATCGCGGCGGCCCCGTCGCTCGGCGGCGTCGGCGCGCTCGACCTCGCGCGCAACCGTCTCGACGCGGCGGCCGTGGCGGCGCTCGTCGCGTCGCCGCACCTGGGGCGGGTGTGTGAGGTGTTCCTGGGGCGCAACGGGCTCGGCGAGGCGGCGGCGCGGGCGCTCGCGGCGGGCCCGTGGCGCCCATCGCTCGTCGACCTCGACGCCAACCGGCTCGACGGCGGCGCGGTGGCGGCGCTGCGCGGGGGCGGGCTGCTCGCGGACGTCGCGACGCTCAACCTGAGCCACAACCCCATCGGGCGTACGGGATGCGAGGCGCTCGCCGCGGCCGAACTTCCCTCGCTGGAGGTGCTCTACCTGCACGGGTGCGGGCTTACCGACGACGACGTCGCGCCGCTGTGGGGCGCGCCCTGGCTCCCGGGGCTCCGCAACCTCGCGCTCAGCGGCAACCATCTCGGGAGGCGCGCCCTCGACGCGCTCGCGCGCTGCGACGCGCTCGGCGGCCTGCGCGAGCTCGATGTGTGCGCCAACGCGCTCGGCGCGGGGGAGGCCCGCGCGCGGCTCGATGCGTCGGCGGCGCTGCGCGGCGTGCGGCGGCTCTGCGTGTGAGGCGCACGACGTCGACCCCCTCGCGGGCGCCGGAGGGGGTATGCTCCGCGGCCCGCGGCGACGCCGCGACGACGACGGAGCACGCGATGAAGGTACTGGTGATCGGGGCGACCGGCGGGACCGGGAAGTTCGCGGTGAAGATGGCGCTGGACGCGGGCCACGAGGTGACGGCCTTCGCGCGCGACCCCTCGGCGGTGAAGGAGTCGAACCCGCGGCTGCGCGTGGCGAAGGGCGACGCGCGCGACGCGGCCTCGGTCGACGCGGCGGTGGCGGGGCAGGACGCGGTGATCGTGGCAGTGGCGCCGCGGAGCCTGGGCGAGACCGACCTCCAGCAGGCGCTCTACCGCAACCTCGTCGCGGCGATGAAGAAGCACAACGTCCGCCGCGTGGTGAACCTCTCCGCCTGGGGCGCGGGCGACTCCGCGCCCCACATGAACTTCTTCTTCAAGGTGTTTTCGAAGACGGTGCTGCGCAACGTGTGGCCCGACAAGGAGCGCGGCGAGCAGATGCTCCTCGAAGCCGGCCTCGACCACGTCAACGTGCGCCCCGGCCGCCTGCTCGACAGCCCCGCGCGCGGCGGCGTGCGCGCGTCCATGACGCCCGACGGCATGAAGCCCGAGCTCACGCGCGAAGACCTCGCGCGCTTCATGGTCGACCAGCTCGGGAGCGACGCGTGGCTCCGCAAGTCCCCGCTCATCGGGTACTGAGCGCGATGAGCGACCGACCCCCGACGTCGCGGGCCCTCACGCTCGCCCTGGCCGTCGTCACGGTCGGCGCGGCGGCGTCCGCGCAGCCGCTGCCTCCGCCCGCGATCGCGTCGCTCCGCGAGGCCGTCGCGCGCGCCCAGGCCGCCACCGCCGCGCAGATGGAGCGCGACGGCGAGGTCGGTGGCGGCAGCGAGACCACGGTCTGCATGGAGCGCGTCACCCGCCGCCGCCTCGACGCGGTGGAGCGCCTCGCGGCAGTGGCGACGCGCGCCGCGGGCCCCGACCCGGCGTGGTGCGCGCTGCGGGACGAGGCGCTCGCGCTGCGCGAGACGCTCGCGGACGCGGGGACGCAGGCGTTCGACGTCGACGGCGCGACGCCGCGGCGGGCCTACCTCGCGCGGTGCCGCGTCCAGGCGGTGAGCGCGCCGCCCGCGGTGGAGGCGTGGTACCGCGAGCTCGCGGCGCGCTGCGGCGAGGCGCGACCCGCGGCGCCGGGCGCGTCGCGGTGCGTGGTGGAGGCGCCCGAGGAGTTCCATTTGCGGCCGACGGCGACGGCGGCGTCGACCGGGCGCGCGCTCCCCGAGGGGACGCCGTTGCAGGTGCTCGCCCGCGGCGCGCTGGTGCGGCGGGGGAGGGCGATCTTCCGCGTGCGCGTGCGCGGCGAGGGGTGGGAGGGGTGGACGTTCCTCCCGGCGACGTCGGTGCCCGCGGGGTGCCCGTAGCCGCGCCGGTGCGGGTCAGAACGGCGTGATGCGGTAGCGCCGTTCGAGCAGGTCGAGCAGCGCAAGGGCGTCGGCGTCCTTCACCCGCTTCCGCTTCATCGCCACCTCCGGCGCGAACAGCCGCGCGACGGGCTCGGTGAGGTCGGTCTCCTCGACGAGCTCGCCCTCGATGAAGCCGAGTTCGAAGTGCGCGCCGCCCGCGCCGGGGTAGGGCAGCGGCAACGACGCGAGGCGGTCGTTGCGGAGGCTCACGTTGCCGAAGAGCAGGTACCCCTCGAAGGGCACCGGGCGGCGCAGGTCGTAGCGCCAGCCGCAGCCCGCCGAGCGGGGGAGGGGCTGCGGCGCCACGCCGTCGACCACGGGCGGCGCCTGCCCCTTCGCGGCGAAGAACTCGATCCCGCGGACGACGAGGCGACCCTCGTGCAGCGCGTAGGTCTGTCGGTAGGCGTTCCATCCCGGCGGGTACGGCAGCCCGAAGTCGCGCGAGCAGGTGAGACCTCGCCCGTTGGCGCCTTCGAGGAAGTAGCCCCGGCCACGGTATTCGAAGGCGTCGGGCAGCGGCAGGCTCACGGCCGCGACCGTAGCAGCCGGCGCGGGGATGGGACACACCCGCACAGCCGAGGCGGAGCCCGGCCCCTATGACGCCATAGGCTGATGTGCGTCTGGGTCGAATTGCGGGTACCGTCGCGCCGCCATGGCATCATCGCGACGACCCCCGCCCCGTGGCTCGCTGGCCGACGTCGCCGCGCTGCTCGCCGGCCCTGGCGCGCTCCAGCTCACCGCGCGCGGCGGCGCGGTGGCGCTCCCGCCGGAGGTGGTCGACGTGCTCCGGCAGGCCGTGGCCCACCTGCAGCGCGGGGACGCGGTGGCGGTGGTCGCGCGGCGGGCGGAGCTCACCACGCAGCAGGCCGCGGCGCTGCTCGGCATGTCGCGCCAGCACCTCGTCCGGCTCATCGACGCGGGGAAGCTCCGGGCGCGGGTCACTGCGGTGGGGAAGCACCGGCGTGTCGCGGCGGCCGACGTGCTGCGGCTCAAGGCGAAGCGCGAGGCCGCCCAGGCGTGCGCGGCGGAGATCGCGGCGTACCTCGACGGCGCCCTCGGGCCGCGCGACCCGAAGCCGTAGATTCGACCCAGACGCACATCGGACTATGGCGCCGTAAGGGCCGTCGCGAGGGTTGCCCGTCGGCTCGCCGGGGGCCGCCGGACGCTGCTATCCTCGCGCCGCCAATGCCCACCACCGCCCGCAGGATGCACTGGACCGCGCAGGAGTACACGGCGATGGAGGCGGCGAGTCCGATCAAGCACGAGTTCCTCGACGGGGAGGTCTTCGCGATGGCGGGGGCGAAGCCCGACCACAACCAGACGGCCTCCGCCGCGCTCGTCGCGCTGGGGCCGCTGCTGCGCGGCGGGCGGTGCCGGGCCTTCAGCAGCGACCAGCGCATCTTCATCGTCGAGACCGGGCTCTACACCTACGCCGACGGCGGCGTCGCCTGCGGGCGGTGGCAGATTCACGCCGACGGGATGTGCCTGCTCAACCCCGCCCTCGTCTTCGAAGTGCTGTCGCCCTCGACCCGGGACTACGACCGCGGGGCGAAGCTCGAGCACTACCGCCGCATCCCCTCGCTGCGCCACGTGCTCCTCATCGACCAGCCCGACCGCTGCGTCGAGCATCACCGCCGCCGCGAAGGGGGGGCCGTGGACGACGGCCGTGGCGCGCGAAGGCGCCCTCGACCTCACCGACCTGGGCGGCGAGGTCGCGCTCGACGAGATCTACCTGCCGGCCGAGCCCTGAGCGTCCTTGCGGCCACCCCGATGCTCGCGGTTGAACTCCCGCAGCACCGCCAGGGTCATGGCCGTGCCCCATGGCGGCGTCACCCGGAGCGGTCTCTCCGCGGTGCCCGCTACGCCCGCCGGCCCACGTCGCGGGCGCGCCGGACGCGCCGGGGATCGAGCCGGGCGAGCGCCGCGCCGAAGCCCGTCCCGGTGCCGAAGGAGAGCGTCGCGGGGGACGCGGTCACGAGGCCCGCGGCGCTCCCGAAGTAGACGTACGCGTGCCCCGGGGCGCCGTCCGCGGAGGGCGCGCCGACGACCACGTCCGCGAAGCCGTCGGCGTTGACGTCGCCGACGCCGGAGACCGACGCGCCGAACAGGGGCCCCGCCGACGCGGGCGGGGTGAGGTTCGCGACCATCGTGGGGAGCGTGCCGTTCCAGTGATACACGCTCGCGCCGCCGGGCGCGCCGACGACGAACTCCGCGAGCCCGTCCCCGTCGACGTCGCCCGCGCCCGCCACCGTCGCACCCGTCGCGGCGTAGAACGAGCCGCCCGCGGGGGTCGGCACGCCGCTGGCGTTGCCGAAGTAGAGGTAGCCGCGGCCGACCCCGGACGCGACGACGACCACGTCCGCGAAGCCGTCGCCGTTGACGTCGCCGACCACCGAGACGGCCGTGCCGAATGCGTCCGACGAGTCGAGCCCCGTCAGCGCGGTCGAGGGGGCCGTCGGCGACCACGCGGCGTTGCCGAGGTAGATGCGCGCGCTCCCGCCGTCGCCAGCTTGCGGCGCGCCGACGACGAGGTCGGCGAAGCCGTCGCCGTTGAGGTCGCCCGCGCTCACGGAGTTGCCGCCCGTCGGCAGCGTGACCGAGGGGGCGGGCGCGATGCCACCGGCGCTCCCCAGGTGCAGCCGGGTCGCCCCTGAGTCGACGGCCACGAGGTCGGCGAAGCCATCACCGTTGGCGTCACCCGCGCTGGCGACCGCGACCGCGCCGGTGGCGGTCAGCACGGTCGCGGGGTTCGGGGCCACGAAGGACGGCCCGCCAAGGAACACGTAGGTCCGCCCGCTCGAGGGGGAGGACTCGAGGCCGAGCGAGCTGGCGGCGAGGTCGGCGAAGCCGTCGCCGTTGACGTCTCCGAGGCTCGCGAGCAACCCACCGAAGCGGGCGCCGTACGGCGTGGGGTGGAGGCTCCACGAGCCAAAGACGTCGCCGACCGTCCTCCCACCGTAGAAGCGGAAGACCGCTCCCTGGTTGCTGTTGTCGCTCGGGTCGCCGACGAAGATGTCCGCGCGCCCGTCGCCGTCGAAGTCCGGTGACGTGCCGCCCGCGGCGTCGACCGCGGCGGAGCGGGCGCCGACCGTGAACTGCCACGTCGCGCTCGACGACGCGCCGACGGCCGCGCCGCTGCGACCGCGCAGGCGCCAGAAGAGCGTGCCGGTCGGCAGGTCGGCCGCGGGCTGGCCGCTCGTCCCGACCGCCTCGATGGTCGCGACCGTCGCGAAGCACGCGCGGTCGCGGCAGATGTCGACGTGGGCCCCGTCGGCGCCCGGCCCGAGCGCCCACCGCAGCGTGGGGCGGCGCGAGGTGACCGTCGCCGTCGAGGGGGGCGCGACGGGGCGCGGCGCGGGGACGGCCAGGCAGCCGGCGCCCGCGCGCACGAAGCCCTCCTCGCAGACGAACTCGCCGCCGCACGCGCCGTCCCGGCACGTCCCGACGGCGTGCAGCGGCGCCGGGCACACCCGGCCGCAGGCGCCGCAGTTGCGCGGGTCGCTGGTGACGTCGCGCTCGCACCCGTTGTCGACATCGCCGTCGCAGTTCGCGAGCCCGGGGAGGCACCCGCCGAACGAGCACGCGCCGTCGCGGCACGCGGGGAGCGCGCCCGGGAAGCCCGCGCAGACCCGGCCGCACGCCCCGCAGTTGTCGGGGTCGAAGGAGGTCGGCGTGCAGATGAGCCGGGCGCCCCTCGGGCAGAGCGTCGTGCTCGCCGGGCAGGCGGTGCAGCGGCCGCCGAGGCAGGCCAGCCCGGCGCCGCAGACGACGCCGCACGCGCCGCAGTTGGCGGTGTCGATGAGGGAGGCCTCGCACCCGTTGGCGGCGACGCGGTCGCAGTCGCCGCGCCCCTCGTCGCACCGGAGGCCGCACGCGCCCGCGGCGCAGGTGGCCGTGGCGCCGGGGCCCGCGGGGCACGCGCGGCCGCAGGCGTTGCAGTGGCGGGGGTCAGTGGCGAGGGCGGCCTCGCAGCCGTTGGCGGGGTCGCCGTCGCAGTCGCCGTACCCGGGGTTGCAGCGAAGGCGACACGCGCCCGCCGCGCAGGCCGGCGCGGCGTTGGCGGCGGGGAGGCAGCCGAAGCCGCAGCGGCCGCAGTGGGCGGGGTCGTTGTTGAGGTCGACCTCGCAGCCGTCGGCGGCGGCCCCGTTGCAGTCGGCGGCCCCCGCGACGCACGTCACGCCCGCGTCGGGGGTGAAGTTGACGCTGACGGCGGCGCTGGCCGGCTGGCGCAGCGTCAGCACGAGGCTGTAGGTGCTGCCGCCGGCGAGCGTCGCGGCGACGGGGTCGGCCACCCACGTCGGGGCGGTGGAGGCGGTCACCGCGGTGCACGCCACCGCGTACGCGGCGCCCGTGAAGGTCACCGCGCCGGTGGGGACGTTGGCGAGCGTGATCGTGTAGCCCGTCCCCGCGCTGACGGCGGTGCGCGAGGTGACGACGCGGCTGCCCGTCGCGGTCACCTCGACGCACCGGACCCCCGCCGGCACCGCGGTGATGGCCGCGACCGCGGAGGCGGTCTCGTTCGCGGCGGGGTCTTCGGCGCAGCCCGCGAGCGCCAGGGGCAGCGCCAGCGCGGCCGGGTGGGAGAGGCGGAGGAGGCGAAGTCTCATGGGTCCTCGTCGGCGTGCGGGGGAGGTCCGGGCGCCGGCGGTGGAGCTCGCCGACGGCCGCGCGGCCCGGCCCCCGGGGCCGGACGTCACGCGCGACGTCGCGGTGCAAGCGCGAGACCGATCGGGGAATCCCGCGCGCACTGACGTGTGGTGTTGCGGCGGCGCCACACCGTGCTTCACCCGCGCTGTAACGCGGACGCAACGGTCGGCGCCCGCTCACCCCGCGGTGCGGCGGTCGGAGACGACGCGGCCGTCGACCAGCTCAATCGTGCGGTCGCAGCGCGCGGCGAGCCGCGGGTCGTG
Organism: Polyangiales bacterium; assembly: GCA_046351555.1. Taxonomy (GTDB): domain Bacteria; phylum Myxococcota_A; class Polyangia; order Polyangiales; genus CAISKJ01. The sequence goes on from JAXLYI010000012.1 coordinate 177,949, forward strand.
CGTCACGATCAGGAAGGCCACCCCGAGCTCGCGGTTGAACTCCCGCAGCACCGCGAAGGTCTGGTCGGAGGTCTGCGTGTCGAGGTTGCCCGTCGGCTCGTCGGCGAGCACCAGCGGCGGCTCCGCGGCGAGCGCCCGCGCGATGGCCACGCGCTGCTGCTGCCCGCCCGACATCGCCGCGGGGAGCGCGTCGGCCTTCGCCCCGAGGCCCACCCGCTCGAGCAGCGCGACGGCGCGCGGGCGCAGGTCGGCGCTCATCCGGCCGCGGGCGGCGGCCATGGGCATCATCACGTTCTCGGCCGCGGTGAGGCCCGGGAGCAGGTGGTGAAACTGGAAGACGAAGCCGAGCGTCTGGCCGCGGAGCCGCGTGAGTGCGGCGTCGTCGAGGCCGGCGGTGTCCTGGCCCGCCACCGCGACGCGCCCGCTGGTGGGCCGGTCGAGCAGGCCGAGGATGTTGAGCAGCGTGCTCTTGCCCGAGCCCGACGGGCCCACCAGCGCCGCGAACTCCCCGCGCTCGACGCGCAGGTCGACGCCGCGGAGCACCTCCGTCACGACGCCCGTCCCGAAGGACTTGCGCACGCCCTCGAGCAGCAGCGCGGGCGCGTCAGCCATTGCGAATGGCCACGGCCGGGTCGAGCCCCGCCGCCCTCCGCGCGGGCAGCGCCGCCGCCAGCACGCCCGTCCCCACCGCCGTCAGCGACGAGCGCAGCACCAGCGCCGCGGTGACCGCCACCGGGAAGGTCGGGCTCCCGTCGGGGTTGCGCGCGATCCCTTCGAAGAGCCGCGCGAGGCCGGCGCCCGCCGCCGCGCCGACCAGCGAGCCCGCCACGCCCACCAGCGCGCCCTGGAGCAGGAAGACGCGGAGCACGGTGCCGCGGGAGGTGCCCATCGCGCGGAGGATGCCGATCTCCTTGCCCTTCTGCACCACCGACACCACCAGCACGCTCGCGATGCCCATCGCCACCGCGAGCACCACGAAGAACTGGATCATGTCGCTCGAGCTCTTCTGCGAGCGGAGGGCCACCATGAGCTGCGCGTTGGTGGTCATCCAGCTGTCGGCGACGAGGCCCGTGCGCGACGCGATCGCCGCGGCCACCGCGTCGGCGCCGAACACGTCGGTGACGCGCACCTCCACCTGCGTGACGCCGCCCGCGAGGTCGAGGAGCGTCTGGGCGCCGCGCGTCGGGATCACCACCCAGCGGCGGTTGACCTCGCGGTTGCCGAGGTCGAACACGCCCGCGACGGCGTAGACCTCGTTGGATCCGCCCGTCGACGCGAGGCGGATGCGGTCGCCCACCGCCGCACCGAGGTCGGCGGCGAGCTCGCGCCCGATCACGCAGGCCGTCCCGGTGGGGGCGAAGCGGCCCGCGATCGTGCGGCGCTCGACGGGGTAGATGCGGGCGAAGCGCGCGGGGTCGACGCCGTAGAGAACCACCGCCCGCGAGGCGTTGCCGCGCACCGCGACGGCGGGGCCCGTGACCGTGGGCGACACGTCCGTCACGCCGGGCGTCGCGGCGATGGCCTCGGCCACCTGCTGCCACCCGACGATCGAGCGCGTCCGCTGCGCCGTGCGTTCGACGCGGGCCGCGACCGCGACTGCGTTGTCGCCGGTGAAGGTCGGTCGGACGGCCTCCTCGGGCGGGCGGACGACCACGTGCGACTGCGTGCCGAGCGTCTGCGCGATGAGGCTCTGCTGGAGCCCGTCGATCAGCGCCGACAGGAACACAATCACCGCCACGCCCACCGCGGCCCCGGCCACGATGAGGACCGACTGCATCCGCCCCTCGCGGAAGAATCGAACCGCCAGGAACCACGACACGGGCATCGGTCAGCGCTCCGCCCGCGCACGCTGGCCGGCGGCGACGGTTGCTCCCGCGGGGATCACCGCGTCGCTTTCGCGGAGCCCGCCGGTCACCTCGACCACCCGCTCGCCGCGCAGCCCCACGCGAACGTCTCGCCGCTCGGCGCGACCGCCCGAAAGGACGAGCGCCCACGGGTGTTCGGTGGCGGCGTCGCGCACGGCCTCCGCGGGGAGCGCGAGCGCGGCCTCGCGGCGGCCGACCTCGACCTCGACCGACACCGTCATCGCGGGCCGGAGGTAGGGCGGCGGCGAGGGGACGCGGAGGCGCATCTCGACGGTGCCGCGCTGGGCGTCGACGGCGGGGGCGAGGTAGCTGAGCTCGGCGTCGAAGCGCTGGTCGGGGAAGGCCTCGGCCGAGGCACGGGCGTGCTGGCCGAGGCGGAGGTCGGCGAGGTTGCGCTCGTCGGGCGTGGCCGTGAGCTCGGTGGGCCCGTCCCGCAAGAGCACCAGCAGCGCGCGGCCCGCGGGCACGACGTCGCCGGGCTCGACGCTGCGCCGTAGGATCACGCCCGCCGCCGGCGCCCGCACCCTCGCCTGCGCCGCGCGGGCCTCGGCGACGCGGAGCGCGGACTCGGCCTGGACGCGGCTCGCGATGGCCACCCGCGCGTCGCCGCCGCCGTCGCGCGATCCCATCGCGGAGACGCGCGCGGCCTGGAGCTGGCTACGCGCGACGGCGAGCGCGCGCTCGGCGGACTCGAGGTCGGTGTCAGAGACGGCGCCCGCGCGGTGGAGCGACTCCTGGCGCGTCCACGCGGCCTCGGCGGCGCGGAGGTTGGCCTCGGCCTGGCGCTCGGACTCGTCGGCGACGCGTGCACTCACCGCGCGGAGCTGCCCCACGCGCGCCTGGGCCACGAGCACCCCGGCGCGCGCCTGCGCCACCTGCGCGGCGAGCTCGGCGTCGTCGAACTCCACCAGCGCCTCGCCCTCCGTCACCCGCTCGCCCTCGCGCACGTGGACGGCGCGGACGAGCCCGCCGAGCGTGCCGCCGACGTTGACCTCGCCGGGGCTCATCACGCGCCCGCTCGCCACGACGGTCTGGATCACCGTGCGGCGCGCGGGGTGGACGACGGCCACCTTCGGGCCGAGCGCGCGCTGCGCGACGGAGCGCGCGACGAGCGCGACGGCGACGAGCGCGAGGAGGACGTAGAGCGGTCGGCGGAGCGAAGACATCCGGTTCCCGCTCTTAGAGGCTCACGGGGGCGCTGTCGATTGCAACGAGGAGGGGAGAACGAGTCTCATGAAACGGTGCGCACGGTGCGCGCGGTCACCAGTCGCCGCCACCGCCGCCAGCGTCACCGCCGCCGCCGAAGTCACCGCCACCGCCGCCACCGCCGTCGTCCCAGCCCGACGCGCTGCCGCCGGCGTCCCACGTGTCGTTGCCGCCTTCGGAGGCCGCGCCGCCGTGGGTCTCCTCGCCGCGGTGGGCCATCGCGTTGCCGAGCGCATAGCCCGCGAGGCCGCCGAGCGCGGCGCCCGCGATGCCGGTGCCGAGGCCGCTGCCGCCGGGGGGCGCGTAGCCGCCGTAGCCACCGTAGCCGGGGCCGTAGCCGGGACCCGGAGAGGGGCCGCCGTAGGGGCCGCGCGCGTAGCCCTGGTCGGGGTTGTTCCAGCCGCCGCCGAGCGTGGGCTGGGCGCGGCGGAACGCGCGGACGGCAAGGGCGATGCCGCCGACGGCGAGCAGGCCGAAGATGACGAAGCGCCACGGGAAGCCCCCGCGCGACTCGACAGGCGCGGCCTCGCCCGATGCCGCCGTGCCGACCGACTGCTGCGCGGCGTCGAGGATCGCGCCGAAGCCGGCGTCCCAGCGCGAGCCGCGGAAGTACGAGTCGCCGGCGTTCTCGACGGCGCCGAAGCGGTTGGCGGCGATGCGGGTCGCGGTGCCGAAATGCACCGACGACCATCGGTGAACCGGGTCGATGCCGACGACAACCATGTTGCCCGCGGAGAGCTGCGCGGCCACGTGGCGGTCGAAGTCCGCGCGGCTCGAGAAGCGCGAGTCGGTGAGCACGCGGGCGTCGAAGGCGTAGCGCGTTCCGCTCGCGCGGAGCTGCGTCTCCTGGGCGGGCGTGAGGAGGTCGGCGTCGTCGCGGACCTGCACGGTCCCCGCGGAGGCGGAGCCGGCGAGCGCGAGGCAAGCCGCGAGCGTGGTCGCGGCCACGAGGGAGCGAGGGGCGGAGTTGGACATGAGTCCTCCTTTCAGATCGCCTTGTCGGATGGCGTGTGGGACGAGGACGTGCGCAACATGAATCGTGCCGCGCGCCCGTCAAGGGCAACGCCCGCAAAGGCTTGAAAACAAGGTCGTTGCGGGTGTGGCAGCGCGTCGCACGTGGGGCCCGCGCGCGCTCAGGAGCCGCCGCGGAGCATGCCGGGGTCGCCCGCGGTGAGCGACGGCGCGCCGTTGGGGAGGGGCGTCCCGTAGGGGACGGCGGGCGAGGGGAGCGGCGCGCTCGACGGCGGCACGTTGGTCCCCGCGGCGCCGGGCACCGCGCCGGGGAGGCCGCCCGCGGTGGTGGGGAGCGCGGGGGACGGCGGCTGCGTTCCCCACGGGAGCGTCGGCGCGGGCACGGGCGAGGGCGACCCGGAAGGCACCGAGGGCGCCGACGCGACGACGGGGACGGGGACGGGCAGCACGATCACCGTGGGCTGCGCGACCGCGGGGGCGACCGCGACGGCTTCGGCCCCGAGGTCGGCGCCGATGTCCGCGCGGAGGGCGATCGCGCTCGTCTCGCCGTAGGCGACGTCGAGGACGACGTCGGTGCCCGCGTCGAGCTGGTTGAGCGCGAGCAGGCGCGGGTCTGCCGCGGCGTCGACGGTCGCGTTGGTCGAGGGCGCGAGGGACGTCGGCGTGGCGTTAGCGACGGGCGCGACGGGCGCGGGTTCGGTGGCGGCGACGGGCTCGGGCGCCGGCACCTGGAGCAGACGAACGTCGGGGGCGCGGGAGCGCGACGACCAGGCGCCGCGCTCGCAGGCCGCGGCGCAGAGCGCGATGGCGAGGGCGATCGCGCGGGGGGCGACGGGGTGGAGCATGGGGACTCTCCTCTCGGGCGACGTCGTGCCGCCCGTTCGTGACGCGGCGTCGGGTCGCATCGCGCGTGCCACGCGGGGCGCTGGACGTTGCGGGTGTCGCGGGCCGTCACGGTGTCGCGATGTGCACCGTGCGCCGCGCGCAGAGGCCGTTCAGGGTTTGCGGCCGGCGAGGAAGCTCGTGGGCGGGCAGTAGCGCGCGCGGCGGAGGTCGACGAAGCCCGCGTCGGCGAGCCACGCGGCGTAGCGCGAGGCGCTCCGCTCGACGTCGGGCGCGTCCCAGAGGATGTCCTGGAGGCAGAAGAGAACCGGCAGCGTGGGGGAGGTTCGGCCGTCGTCGAGGATCCAGCCGCTCAGGATCACCGCGCCGCCCGGCGGGAGCGCCTCGTAGATGCGCGCGAGGAGCGCGCGGTTGGTCGCCTCGCTCGACACCGAGAGCAGGTTGGCGAGCAGCGCCACGTCGAAGCCGCCCGGCAGCGGGTCGCGCTTGAAGTCCGCCGCCATCGTCGCCACGCGCGCTTCGAGCCCAGCCTCCCGCGCGCGCCGCGCGGCCGCCGCGACGACGGGCCCGCGGTCGACCACGAGCGCGCGCAGGTGCGGGTGCCGCTCGCACGCGCTGATCGCCATCGCGCCGGTGCCGCCGCCGAGGTCGAGCATCGCGCGATGGCGGGAGAAGTCGTAGGCGTCGGCGAGCGAGCGCCCGACGAGCCGCGCGAGCGCGTGCTGGGCCTCCATCGCCTCGACGCCCTGGTCGTCGTCGTCGGGCTCGACGTGGTCGGTGCGGGCGGGGCGCCAGGCGCGCAGGCGGTCGGTGAGGTCGGTCCAGAGCGCGTAGTCGGTGGCGACGTGGCGGCCGAGGTAGTCGCCGAGGTAGTCGGCCGAGGCGCGCGTGAGGTAGCGCGCGGCGACGGGCGTGTTGGCGTAGCGGTCGCCCTCGTGCGTGAGCAGCCCGAGCGCCACGCAGGCGCGCAGGAAGCGGTCGGCCGCGAGCGGGTGGAGCCCGAGCGCGCGGGCGAGCGCGTCGCCGTCGAGGGCGCCGGCCGCGAGCCGCGAGGGGACGTCGAGCGCGAGGAGCGTGAAGAGCGTGCGGGCGCGCTGGTAGCTCGCCGCGAGCTCGAGCAGGCCCTCGACCGAAGAGCAGTCGTCGGGTGGCATCGTCCCCACACGGAGAGCAACCCGCACGCCACGCCGCGTGCGCGCCCGCGTGCACCGATGGGCGCGCGGCGCACCGGGTGCCCTCGGCGTCCGCCCACACACCGCGCGAAACGTCGGGAAACCAGCGCTCTCCGCGCGATGGCGGCCCGTTTGCAGCACCACCTTCCCTCCATGAACCGCACCCGCCGCTTCTTCCTCCCGCTGCTCGGCGCCGCGCTCTTCGCCGCGTCCGTGGAGGCCCGGCCGCCGCGCCGCGCGCCGGTCGCCCCGCGGACGCCCGTGCCGACGGCCCCGCCGCCCGCGCCGATGCTCGTCCCCGCCGACGTCACGACGATGCAGAGCAACCTGCGCCGCCTGTGGATCTACGTGCTCTACGGCCCGGAGCAGTCGCGGGCCTTCGGCGCGGAGGGGGCGGGCGCGCGCGTGTGGTTCGTTCTCCCGAGCTGCCGGCCGCAGGACGTCGGCGACCCGGTGGCGGCGTGCCCCATCGAGCGGATCGAGCTCGAGGCGCGCGGCGAGGGTGCGGTGCGCGCGGCGCCGATGACCACGGTGCTCGACGGCGAGGTGCCGCGGCGCGTCCAGGCCTTCGTGGTGTCGCCCGAGACGCGGCTCCTGAGCGTGCGCCTCGTCAACCAGCGCGGCGTGGTCCGCTACGAGGGCGTCGTCGAGGCGCCGCAGCTCCGCGAGCTCCCGCGCCCCGAGGGGGCCGCTCGTCCCGACGGGTCCTTCGCGCTCGACATGGCGCGCTACCCCGCGCGTTGACGCGAGCGCCGCGACCGCGGCACGCTCCCGCTCCTCCATGGACCAACCCGCCGCCCCGACGTCGCCCTGGCGCCGGCGGCTCCTCACCGCGTGCTGCGTGGTCGCGACGGCCGCGGTCGCGCCGCGCGCGCTGGTGGGCCGCGAGGCCGACGCGCTCTTCGACGGCGACCGCGACGCGCAGGACGGACTCGCCCGCGCGGTGGCGGCGTACGTGACGCGCGAGGTGGGCGAGGGCTCCTTCCACACGGGCTCGAAGCGCTTCGACGGCGAGTGGGCGCTCGTCACGCACCAGATGGCCGCGCTCGGGCTCGCGCAGGTGATCGCCGCGCACCCCGAGCTCCGCCCGCGCTACCTCCCCGCGCTGCGACGCGCCGTCGACGACCTCTTCCGCCCCGTCACCTGGGCCTTCGCGCGCGAGGCCTGGGGCCACGACCCGTTGGAGAGCCTCGACACCGACGAGGGCCACGCCTACCTCGGCTACGTCGCCCTCGCGATGGGCGCGCTTCGCAGCGTCGACCCGTCGACACCGCACGCCGCCCTCCACGACCGCATCGTCACGGCCCTCGCGCGCCGCCTCGAACGCTCGCCCGACGGCGTGATCGAGACCTACCCCGGCGAAGCCTACCCCGCGGACATCGCCTCCGTGGTCGGCGCCGTCGGGCAGCACGCGCAGCTCACCGGCGCGGACCGTCGCGCGCTCCTCGCCCGCATGGTTCGCGTGTACCGCGAGCACTTCACGCACCGGCCCTCGGGCTACCTCGCGCAGTCGGTGGGGCACGGCGGGCAGGGCGTTCCCCGCGGCTCGGGGACGGCCCTCGCGGCGTACTTCCTCTCCTTCGCCGACGCGGGGCTCGCGCGCGAGCTCGCCGGGGCCCTCGCGCGCACCGGGCACGTGAGCGTCGCGGGCTTCGGCGCCGTGCGGGAGTACGCGCCGGGCGCCGAAGGGCGCGGGGACATCGACTCGGGGCCGGTGGTGCTCGGCGTGTCGGTGTCGGCCACGGGCTTCGCGCTCGCCGCCGCCCGGCAGTCCGACGACCGCGACCGCTACCGCGCGCTCTACCGCACCGCGGCCCTCTTCGGCGTGCCCGTCGCGCGCGGCGGGGGCTGGCGCTTCGTGACGGGCGGGCCCCTGGGCAACGCGATCCTGCTGGCGACGCTCACCGCGAGGCGCCCGTGACGCGCTGGCGCCCGCTCCTCGTCGCGGCCTCGCTCGTGGCGGCCCACGAGATCCTCGCGCGCGTCTGCGACCGGGCCGAGCTCACCGAGCGGATGCTCTCGCCCGGGGGCGGCGGCCTCGCGCTCGCGGCCCTCGCGACGGTGAGCCTCTTCGCGCTGCGCCTCGGGGTGATCTTCGTGCTGCCGGGCTGGCTGCTCGCCCGGGGCCTCGAAGCGTGGCGGGCGCGGCGCGCTCCCCCCAGCGCCCCCTGAATTCAGGGCGGCGGCGCTCTGGACAGACCCTCCGTGACCGCGGTATCGACCCGCGCCATGCACTTCCGCCGTGGACTGGTCTTTCTGGGGCTGTCGCTCGCCGCCTGCACCGAGCCCACCCGCACGCGCTTCACCGAAGACGCCGGGCCGGTGGTTCGCATCGACGGCGGGCCCGACGGGGGGATGTGCGTGCCGGGGCGCTTCTACTGCGAGGGGTCGAGCGTCGCGTTCACGTGCGACGAGCACGGGCAGGTGGCGTCGCGGGTGACGTGCACGGGCAACGCGATGACCTGCGTGGAGGGCCTCGGGTGCCGCGCCTGCGCGCCGAACGCGGCGCGGTGCAGCCCGGACAACAGCCTCCAGACGCAGCGCTGCCGGATGGACGGCTCGGGCTGGGAGGACGGCGCGCTCTGCAAGGCCCAGGACGGGGCGTCGTGCGTGGCGGGCAACTGCACCGACCGGTGCAGCGACAGCTCGCTCGGGCGCTCGTACCTCGGGTGCAGCTACTGGCCGACGGTGACGCCCAACAGCCAGCTCGACCCGACGTTCCGCTTCGCCATCGTGCTGGCCAACCCGCAGACGTACTCGGTGCGGGCGACGATCACGGGGGGCAACCTCACGACGCCGCGCACGATCGCGCTAGATCCCGGGGCGATCGAGACGGTGGAGCTCCCGTGGGTGGCGGAGCTGTACCAGGGCGGCGTGCCGCGCGACCCGTTCACCGGGATCACCCCGTCCGCGACGTCGGCGCTCGTGCGGGGCGGCGCCTACCACGTGCAGGCCACCGGGCCCATCTCGGCGTACCAGTTCAACCCGCTGACGTACTCGTCGGGGCGGGTGTTCTCGTACACCAACGACGCGTCGCTGCTCCTGCCCCAGGGCGTGCTCACGCGGCGCTACACCGTCTCGGCCTGGCCCAACCTCACGTCGCCGACGCTGCCGACGTTCTCGCGCGGGGGCTTCGTCTCCATCGTCGCCACCACGGGCGAGAACACCGAGGTCACCGTCCACGCCGCGGGCCGCGTGGGCGCCGGCCGCGGCGTCACCCCGCTCGCCGCCGGCGAGACCGCCACCTTCAACCTCCAGCAGGGCGACGTGCTCCAGCTCCTCGGCGCCGGCGCGGGCGACCTCACGGGGACCACCATCGAGTCGTCGCAGCCGGTGGCGGTGTTCGTCGGCCACGACTGCACCACCGTCCCCTCCGACCGCCCCGCGTGCGACCACCTCGAAGAGCAGCTCCTGCCCGACGAGACCTGGGGCCGCGACTACGTCGTCTCCGCGCTGCGCGACCGCGGGCCCGGCGTCCCCTACGTGGTCCGCATCCTCTCGCGCACCGACGACAACGCGATCACCTTCGAGCCCGAGGACGTGCACGAGCCCGCCACCCTCGCGCGGGGGCAGCTCCTGCAGTTTCAGACCAACCGGCACTTCCGCGTGCGCGGTAGCGGCGCGTTCCTCGTCACGCAGTTCATGATCGGGCAGGGGCCGGCGACGGGCGGCACGGGCGCGGGCGACCCGGCGATGGTGCAGGAGGTCCCGGTGCCCCAGTACCGCGACCGCTACGACTTCTACGTGCCCAGCACGTACCCGCAGAACTTCCTCAACGTCGTCGTGCCCGCGGGCGTCGAGCTCACCCTCGACGACCAGCCCCTGCGCGGTTCGATGGAGTCGCTCGGCGGCTTCAACGTGATGACGCTCCCGATCATGTCGGGCGCGCACCGGCTCCGCAGCGGCGTCGGGCAGGGCGTAGGCATCAAGGTCTACGGCATCGCCCCGTACACCTCGTACATGTACCCGGGCGGCCTCGACCTCCAGCTCATCACTCCGCCCGGCTGACCGGCGCTCACTCCCACACCTTGAGCAGGGTTTCGTAGGCCGACGCTGCGAGCCTTCAATTCTCAACGATTCTACCGACTCGATGCCTGTGTGAGTGCGGTCGCATCGAGCTCGCTTCTCCTCCCTCCCCCGCTCGCCAAGCCTCGCGCGTTGGCCCTCCCTCCGTCGCCGCGGCGGCGCCAGAGGGAGGGGCTTCGACTCCCAACTGAGACGCACCGACGTCGCTTCGCCGCGGCGGCGCATCGTTCTCGCGTCACGTCGCTCCGGCGTCATGGCGTATTGTCGAGGACGGCGGCCCCCTCCCGCTGGCGCCGCCGCGGCGACGGAGGGAGGGCCAACGCGCGAGGCTTTGCGAGCGGGGGAGGGAGGAGAAGCGAGTTCGGTGTGCGATCAGAAGGACGCCGTGACGGTATTCGAACCGTTCCGCGCTTCCCTGTTGAGAGGGGTGACGCTCACTCCCCGAGCGTCGCGCGCAGGAACCACGAGTGCTTCTCGAACTCCGTCACCACGCCGGTGAGGAGGTCGACGGTGTCGGTGTCCTTCACCTCCTCGGCGAGCGCGCGCGACTCGCGCAGGCCCGCGAGGAAGGCGTCGACGCGCTCGGCCAGGAGCTTCACGTGCTCGAGGTCGCGCACGGTGTCCTGGGGGTACTCCGCGAGGGCCGAGTGCGCGGCGACGTGGCGGGCCGTCCCGTAGGCGCGTCCGCCGAGGGTGACGGCGCGCTCGGCGATCGCGTCGGTGAAGCCCGCGAGGCCCACGGCGAAGGTTTCGAACAGGGGGTGGAGCGCGGCGAAGTGGGGGCCCTTGACGTTCCAGTGGGCCACCTTGAGCTGGGAGTGGAGGTCGAGCCCGTCGGCGAGGCGGGCGTTGAGGGTCACCACGAGGCGGGCGCGGTCGGCGGGGGGGAGGGGCGAGGGGCTGTGGTACATGGCGTCGGTCTCCTTCGGCGCCACCGAACGTAGAGACCGGGGCGACGCGTCGCCAGGACATCGTCGCGATCGCGGTGATCGCCGCGGGCTATCAGCGCCCGTCAGCCGTCGGTCGGGGCGTCACCGTCGCGGTCGTCGTTGCCATCGTCCTCTTCGCTCACGGCGCCCTTGCGCGTCGGCACGCGGAGCCCGAGCTGGACGAGCTCGCGCTTGTTGTAGACGGAGCGGAGCGTGGTGCCCCAGTCGTTGAACCACGCCGACAGCGCCTCGTAGGCCGCGCGGCGGGCGGCGTGGTCGGGCGCGGCGTCGCTTGCGGTGGCGACGGGAGCCGCCGGGGTCGCAGGGAGCGCGGGGATGGTCTCCAGCGCGGCGACGCGGGCGCGCATCGCGGTGAGGACGTCGTCCGTGAGGCCGCGCGTGCGGAGGGTGTCGCGCACGGCCGCGGCGCCGGGGAGGCCGCTGGTGGGCAGGGCGGCGAGGCGCTCGACCAGCCCGCGCACCGAGAGGATGACGCCGGGGCCGAGGGGCTGCTGCGTGAGGTCGCGGAAGAAGGTGGCGAGGAAGGTGGCGCGGTGCTCCGACGGCACCACCCGCTCGATCACCGCGCGCACCCGCGGGAACCAGAGGTTCTCGAAGGCGTCGAGGGCCTGGAGTTCCTGGTCGAGGAAGAGGGAGCGCGGGGCGGCTCCCTGGGGCGCGACGCGCATCGCCTGGCCCTCGCCCGACGCGCGGCGGAAGAGGCCCCAGCCCTCCTCGTGCTCCGCGGGCGTGTACCCGTGGGCCAGCGCCGCCGCGAAGAGCGAGGGGTCGCGCACCATCAGAAGAAAGCGCGAGATGCGCAGCAGCCGGCGCGTCTCCTTCGGGGTGAGCGGCGACTGCGCGCCGTCGCCCGACGGCGTCACGAGGGCCGGCGCGGGGGTCGAGGGGCGCGGCTTCGTCGGCGCGACGGGGGCCGACTTCGGGGCGGACTTCGCGCGCTTCTGCTTCGTCATGGCGTTCGTCTCCGGGCGTGAAGGTGGGGTGGTGTGGACGACGGAACCGCGCCGCCCACGCAAGGAGAAACAACGGCGTCGAAGGCGACGAGCTGAAGTCCCGCGGTGCGATTTCGGGGGCCGGTGTGCAGCGCGGGGGCGAGATCACGTCGTCCGAGCGCGAGATTCGATCACCCAGACCCCCGGTTCGAATCGCCAGACCCCCAGATCGACATCGTCCGGGCGCGAAATCGCGTTGCCCGAGCGCGGCCGCGCGCGGTCGGGGCATCGACGAGCCACAGGGCGTCGCGGTGGGCAGCCGCGCGGTGGGTGGAGGCGGCGGGAGGACGCACGGTGTCCCTGTGGTGGCGCTGACCCCAGCGCGCCTTCCCGCCCAGAGGACGCCGCTACGCGAAGACCTCGCACGTCGGCGCCCGCCGCGAGCACGGCGAGGTCGTGCCAGCGCGTAGGCGCGGCAGCGAGGTCGTCGCAGGCCGCGACCGCGCCCGCTGCGCGTCGGTGAGCCGCGAGGTAGCGAGGCTTTCCATCGTGCGGAGCAACAGCGCGGCGCGCGGCGACGAGCGCGCCCTCGTCGCCGGCCGGCGCAGGCCGGCGGTGTGGGCGGCGTCGACGGCGGCGGTCACCACGGCGTTGCCACGGGCGAGGAGGGCGCGGGCGACGTTGTCGTCGGCGAGCACGCTGGAGGAGGGCCTGGACGGGGATGGGGACGACAGAGCGGCGGTCCTCGATGGCGTCGCTGTCCCCGGGCGATTCCCGCGTCGAGCACGCCGCCACTCGTAGACGGCGCCCTCGTCGACGCGCACGTAGAATACCGCCGCACGCCGCGCGCGGCGAGCACCGCGCCTTCTCGGCCACGTCGCCCGTCCCGCTGACTGTCGCACACCTCGAAGGTGATCTCCTCCAACTGGCGCCGCCCGGTCTTCGCGTCGGGCGCCTCGGGGAAGACGACGTCGGCCGCCCGGTCGTTGTCGGCGTCGAGGCGCGTCAGCATGTCCGCCGCGCGGTAGCCCTGCGCGAGGCACCGCGGAACACGTGGGACACCTCCATGTGCTGCGTCGCGTGCCGGAGGGTTGGCCCCCATCGTCCACCGTCGCCGTCGACCACCTGCGTGTGCGTCTCCGGCTGCGCGAGGCGCTCATCGAGGGGGCGGCGGCTCCCGCGGCCCGGCGCTCGCGCCGACACGTACGACGACGGAGCGCCCTGGGGCGAGGAGGGCGGGGGGCGTCGAGCGCGGCAAGTTCGCCGGAGGATAGCGCCCCGCGTGGGGGCGTCACAAGGCGCGGCGCCGGTGGTCGCCGCGGGCTATCGCCCATCAGCCGTCGGCCGGGGCGTCACCGTCGCGGTCGTCGTCGCCCTTCTCGCTCACGGCGCCCTTGCGCGTCGGCACGCCGGAGCCCGAGCTGGACGAACTCGCGCTCGCGCGGCCCGTCGCGGTCGGTCACGCGCCGCGCGTCGCGCGACGGAGGACGACGGCGAGCGGGCGGTTCATCTTCAGGAGCAGGGCGGCGCGGCCTGTCGGGGTGAGGCCTCCAGGAGGCCATCCTCTGCGAGGCGGAGGTGCTCGTCCCAGCGCTGCGACCGCGGGTCGTAGAGCGCGGCCTCGACGCCCGTGCCCGGGTCGATCGCAGCGCGCCGTGGCCTCTTGCGGAGCGAGCAGGACACGCAGGCGACGAGGTTGTCGAGGGTGGTCGCGCCGCCCTCCACGCGCGGTACGACGTGGTCGATGTGGAAGGTCGCCTCCTGGGTTCACGCGATGCCGCGATACTCACGCAGCGCTCGCGGGCGCGCTCCCGGACGCGGCGCTGCAGCGGCAGGGACGTACTCGGAGCTCACCGAGGCGTTGTGCTTGAGGAGCGACAGCAGGTCGGCGAGCTCGACCAGCCCTTCCGCTTCGGCGCGCTCGTAAGACGTGGGCGACGGCCGCATGCTGCGTCGCGTGCGGGGGCGTGGCGCCCATCGTCCGCACCGTCACGCCGTCGACCACCTGTGTGTGCGTCTCCGGCTGCGCGAGGCGCTCGTCGAGGGGCGGCGAGGACCGCGGGGAGTGCACGCCCGGAGGATAGCGCCCCGCGAGGAGGCGTCACAAGGCGCGGCGCTGCGGCGACGGGTGGGCGTCGGCGCGCTGCGCTGCGAAGACCTGGGTCACCTGCGTCATGGCGTGATCAGCGCGTCACTGCCCGGCGCGCGGCTCGACGCCCGTCAGCCGGGTGATCGCCCGCTCGGCGAGGCGGAAGAGCCCGAAGCGCTCGATCACGCCGTCCATCCAGCCCGTGGTGATGCAGTAGTTGTGGAGGTGCGGCGCCTCGTGGTGGACGTCGTGGTGCTCGCGCGAGAGCAGGATCCCGCGGCGCTGGCACCAGCCCACGAGCGCGGGGACGCGCTGCGCGTGGGCCCACTGGTGCGCCTGGCTGGTGAAGGTGACCAGCAGCGCGAAGACGGCCGCGCCCACCTGCGTGCCCCAGCCGAGCGGCGTCGGGTGCGCGACGTTGTACGGCAGCAGCCACGCGACCGCGAGGGGGAGGAGCGCGAGGGCGCCGTTGGTGCCGTTGGCCTCGACGACGTCGTGGTGGTTGATCTCGTCGGGGTCGACATGGTGCTCGCGAAACTGCCGGATGAAGGCCTTGCCGAGCAGCGGCGTCTCGACCGAGCCCCACGTGTCGCAACCCCAGTGGACCACGCCCGAGACGAGGTCGGCGAAGAGGGCCGCGCACACCGCGGCGGCGGGCGCCATGGAGAGCATCCACCAGGCGGGCGACGCGAGCGCGGTGCGCGCGAGGGTGGCGAGGTCGGCGAGGAGGAAGAGGGCGAGGCAGGTGCCTTCGACGAGGCGCTGCGTGCGGCTGTACCCGCCCCCGATGCGGGTCTGGTTGCGGTCGGTGGTCTCGGACATGGGAGGCGCTTTCGGCGCGGAACATACGCGAAACCGCCCCCGATTGGATGTACCAACGTCGCCGCCGGGCGGCGTGTCCCACGCGGCACACCCCCCTTCAGGAGAACGAATCACCGCCATGACCCAACGCCGCCGTCCCTCCGTGCGCGCCTCCCTCGCGATCGGCGCCCTCTCCCTCCTCTCCTTCGGCTGCCGGAGCGCCTCCGTGCAGACCACCTCGTCGCTGCCGCTGCGACGCGTCGTGGTCTACCGCAACGGCGTCGGGTACTTCGAACGCCAGGGCCACGTCGACGAGGGCGAGGTTCGCTTCCGCGTGGCGCAGCGCGAGGTGGGCGACTTCCTCGCGACGCTCGCGGTGATGGAGCGCGGCGGCAGCTCGGTGCGCGCCGCGGCCTTCCCGATGCCCGAGGAGCGCCCCGACGGCGAAGCGCCGCGGCCTGAGGAGCGGCGGACGGTGCGCCTCTCGCTCGACGGCGCGAGCCACGACCTGCTCGTGGGCTACACCGTGGAGACGCCGATCTGGCGGCCGTCGTACCGCCTCGTGTTCGGCAACGACAACGCCCAGGTGCAGGCCTGGGGCATCGTGCAGAACCTCTCGGGCGAGGACTGGAGCGACGTGCGGCTCTCGCTCGTCGCGGGCTCGCCGGTGTCGTTCCGCTCGGAGCTGGCGACGCCGGTGGTGCCGCCGCGGCCGGTGGTCACCGACCAGGGCGCGGTGATCGACGCCGTCCCCACCACCGAGACCTCCCTCGCGCAGGAGGCGCAGAACGCCCCCGCCGGCGCCGCCCCCGCCGCGCAGCCCGCGCCCGAGGAGCCGATGTCCGAGGTCGTGACCGCGATGGCCGACGAGGCCGGCGCGATGGGCGTCGCCCGGAACGAGCGAGCCCGCACGACCGCTGCCACGCGCATGCCCCGCCGCCCGATGCCCATGGCCGCCCCCGCGCAGCCGATGGGCGGGGCCTACGCCCCGACGCCCGCGGCCCCGCCCCCGCCGCCGATGTCGAGCGCGCCGCGCAACGTCGCCGCGCTCGCCGCGCTCGCCGTGCAGGGCGGCGCCACGCGCTACGACCTCCCGCAGACGGTCACCATCCCCGACCGGAGCGCCACCATGGTGATGCTCGCCGCGCGCGACATCCCGGGCCAGCGGCTCTACCTCTTCGCGCCCGACCCGGGGGTTCCCGCGTCGTCGACGCACCCCTTCCACGTCGCCCGTTTCGAAAACCGCACTGGCGCGCTGCTCGAGCGCGGGCCCATCGCCATCTTCGAAGAGGGCGCGTACCTCGGGCAGGGGATGCTCGAGGCGCTCCCCGACGCGGCCACCGCGACCATCCCCTTCGCCCTCGAGCGCGCGCTCGCCGTGGAGAGCAACGCGCAGTGGGCCGTCGAGGGCGCGCGGCTCGTCCGCATGCAGCGCGAGACGCTCACCCTCGAGCGCTACAACGTCCAGCGCACCACCTACCGCGTGCGCAACGGGATGGACCGGGGCGTGCGGGTGATGGTGCGCCAGGCCCTCAACGGCGCGCGCCTGCACGAGCCGCCGCAGGGCACCGAGGAGACCAACGGCAACGCGCTGGTGCCCACCAACGTGCCCGCGCGCGGCAACACGGAGACGGTGGTCACCACGCGGACGCCCTTCAGCACGATGGTCAACCTCCAGGACGAGCAGGCCGCGCTCGCGATCGAGCAGTACCTCCGCGAGGCCAACCCCCCCGCCGACGTCGCGCAGGCGCTGCGGAGCGCGGTCGACCTGCGCCGGCAGATCCAGGAGCTGTCGCGCGAGTACGCCACGCAGACGCAGCGCCGCGACGACCTCCAGCGCAACGCCGAGGAGACGCGCGACAACCTCCGGGCGATCCAGCGCAACCCGCAGGCGGCCGACCTTCGCACGCAGCTCACCGCGCGCCTCGGGCGCGTCGCCACCGAGCTCGACCAGATCACCCGGCGCGTGGTGGAGCTCGACACGCAGATCGGCGAGCGCCGCGTCCGGCTCGCCGAGACCGTCCGCGGCATCGACGTCGACACCTCGCGCCAGGCCCCGGCGCCGACGGCCGCGCCGACGCCGTAGCTCAGCGCCCGCGCCGCGCCGCGCGCCCGACCCGCCCGCACGCCGCCCGTACGTTGGCGAGCGTCCCCACCGCGATCACCTCCGCGCCGACCACCACCGCCACCGCGAGCTCGCGCTCCCCCGCCAGCGCGGTGATGCCCGCGGCGTAGTCCTCGCGCAGCAGGCACGCGCCGCGCGCGAGGGGCGCGAGGGCGGGCAGGCACACCAGCCCCGGCGCGTGCGCGAAGGCCGCGACCCGACCGCGCGCCCCGGCGCCGTCGTCGAGCGTGAGGGCCGGGTGGTGGTGCCCGACGAAGAGCGCCCCGCCGCGCCCGATCGCGAGCGCGCGCTCGCCGCGGAGTCGGTCGACGTCCTCGTCGCCGTGGAGGACGACGTGCGGCCCGACCGCGGCGCAGTCGGTCACCTCCACGCCGCGCTTCGCGAGGAGCTCGTGCGCGCCGCGGTCGTGGTTGCCGGGCACCACCGTGAGCGAGCGCCCGTCGAGCGCGTCGAGGAGCGCGTCGAGCGGCGAGCGCGCGCCCCCGCGGCCCGCCAGTGCCGGGAGCCCGTGGACGAGGTCGCCCGCCACCACCACCCGCGCGACGTCCGCCCGCGCGAACATCGCCCGCAGCCGCGCGTGGAGCGCGTCGTCGCCCTGCGACGGGAGCGTGTACCCGCGGCGCTGGAGCGTCTGCACGTAGCCCGCGTGGAGGTCGGCCACCACCAGCGCGCGCGCGGCCGCGACGTAGGCACCGCCCGGCGCCAGGAGCTCCACCCCGTCGTCGCGCGACGTCACGCGCCCCCTTCTTTCGCAGCGCGCTGGAAGAGCGCGTGCGCGGCGGCGGCGAGGGCGGCCTCGGGGTCGTCGGGGCGAACCGCGTCGCGCTCGGCCCACGCGAAGGCCGGGATCGCCAGCGCCGACGGGCGGTCGAGGGTCGCGACGGACCACGGGCGCGCGGCCATCGCGGCGAGGCGGCGCTCGGCGCGCGGGCCGTCGAGCGCCGTCCAGAGCGTGAAGCGGAGCGCGCGGAGGAGGACGTGGTCGGGGTCGTGCTTGCGGAGCACGTCGTAGAGGAGCCCCGGGGTCACCGTCCCGCGACCGCGCTCGGGCGCCCAGAGCTGGGCGACGCGGGCCACCTCGCGGAAGTACGCGCCGGCGAGGGCGCTCCCTTCGAGGGAGTCGAGCAGGTCGTCGAAGAGGTCGCCGGGGGCGAGCCAGCGGCGGAGCGTCGCCTCGTCGGGGACGTCGCCCGCGCCGGCGAAGGTGACCACCGCGCACTCGTCGGTGGCGGCCACCTCGGCGCCGCGGCCCGTCTCGCGGCGGGCCCGCGTCGCGACGGCGCGCGCGATCACCTCGTTGGCGGTGGAGCCCGCGAGCGTGAAGGCCGCGACGTGGTGACGTCCGCGCTCGCGCACCCGCTCGACCACGAAGCGCGACGGCGACGGGAGCGCCGACGTCGCCCGCTGCGCCCGCGCCAGACGGATCACGGCCCGCGCGTTGTCCTCGCCGGCGCCGAGCGCGGCGCGCACCGCGGCCACGCGCGAAGGCTCGTCGGGGAGGTCGAGCGCGGCGTCGACGGCGGCGAAGGCCCGCTCGCACGCGGCCGAGACGCGCTCGCTCTGCGCGGCGCGCGCGCCGGCCCACGCGGGGACGGTGGTCTCGCGGCCGCGGTCGGGCCTCACCTGGATCTCTGCGCCCGTCACCGACGCAACCCGCCAGGTGCGGGCGCCGAGGACGAAGCGGTCGCCGGGCTCGAGCATCGCGGCGAAGCGGCCCTCTACCTGGCCGACGGTGAAGGTGCCGTTGCGAACAAGGACGGCGAGGTCGCCGACGATGGCGCCGACGGCCTGGAGGTAGCGGCGGAGCGAGCGCTTGCCGGAGAGGGCCCAGCGCTCGCCGTCGGTGACGATGCGGGCGAGGTCGGGGTAGGCCGAGAGCCCGTCGCCGCCGGTGGCGAGGAAATCGATCACCGCGTCGAGGTCGCCGTCGTCGAGCCCGTCGAAGGCCCACGACGCGCGCAGGGTGGCGGCGATCTCGTCGCGGGTGCAGGGCGCGAGGGCCACGCGCCCGAGGACGGCCTGCGCGCACACGTCGAGGTCGTAGGCGCGGAGCTCGACGTCCTCGAGGTCGCCCGCGCGCGCGGCGGCGAGGGCGGCGGCGCAGCGGACGAGGTCGAGCGCGCTCGTCGCCACCAGCGTCGCGCGCGGGGCGAGCCCGGGGCGGTGGTCGGCGCGCCCCGCCGCCTGGAGGAGCCGCGTGACCGAGGGGGGCGAGGCGATCACCAGCACGCGCGAGACGGCCGGGAGGTCGACGCCCACCTCGAGCCCGCTCGTCGCGACCACCGCGCGGAGCGTCCCGTCGCGCATGCCCGTCGCCACGGCGCCGCGCTCCTCGGCCGAGAGCGAGCCGTGGAAGCACGCGACCGGCACGCGCGCCGGGAGCACGTCGCGCAGGGCCAGCGTCCACTGCTCGGCGCGGGCCCGCGCGCCGACGAACACCAGCGTCGCCCCCGCGTTGGTGGCCGCGGCGCGCGCGACGGTGGGGAGCGCCACGCGCCAGAGCCAGCCCGCGGTCGGATACGCGTCGTCGAGCGCGGGGTCGGCGAGGTCGAGCGAAGGCGCCGCGCCGCCGCCGGCCGACACCACCCGCGCGTCGCGCGCGACCCAGGCGGCGAGGGCGTCGAGCGGGCGCGCGGTGGCGCTCAGCGCGAGCCGGCGCGGCGGGGGGCGGCCGCGCAGCGCGAGGAGCGCGACCAGCGTCTCCAGCGTCGCGGAGAGGAGCGCGCCGCGCTTGCCCGCGGCGAGGAGGTGGGCCTCGTCGAGGACGAGGTGCTCAACGGCGTCGAGCGCGTCGCGGGCCTCGGTGCCGAGCATCACGGCGAGGCTCTCGGGTGTGGTGACCAGCACCTCGGGCGGCGCGCGGCGCACCTTCGCGCGCTCGGCGGTGGTGGAGTCGCCGGTTCGGACGCCGACGCGGACGTCGACGCCGAGGGCCTCGGCGAGGGCGCGGACGCGGTCGGCCTGCGCGTCGGCGAGGGCGCGGACGGGCGTGAGGTAGAGGACGCGGACGCGCCGGGTCTCGTCCGCGGACGGCGCGCGGTCGGCGAGGGAGGCCACGAGCGGGAGCATCACGGCCTCCGTCTTCCCGCTCCCGGTGGGGGCGGTGACGAGCAGGTGGCCCGGCGCGCGGAGCGCTTCGAACACCGCCGACTGGACCGCCGTCGGACGCAGCCCCCGGGCCTCGAACCACCCGGCCACCCGCGCGGCGGCGTCGGGGGGCGCGCCGCGGCCGCGGACCAGGGCGTGCCTTACGGTCGCACCGCCCGATTCCAGCGCGGTGCGTCGCTGCGTCGAGGCCATCGGAGGGCCGACGGGTGTACCAGCGGACGTGACGGATGAACAGTCATCGCGCCGTGGGACGACGCGCCCCGCGGGAGGAGATTCGAAGCGCGCGAAAAGTCATCACGGGGGTGGTGGTTTCGAAAGACGATCGTGGTAGGGTCGGGGTCGTGGAGGTCGTGCTCCGCAAGCTAGGCCCGAAGCCAGGGCGACCCGTCATCGGGAGACTCGTGCGCGCACCGCGCCGCGGGGCGGTGGTGGTCATTGAGTTCCCTGACGGGCTCCATGAGTACGTGACCACGCCCGTGCGACGCATCCTGCGGGTGGCGGGGGTCGAGGTGTACTACCTCCAGACCACCAACAGCCGGTACCGCCTCGAGGTGCGCCGCGCGACCTCGGCGCCGTCCGAGTCCTCGCAGGCGCGCTAGTCACGCGGGCGCAGCGCGCGTCGGTTACGTGCGCAGCGCGCCGGCGTCGACCAGGGCGGTGAGCCGGTCGACGAGGCCCGCGCAGACGTCCGCGAGCCAGTCGAAGCGCTCGGGCCGCGGGTCGCCGTCGTCCTCGTCCATGTAGAGCGCGCGGTTGAGCTCGATCTGCACGGCGTGGAAGCCCTCGTGCGGCCTCCCCCAGCGCGCGGTCGTCGCGCCGCCGCGGTAGGGGTCGTCGTGGCGGACGCTGAGCCCCGCGGCGCGGAAGTGCTGCTCCACCGCGTCGATGACGGCGCGCGCGGCGGTGGTCTTGCCGCGCGTGCCGGGCACCACGTCGGCGCGGCGGACGACGTCGCCGCGGGCGGTCTTGCCGGTCGAGGGCATCGAGTGGGCGGCGACGAGCACCACGTCGCGGTGCTCGCCGCGGAGCCGCGCGAGCTCGGCCGCGAGCGCGCGGTGGTAGGGCCGGTGGTAGCGCTCGAGCCGCGCTTCGAACTCCTCGCGCGTCAACGGACGTCGCAGCGCCGCGCGCCCGTCGCCCGTCTCGCGCCACACGACCCCGCGCGGGTGCTCGGCCCCCTCGGCGCGCGCGCCCGCCACCGCCCACTCGTCGACGTCGCCCTCGTCGCGGTTGAGGTCGACGACATAGCGCGAGAGCTCCGCGGCGAGGAGCGTGGCGCCACGCGCGGGCGCGCCGCGGTAGAGCGCGTCGACCCAGGCGTCGGCGTCGCGGCGGATGGCGTCGGCCCCCACCGTCAGGAGCGCGCGTGCCTCGGGCGGCAGCGCGATGCCCGCGTGCGGCACCTCCACCAGCACCGGCCCCGCCCGGCCCCGCGGTCGCTCGACGCGGAACACCCCGTCACCACCCGATCACCGCGCGCAGGAGCGCGCGCAGCACGCCGTCGAGGGGATCGCCGCCGCGCGCGAGGGCGCCGCCCCACGGCGCCGCGTCGAGGGCCGCGCGGAGCTCCGCCGCGCGCCGCCGCTCCTTGCGCTGCGCGTCGACGCGCGCGAGGGCCGTCCCCTCCAGACCCCGTTCGCGCACGCGGGCGGCCATGCGCCCGAGCTCGCCCGCGTCGAGCCAGTAGCCGTGCTCGACGCACACGTCGAGGACGAGCCCGGTGCCGGGGGCGAAGTTGACCCGGTTCATCATCGTCGCGCAGCGCGGGCAGCGGTGGTAGCGGACGCGCCAGCCGTCCTCCGCGAAGGGGCGGTCGCCGTCCTCCGCGGGGGCCTCCGCCGCGCCGTCGCGCATCCACGCGCCGAGCACCAGGTGGTCGACGAAGAGCCCGCGGCAGGTGGGGCACGCGAGCGCCCGCGCGTCGCCCACGTCGCGCGCCTCGAGCGCCACCACGCACGCCGGGCAGAGGGGCTCGAGCGAGGGAGGCGCGGCGTCGACCGAGCGACCGCAGCCGCAGCGCGCCTCGCCCGGGCCCACCCGCGCGCCGCAGCCCGCGCAGCGCGCCGCCGTGAACCTCGCCCCGCAGCGGGGACAGGCCGGCGCGTCGAGCGCCACCGACGCGCGGCACCCGGGGCACGCGAAGGTTGCGGCCTCGACGTCCGCCTCGCGCGCCACGACGCCGTCGCACCGCGGGCAGCGCGCGTCGCGCCAGGCGCTCCCCGCCGGCTGCGCCACCGGGCCGCAGCGGCCGCAGCGCCAGCGAGCGCTCACGTCGCGATCTCCCGCGCCGCGCGGTCGAGCCAGGCCGTGAGCGCGGGGTCGGTCGCGCGCGGCGCCGCCTCGCAGGGGGCCACCCACGCGTCGCCCCGCTCGTCCGACCCGGCCACGCGCAGCGCCACGCCGTCGAGCGACCCGAAGCGCGCGTCGCGGAGGAGCAGCGGCAGCACGTCGGGCCCCGCCGAGCGCCGCGGCGACGGCGACCAGCCCATCGCCGCGCCCGTCGGCAGCCGACCGCGCCAGCCCGCGACGCGGTGGTCGACCGGGTCGCGCGTGGGCCCGTCGTGCGCGAGGAGCCACTGGCGCACCGTCCCCTCGCCGCCGCCGTCGGGGAGCGAGAGCCCGTCGCGCGCGAGCGCCTCGCGCAGCGTCGGGAGGGCGGTGTCGACGTCGACGTCCACGAGCCGCGAGCGCGCGTCGACGCGCACGCCCGACGGCGCCGCGGGACCCGGGCCCACGGGTTCGTTGGGCCCCGGCACCAGCGCGCCGCGCACGAGCAGCCCGCGCGGGTCGGCCGCGCGCCGGAGCGCGTCGAGCAGGCGGACGCCCGCGCCCCACTCGAGCCCCATCGCGCCGCGCTTCGAGCGGCCGACGCCGTGGTGGTGCGCGACGGTGCCGCCCGCGCGGTGCGCGGCTTCGAGCGCGCCGGCCCAGGTCCGGTCGTAGGTGGCGACGGCGTCGGCGTCGTCGGGCGACGCACCCGCGAAGGTGAAATAGATCGAGCACCCGTCGGGGTAGGCGTGGCTCATGTGGGCCATCACAAACCCCCCCTCGCCGAGCGCTCCGCGCACGTCGCGGTAGAGCGTCTCCAGGCTCGACCAGGGCGCGGCCACCTCCATCGTGTCGACCCACACGCCGCGCGCGTAGGTGGGCGGCTGGCGGTAGCTCACCGCGTGGCGGCGGACGAGCCAGCGCTTCCACGGGCCGTCGCCGTTGTCGCGGCCGCCGTGCGAGGCGCAGATGGCCCGCGCGCGCGCCACCGCGTCGCCCACCGGCTCCTCGCCCGCGTGTTCGAACACCACGATGAGGAGCGAGCGGCCGTAGAGGTCGTCGGCGACGAGGTGGGCCGCGGCGTTGAGGGCCTTCGGGTGGTCGAGCACGCGGCGGAGCAGCGCCTCCACGCGCGGCTGCGCGCGGCCCGGCGACGGCGCGTCGGGGTCGCGGGGCTCGGCGCGCTCGCTGCCCTGGAGGAAGAGCCACGTGTCGAAGGGGTCGTAGAGACGCGTCACCGCCGGCCGCAGGCCCGCTTGATAGAGCGCGCGCACGGCCTCCCAGGCGTCGCGCATCGCCCCGTACGTGAAGGCGAGGCCGCGGTGCCCGGTCGGCGCGGGCCACACGCGCAAGGTCGCCCGCGTGAGGAAGCCGAAGGTGCCCTCCGAGCCGACGAGCAGCGGGCGGTGGTCGAGTTCGCCGGCGCGCGGTGGGCCCGCGTGGAAGGAAGAGCCGTCGCCGAGCACGCCCTCGACGCCGAGCACCATGTCCTCGATCTTGCCGTAGCGCCCGGAGCACTGCCCCGCCGAGCGCGTCGCCACCCACCCGCCGACCGTGGAGCAGTAGATGGACGACGGGAAGTGCCCGAGCGTCGCGCCGCGGCGACGGAGCTTCTCTTCGAGGTGCTCGCCGAGGATGCCCGCGTCGACCACGCAGCGCCCGGCCTCGACGTTGACCTCGTGGAGGGCGCGCATGCGCTTGAGGTCGACGGCGACGACGTCGCCCGCGGGCTGGAGGGCCCCGACGACGCCGCTGCCCGCGCCGAAGGGGATCAGCGTGATGCCCCGGTGCGACGCGAGCTGGAGGAGGTCGGCGATCTGCTCGTCGCGCTCGGGCCACACTACCGCGCGGGGCCCGGCCGGGCGCGGGAGCCCCCCGCGCGTCGCCAGGAGCTGGCGGGGCCAGAGGTCGTGGGCGTACGCGCTGCGGTCCGCGGCGTCGACGGAGACGTTGCGCGCGCCGAAGACGGTCGCGAGGTCGCGGGCGAGGGGATCCATGCGAGCGGGGGAGTTTCGCCCGCGGGCGCGGCGCCGGCAATGGGAGACGGCGGGGCGATGTCACCCAATCCCCGCCCCCGCTCGGGCGTATTCTCCCTCGAACGTATGACCGCACCCGCCGCCCCGACCGACGCCCTGCACACCGGCCGCCTCGCCGCCACCGCGCTGCTCACCGCAGTGGTCACGCTGCTCGGCTACGGCGCCGCGCTCTTCCTCACCCGCGACCTGGCGAACGCCTTCGTCGGCAGCACGCTCGCCGTCGGGACGCTCCTCGCCGTCGCGCTCGTCGCGCCCGTCGCGCGACTCGCCCGCGGCGGCGCCCCCCTGCGCTGGCCCCTCGCCCTCGGCGCGTCTTTGGCGGCCCAGGCGCTCCTCCCCGCCGGCGGCGCGCTGATGAAGCTCGCCGACCCCCTCGTGAGCTCGCACTGGCGCTGCGGGACGGGCGACGTCGCGCTCGTCATGCTCTCGCCGGTCGTCGCGTTCGTTGCTTCCCTCGCGGCCTTCGCCGTCGCCCGCGGGGTCGTCCCCGCCGTCGGCGCGCGCGGCGCCCGGGTCGTGCGCGGGCTCTCGCTCGCGACCCTCGCCGCGACCGTCGCCCTCACCGCTGCGATGGGCACCGTGGTCGCCGCGCGCCCGCAGGCCCGCGCGCTGCTCGACGCGATCCCCGCTGTCGGCGAGCTCCCGGCCCTCACGCTCACGCCCGCGATGCCCGTCCGCGTCGACCCCGTCGGCGCGCTCCTCGTGTGGCGAACCTGCGACGAGAACGGCTGCGACCTCACGCTCCGCCAGCCCACCCCCCCGCAGACGGAGTCCCTCCGCCGCCAAGGCATCCGCGTGGGCGCCGGCGCGCTCACCCTCCGCGTCGACCGCGGGCTCGACCTCGTTGTCGTGATGCGCGACGACGCCCCGTACCCCGCCGGCGCCTTCCGCCTGAGCACGGGCCAGCCCGTCGACGTGACGTGGGGGACGCTGCGCGGACGCGTCGCGCCGCCGCTCGCGTGGTTCGCCTGCGCGGCGCTCGGGCTCCTGCTCGCGCTCGTCGCGTACGCGCGCACGGGCGGCGACCTCCGCGCGCTCGGGCGCTGGCGCGGCGCGCGGGCGGCGACGCTCTCGGCCGACGGCGTGGTGCGCGTCGACGGAGAGCCCACCGCGGCCACCGTGCAGGGCGTCGCGCAGGCGGAGCCGGGCCCGGTGCTGGTGTTCGAAGACGCCGCGCGCGCGCCCTTCCGCGAGGCGTCGAGCGTGCCGGCCGACGCGGTTCGCGCCGGGACGCACGCCGACCTCGAGGCCGCCCTCGCCGTCGCCGCCGCCGGGCGCGTCGCGCTCGCGGCCGCCGTCGCCGCGTGGTCGGCGATCCCGCTCGCCGTCGCCGCGCTCGCCACCCGCTGAAAGCCCGCCGGGCGCGGGAATTCCCTCCGCGCCACCCCCCCTGCGGTACACTCGCCGGCGTGAGCGCGGAGTCCCCCGTCGCGTCCGGCCTCCGGCTCGGGCGCTACGTGCTCGAGCGGAAGATCGCCTCGGGCGGCATGGCGGACGTCTACCTCGGCCGCCAGCTCGGGGCCTTCGGCTTCGCCAAGAGCGTCGCGGTGAAGGTGCTCAAGGACGACGTGAGCGGCGACCCCGAGCACGTGCGGATGTTCGTGCGCGAGGCGATGCTGGCGGCGGAGTTCAAGCACCCGGCGCTGGCGCAGGTGTACGAGGTCGGCGAGGAGGGCGGGAGGCTCTACATCGCGATGGAGCTGGTGCGCGGCATCTCGCTCACCACGCTGATGGTCAGCCTCGCGCAGAAGGGCCGGTCGGTGCCCATCCCGCTGGCCGTCCGCATCGCGCGCGAGGCCCTCGACGGGCTCGCCCACGCCCACGAGGCCGTCAACGCCGAGGGCGAGCCGCTGCGACTCGTCCACCGCGACGTGACCCCGCACAACATCCTCGTCGACGTCGCGGGCACCGTGAAGGTCGTCGACTTCGGCATCGCCCGCGCCGAGACGCGCGCCGGCCGCACGCAGGGCGCGCAGATCAAGGGCAAGTTCGGCTACATGGCCCCCGAGCAGTGGGAGGCTTCGAAGGACATCGACGCCCGCGCCGACCTCTTCGGCCTCGGCGTGGTGCTCTACGAGATGTCCACCGGCAGCCGACGTCTCTTCAAGGGGAGCAGCGCGCCCGAGCTCTACCGCGCGATCGTGAAGGAGACCATCCCCCCGCCGACCCTGCGCGTGGCCGAGTACCCCAACACCCTCTCGACCGTGGTGATGCGCGCGCTCGAGCGCGACCCGGCCCGCCGCTGGCCCGACGCCCGCGCCATGCGCGACGCCCTCGACCGCGTCCTCGAGGTGCAGAACTGGTCGGTCACCGCCGACGACCTCGCCCGCCTCGTCGCCCTCGCCCTCGACGGCCGCTCCATCGAAGACCGCTGGGAGTCCCTCGCCTCCACCGAGGAGGTCACCAGCACCGACGCCGCGCCCGCCGCGGACGACGCCCCCGACCCGCTGCCCGACGCGCTCGCGACGCTCCCGCTCGCGGCCCCGTCGCCCGACGCGCCCGACGCGCCCGCCCCGTCGGCCACCGTCTCCGCGCGCCCCTCCGCGCTCGGCCTCGTCGAGCCCGCGCCCACCCCGACGCCCTCGCCGGCGGTGACGGAGGCCCCGCGCCCGTCCGCGCCTTCGTCCCCGCCGCGCGCGACGTCCCCCGTCACCGTGTGGATGGGCGCGGCGCTCGCGGGCTGGCTCGTCGCCCTCGCGATGGGCGTCACCTGGTGGCGGACGCGCGAGCGCCTCGGCGCGCTCGAAGGCAGCGGGCCCATCGCCGTCGCCCCGCCGCCGCCGCCCCTGCGCGAGGTTCCCGCGCCGCTCCGCCTGCTCGCCGACCCGACGCTCGCCGACGCGCTCGCGGTCCCCTGGGGCGAGTCCCTCACGGGCGCGGCGCCCGGCCTGCGCGTGGCGGTCGACCGCGGCGACGCGCTCCCGCGGCTGCTGCGCGGCGACGGCGAGGTCGCGCTCCACGTCGGCCGCGCCACCGACGCGCAGGCGGCCGAGGCCCGCGCGCTCGGCCTCGACCTGCGCTCCCCCGCGAGCGAGCGGCCGGTGGGCTACGACCACGCCGCGGTGGTGGTCCACCCCTCCAACCCGCTGCCGTCGCTCTCGGTCGACGCGCTCGCGCGGCTGATGGCCGGCGGGGTCCGCTCCTTCCACGAGCTGCACGGCAACCGCGAGCGGCCTGTGGTGCTGGTGGGCGGCGCGGGCTCGCCGACGCGCGCCTTCCTCGACGACGTGGTGCTCCCCGCGGGGGGCGGGCGCCGCGCGCTGTCGGTCGCCCCCGACGCGGTGGTCGTCGCCCACGAGGCCGCCGCGGTCTCCAGGGTGGCGGCCGACCCCGCCGCCGTCGCGCTCGTCCGCCTCGCGTGGGTCAACCCCTCGGTGCGCGTCGTGCCCCTCGACGTGCCGCACGCGCGCGAGCCCGTCGCCCCGACGCGCGACGCCGTCCGCGCGGGGCTCTACCCGCTCGCGCGGCCGGTGGTGCTCTACACCCGCGGCGCGCCCGTCGGCGCCGCGGCGCGCCTTGCCGAGCTCGCGCTGAGCCCGGCGGGCCAGACGCTCCTCGAGCGCGCGGGCTACGTCTCGCGCTGACCGCGCCCGCCCCGCGGGGGTAGAGTCGCGCGCGATGACCCCGCGCGCGCTCGCCCTCCCGTCGGCCGCGGCCCTCGCGTGCTGCGCCGCGTGCAGCGTGCTCACGCCCTTCGCGGAGTACCGCCTGGCGCGCGACGCGGGCGACGCCGCGGCGGACGTCGCGCCCGACGCGCCCGAGGTGGGCCCCGTTGTCACCGACGTCGCGCCCGCCGACGCGGAGCCCGCGCCCGACGGCGCGCTCGACGTCTCGCTCGATGCTGCGCCCGACACCACGCCCGACGTCGCCTTCGACGCCGCGCCGGACGTCGCGCCGGACGACGCACCCGACGCCGCGCCCGACGTCGCCTTCGACGCCGCGCTCGACGTCGCGCCCGTGCCCGACGCCGCGCCCGACGCCGGCCCGCTCGACGTCCCCGCCGTCGACCTCCCCACGCCCTGCCCCGCGGGCCAGCAGCGCTGCGACGGCGCCTGCGTCGACCTCGCGTCGTCCGTCGCCCACTGCGGCGTCTGCGGGGCCCGCTGCGCGCCGCCCGACGCCACCGCCGGGTGCTTCGCCGGGCGCTGTGTCATCACGGCGTGCCCGGGCTCGCGCGCCGACTGCAACGGCCTCGTCGACGACGGCTGCGAGGCCGACCTCCGCGGCGGCGCCGACCACTGCGGGGCGTGCAACAACGCCTGCGCCCTCGCCAACGCGACCGCGGAGTGCCGTGCCGGCATCTGCTCCCTCGCCGCCTGCGCCCCCGGCTTCGGCGACTGCGACCGGAACCCCGCCAACGGCTGCGAGGTCGACCTCCGCGCCAGCGACGCCCACTGCGGCGCGTGCAACAACGCCTGCGCGCGACCCGCCGCCACCTCGTCGTGCGTCGACGGCCGATGCACCGTCCCCGCCTGCGTCGTCGGCCGCGGCGACTGCGACCGGGCCCCCGACAACGGCTGCGAGGTCGACCTCCTCCAGAGCCTCGCGAACTGCGGCGCGTGCGGCAACGCCTGCCGCGCGGGGATGGTCTGCGCCGGCGGCCGCTGCCAGAGCTGCCCCGCGGGCCTCGCCGACTGCGACGGCGACAACACCTGCGAGACGCGCCTCGACCAGCCCGCCAACTGCGGGCGCTGCGGCAACGCCTGCGCGACCCCCAACGCGACCCCCTTCTGCCTCGCCGGGGAGTGCCGCGTCGCCGCCTGCAACGCGGGCTTCGCCGACTGCGACACGAACCCCGCCAACGGCTGCGAGGTCAACGTCCTCACCAGCCCGTCGCACTGCGGGCGCTGCGGCAACGCCTGCGCCGCGCCGAACGCCACCGCGGTCTGCGCGTCGGGGCTGTGCCGCGTCGCCGCGTGCGCGGCGGGCCGGGCCGACTGCGACGGCGCCTTCGTCAACGGCTGCGAGACGTCGGTGCTCAACAACCCCGCCCACTGCGGCGCGTGCAACAACCGCTGCCCGTCGGGCTTCTGCCGCGGGACGGAGTGCGTGAGCTTCGGCGGGCTCCTCTCCACCGCCGACCACCCGTCGTGCACGGCGATCAACGCCCCCAACCCCTACACCGGCACGTACACCTGCGCGCCGGGCACGTCGCCCGCGGTCGTCCGGCGCATCATCGACTGTCCGGCGGGGGCGTTCACCGGGGCCACCACCTACCTCTGCGGGACGCCCGGCACCGTCACCGCCTACGCGGGCGCGTACCAGGTGGTCAACTGCGCCGGCACGTCCGTGTGCGTCCCCAACCCCTACACCGGCGGCTGCACGTGCCCCGCCGGCTCCGCGCCCACCTCCCCGATCAACCTCTACGCCGACGCCCCCGGCTGCGGCGGCCTCCACGCCGCGCAGATGGTCTTCTGCGTGCGCGCCCCGGCCACCGCGGGCTTCGGCGGCGCGTGGCACCGGCGCGACGACGGCGCGTGCCTCGTGCCCAATCCCCTCGCGGCCGGCTGCGCGTGCCCCGCGGGCTTCGGCGCCATCGGGCTGCGCGCGATCACCCCGCCCCCAACGGTGTACGGCAGCACCATCGCCATCTGCCTGCGGTGACGTGGGCGGCGCGGACTACCCTCCGGGCGCGGGGCTGGTGTACACACGCGCCCCCGTGAGCGAAGCCCCCCAACGCCCCGCCGACGCCGTCGTCCGCGAGTCCGCGCGCGGCGCGGCGCTCATCACCTTCGCGAAGCTGTGGTTCATGGCCACGGGCTTCCTCCAGCCCCTCGCGCTCACGCGGGTGCTCGGCCAGGAGGGCTACGGGCTCTACGGCGTGGTGTTGAGCTCGATCTCCATCGTCAACAACGTGGTGGTCTCCGGCAGCATCCAGGCGATGTCGCGGGCGGTGATCCAGGGCGGCGACCGGGCGCTCCGCCGCGCGCTGCTCCTCCACGCGGCGCTCGGCGCGGCGCTCGGGCTGACGCTGGTCGCGGGCGCCGACGTCTTCGGCGCGACGCTGCTGCGCGACCCTTCGGTGCCGCGGCTCCTGCGCGTGGCGGCGGTCGTGGTGGCGGACTACAGCGTGTACGCCGCGCTGGTGGGGGCCTTCAACGGGCGGCGGCGCTACGGCGCGCAGGCCGCGCTCGACATCACCTTCTCGACGCTGCGCACGGGGCTCATCGTGGGGCTCGCGTCGCGGGGCCTCGGGGCCTTCGGCGCGGTGGCGGGCTTCGCGGCGGCGAGCGCGGCGATCCTCGTGGTGGCGCTCGCGCTCACGCTGCCGGACTTGCGTGGCGAACCGCGCGACCCCGGCGTCGAGCCGATGCCCGACGCGCTCGGGGATTTCGCGCGGGCCTACGGGCGCTATTTCGCGCCGGTGCTGGCCTACCAGCTCGCGCTCAACCTGGTGCTCCAGGGCGACACGCTGCTCTTCAAGGCGCTGGCCGCGCGCGCCGGGCACGACGTCGCGTCCGTCAACGCGCTCCTTGGCGTCTACAAGGCCGCGCAGAACTTCGCCTTCCTCCCGTACCAGCTCCTCCTGTCGGTGACGTTCGTGCTCTTCCCCGTCGTGAGCCGCGCCACCCTCGAGAACGACCACGGCACCACCGAGCGCTTCGTGGTGGGCGCGCTCCGCTTCAGCGCGATCGCCCTGGGCGCGATGCTCGCCGTCCTCGCGGGGCTCTCGCAGGGCGTGCTCGGGCTCGCGTACCAGTCGTCGTACGAGACGGGCGCCGTCGCGCTGCGCAACCTCGCGCTCGGGCAGGGCGCCTTCGCGCTGCTGGTCATCAGCACCACGATCGTCCTCGCCGCGGGGCGCACACGCGCGGCCACGGCGCTGATGGCGCTGACGCTCGCGGGCGTGGCGGCGGGCGACGTCGCGGGCATCACGCTCGCGGGCGATCCCCTGGTGGGCGTCTCCACGGGCACGGCCGTGGGTCAAACGCTCGGGCTGGCGGCGGCGGCGTGGTACATGCGGCGCGAGTTCGGCGGCTTCGTCGCGCTGACGACGGCGCTGCGGGTGGCGGGCGCCGCGGCGGTGGCGGCGCTGGCGGCGCGCGCGCTGCCGCTCCACGGCAAGGTGGGGACGCTGGTCGCGGCGGCGGCGGCGGGGGTGTTCTACGTGGTGGCGCTGGTGCTCTCGGGCGTGGTGGGCGCGGCGGACGTCGCGCGCTTCCGCCGCGTGGCGCGGTGAGGGGTCAGGGGCCCCGCCCCTGCCGACGCCTCCGCTCGGCCGCAACCTCTGCCTTTGGCACTCGCTCGACCCTACGATCTGAGCCTGCCAGGAGCTTGCTCGCGAGCAGTTTCGCCGCGCCGGCAGTCTGCTCGACGAGTTCGTGGTGACGCTCACGCAGGCCCGCGTCGACCGCGTCTTCGTCGGGACGCGCCTCCAGCGTATGTGTCTCCGCGACAAGGCCCTCGTCGAAGACGATGTAGTCCGCGTTGTCGTCGCGGTCGCGTTTCTCCAAGGCCCACGAGAGGGCGAGGGCGCGGGCTTCCTCCAATCCGCCGACGCGGTAGACAGACAAGCCCCCCTCGCCTTCCCGTAGCGTCAGGTCACGCGCGGCCTGCGCGACGTCCTCGTCGCTCTCCGCCCGCCGCCCGAGCCAGCGCCCTTGGGTGCCGATCCGCAGCAGCAACACGGGCCCCTATCCTTTCGAGGACAACGCCGTCAGGATCTCCGCCGCGACCTCCTGAGCGTCGCAATTGCCTTCCGCCGCGAAGCGATTGGCGATGCGGCGCGCGCGGTCTTCGACGCCGCCGAGGGACACCTCAGCGAGCGCCTTGAGGAACGCCAAGGCAGCGTCTTCCCCGGGCGCTCCGTGCTCGAGCGCGTCGAGTACGGCTCCACCAACGTCGGAGTCGCCGCGCGTGAGTACGGTGATGACCGCGTGAAGGACGTCCCAGTGAATCTCCTGCGCCACCCTGGCGAGGAGCCAGCGCGCGCCATCCCCCCCCTGTGATACCCACCACGCGAGCAGCGCAGCACGGGTCTCCCGCACGGAGTCGGGGCCCTTGGTGCGGCCCAGGCGTTGGTACTGCCGCTCTCGCGCCGTCTCCGCGAAGGCCGCCGCGTCGACCGGAACCTGACCCGCGGTCTGTTCCGCGAGTTGCGCGACGAGGTCACCCAGGGCTTCCTCCCGCGTGCGCCCACGACCCACTGCGCCAGGGATCACGGCTGCGATGCCGGGCGCCACGTCCGCGCGGATGCGCAGTTCCACATCCCGATCGAAGCTGACCACGGAACGGTGCGGCACCCAGAGGTCGCGGACGGTCACCCCACGCTCGAAGGCTTCATCGAGTTGGTGGCGGGTGAGGCGGCAGGCGGCGGAGGGCGGCGCGGCCTCCCCCAGCGTGGCGAGCGCCGCCAGCCACATCTCCCTCTTGATGAGGCCGTCGGCGGTACGCCATCGTAGGAAGGCGTCGCGCTGCGGGTGCGGCTGCACGTGGTCGTAGGCATCGCTCAGGGCGCGCACCCCGGCGTGGGGGTTGTTCGCATAGAACTCGCAACGGATCGCGCGCGACCAGAAGAGCGCATTACCCGGCCAGTCGTCGAGCGCGCGGCGGTAGCCTGCGAGGGTGGCGGGCAGCAGCTCTCGGTCGGCTCGGAAGCGGTTGTAGTGGAGATAGTGTCGTGCGTAGCCGCGCACCTCCGGCGTCACCTCCACCCGCTCCGACAGGCCGAGAGCGACCTCATAGCCCTCGATCGCCGCCTCCCATCGGTGAGCCCTGGATGCCCGCCGTGCCGCATGGAGCATGGAGGAGATGCTGTATTGGGCGAACTCGGCGGCGCGGTTGAAGTCTCCGCGCTCAGCGTAATGCCTGTGCGCTTCGACAACCGCGAGGGGGCTCTCCGCGGCGAGGGCTGCGAACATTCCCGCGAGGCGTTTGTGGAGGTCGGCGCGCACGGGGGGAGCGATGGGCCAGCGTTCGCGCAGAGGCTGCACCACCTGAAGGTCGCCGCGCGTTCGATGGATGAGGCCGACCGCCACCGCCACGTCGACGACCTCTTCGTGAATGGACAACCGCGGCAGCCATCGCTCGGCGAAGGGCCGCCCATGCACGCAGAGGGCGTTCACGATCTCTCGGAGCGAGGAGGGGGTGGCGGCGTGAACGCGCTCCGCGAGAAGGTGGAGTTCGCGCCCCTCAGCGAACACCGGCGACGCGGGCTGCAGCTCCGAGAGAATGAGCGCGAGGCGAAAAACATCGACGTCGCATCCCGATTGCAGCCAGAGCGATTGAGCGCGCGATCCAACCGAGGCATCGAAGCGAAGCCGCATCGCTTCGGGGCCGGGGGAGACCCCTTCGACCCGTCGAACCCGCCGAAGTCCGTTTCGGACGGGCGCGAGTCGTTGGGTGACGAGTGATTCGAGCTCCCAGTCTCCAGCACTCAGCAGGTGATCCGCGCCCTCGATCAAGAGCGCTCTCTGCGAGAGTGGAGCGAGCAGCGTCTCCAGAGCCTGGTGGGCCCCCGCGCGGAGGGCTTCGGCCGTTTGCTGCGAGGTGCCGCAATCCTCGGCAAGCCGGAGGAGGAGATACTCGGCTCGGTCCACCGACTCAGGCACATCGACCAGGATGGCCGTCGATCCCAAATGAGCACTCAACTCGCCGAACGCAAAGCGACGCTCCTCGGGCGTGCCACCGAGGTAGACCTCACCACGCTCACGGAACGTGTCGAGCACGCTTGCAACGTCAACTGTGAGCGACCCGTCGAGGTTCACTGGCCCGTCTCTACCACAGAACCCCTTCCTCCCGCGCCCATTCCAGCGCGCTACCGCCGCGCGTGGGCCTCGAGCCAGTCGAACACCGCGTCGGACCACGCGGCGCTGAACACCGGCACGTGCCCGACGCCGTCCATCGCCCAAAGCTCCGCGGCGCCGCCGGCCGCGCAGCCCTCGTGGCGGCCGACGCGCGTCTCGGCGCCGGGCGCGTCGGGCACGTAGTCCGCGCGGGTCGGCACCTCGGTGAAGGCCGCGGCGCAGCGGTTGAGCCGCGCCCACGCGGCGACGGTGGCGCGCGCGGAGGGGTACATCGGCCCGCCCGCCGCGAGCGTGCCGCCTTCGAAGAGGACGGTGGGGTCGGCGACGCCGTGCACCTGGAGGACGGCCACCGTGCGCGCGGGGGTGCAGCGGGCGGGGTCGCCCCAGGTGGCGCCCGCGAGGCTGACGGCGGCGGCGACGCGGTCGGCGCGCTCGCAGGCCATGCGGTGGGTCATGAAGCCGCCGTTGGAGTGGCCGAGGACGTACACGCGGCCCGGGTCGACGCGGTAGCGGGCGGACATGTCGTCGATGACCGCGGTGACGTACGCGACATCATCGATGGCGCGGCCGCCGAAGTCGCAGCAGGCGTCGGTGGCGTTCCAGAAGCGGCGGCCGGTGGGGTCGAGGGTCCCGTCGGGGGTGGCGAGGAGGAAGCCGCGCCGCTCGGAGGCCGCGGTGAGCCCGAGGTACGCCGCCTGGACGAAGCCCGCAGCCCCGTACCCGTGGAGCACCACCACCAGCGGCCACGCGCGGTCGGCGGTGTAGGTCGACGGCGCGCGGCGCTGGTAGGGACGCTCGCGGATGAGCGCCGCGACGGCCTCGGGCACGTCGGGCTCGGCGGGCGCGTCGGGCGTCGCGGGCGCGTCTTGCGAGGCGTCTTGCGATGCGTCCTGGGGCGCCGTCACGTCGGGCGCGACGGCGTCGGGCGCGGCGGCGTCGGGGGCGGTGGAGGAGGTGGTGCCGCAGGCGGCGAGGGCGAGGGGGAGGGCGAAGAGGAGCGCGGCGCGCGGAGGGGTCACGGCCGCGGTTGTACCGCGCGGCGGGCGGCGGAGGCTACGCCGCGGGCGACTGCTTCTCGCCCTTGGCGGCCTGCCGGTGCTTCCAGAACTCCAGCACCATCGGCATCACGGAGACGAGCACGATGAGGATCACCACCTTCTCGAAGTGCTTGCGCACGAGCTCGAGGCCGCCGAGCGCGACGCCCGCGCCCATCATCGTCGAGACCCACGCCACCGCGCCGATGACGTTGAAGGTGATGAACTTCCCGTAGCTCATCGCCCCGGCGCCCGCGACGAACGGCGCGAAGGTGCGGACGATGGGGACGAAGCGCGCGAGGATGATCGTCTTGCCGCCGTACTTCTCGAAGTACTCGTGGGTCTTGTCGAGGTACTCCTTGCGGAAGATCTTCGAGTCGGACTTGTTCATCACGCGGGGGCCGATGGCCTTGCCGACGTGGTAGTTGACGGTGTCGCCGAGGATGGCCGCGACGATGAGCCCGCCGCCGAGGAGCGGGAGCTCGATCTTGCCCGTGGCGTTGGCGACGAAGCCCGCGGTGAAGAGCAGCGAGTCGCCCGGGAGGAGCGGCGTCACCACGAAGCCCGTCTCCGCGAACACGATCGCCAGGAGCACCCAGTAGATGAGCGTCCCGTGCTGGTCGGTGAAGCGGGTGAGCCCCTCGATGGTCGCGAGGCTGAAGATCTGCTTGACGAACGCGAGGATCGATCCCATGCGCGGGGAGCCCTAACCAAAAGCGCCCGGGAAGGGAAGAAAAGAACGAAGCCATCGCCCGGTCCGCGCCGTCGCTCAGCGCCGTCGCCCAGGGTTCGCGCGCCTGCCCTCACAGAGTGGTTTGGGCTCGTGCGTTGACTCCGAATCCCCCGGCGCGAAGCACCTGGCTCGTCTGCTCGCGGCGCCGAGTGCCCAGGGTTCGCCCGCCTGCCCTCGCTGAGTGGTTTAGGCTCACCCTGGGCTACCTCCATGGGATTGCCCGGTCTGTACCGGGCTCCCAACGAGGCGACGGGGGCGACGCGCGACGTCCTCACCTCGCACCGGCTCCCGGAATCCGCCACCGGGCGGATGATCCCGTGGAGGTAGCCCAGGGTGAGCCTAAACCCCTTAGTGAGGGCGGGCGGGCGAACCCTGGGCACTCGGCGCTCGAAAAGCCTCGAAGGAAAGATCGTTCGCGCGAGGCTCGGCGAGCGGGGGATGGAGGCCGCGAGCCTCGGCGAGCGGGGGGACGGACGCGCGAAGCCCGGGCTTCGCCCTACGGCTTGAAGACCCCGGCGACGGTCGACAGCACCATCTTGAACATCTCCGCCCGGTGCGCCTGCGCCTGCTTCACCATCTCGACGTGCAGGGCCCAGAGGGCGGTGTCGACCTGGCCGTCGACCTGAGGCACACAGACGTCGATGTCGCCATCGAGCCTGATGCGCGTCCAGGCGCGGAGCTGCGCGTGGCGGAAGACGTCCTCGGTGACCGCCACCGCGGAGGCGCCGTTGCTGACGAAGGTGCGCACCTCGAGCGAGGCCGCGTCGCTGACGAGGTCGCCGAAGGTCCTCGTGACGCGCTCGGCGAAGTCGCGCAGGGGGTTGCCGCTCGCGGGCGCCGCGGGCTCGGACTCGAGCTCGAGCTCGGGCGCGGCCGCGGGCTCCGGCTCGGCGGGCGCGCCGGTGACCATCGAGCGCAGCGTGTCGACGATCCCGAACGCCGTCGGGTCGGGTGCGGCGACGGCCTCGGCGGAAGCGCTCGCGGCGGGCGTCGTCGTCGCGGAGGTGGCGGCGACCTCGACGGTGACGGAGGCGACGAAGGTCTTGATCTCGAGCGCCTCGCGCGCGGGCTTCGCGTCGCCGGGGGCGTCGTCGAAGCGGAGGCGCGCCGCGGGGTCGCCGTTGACGACGTAGTCGCGCGCGTCGTTGTGCTGCGTCCACTTGCGGGCGAACTGGGCCTTCTTCAGGCGCACCGTCGCCTCGTCCTTGCCCCGCTCCAGCTTCTGGATCTCCGAGCTCATGTCCGCGCCGAGCTGCGCGTAGCGCTGGTTGAAGTAGTCCATCGCGAGGCCGACGGGCTCCCCCTTCATCAGCTTGAACATCGCGCTCGTGAACACCCCGAAGCGGTTGGCGCCGCCCTTGCCGGTGGGCAGCGAGTCGCTCCAGGCGCGCTCGATGTGGCCGACGGTGGCGAGCGCGCCGCCCTTCGGGTGACCGAGGAGGCGCTGCGGGAGGCCGGCGACGAAGGGCCGGTCGGCGATGCGCGAGGACTTCCCCGGCGTGAGGTGCGCGTACTCGTCCTCGTCGGGCGTGCCCCCGCCGTAGCAGGCGAAATTGAACGCGATGAGCCCGTGCAGGCGCGCGTCGGAGGGGACGTCGTCGCACGAGAAGTAGTCGCGCTCGGTGAGGGGGACGAAGGGGCGGGGGTTCTGCCAGTCGGCGCAGAGGAGCGCGCCGCCGTGGCGCACCTGGCGGGGGTCGCCGCGGTCGAAGCCGACGCCGTGGCTCGCGGTGAAGAGCAGCGCGGGCGTCGCGTCGCCGCCGAGGAGGCGCCCGAGCGTGGCCTTGCTGGCGACCTCGTCGTAGTAGCGCTGGAGCTTCCAGCTCTGCAGCTCGCGGGCTTTTTCGAACCACTCGCCGAGGGGCTGGACGAGCTGGTGGCGCGAGAGCTCGGTGGCCTTGTCGCGGGGGTTCTGCACGGCGAAGAGCGCCAGCTCG
This sequence comes from Polyangiales bacterium, assembly GCA_046351555.1. Classification (GTDB taxonomy): domain Bacteria; phylum Myxococcota_A; class Polyangia; order Polyangiales; genus CAISKJ01. The sequence goes on from JAXLYI010000012.1 coordinate 215,792, forward strand.
CGGGCGAGGCGGAGCGGGCGCGTCTCGGCCTCCACCACGCTCTGCGCGTAGCGGTGGTAGGCGTCGAGGTCGGGGCTCCCGTCGGGGCGCTCGAAATGGACGCGCCCCACCGCGTACGTGATGTCGAGCTGGTACTGGAACGAGAACGGGATCTCCGCCGCGGACCCCACCAGCAGGAGGTAGTACGGCACGCCCGTCGCCGGGTCGGCCGGCGCGCCCGGGTCGTGGCCGTCGAGGCGCTCGAAGAAGGTCTGGTTGGTGTCCTCCGGCTCGCACGCGTGCTCCCCGTCGAACTCCCGGTAGTACCGCTCGTTGTTCACCTGGCGCTGGCGGTGCTGGAGCAGCGGCTGGAGCGCCTCGCGGATCGCCGCCTGCTTCTTCGCCTCGGCGCCCGGCGTCACCGACGGGAAGATCACGCCCCAGCCCGTCTGCGCGAGGTCGGTCGGGTCGATGTGGGCCGCGGTCGCGAAGTTCTCCCCGCTCGCGTCGCGGTCGGCGCGCATCTGCGTGAGGTGCTTCTCGAGCTCCCCCTTGCTCGCCACCGACTGCTTCGCCGCCTCGGCCATCGCCGCCGGCGTCACCCCTTCGAGGAGGTACCCCGAGCTCGCGTTGACGCCGTCCGCATAGAAAAACTCTTCGTCCGCCATGAGCCCGAAGCCTCCGATCCCTGCGCTGGGAAAACGAGGATAGGGAGCCCCGCGACGACACGTCCAGCGCGAACGTGAACGAACCATTGGGGTATCGTCCGCCCCGCCATGAGGAGGATCGCACGGACATGCTGAAGACGTCGGACTCGCTGGGGCTGCTTCTCGCGCGCGACGACCGCCGCCCCGCCCTGGAGGAGGTGCGGGCCGGGGCCGCGGCGCAGGGCGAGAAGCCGAAGGGCGTCGACCCGAGCGGCTACCTCGACCCGAGCGGCAACCTCGACGACCTCGCGGCCCAGCGCTGGGGGGTCATCGCCCCCGCGGGCCCGCGCGGCGACGAGCTCGTGGCGCGCGTCCGCCCGCTGATCGAGCGCCGCGCCGAGGAGCAGGGCGCCGAGGTCAACGTGATGCGCGTGCCCAACGACCCGCGCTGCAAGACGGTGCTTGGCGCGGCGGCGTGGTCGAAGGAGTTCTACGACGGGCAGACGGGCTCGCAGGCCGACGTGCCCCTGTACCAGCTCATCCTCGGCGACTTCGACGAGGTGCCGCTCGCGATCCAGCAGTACCAGTCGGCGCGGCACGGGCGCGTCGGGAGGCTCCACTTCGACCGCGCCGAAGGCTACGAGGCCTACGTCGAGAAGGTCCTCGGCTGGGAGCGCGCGGAGGCTCGCAAGAAGCCCGCGCGGCTGGTGGTGCACACGGCCCACGACAACTCCGGCGCGCTGCGCGTGGGCCACGCGGGGCTCATCGAGCCGCTGCTCGAGCTGCTCGAAGAGGAGCGCGACAAGGGCCGGCTGCGGGCCGACGACATCGTGGTGGGCGGCGGCGACCCGCTGCTCCCCGACCCCGACGGCTTCCTCGCGGACGCGGCGTCGCCCGACCCCGGCGTGCTCTTCTCGATGAGCCACGGCCTCGGCGGCCCCGCCGACGGATGGCGCCGCGAGGAAGACCGCCGCGCGCGCCAGGGCGCGATGCACTTCGGCCCGCGCGACCCGGTCACCGGCGACGACCTCGCGACGCGGCCGTTCATGCCGGGCGGCGTGTGGTTCATGTTCGCGTGCTACGGCGCGGGGACGCCCGACGTGAGCGCGTACAAGCACTGGCTCGACAAGCTCGCGGCCGCCGGGCAGCTCAAGGCCGCGGGCGACGTGCTCTCCGGGCTCAAGGGCCCCAAGCCCTTCGTCGCCGCCATCCCGCAGCGCGTCCTCGCCAACCCGAAGGGCCCGCTCGCCTTCTTCGGCCACGTCGACCTCGCGTGGACGTACAGCTTTCAAGACGGCGCGAGGCCCTCGCGCAAGCGCCCCGGGCAGTTCTACAACGTGCTCGACCCGCTGCTCCGCGCGCCGGCGCGCGTCGGCGTCGTGCCCGCGGTGTTCGGCCGCACGCTCGGCGGCGCGGACTCCGAGCTCGTCGGCCTCTACGACGACGACGAGCTCGCGCAGCGCGCCCCCGACCCCGCCGAGGGCGTCCGCCGCGCGCAGCTCTGGATGGAGCGGCAGGACCTCGCGGGCTACGTCCTCCTCGGCGACCCCGCCGCGCGCCTGCCGATCGCGCCGCCCGAGAAGAAGCCCGCTGCGAGAGCGTCCGCGCCCTCGGTGAGCAGCGCGCCCGCCGCGGGGGGCACGGGGCCCGCGGTGGACGGCGACAAGCTCGAGGTGGCGATCTGCAAGGCCGTCATCGACGACGACGACCCGAAGAAGCTCGCGGCGAAGCTCGGGCTGCCGCTGGAGGACTTCCAGCGCCGGGTGAAGGCCTACCGCGACGCCGGCCGCGCCGCGCTGGGGCTGAAGCCCGCGGGCTGACGACGCGCGCGACGGCTTTCGGCCTCCATCCCCGCTCGCCGGGGCTCGCGGCCTCCATCCCCCGCTCGCCGAGCCTCGCGCGTTGACCCCTTCCCCCGGCGCAGAGCCGCCAGGGGAAGGGGCTCTGTCGCAACCAGGACGCGCCGGCATCTGGCGCTTGTAGCGTCTCGGCGTCCGGTGCTCGTGGCGTGTCGATGTCCTGGCGCCGGTGAATCCTGGTTGCGACAGCGCCCCTTCCCCTGGCGGCTCTGCGCCGGGGGAAGGGGTCAACGCGCGAGGCTCGGCGAGCGGGGGATGGAGGCCGCGAGCCCAGCGAGCGGGGGATGGAGGAGTAGCGAGCGCGACGACGCGCTGTGCGGCGGGCGGCGGGGAGCGCGGCTACGCGGGCGGCGGCGCGCTCGGGCGGGCGGGCGCCGGCTTCGACGGGCGCGCCACCACGGGGTCCGCGGGCGCCGCGGCGGGCTTCGCCGCGGGCTGCGGGGCCGCGGGCTGCGGCGCGTCGGGCTTCGCGTCGGGCTGCGGCGCGTCGGGCTTCGCCTCGGGGGACTTGCGCGCGGCCAGCGCGGTGTCGCGCGCGTCGAGCAGCGGGCGCAGCGCGGCGCGGGCGGCGGCCGCGGTCGCAGGGTCGTCCGGGTCGACCGTCGCCACCACCTGGATGACGTACTCGGTCACGCGCTGCTGCGCCCCGCGGAGCAGCTCCGACAGGTTGACCTCCGCGGCCGCTTCGCGCGCCTGCGTGAGCCGAGCACCCGGCCGTAGTCCTCGAAGCGCAGGCGGACGTCCTCGACGAAGCGCGGTCCCGCCAGCGCCGCGAGGTCGTCGTCGAGGCCCTGCGCGTGAACCTCGTCGAGGCGCACCTTGAGGGCCGCCCACTGCTGCTCGTACGGCAGCTTGAGCACCGCGAGCCCGTCGGCCGCCAGGATCGCCAGCAGCCGCTCCGCCCGCGCCTGCTCGGGGTACGCTCCCTCGGGCAGCGACGACCAGCACTGGAGCCGCTGGATCATCGCGCCCCACGAGCGGTCGAGCACGATGTCGTAGGGCCGCGCGTTGGGCGTGGGCCCGGCGAACTCCTTCGCGCGCAGGGCAGCCTCCAGCGACGTCCCCGTCGCCTTCAGCGTCGTGAGCGCGCGGAGCAACGCCCCCGCGGCCTTCGCCGGCGCCGTCACGATCAGCGCCGCGATCAGCGCGATCATGGCCCGCATGTTCATCGGCACCATGCGGAGGTACTGGATCAGGTCGAACTCGTCTCCCATCGTCGTCGCTTCCCTTTCGAGAGACCCCCGCGCGGACCGTCCGCGCGCCGTCTCCGTCGCCCGTTGTAAGGCCCGTCGACCGCGCCCGATGCGCCATATCTGGCTGAAAATACGGGGTATCCGAGCGGTGGCCGCGCTGGGGAGGTGTCGCGGTCGGGGCGCGTGCTGCGCCGAGGAGTGGCGGGGACTGGCGACGGCGGCGGGGGCCGGTGCGGGCAGTGGGAGGGACTGCGCGCGGCGGGTGCGGGGGCAGGCGCGGGCAGTGGGAAGGACTCGAATGCGCGGGAGAACGTGGGGGATGCGGAGATGGGGGCTGGAGAAAGGCCCCTCGTCATCTCGATTGCTGCGCCGCGTTCGGGCCTGGCAACCTGGCCCCATGCGAACGACCCACGCCTCACCGGCCAACGTGCTGAACACGCCGTCGAGCGCGCGCATGGACGACGTGCTCGTCGCCGCGCTCGCGGACGCCACCGACGTCGCGGTCTCCGTGGCCTTCGTGCAGTCGTCGGGGCTCCACCTGCTGCTGTCGGGGCTCGCGGCGGCGCGGCGGCGAGAGGCCCGCGTGCGCGTGCTGACGTCGACCTACCTCGACGTGACCGAGCCCCAGGCGTTACGCGCGCTCCTCGCGTTGCCGGGGGTCGAGCTGCGCGTGCAGGACGGGCCCCGGGGGTTCCACGCCAAGGCGCACCTCCTGGTGTCGAACGGGACGAAGACGGGGTGGGTCGGCTCGTCCAACTGGTCGCGCTCGGGCCTCCGCGACAACGTCGAATGGAACGTCCGCATCGACAACACGGCGGCCTTCGACGAGGCGTGGCAGCGCTTCGAGGAACTCTGGCAGCGCCCCGACGTGGTCGCGCCCGGCGAGCCCTTCCTGGCGGCGTACACCGAGCGCTGGAGGGCTGCGCGCGCCGCGTCGCTCGCGCCCCCGACGCCGGAGGGGGTCGCCGAAGAGGCCGCCGACTACGCGCCGGCCCTGACGCCCACTGTGATCCAGCAGGAGGCGTTGCAGCTCCTCGCAGGGCAGCGGGGCCAGGGCGTCGAGCGCGCGCTCGTCGTCGCCGCGACGGGCGTGGGCAAGACCCTCCTCGCTGCCTTCGACGCGTACAAGGCGGGCGCGCAATCGATCCTGTTCGTGGCGCACCGCAAGGACATCGTCGCGCAGGCCGCGCGGGAGTTCGCGCGCGTCTTCGGCGGCTTGTTCGACGCGGAGGTGCGGATCGACGGCGCGCAGCCCCGCGAGCCCGCCGGGGGCGCGGTGTTCGTCACGATCCAGTCGTTGAGCGGCACGGGGGCGAAGGACCTGCGCGGGCGCTCGTGGGACTACGTCGTCGTCGACGAGTTTCACCACGCCGAGGCCGAGCGCTGGAAGAAGACGTTGTTCGCGCTCGACGCGAAGTTCCTGCTCGGGCTGACCGCGACCCCCGAGCGCGCTGACGGCCGCAACGTGATGGACCTCTGCGGTGGCAACGTCGTCTTCGAAGTGCGCCTCCCGGAGGCGATCGCCATGGGGGCGCTGCTGCGGTTCCACTACTTCGGCATCGCCGACGACGAGGCCGTCGACTACGGCGCGCTCCGCGGCGAGACGGGCGAGGACAAGATCGGGCAAGCGCTGAGCCTCACGTCGCGCGTCGACCTCGTGCTCCGCCACGCCGTCGAGAAGGGCTACGACGGCGTGAAGCGGGTCGGCGTGGGCTTCTGCGCGGGCGTGAAGCACGCGGCGTTCATGCGCGACGAGTTCACGAAGCGGGGGCACCTCGCGGCGGTGGTGCACGGCGGCACCCCCACCGAAGAGCGCGCGGCGACCTACGCGAACCTCCAGAGCGCGAGCCACCCCCTCCAGTGGGTCTTCGTCGCCGACGTGCTCAACGAGGGCGTCGACCTGCCCGCGATCAACACGGTGCTCTTCCTCCGCCCGACGGAGTCGTCGGTGGTGTTCCTCCAGCAGCTCGGGCGGGGGCTGCGCAAGCACCCGGGCACCGAGGTGCTCACGGTGCTCGACTTCGTGGGGCTGCACCGCGGCGCGTTCCAGTCGCTCCTCGCGCTCCACGACCCCAACGGCGTGCCGACCGTGCGGAGCCTCGCCGTCACCCGCGCCCTGCACACGCCGGTCACGCCGCCCGAGGGCTGCGAGATCATCCTCGAAGACAAGACCCTCGAAGTCCTGGAGAAGGTCCGCAAGCTCGCCCAGTCGAAGCGCGCCCGCGTCGAGGACGCCTACCGCGTGTCGCGCGAGCAGCTCGGCCGCGCGCCGCTCCCGGTCGACGGGCTCCGCGTGCCCGACCTCGCGATGACGGCGGTGCGAACGTCCCACGGCGGCTGGCGGCTTCTGCGCGTCGCGATGGGCGACGCCGACGGCTGGGAGCGCGAGCTCGCGGAGGGCTCACCCCTCGACGCGCTCCTCGGCGTGGCCGAGCGCAACCACCAGCTCCAGCGCGTCGACGGGTACGCCGCGCTGTGGGCCGCCCTCGACGTCGACGCGGACCTCGCCGCCGCCTACGCGCGCTTCTTCGAAGCGCACCCGCACTGGAAGGTGGAGCACACCGAGCGCGACGGCGCGGGGGTCGTCGAGGCGCTCGTCGCGCTGCTCACCAAGGCGAAGAGTGACTCCCTCTGGAAGGGCGACGCCTGGGCCCCCGCGCTCGCGAAGGCGCTGCGGCCGACGGAGGTTCGTGCGAGCGTCAGGGCGCGCCTCGCGGCGACACTGGCGAGCGACTACCAGCTCCGCCACGGCGGCGTCCTGCGCGCGCCCGCCGACCTCCGACGCTTCGCCTCGTACACCCGCCAGGAGATCGTGAACCACTTCGGCGAGCAGTACGACCCGACGATCCACAACCCCGGCGTGCTCCGGCCGAAGCTCCACGCGGGGCACTACGCGCTGCTCGCGCGCATCGACACGAGCGGCGCGAAGGCCGAGCACCAGTACGCCAACCGCGTGCTCGGCCGGCGCCGCTTCGCGTGGACGAGCCAGAACAAGATGACGCCCGCGAACAAGGCCGGCGCGTTCGTCGCGAAGCAGAAGAAGCTCGGCTCGCGCATCCACCTCTTCGCGGCGCCAGGCTCGCACACCCCCTACCGCTACCTCGGCGAGGTGACGGCGATCGTCGTGAAAAACACCGCCCCCATGGGGGTCACGTTCGAACTCCCCGAGGCGCTGCCCGACGCCGTGTTCGAAGCGCTCCGGGACGCGACCGAGTAGGCGCGGAAGCGCTGTCTTCGGGCCGTGATACCCCCGCGGCGCACACTCTGCCCGCGGAGACTCCCGCGACGGCGCGACCGGCGGGAGCCGCTCGCCGTCGTCCACGCGCCACGGCGCGCACGCCGACCCCTCCGCCGCGCGTCAGTCGCCGTCGAGCAGGTGCGGCACGCAGCGCCCGAGGAGCGCCGCGTCCACGTCGGGGTACGTCACCCCCGCGCGCCGGCACAGCGCCTCGGCGTTGGCGCGCGACAGCGTCGGCGTGCGCTCCGGCGCGAGGAGCCCCGCGAGCGACGACGCGTGCCCCTCGCCGTCCGCCTCCGGCAGCAACATCAGGTAGGGCGCGTAGGGCCCCGGCGCGCCGTCCACGCCCCGGTGCCACGCGTCGTAGGGGACGCGCTCGATCGGGTGCCCCAGCGCGCCGCAGAGGGTGAGCAGCTCGCCCCAGGTGGTGCCGCGCGCGTGGACGAGGTGGTAGTCCCGCCCGGTGCCGCGCGGGTCGCGCGCCGCCGCGACGAGCGAGCGGCTCACGCGGTCGACGGGCACCACGTTGAACGCGAGGTCGAGCTCCGGCGCCACGCCCGTCTTCAGCGCAGCGGCGAGCATCCCGCACAGGAAGTCGCCCCCCTGCGGGGCCGCGCGCGCGGCGGGAGCGACGCGCGGGGCGTCGCCGCGCGCATCGCCGCGGCCTGGGAGGTTGGGGATGCCCGTCTCCGCGGCCCACCCGACGATGGCCGGGCGGTGGATCGCCGCCGCGAGGCCCCGCGCGCGTGCCGCCCGCACCCACTGCTCCGCGACCCACTTCGTCTGCACGTAGCCCCCGAGCGTGCGGGGCGGCGCCGACAGCGGGTCGTCCTCGCCCACGACGCCGCCGCGCCCGAAGTGAACCGTCGCCGTCGAGACGTAGTGAAGCGCCTTCGGCCGCCCCGTCGCGGCGAGCGTCAGCAGCGCGCGCGTGGCGCCGACGTTCGCGGGCTCCAGCACCGCCCAGGGGAGCAGGAGGTTCACCGCGGCGCCGTTGTGCACGATCACGTCGACCTCGCGGGCGAGGCCTGACCACGCGGCGTCGTCGAGCCCGAGGCGCTCGCGCCCGAGGTCGCCGGGCACCACGACGATGCGCCCCGCGTGGTCGTCGCGCCAGCGCCGGTGACGCTGCAGCGCCTCGCGCACGCGCCGCGCGCCGTCGCGCGGGTCGGCGCAGCGAAGGAGGCAGAGCACCTCGCCGTCGCCGCGCGCGGTCTCCAGCAGGTCGGCGAGCAGGTGCGCGCCGAGGAAGCCCGTGGCGCCCGTCAGCAGGACGCGCGAGCCCGCGTCCACGCGGGGCGCGCCGGGCGGAACCACGGGCGCCCCGTTGCCGGGGAGCGCCGCGGAGAGGTCGTCGGGCGCGGCGAGCCGCAGGAGCTGCCGCCGCGCCGCGTCGCGCCGGGGGCGCCCGCTCACGGCCGCGCCGCCGCGCCCTCGCCGGCGGCGAGCGCGAGCACCATGCGGACGATCGCGCGCACGTCCTTGAAGTGCTCCGCCGTCACCCGGTCGCCGGGCACCTCGACGCGGAAGGTGCGGTGCACGTGGTCGATGAGCTCCATCATCGACAGCGAGTCGAGCACGCCCCACTCCAGCAGCGGCGTGTCGCGGTCGAGGCCCGCGCCGCGGCCGTCGAGCAGCTCGCGGGCGATGTACGTGAGGATGTCCTGCTCCAGCGCTTCAGCGTCGATCATGGCTCGTCTCTCCTTGTGTTTCCCCGTCGGACTCCAGCAGCCGCTTCAGCGCGGCGCGGTCGAGCTTGCCGTTGCCGGTGCGCGGCAGCGCGCCCACGACGCGCGCGGTGTCGATGATCATGGCCCGGGGCACCCGCTCGGCGAGGTGGCGCTTGAGCTCCAGCAGCGCCGGCGCCTCGCGGCCGGGCGCGAGCACCACCGCCGCCGCCAGCGCCGCGTCGAGGCCCGCGCCGCGCACGGCCACGGCGCACGCTGCCACCGCGGGGTGGCCGGCGAGTGCGCGCTCGACCTCGCCGAGCTCGATGCGGTGCCCGCGGAGCTTCACCATCTGGTCGCGGCGCCCCACGTAGGCGTAGGTGTCGGCGTCGAGGCGCCGCACGATGTCCCCGGTCGCGTAGCCGTCGGCGCCGAGCGGCGCGCGGCCCTGGTACCCGAGCATCACCGTCGGCCCGGTGACCCACAGCTCGCCCTCCTCGCCGGGGGCGGCCTCCGCGCCGTCGTCGCGCCGCGCGGTCACCGCGTCGCCGCACACCGCGCGACCGATGGGGATCTCCGCCCAGGCGTCGGGGAGGTCGCGCACCTCGTAGGCGGTGCAGACGTTGGTCTCGGTGGGGCCGTAGAGGTTCCAGAGGCGCGCGGCGGGGAGGGCCGCGCGGAGGCGCCGCAGGGCGTTGAGGGGGAAGGGCTCGCCGGCGAAGAGGACCGCGCGGAGCGCGAGGTCGTCGCGCGCGCCGAGCCCGCCGCGGTCGAGCATCAGGCAGAGCGCCGAGGGGACCGAGTACCACACGGTGACGCGCTCGCGCGCGGCGAAGTCCACGAGGCGCTGCGGCGCGTACGAGGCCGACTCTGGCAGGACGCACACGCAGGCGCCCGCCGCGAAGGCCGCGTAGAGGTCGAACACCGACAGGTCGAAGTGGAAGGGGGCGTGGTTCGCGACGCGGTCGCTCGCGACGAGCGCGCAAGCCTCCACCGCCCACGCCACGAACGACAGCGCGTTGCGGTGGCTCAGGCGCACGCCCTTCGGCGCCCCCGTGGAGCCCGACGTGTAGAGGATGTACGCGAGCGCGTCGGGGTCCGACGTGACGGCGGGGAGGTCGTCGGCGCAGGGGCCTTCGGACGCCTGCACGTCTGACGCGACGAGGCGCGCGACGGGGCCGACGTCTTCGTTCCACGACGGGTGCCCCATCTCCGCGACCACCACCGCGCGCGGCGCGGCGCTCTCCAGCACGGCCCGGACGCGCGCCCACGGGCTGGCCACGTCGACGGGGACGTAGGCCGCGCCGAGGCGCAGCGCGCCCTGCATCGCGGCGACGGCGCGCAGGCCCTTCGGGAGCCAGACGCCCACGCGGTCGCCCTCGCGCACGCCGAGCCCGCGGAGGGCGCGGGCGTACGCGTCGGCGAGGCGGTCGAGCGCGGCGTAGGTGGCGACGCCGTCGGGCGCGCGGACCGCGAGGGCGTCGGGGGTGCGCGCGGCGGCGCGCGACACGAGGGCGTCGAGGCGCGGCGCGGCGCTCACAGGCCCATCCCCCGCGCGATGAGGTCGCGCTGGATCTCCGACGTGCCCGAGAAGCTCAGCGCGGGCACCGCGTCGGCGAGCGCCGTGACGAGGGAGGCGCCCTCCACCACGCCCGCGCCGCCGAACAGGCGGATCGCGTCGAGGCCCGACGCCACCGCCGCCTCGCTCACGGCGAGCTTGGCCATGGCGATCGCGGTGGACGCGTCGAGGCCCGCGTCCTTCATCCAGCAGGCGCGGTAGAGCAGCCAGCGGGCCGACTCGAGCCGAACCTTCATGTCCGCGACGCGGTGCGCGACGGCCTGGTGCCGCCCCAGCGCCTTGCCGAACTGGCGGCGGCGCGTGACGTGGGCGAGCACGTCGTCGAGCTGCCGCTCCATCGCGCCGAGGTACATCGCGAGCAGGCAGGCCCGCTCCCAGGCCATCGACGCGCGGAAGATGGCGGCGCCGTCGCCCTCCCGGCCGAGCCGAAGCTCCGCGGGGACGCGGCAGTCTTCGAAGTACACCGGGCACATCGTCGCGCCGGCGAGCCCCGTCGTGTGGAACGGCGCCCCGAAGGTCATGCCGGGCGTCCCGCGCGGCACCGCGAAGGCGCTGACGCCGAGGTAGCCGTGGGCGGGGTCGGTGACGGCGTAGGCGACCACCACGTCGGCGCGGGGCCCGTTGGTGACGAAGCTCTTGGCCCCGTCGAGCCGGTACGCCGCGCCGTCGCGCGCCGCGCGGGTCTTCATCGCGAAGACGTCCGAGCCAGCCTCCGACTCCGTGATCGCGTTGGCCCCCACCCACTGCCCCGCGCACATCCGCGGGACGAACTCCCCGCGCAGCGCTTCGCTCCCGTGCGTCGCGACGGGCATCACCGCCGCGAAGAGGTGCGCGCAGGCCGAGAAGAGCAGCCCCAGGTCGCTCGACCCGCGGCCGACGGCCTCCACCACGCGCGCCGTGGTGACCGCGTCGAGGGCCATGCCGCCGTGCGCCACGGGCGCGCACAGCCCCAGGAGCCCGAACTCCCCCGCGAGGCGCCAGCGCGCGTCGCGGTCGACGCCGCGGCCCCAGCCCTCGCGGGCGAAGCGGTGCGCGCGGTCGTAGAGATCCTGTTGTTCAGCGCTCCAGGCGAAGTCCATGGCGGGGCCTCTCTTCCTTGTCGGGGGTCGGTGGGCGGTGCTTCAGAACGCGTCGAGGGTCACCACGGTGCGCGCGCCGGCGGCGCCCGGCGGCGCCTCGAACGCCAGGCCCACGTCGTCGAGCGGGACGGTGCGCGACACCATCGCGCCGAGGTCGAGGAGCCCGTCGGCCGCCAGCGCCGCCAGCCGCGGCAGGTCGCGCGCCGCGTCGATGTCGCCGCCCACCGTGGCCGTGAGCGTGCGTCGCCCTTGGAAGAAGCGCGCCATCGGGTAGCCGAGCGCGCCGTCCGCGGGGGGGACGCCGATCATCACGCAGGTGCCGCCGACCTCGCAGCTCGCGAGCGCGTCGGTGAGCGCGTCGGGGCTCCCGGAGCACTCGAAGGCCACCTCCGCGCCCGCGCCGCCGGTCTCGCGGCGCACGTGGAGCTCGGGGCGCGCGGACGTCGCGTCGACGGTCACCGTGGCGCCGAGCGCGCGCGCCAGCTCCAGCCTCCGCGCGTCGATGTCCACCGCCACGATGGGCCCAGCCCCGCGCAGCCGCGCCGCCTGGATGACCGCGCACCCGACGCCGCCGCAGCCGAACACCGCCACCGCGGCCCCCGCCCGCAGCCGCGCGACGTGCTGAACGGCGCCGTAGCCCGTCGCCACCGCGCAGCCGAGGAGGCACGCGTGGATGGGCTCCAGCGCGACCCCCAAGGGCACGACCTGCCCCTCGGCGACGACGGTGTGGGTGCACAGCGTCCCGAGGCCGAGCGTCCGCGCGAGCGGGGCGCCGCCGCGTTCGCGCACCCGCGCCGTCGAGGCGGCAGGGTCGAGGCAGCGCGCGGGCTGGCCGCGGAGGCACAGGCGGCAGGCGCTGCAGGGGGCGCGCCACGTGAGCACGACGCGGTCGCCGGGGCGCACGCGCGTCACGCCGCGGCCGACGGCCTCGACGACGCCGGCGCCCTCGTGGCCCACGATGAGCGGGGGGCGGCCGCCGAAGGCTCCGTCGCGCGCGAGGAGGTCGGTGTGGCACACGCCGGAGGCGAGCACGCGCACGAGCACGTCGCCGGGCGCCGGGTCGTCGACCTCCACCTCGACGACCTCGGGGGCTCGGCCCACGGAGCGGATCACGGCGGCGCGCGCGCGGGTCACGGCGCGAGCTCCTCGCGCGGCGGCACCGTGGGCAGGTGGACGCGGCGGCGCGGCGGCGTCGCGTAGGCGTCGAACACCTGGGCGATGTTGCGCACGAAGGCGCGGCCCTCCTCCGTCACCGCGACGCGGCGCGCGGAGGGGTCGGTCACGAGCCCGTCGGCTTCGAAGCCGCGCAGGCGCTCGAGCTCCGCGGCGAAGCGCCGGTCGAACGACACCCCGAACTCCGCCTCGAGGGCGTCCTTGTCGATGGCGAGGTCGGCCATCAGCGACTTCATGATGATGCGGTGCCGGAGGCGGTCGTCGTCGTCGAGCGCGGCGGAGCGGTCGGTCTGGAGCGGCAGGCGCCCGGCGGACAGCGCGGCCACGTAGTCCCTCACGTCGGTGACGTTCTGGAAGTAGTGGTGCTGGAGGTAGCTCACCGCGGCGCTGCCGAAGCCGAAGAAGTGCTGCCGCTCGACGGGCTCGTAGCCCTGGAAGTGGAACACGGTGCGCCCCTGCGCCGCCGCGACCGCCAGCGGGTCGCGCGCGCCGCGGACGTAGTGGTCGACGCCGACGCGCTGGTAGCCCGCCGCGCCGAGCTCCTCGCCGAGCGCCCGGTAGAGGCCCAGGCGCTCGCGCGTGCCCGGCACCGACGCGACGGGGATCGCGCGCTGGTGCTTCACCGACAGCGGCGTGTACATGAACGCGAACGACGCGAGGCGGTCGGGCGCCAGTTGGAGGATGTCGCGGAGCGTGGCGCGGAGGCTCTCCTCCGTCTGGTACGGGAGGCCGTACACGACGTCGAGGTGGACGCCGAAGCCCAGCGCGCGCGCCCGCTCGGTGAAGTGCCGGACGGACGCGAGGTCGTGGCGGCGGTTGATGGCCCGGAGCACCTTCGGGTCGAGGCTCTCGACGCCGAAGCTGATCTGGTCGAAGCCGAGGTCGCGGAGCAGCCGCAGCTTGTCGTCGCCGAGCACGCGCGCGTCGGGGTACGCCTCGACGGAGCGCGTCGCCTGCAGGCGCCAGCGCGCGTGGGCGTCCACGATGCGGTAGGCGCGCTCGATCTGGGCGCAGTCCATGTACGTCGGCGTGCCGCCGCCCCAGTGGAGCTCGCCCACGGAGAGGCGCCCCCCCGCGCCGAGCTTGAGCGCGAACTCCCGCTCCATCGCGTCGAGGTACGCGTCGTAGCGCCCCTTCGGGTCGGAGGTGACCCGCATGTAGCAAGCGCAGTAGTAGCAGAGCGCCTCGCAGTACGGGAAGTGCGCGTAGACGTAGGCGTCCTCGGCGCGGCGCGCCTCCGCGTCGAGCACCGCGCGGACGACGTCCTCCGTGATGGGCTGGTGCCAGCGGTGGACGGGCGGGTACGAGAGGTACCCGGGCACGTTGCCCACGTCGTACTTGTCCGCGAGGCGTGCGGTCTCCTGTGCGCGCGTCATGCTCCCACCTCCGTGTGAACGGGTGATGCCGTCGCCCGCGGTCAGCGCGCGGCGGCGGCACCGGCCTTCGCAACAGTCAGACCGCCCGACCTCGCGTACGGAAACTCACGGCTGTGGCCGCCCGGCGCGCCCCGCGCGGGGCGGGTTGTGCGGCGCGCGACACAACCCGTCACCGCCGCCGCGCGACCCGCCCCGCCGCGGCGTGAGGGGAGCGCTACACGTCGGCGACGACGTCGTACTCGCGCAGCGCGAAGCCCTCGCCGGCGCGGTCGTACACGGTGACCGACGCGTTGCGGGCCGAGGGGCCGTTCAGGTACGCCTCGGCGCGGGCGATGTCCCAGCCCTCCAGCACCGCGCGGAAGGCCGCGATCGTGCGCCCGTGCGTCACGGCGAGCACCCGCCGCCCGCCGTGCTCGCGGCGCATTCGCTCGAGGAAGGCCCGCACGCGCACGCAGACGTCGGCGACGCTCTCGCCGCCCGGCGGCTTGCCGAAGAAGGGCCCCGCCGTGTCCCAGTGCCCCTGGAGCCAGGGGAAGGCCGTCCGCGCCTCGTCGGCGGTCATGTTCCACGAGTAGCCGATGTCGCGCTCGCGGAGGGTGAGGTCGGTGGCGCGCGGCGGGCGCTCGCCCTCGGGCCACGCCGCGAGGAGGCCCGTGAGCGTGTCGACGGTGCGCACGTAGCCCGAGTCGTACGCGGCGTCGAAGCACACCCCGCGCGCCCGCAGGAGCCGCCCGACGGCCTCGGCCTGCGCCTCGCCCCGCGCCGTGAGGAGCACGTGGTGGTCGGGGCGGCCGCCCATCTCCTCGCGCGCCGCGGCGTCGGCGAGGAAGACGCCCACGCGCCGCGCCATGTTGCGCTCGCTCTCGGCGTGGCGGACGAGCACCAGCGTCTCGGGGAGGGTCATCGCCGTTGCTCCCTCAGTCGTCCCCGCCGCCGGGCGCGCCCGCGGTGAGGCCCGTCTCGATCCCGAGCTCGCGGCGCAGGCGCTCGGCCTGGTGGTGCGTGCGCAGCGGGACGAGCACCTCGTCGAGGTCGCCGTTGACGAAGCGGTCGAGCTTGTAGAGGGTGAGCTGGAGGCGGTGGTCGGTGATGCGGTTCTGCGGGTAGTTGTACGTGCGGACCTTCTCCGCGCGCTCGCCCGTCCCGACCATCGAGCGGCGGTCGGCCGTGATGGCGGCCTCCTGCTTGCGGACCTCGATGTCGAGGAGGCGCGCGCGGAGCACCTTCATGGCGCGGGCGAGGTTCTTGAGCTTCGAGCGCTCGTCCTGGCACTTCACGATCATGCCGGTGGGCTTGTGGACGATCTGCACCGCGCTGTTGGTGGTGTTGACCCCCTGGCCCCCCTTGCCGCCCGCCGCCGCCTCCGTGATCTGCAGGTCGGCGTCGTTGATCTGAACCTCCACCTCGTCGGCCTCGGGCAGCACCACCACCGAGGCGGTGGACGTGTGGACGCGGCCCTGCGCCTCCGTCGCCGGCACCCGCTGCACCCGGTGGACGCCGCCCTCGAAGCGGAGCGTGCTGAACACCGCCTCGCCCGAGACGTTGGCGATCACCTCGCGGAAGCCCCCGACGTCCGTGGTGGTCGAGCTCTCGAGCTCCACCTTCCACCGGCGCTTCTCCGCGAAGCGGCAGTACATGCGGAAGAGGTCGGCGGCGAAGAGCGTGGCCTCGTCGCCCCCCTCGGCCGCGCGGATCTCGAGGATCACGTTGCGCTCGTCGCGGGGGTCGGGCGGCAGCAGCATGAAGGTGAGCGCGCGCTCGAGCTCGGCGGCCTCGCGCTCGAGCCCGGGGATCTCCTCCGCCACCAGCTCGCGGAGCTCGGGGTCGGAGAGGGCGGCGCGGTCCTCGGCGAGCTGCTTCGACACGCGCTTGTAGCGGTCGAAGGAGGTGACCAGCGACTCGAGCTGCGCGCGCTCGCGGGTGAGCTTGCGGTAGCGCGCCTGGTCGCCCGCCACGTTGGGCTCGCAGAGGAGCCGGTCGAGCTCGGCGGCGCGGTGGGTGAGGGACTCGAGCTTGTCCATCGGGAGCATCGGGCGGTGCGTCTTCCTCCGCGCCCTCCATCGCGGGGCGCGGCGTCATCAAGTCTCTGGGGCTGTCGGGGAGGCGAGAGGAGAGGGCGACGGGGTCGCTAGAGCGCGTACTCGGCCGAGAGGGCCTCGTAGCCGGGGTAGCTCTGCACGGTGGTGGCGTCGGCGCCGGCCTCGGCCTCGCGGCGGAGCGTCACGCGCAGCGCGGCGAGGGCGACCTCCACCTGCTGGTCGCTCGGCTCGGCGGTGGAGAGCCCCTGCACGAGGTACCCAGGGAGGAGCAGCACCTTCGCGAGGGGGTTGTCGGCGAAGCGCGCCCCGAGCCGCTGGATCTCGTACGACACGCCGGCGATGGGGAAGAGCAGCGGGATGCTCACGAACACCGAGAGCAGCACGTTGAGGAGCCCACCGTTGGCCGGGAGCACCATCGGGAGCACCATCGCGAAGACGGCGACGGAGACCATCACCACCACCATGAGGAAGGTGGTGCCGCAGCGGGCGTGGCGCGTCGAGAAGCGCTGCGCGTTGGCCACCGTGAGCCCCTGGCCCGACTCGTAGGCCGCGATCGCCTTGTGCTCGGCCCCGTGGTACTGGAACACCCGCAGCATCTCGTTGGTGCGGCGCATGAAGGCGATCAGCGAGACGAAGATCGCCAGCTTGAAGAAGCCCGCCAGCGCGTGGAAGCGCCAGTCGTTCATCTGGAGGGGGTGGCCGGTCGCGCTGCCCGCCGCCCAGGTGAGGAGCTTCGGCAGCGCGACGAAGAGCCCGAGCGAGAGCAGCACGCCGAGGCGGGACGCGGCGCCCGACGAGCCTTCGCCCCCGCGCTCCTCCTCCGGCAGATCCTTCTCGTACTGCTCGGCGGAGAACTGGAGCGCCTCGTACCCGTTGCGCATCGACTCATAGAGCACCAGCGCGCCGCGCACGAAGGGGACCTTCATCACCGACGCGGCGAAGGTCGAGCGCCACGGCTGCTCGCGCACCACGATCTCGCCGTTGGCGCGGCGCACCGCGACGGCGAGGCAGCGGGGCGAGCGCATCATCACGCCTTCGATGACGGCCTGGCCGCCGACGGTGAGCTTCGGGCAGAGGGAGGGTTCGGGGCCCGCGCCGTCCGCGGCTGCAAACAAGATGGGGGTCACGGGGCGGGAATCTAACACGCCAACGTTGGCGGAAAAGGGGCGCGCGTTAGCCGAGGGTTTGTCGCGCCCGTGGGACGGTCTATCGTCGCGGCCGTGCGCCCCGACGACCTCGCCTTCGGCCCCGATGCGTTCACTGTACCTTCGGGGCGCGGCCCCGTGCGGGTCACCTGGCTCGGCACGGCGGGGTTCTCCGTCGAGCACGAGGGCTTCGTGGTGCTCGTCGACCCGTACGTCACCCGCGCCTCCTTCGCCCGCTGCCTCCGCGGCGGCATCGCCTCCGACGAGGCCCTCGTCGCCCGGCACGTGCCCCGCGCCCACGCGATCGTCGCCGGCCACACCCACTTCGACCACGCCCTCGACATCCCCGCGATCGCCCGCGCCACGGGGGCCACGGTGTACGGCTCGCGCTCGTGCGAGCGGCTCTGCCGGGCCTCTGGCGTCGCCGCCGACCGCGTCGTCGACGTCGAGTCCCGCCTCGCGCGCGAGCCCTTCCGCGCCGAGGTGGGGCCCTTCGAACTGCGCTTCGTCCCGAGCGCCCACTCGGCCTTCGCGCTCGGGCGCGTGCCCTTCCCGGGCGACATCGCCGACTGCGCCGAGCTCCCGATGGGCCCGACGGCCTACCGCTGCGGCGCGGTGTTCTCGGTGGACATCCGCGTGGCCGGGCGGCGCGTGTACCACCTCGGGAGCGCCGACCTCGTCGACGCGAAGGTCGAGCCCAACGTCGACCTGCTGCTCTGCTGCGTCGCCGGCTGGACCACCACCGCACGCTTCCCCACCCGCGTGATGCGGGCCGTCGCGCCGGGGGCCGTGCTCCTGTCGCACTGGGACAACTTCTTCTCGCCGCTCGCCGCGGGCGCGAAGGTGCTCCCGGCGATGCAGATGCCCCGCCTCGTCGACGCGCTCACGGCGGAGGACAAGGCGCTGCGCGTCGGCACGGTGCCGATCCTGGGGGGCGTGTCGTTGTAGGGGGAAGGCGGGGGGAGGCGGAGGGGGGTGGAGGCGGGGGAGCTACTTCTTGCCGCCGATCTTCTCGTAGCGCTTCTTGAAGCGGTCGACGCGGCCCGCGGTGTCCATGATCTTCTGCTTGCCGGTGTAGAAGGGGTGGCAGGCGGCGCAGACGTCGGTGGAGTGGTCGCCGCGGGTGGTGCGGGTCTTCACGACGTTGCCGCACGCGCAGGAGATCGTGCTGACGGGGTAATCGGGGTGGATGCCGGACTGCATGGCGGGGAAACTCCTCGTTGGGGTTGCGGTGGCTGCGCCCGGCCGAAGGGGGCGTGTACACCGCGGGGGAGAAAACGGGGGCGAACGGGTACCACCGGGAGCCCGTGCGGCGCAAGTCCCGTCGCGGGGTTTGCGCAAAGCCCTTGCGTTTCGGGTAGAGTCGCCGGTCATGCGTGCTTCGTTGTTGATGGGCGTCGCGATGGGACTCGTGGCTTGCGGGACGGACCCCGCCCCGGCGCCGACCGCGGACGTCCCGCCCGCCGACGTCGCGCCCGACGCATCGGGGCCGGACGCGCCGCCGCCCGACGTGACGGGGGCGGACGCGTCGCCCGACGGGGGCGCGAGCGCGTGCGGCAACACCTTTGGTACGCGGTGCAACCTCGTGACGAGCGCCGGCTGCGCCGCCGGGCAGGGGTGCTACTTCGACCCGCGCGCGACGCTCCCCGCCGCGACGTGTCGCGCGGCGGGCCGCGGGGGCTGGGGCGACCCGTGCACGGCCCCCACCGACTGCCGCGAGGGCTTCGCTTGCCTCGGCTCGCCCGCGCGCTGCCTCAAGCTTTGCTGCGAGGGCGACAACGCCACGTGCCGCGACGAGGCCCGCGGCGGTCGGGCGGGCGCGCGCTGCGCGATCGGCGCCGACCTGCGCGGCAACGGGATGCCCACGGTTCACGTGTGCCTCGGCGACCCGTGCGACCCCTTCGCGACGGCCGGCGCCAACCGCTGCCCCGCGGAGACGCCGCGCTGCGAGCCGCTCGGCGACGGTGCCACCTGCTACCAGCAGACGGCTGGGTGCACGGCCGGCGGCGACGGCGCGGCGTGCTGCACCAACGGGTGCTGCCAGCCGGGGTTCATCTGCGTGCTGCCGACGGCCGGGATGTGCACGCAGGCGGCGCCGACGGGGATGTGCCGGCGCACGTGCAACGGCGGCGCGGCGATGCCCGACGCGGCGTGCCCGGCGGGGCAGATGTGCCGGGTGAGGTTCGCGGCGGCGAGCGGGTTGCCGGACTACTTCCGCGCGTGCTCGCCGTGAGGTGAGGGGCGCGTAGCTTGCCCCGTGCAGCGGCCCGCGCGTACACCCTCCCCATGTCGTACGACGCCTTCACCCTCGACCAGCTCAAGCGCGACTTCTCGCTGGCGGTGGTGGAGCGCACGGACGTGTTCGCGCAGGTGGCCCCGGTGGCGGTGAGCCAGCACCTGCGCGAGGCGCTGGCGGAGGGCGCGCCGCTGGCGTTCGTGCTCTCGACGGAGAAGGCTCGCTCCGAGCTGGTGATCGCGCCCGTGCTGATGGAGGTGCGGCGGCAGCGCAAGGGCGCGCTCGGGCTCTTCTCGGGGGCGGAGTTCGCGGTCGACCCGGCGCGCGGGCTGACGGGCTTCTGCGACTTCCTCCTGAGCCTGTCGCCCGAGCAGCTCTCCATCGAGGCCCCCGTGGTGGCGGTGGTCGAGGCGAAGAACGAGAACCTCCGCGGCGGCGTCGCGCAGTGCATCGCGGAGATGGTCGCGGCGCAGGCCTTCAACGCCGCGCGTGAGCGCGTCGGCACGCCCGTCTTCGGGGCGGTCACCACGGGGAGCAGTTGGATGTTCCTGCGTCTCGACGGGCAGCGGGTGACCATCGACCTCACGGAGTACTACCTGCGCGAGGTGGATCGCGTCGTGGGCATCCTCGTCGAGATGACGCGCAACCCGCAGGCGGGTTGATCGCCGAGAGGGGGGCGCGACCCCGCGCACGACTTCCGTTCAGCGGCGCGCGAGTTCGACCACCACCGCGGGCAGGTCGCGCGCGAGGAGGCCGTAGCGCGCGCGGCGCTCGGGGTCGCGCAACGCGGGGACGCGCGCGCCGATGACGGGGGCGTCGGCGCCCGCGCGCAGGGTGAGCGCGGCCGTCGCGCCGTCGTCCGCCGCGAGCGTGAGCTCCTTCAGCCGCACCGGACCGTACCGGCCCCGCGCCGTGACCTCCCGCCGCCCCGCCACCACCAGCTCGGCCGGGACGCCGCGCGCCACGAAGGCGCGCGCCGGCCGCCCCGCGCGCTGGAGCCACACCACGAGGGGGCCGCAGAAGATCAGGTTCGCGAACGTCAGCCCGAGCAGCGCGCCCGGGAGGTCGCCGCGGTCGACGTTGGTGAGCACGATCGCGGCGATGGGGGCGAACACCAACGCGAGGGAGAGCGCGAGCACGATGCGCGGGGCGAGCGTCGCCGCGGCGACGAGGCGGCTCGCGGGGGCCTCGGCGAGGCGCGCGGTGGGCGCCTCGGCGGCGTGGCGGAAGGGCGACTCGGCGGCCATCGGCGCGATGATACACCGCCCCGCCGGGTCGCTACCGCCGCCCGCGCGGCCGCGGCGGGGCGGGCGGCGGCGACGTGGCCCCGTGCGCGCCAGGCACGCGCTGGCAGGCGAGCCGCGCCACCGAGAGCCTGCGCTCGCCGCCCTCGCGCGCGTCGATCCACACGAGGAGCGCGCCGTCGTCGGTGGGGCACATCGCGACGTCGGCGGCGCCCTCGAGGCCCGGCAGGCGGTCGAGCGCGACGTCGAGCGCCCGCAGCGCCCGCTCGCGCTGGGCCATGTACGTGAACGACAGCGCGTCTTCGGGGTCGTCGCGCGAGAGGCCCGCCACCACCGCGCCGCCGGGCGACCACACGGGCAGCGGGTCGGCCCACGTGCCGAGCGAGCGCGCGGTGATCGAGCGCCGCGTCGCGGGCCACGACGAGAAGAACACCTCGCTGAAGGGCGCGCCCCCCTCGGCCCCCGCGAGGCGCTGGAAGGTGACGCCGCCGCGCGTGACCGACGGGCCCCAGAAGCCGCGTCCCTCGGCGACGCGGTACACCCACAGCCCGCGCGGAAACCATTGGGGCTGTCGGCGTGGGCGCTCACCGGGCGCGGGCGGCGGCTCCTCGATGTGGGCGGTGCCGGGGCGGAAGGGCGCCGCGTCGAGCGCGATGCCGCGGCGCACCCAGACGCCGGCGAGGGCGCCGGTGGGAACCGTCCACGCTGCCGCGAGGGTGCGGCCGTCGGGGGCGGCGGCGAGGCTGGCGAGGGGCGCGCCGAGGCCCTCCTCGCGCGCCTGGTCGGAGAGCTCGAGGAAGGGGCGGACGGCGTGGCCGCGCGCGTCGAGGAAGTGGATCACCTCGTGGCGGCGGCGGTCTTCCGGGGGGTTGGTGGCGCGGCCGAGGACGACGGCGGTGCCGAAGCGCCACGCGGCGGCGTTGGAGTCGATGTCCCAGCCGTCGGTGAACTCGATCTCGTTGGGGCCGTGCAGCACCGCGCCGTCGGGGCCGAGCTGGGTGATGGCGACGCGCGTGGGGATGTCGACGTCGCGCACGTGGCTCGCGCGCTGCTCGGGCGTCTCGGGGTCGGGGCGCACGTACGAGAGGATGGTCGCCGCGCCGTCGCTCCGCAGCGCGAGGGCGGCGCCGGGGAGGAAGCCGCGGAGCGGGCGGACGTCGGGGGGGCGGGCGCCGTTCCACTCGACCCAGCGGGACTCGGGGAAGGCGAGGCCGTGGCGGTCGCTGCCGGGGCGGCCGAGGGCGACGAGGGCGGCCGCGCGGTCGCCGCGGCTGGCGACGGACACCTGCACCGGGAGGAGCGGGCTCGCGCGCAGGTCGACGGGCTGCGCGGGGGCGGCGAGCTCGCAGTGATCCCACGCGGTCTCCTGGCCGGTGGAGCCGTCGGGCCACGCGGCGTCGTCGAGCGGCGCGAGGTCGGTGGTGGCCATGTCGCCGAGGCGGTCGAGGCGCGCGGTGGTGAGCGCGCGGGCGCCGTCGGAGGCCGCGGCGGCGAGGCCCCCGGCCCGCTGCGCGTGGGCGAGCGGCGGCGCACCCAGGAGGGCGACGAGCCACCAGCACCAGCCACGCGCACGCATCGCGTCGACGATGGAACACCACCCGCGCCCCGCGCGCCACAAACCGGCGCCCGCGCGGCGCTCCGTCAACTCGTCTGCGGGGGATTTCCGTCGTCGGGTGCCCCGGTGCTACGACAGCGCCGCAATGTCGAAGCGCGGCACCTGGATCGCCTGCGTCGGCCCCATCGGCGTCGGCAAGAGCACGCTGGCGGCCATCGTGGCGCGGCGCACGAACGCGGAGTTCATCCCCGAGCGCTTCGGGGAGAACCCCTTCCTCGCGCGCTTCTACGAGAAGGGCGGCATCAAGCGCTGGGGCTTCCAGACGGAGGTCGGCTTCCTCACGCAGCGCTTCGACCAGGTGGGCGAGATCGCGCGCAAGCTCGAGCGCGGCCGCAGCGTGGTGACAGACTTCATCCCCGCGCAGAACCTCATCTTCGCCCGCATCACCGTCGACGCGCTGGAGTACCAGCTCTACGAGTCGCTCTACGAGCGCCTCTTCGCCGGCCTCCCGCGGCCCGACCGGCTCATCTGCCTCGACGCCGACCTGCGCACCATCATGACGCGCATCCGCCGCCGCGCGCGCGACATGGAGTCGGGCATCACCCCCGACTACATCCGCAAGCTCCGCGCGGGCTACAACGTCTGGCGCGAGAACCCGCCGTGCCCGACGCTCTGGATCGACACGTCGCGCATGCCGATCCCGAGCGACCTCGTGGCGCGCGCCAACGCGCTCGACGCGGTGATGCACTCGCTCGAGCCCGACACGCGCGAGGCGCTCTTCGGCAAGACGGGCTGACGGAGGTTCAGTCGTTCTGCGGGCCCTGCCACACGGGGGCGGGGCAGAAGTCGAGGCCGGCGGGCAGCGCCACCGTCGCGCCGCGCGGGTGGCGGATGTGGCGCGCGCGGGGGAGCGCCACCACCTCGACGGCCGCGGCGCCCGGCCGCTCGATGCGGACGAGCTGCGCGCCCGCGCCCGCCGCGCGGAGGGCGGTGACGGCGGTGCCCGCGGGGAAGACCGCGCTCTCCTGGAGGCGCAGGCGCTCGGCGTTGCAGCCGGCGATCTGCGCGCGGACGAAATCCTCCGCCTCGGCCGCGGGGGCGGCGAGGACGCGGGCGCCCGTCCCGTCGCGGTTGACGCGGGCGGTGACGTCGCGCGGGGCGCGGCGGAAGGTGGCGCGGAGCACGCGGCCGCCCTGCTCGAGGACGGCGGGCGCGGGGTCGGGCTCGTTGACGCCCTCGGCGGGCGGCGGGCGACGTCCCGGCGGCGCGTAGACGCGGCGCGGCGCGGCGTCGAGGGCCACTTCGAAGATCGCGTCGTCGTCGCCGGCCCCGCGCGCGAAGAGCACGCCGTCGGGGGCCCAGGCGGGCGCGGTGACGTCGGGGATGCTCCCGGCGCGGCCGTCGGCCACGGTGACGACGTGGAGGCCGTTGCCGCCGATCGCGACGCGCGAACCGTCGGGGCTCCACGCGGCGACCACCTCGGGCCCGGCGTCGGTGGTGATCTGCGCGCGGCCCGCGGTGGGCCCGAGGAGCCACACCTCGCCGTGGCAGGCGTCGCCGCACGAGGCCACCGCGGAGAAGACCGCGACGCGCCCGTCGGGGCCGCGCCGGAGCCTCGCCTCGGTGACGACGCGCGCGTTGGGGACCGCCCCGCGGACGCCGCGCGCCTCGACGACGGCGGTGGAGTCCCCGGCGCCGACGCTGACGTTCTCGTCGACGAAAGTGACGGCCTCGCCGTCGGCGAGCGCGAGGTCGGGGCCCTGCGCGGGGTGGAGGGTGACGGTCGCGCCGGGGCGCTCCGCGAAGATGACGCCGCGGCCTGCGGGGATGGGCTCCGCGACGGAGAACGCCGGCGCCGCGGGCGGGGCGTCGGCGGCCGGGGCGGCGTCGGCGGACGTCGCAGCGTCGGCGGGCGCGGGCGTGGGCGTGGCGGTCGCGCGCGGCGTGCTCGCGCACGCGGCGGTGAAACCGAGGAGGAGGAGGGCGGGGAGGCGCATCGGGGCGCCGAAGGTAGTTCAGCGGGGCGCGCGAGGGAACCGCCTCCGCGAGGGCCCTTCCGCAGGTGAGAAAGCCCCCTCGGGGGCGCGGCGTCGAAGGGAGTGGCGCCCCGCGCGCGTGGCACACGCGACGATGCTTTCCCGGCTCGCTTCGGGCTGATACTCCTCGGACTCTCCATGGTCCGCCGCGCGCTTCTCCTCTTCGCTTCGATCCTCCCGGCCTGCGCGACCTCGTCGCAGGTCCCCTACGAGCCCAAGGGCGACGCCGCCGCGGAGGCCGCGTCGCCCGACGTCGCGCGCCCCGACGCGGCCCTCGATGCTGCCAACGACCTCGCGCCGACGCCCGACGTCGCGCCGCTCGACGTCGCCTCGCCGGACGTCGCCGGCGACGTCAACAACCGCTACGACGTGACGCCCTCGTCCGACGCGCCCGTGTGCGACGCGGGCCCGGCGTGCACCGCGCGGGCGGACGGCTGCGGCCCGCGGGAGACGTGCAACGACGGGCTCGACAACAACTGCGACGGCCGCGCCGACGAGGGCTGCCCGTGCATCCCGGGCACCGTGCAGCGCTGCTCGCTCGCGCCGCCGGGGCGCCGCGGCGTCGGCACCTGCGGCGACGGCAACCAGACCTGCGTCGGCACCGGCGAGTTCGGCAACTGGAGCGCGTGCGCGGGGGCGATCTCACCCGCGGCGGAGACCTGCGACGGCGCCGACAACGACTGCGACGGCTGCGCGGACAACGGGCTCTGCTGCCGCCCGCCGGGCACGTGCCCTTCCGCGGGCGACCCGCGCGTGCCCCCGGGGCGGCCCTTCGCGGCCTACTCCCTGCGCGGCTCCACCTTCTTCCCCGGCGCGGCGCGCGAGTGGCGTTGGCGCGTGGTCGGCGGCCCGTGCGACCAGCTCGTCTACGCCACGCGCGCGCGGGTGTCGTACCGCATCACCGGCGCGGGGAGCGACCCGCGCGAGGCGACGGGCGAGACGCTCACCTTCACGCCGACGCTCTCGGGCGACTACACCGTCACGCTCACGGTCACCGCGGCCGACGGGTCGACGTTCACGTGCACGTTCGTGGTGTCGATCCGCGCGCCGGGGCTCCGCGTCGAGCTCTGCTGGGACCGGACGGGCAACCCCCGCGCGACCGACGCCTCCGCCGGCGCCGACGTCGACCTCTGGATGCAGGGCCCTCGCATGACGGGGACGTGGGGCTTCCCGCCGGGCTTCGAAGACGACCACACCTGCGGCCCCTACAACTGCTTCAACCGCGACGCGGACATCCCCTCGATCTTCCTCGCGTCGCGCCCCGACTGGGGCTACGCGCCGACGCCCGGCGGCGCCTGCCGCACGCCCGACACCGGCGGCGTCTGCAAGAACCCCCGCCTCGACGTCGACAACAACGGCCTCAACGACGCCGCCCACAGCGACGTCGACCCCGAGAACATCAACGTCGACGCGCCCCGCGACGGCGAGACCTTCCGCGTGGCGGCCTACTACTGGCGCGGCGCGGTGCCCGCCCAGCCGATGGTCAACATCTACTGCGGCGGCGCGCTGCGGGCGACCTTCGGCGGCGCGATGGTCGGCGGCACGCTCTACGGCTCGGCGCCGGTGGGCGGCTTCACGCAGGGGCGCGGCGGCTTCGACACGAGCTCGTCGTTCTGGCGTGTGGCCGACGTGACGATGCGCTCGTCGGGGACGACGTGCGACGTCGCCCCGCTCGTCCCGACCGCGGGCGGCACCGGCGCGTGCGTCCAGACGGGCACCGACCGCAGCTTCGACGGCCCCTGCCGCCGCCGCTGACTACAGCGTCTTGAGGTACTCCAGCAGGGCGCGGCGCTGCCCGTCGTCGAGCGCGTCGGCGTAGGTGTGGCCGCCGTTGCCGTAGCCCCGCTGCGCGGTGTCGTAGGTGTTCGCGTCGCCCGCGCTCCCGTCGGTGGAGGGCCAGCCGACGGCGGTGAGGTCGTAGGCGTCGCTCTCGAAGTCGCGGCGCCAGCGGGCGGGACGTCGGCGCGAGTCGAGCAGCGCGGTGAGCGTGGGGACCGACCCGTTGTGCAGGTACGGCGCGGTGGCCCACACGCCGTCGAGCGGCGGGGCGACGTAGCCGCGCGTCGGCACCATCCGCGCGGTGGAGCCTCCGGTGCCCGCGTACCAGCTCCGGTTGAACCAGTCGGCGAGACGACCCCGCGCCGTGAACATCTCCGCGTAGCGCGCGTCGGTGCCCACCACGGAGGCGGGGACGAGGAGGTTGGGGTAGCGCCCGTCGGGCCCGTACGTCCCGTGGCAGGTGGCGCAGCGCATCGAGAACACCGCCGCCCCCTGCGCGGCGAGGGCCGTATCAATGGTGCCCGGGTAGCGCGGCGCCTCGAGCGAACGCACGTACGCGAGCACGTCGGCGAAGTGCGGGAGCATGGCCTCCGCCTGCGCGGCGTCGCGGACGGCCACCACCGACACCTGCATGAGCATCCGCGTGAAATCGCCGCGGCCCATGCCGTTGAGGTAGAGCGCGTTCTTCTTGCGGAGGAGCCACCAGGCGGGGACGTCGGACGCGACGCGCTCGGCGGCGGGCGTGTCCCAGGCGGGCTCGTCGCGCCACGCGAGGGTGAGCGGGTCGCGGTGCGACGCGGCGGCGTCTTCGAGGAGGAAGGCGCCGTTGGGTCCCTGGAAGGGCGCGGTGGCGCGCGGGCCGACCGCGAGGGCGCCGCGGCCGAAGGGGGCGAAGGCGTCGTACTCGGGCGACGACGCGCCGTA
Organism: Polyangiales bacterium; assembly: GCA_046351555.1. Lineage (GTDB taxonomy): Bacteria > Myxococcota_A > Polyangia > Polyangiales > CAISKJ01. The sequence continues at coordinate 242,540 of JAXLYI010000012.1, forward strand.
CGTCGCGCGGACGATCTGGTCGAGCAGGCGGACGCGCGCGCTCGAGTCGGCGGTGTAGTTGGACGCGTGGTTGCCGAGGCCCGGGATGAGCCGGCCGTTGAGCGAGGCCGCGTGGCAGCCGAAGCAGGTGGTGCCGCCCGCGACCCGCACCGCGCGCCCGCCGACGGTGACGTCGAAGGCGTTGAAGGCGCGCGGGAGGCTGGCGTTGTCGCCCTCGCGCGCGAGGTCGTTGGGCAGCGTCACGCCCATGAAGAACTGACGGAACACCTCCAGCGGCACGCCCGACCCGACGTAGCCGCCATAGCGCAGGTAGTCCCACCCCGCAGCCGCGTCACCCGACCGCTGCGGCGTCGCGGGAAGCGCCACCGGCACCTCCGGCGCGGGCGTCTCGGACGACTCCCCGCAGCCGATCGCGAGCGCCACCGCGCACGACGCGGCGACCCGCCACCTCACGCCTTCGCCCTCACCTTCGCCTTCGCCCTGGGCGCCTTGGGCGCCTTGGGGGCCTTCTTCGTGCCCTCTTCGAGCACGTGGGCGTCGAAGGCGAACGGGAGCAGCTCGGCCACCGTGACGACCCGCTCGACCTTGCCGTCGACCACCAGGCCCACCGGCAGCGTCGCGCCGAACTCCGCGAGGATCTGCCGGCACGCGCCGCACGGCGAGCCCGGGATGGGCCCCTGCGTGGCGACGGCGAGGGCCTTCCACTTCTTCCACCCCTGGCTGACGGCGCGGGCCACGGCCGAAGCCTCCGCGCAGATGCAGAGGGGGTAGGAGGCGTTCTCGACGTTGCAGCCGTGGACGACGCCGCGCGTGGTGAGGAGCGCCGCGCCGACGCGGTAGCTGGAGTAGGGGGCGTGGGCGCGGGCGCGGGCCTTCTCGGCCTCGCGGGCGAGCGAGCGCCACTGGGCGTCGGTGAGGGAAGGGCGACGGGGGGCCATACGGGACGCGTTCTCTAACACAACTCCGCGCTATGGTTGCGCCGTGTTCGAGGCCGCCGTGCTCGCGCTCCTGTCCGCGCTGCCCCTGTGCGCCGAGGCCGCGCGCCGCCCCCGCCGCCCGCCGCCGGGCCGAGCCCTCGCCCTCGCGCCGGCCCTCTTCGTCGCCCTCGCCATCGCGGGCTTCGCGCTCCACCGGCTCCACCTCTCCGTGTGGCCCTACCGCGTGCGCAACGACGACCGCGGGCTCCTCACGCTCCTCTCGCTCCTCGTGCACGGCTTCGGCGTCGCGCTCCCGCTCGTCGCCCTCGCCGCGGCCGCCTGGAGCGCCGTCGCGAGAGGTCCCGTACGCGCCATCACCCTCGCGCTCCCGGCCGCGGTCGCGCTGGGCTTCTCCCTCGCGGCCTTCGTCGTCGAGCCGTCGCGCCTCGTCGAGCGCCGCTACGTCGTCCGAACGCCGCGCGCCCCCGCCGGCGGCCTCACCATCCTGCACGTCTCCGACCTCCAGACCGACGGCCCCTGCCGCCGCGAGCGCCTCGCCGTCGAGGCCGCGCGGCGCGAGCTCCCCGACTTCGTCGTCTTCACCGGCGACCTCACCAACGGCCTCGGCCCGCACGACAACGCCGAGGAGCGGGCCCGCGCCGCCAACACGTTTCTGCGCGGCCTCCGCGCGCGCTACGCCGTCCTCGCGGTGTACGGCGACTGGGACGCCTGGGGAGAAGACTGGCCCCTCTGGGAGCGCCGCATCCTCGAAGGCACCCAGGCCGTCATGCTCTACAACCGCGGTGAGACCTTCGAGCTCCCCGGCGGCCGCGTCACCCTCTACGGCGGCGGCGGGGGCGGGCCCTACCCGGTCACCGTCGTCCCCGACCTGCGCGAGGAGCCCGGCCTCCGCGTGGCGTTCGCGCACCACCCCGACGCGCTCGCCCGCGCGCTCGTCGAGGGCGGCCACGACCTCGCCCTCGCCGGCCACACGCACGGCGGGCAGGTGGTTCTCCCCCTCGTCGGCGCGCTGGTCACGCACACGAGCGGGCCCTGGGTGGGCGGCGAATACGAAGTGAAAGGGGCGCCGTTCATCGTCTCGCGCGGCATCGGGATGCGCGGAGGCGTGGCGCCGCGGGTGAGGTTCAACTGCCCGCCCGAGGTGGGCTGGGTGCGGGTCACCCGATAGGGTCGTCGCCCGGGTCGACGTCGTCGCCCGCCGCGCCGCGCTCCTCCGCGAGCTTGCGGTAGATGGTGCGGGTCGCGATGCCGAGGAGCTGCGCGGTCAGGCGCTTGTCGCCCTGCGTCGCGCGGAGCGTCTCGCGGATCACCGTCCGCTCGATCTCCTCCAGCGGCGTCCCGATCGTGACCACGATCTCGCTGCGGGCCTTGTCGTTGTCGACGATCTGCTTCGGGAGGTCGCCGAGGTCGAGCGCCGTGCTCCGCGCGAGCACCACCGCCCGCTCGATGGTGTTCTCCAGCTCGCGGACGTTGCCCGGCCAGGCGTAGCGCGAGAGCTTGTCCATCGCCGCGGGGGTCACGGTGAAGGGGCCCTTCCCGTTGCGCAGCCCGAAGGCGTGGACGAAGTGCTCCACCAGCAGCGGCACGTCCCCGGGGCGCGAGCGCAGCGGCGGCGAGGTGATCGCGATCACGTTGAGCCGGTAGTAGAGGTCCTCGCGGAAGCGCCCCGCCGCCACCTCCGCCGCGAGGTCGCGGTTGGTCGCCGCCACCACGCGCACGTCGGCCCGCTGCGTGCGCCCGCCCACCGGCTCGTACTCGCCCTCCTGGAGCACCCGCAGGAGCTTCACCTGCACCGACGGCGAGAGCTCGCCGATCTCGTCGAGGAAGAGCGTGCCGCCCTTCGCCTGGGCGAACCTCCCCTCGCGCTTCTGCACCGCGCCGGTGAAGGCCCCGCGCTCGTGGCCGAAGAGCTCGGCCTCCAGAATGGTCTCCGGGATGGCCGCGCAGTTGACCGCGACGAAGGCCCCAGAGGCCCGCTGCGAGCGCGTGTGGACGTAGCGGGCGAGCAGCTCCTTGCCCGTGCCCGACTCGCCGAGGATGAGCACCGTGGCCATCGACGGGGCGGCCTGCGCGGCCACCTCCAGCACCTGCCGGAGCGCGGGGCTGTTGCCGATGATCTCGCGCTTGCGGAGCTGCGACAGCTCCTCGCGCAGCGTGCGGATGTCGGCGACGAGGGCGGCCTTCTCCATCGCCTTCGCCACGCTCTTCAGGATCTGCATGCGCTTGAGGGGCTTCTCGACGAAGTCGTAGGCGCCGCCGCGCATCGCCTCGACGGCGGTCTCCACGGTGCCGTAGGCGGTCATGAGGATCACCTCGGTCTCGGCGGAGACGGCCTTCACGGCCTTGAGGAGGTCGAGCCCCGAGAGGCCGGGCATCATCAGGTCGGTGACGACGATGTGGGCGCGCTGGCGGCGGAGCACGTCGAGCGCGGTGCGCGCGTCGGGGGCCGTGAGCACGCGGTAGCCTTCCTTGGAGAGGAGGCGCTCGAGCGACTCGAGGTTGGAGCGGTCGTCTTCGACGACGAGGACGGTGGTGTCGGCGGGGGTCACGGCGGCGGCGCATGATAACGCCGAAGCGCCCGGTGGCGATTCCCGTCGCGCGGTAGTAGGAGACGCGCCATGGCCGCCGCCCCCCGCGAGCTCGACATCGAAGGGATGACCTGCGCCGCCTGCGTCTCCCGCGTCGAGCGCGTCCTCAAGCGCGTCCCCGGCGTCCGCGACGCCGCGGTGAACCTCGCCACCCACCGCGCCACCGTGACCGTCGACGGCGCCGCCGACGAGGCCCTCATCGCCGCCGTCGAGAAGGCAGGCTACGGCGCGAAGCCCCACGTCGCGCTCTTCTCCGCCGAGGACTTCGCCGCGGACGAAGCCCCCGCCGCGCCGGCCCGCTCGCCGTGGACGCTCGACCGCGTGCGCGCGCCCGCCGCCCTCGCGGTCGCGGCGGTGTTGATGGTGCTTGCGATGGTTCCGGCGCTCCAGTTCACGGGCCACGCGTACGTGCAGTGCGCGCTGGCGGCGGCGGTGGTGTTCGGGCTCGGCGCGCCCATTCAACGGGTGGCGCTGGTCAACGCCCGACACGGCGCGGCCACGATGGACACCCTCGTCGCGCTCGGCGCCGACGCCGCGATGGCGTGGTCGGTGGCGGCGATGGCGCGCGGCGGCTCGCACGGCCACGGGCACCTCTACTTCGAGACGGCCGCGATGATCGTCGCGTTCGTTCTCCTGGGCCGCTCGCTGGAGGCGCGGGCCCGTGCGCGGACGGGCGACGCGCTGCGGGCGCTGGTGTCGCTGCGCCCGCGGACCGCGCGGGTGATTCGCGGCGGCGAGGAGCGCGAGCTCCCGGTGGGCCGCGTGCGGGCGGGCGACCTCGTGCGGGTGGGCGCGAACGAGCGCTTCCCGGTGGACGGGGTGATTCGCGAGGGCGAAGGCCACGTCGACCTCTCGATGCTCACCGGCGAGTCGATGCCCGTCTCAAAGCGCGCGGGAGATTCGGTGCCCGGCGGCGCGGTGAACGGCCCCTCGCCCGTCACCATCGAGACGACGCGCGTCGGGGCGGACTCGGCGCTCGCGCAGATCATCGCGCTGGTCGAGCGGGCCCAGGGCTCGCGCGCGCCCATCCAGCGGACGGCCGACCGGGTGGCCGCGGTGTTCGTCCCGGTGGTGATGACCGCGGCGGCGGGGACGTTCGTGGCGTGGCGCGCGCTCGGGCACCCGACGGATCACGCGCTCCTCGCGGCGGTGTCGGTGCTGGTGGTGGCGTGCCCCTGCGCGCTCGGCCTCGCCACGCCCACCGCGGTGATCGTGGGCGCGGGGCGCGCGGCGGCGCGGGGCATCCTGGTGCGCGACGCGGCCGTGCTCGAGCGGGCCTGCGACGTGACCGACGTGGTGTTCGACAAGACCGGCACGCTCACCCGCGGGGCGCCCGAGGTGACCGACGTGGTGACCTTCGGCGGCGTCAGTGAATCGGATGCGCTCGCGTGGGCCGCGGCGGTGGAGAAGGAGAGCGAGCACCCGCTGGCCCGCGCCGTCGTCGCGCGCGCCGGCGAGAAGGTGATGAAGGCGGGCGAGGTGAAGGCGACCGCGGGCGAAGGGGTCCGCGGGGTGGTCGACGGCGCGGAGGTTCGCGTGGGGCGCGCGGCGGGGCTGGGCGAGGAGGCGCGCGCTGCCGCCGAGGCGCTCGAGGCGCGCGGGCGCACGGTGGCGGCGGTGTCGCGCGACGGGGCGGTGGTGGCGCTGCTCGGGCTCGCCGACGCGCCGCGGCCCGAGGCGCGGGAGGCGGTGGCGGAACTCGCGGCGATGGGGGTGCGGGCGCACGTGGTGTCGGGCGACCACGCGCGGGCGGTGGCGGCGGTGGCGCGCGAGGTGGGCGTCGAGGAGGCCCACGTGAAGGCGGGCGTGGCGCCGGGGGGCAAGGGGGCGGCGGTGGAGGCGCTGCGCGCGGCGGGGCGCGTGGTGGCGATGGTGGGCGACGGGGTCAACGACGCGCCGGCGCTCGCGGCGGCCGACGTGGGCTTCGCGATGGGGAGCGGCACGGACGTCGCCGCGGAGGTGGCGGGCGTGACGCTGATGCGGAGCGACCCGCGCGCCGTGGCCGAGGCCGTGCGGCTGTCGCGCGCGGTGATGGCGACCATCCGGCAGAACCTCTTCTGGGCCTTCGCCTACAACGCGGTGGCGATCCCGCTGGCGGCGGCGGGCGCGCTCGACCGCTTCGGCGGGCCGATGCTCGCGGCGGCGGCGATGGCGATGAGCTCGGTGACGGTGGTGACCAACTCCCTGCGGCTGCGCGGGGCGTAGGAGACGGCGACCTCAGGTGCGGCGGCGCTTCTTCGGGGCGGAGCTCGACTTCGCCTCCAGTGCGGCGAGCTTCGCTTCGAGCGCGCGGCGCGTGGCGGCCTCGGCCTCGGCGCGGGCCTCGGCGTCGCGGGCCTTGGTCTCGGCGTCGCGGGCCTTGGTCTCGGCGTCGCGGGCCCTGGTCTCGGCGATCCGGCGCGCGGCGGCTTCGGCTTGGGCCTGCGCCTCCGCGGCGTCGCGCTCCTCATCGGTGGTGGGCCAGAGGCGCGTCCCTTCCTCGTCGTCGGAGACGCGCAGCATGTCGCCGACGACCACGATCCAAGCGTCGAGCTCGCGCGAGTACGCCGGCCCGTCGCCCATGTACATGCGGCGGAACTTCCCTCGCCCGTCGTGGCGCCACACCTGGAGCACCCAGGGGCCCTCGCCCTTCTCGTCGCGGCCGCAGCCGTCGGGGTCGAAGACCCAGAGCTCCTTCGTGCCCGAGGCGCCGTATTTCGCCGGGCCGCGGCGGTAGTCCTTCTCGGCGTTGTCCTCGCTCACGATCTCGACCGCGACGCGCGGGGGGTTCACGCCCGGCTGCCACGTGAGCACGCTGCGGATGCCCTCCGGGAGCGCGGGCTCCACCCACATCACGTCGGGGTCGACGCCGACGCCACGGCGCGCGCGGTCCCAGCGGAGGGCGACGTTCACCACCATCGAGGCGGAGCGCTTCTGACGACGGGCGCCGGCTTCGAAGGTGCGGCGGAGGATCGCGCCGCGGCGGTCGTTCTTCGCCGTCACGGGCATGTTGAAGCCGTCGTCCAGGCACCAGTCCGCCGGGGGCTCGACGTCGTCGTACGCCGAGGTCGGGAGCGGCGCGGTCGATCGCATGACGCGAGGCTATCATGGCGCCCGCGGGCGGTGGCAACGCCGGCGGGTCAGGGCGGCGCGACGTAGTTGGCGCAGGCGCTCTGGATCACGCCGAGGGTCGACTCGAAGAAGGCGTCGTAGCGGTCGGCGCAGATGTCGCCGATGAAGCCGTTGGCGCCGAAGCGGTTGGTGAAGCCGACGAGCCGCGCGGCCACCTGGGCGCCGCAGGTGTTGTCGGGGCGGCGCCCGAGGAGTGACAGGACGACGATGTTCTGCTGCGTCCCGTTGCGGTGGCGCACGAGCTCGGCGAGCCACTCGGGCCCGGAGCCCCCGGAGCCGCCGGGTGTGCAGCCGAAGGTGTCGCAGGGCGTCGGGACGTCGTCCTCGTCGGTGATGAGCACGATGACCAGCAGCGAGTCGCGCCGCGCGAAGCCCGCGTTGCAGCGGCCGGGGGCGTTGTTGGCGGGGTCGACGGCGTTGAGCATCCCGCGCGCCATCCGCTCGTTGTCGTCGCCGCCGCTCCCGAGCTGCGCCACGCAGCGGAACTTCCCCGCCAGGTCGGGCTCGGCCTCCGTCAGGTACGCCGCGCCGCTCGCGAAGGGGCCGCAGTTCATGTTGCTGGCGTTGGGCCCGCCGGTGCGCGTGACGAGGTTGCCGATGCCCGTGCAGCCAGGCGCGTTGGCGCGGTAGTCCTCCGAGGTCACGACGCCGATGTGGTAGCTCTGCACGCCCGCGAGCCGTGCGCGCACGCCGCGGATGAAGCCGTCGAAGCTCGCCGCGAGGCTGCGCTGGTTGTCGTCCATGCTCCCGGAGTCGTCGATGACGAAGAGCAGGTCGACCTTGTCGCAGGCGGTGAAGCGCGTGGGCACATCGGGCGCGTCGACCGGGCGCGCGTCGCGGTCGACGTCGAAGCCGGGCGGGGTGCCCGCGTCGCCCGCGACGTCCGCCGGCGCCGCGCCGTCGGGCGAGGTGAAGCGCGTCGGCGCGGGGTCGGCGCACGCAACCAGAAGGAGCGGGAGCCCGAGCAGAAGGGGAGCGTTCCTCACGGCGGCGCAGCGTACACCCGCGCGCCGGAGGCTGGAGAGGATCCGCGCGGCGGGGGGGAGGCGTTTCAGGGCTCTCTGTGGATCACTCCTCCCGTGGAGGGTGCCAACCGAGCCGCGCCCAGCGCCCTCGCGCCGTGACGATGAGGGGCTGGTTCATGCGGAGCGCAAGCACCGTCGCCCTCCCGGTGGCGGTACGCCCTTCGATCTGCGTCGCGTCCGGGCTCCAGGCGAAGTGGTCGCCCCAGCGCTCGGTGCGCGGGTGGAACAGCGCGACGCTCTCCCCGCTGGCGGGGTCGACCGCGTGGGTGGCGCCGGCCTTGAATTCGTTGCAGGCGCTGCACGCGAGGCACACGTTGTCGAACGTGGTCGCGCCGCCCTTCGACTGCGGCGCGATGTGGTCGAGCGTCAATCGCAGGCCGCTGTTCGCCTCGGCGGTACGGCAGTAGCAACAGACGCGTCGGTCCGCGGCATCGATCCGTGCGCGGAGCTCCTCCGAGACGTAGACGGCCACGGAACGCGCCGCCGGTCAGGGGGTGTTGGCGGCGCGCCCGCGCCATTGGAGGAGCGCTGCCGCGTGGGCCTTCCGCAAGAGGAAGCGATCCTCCTCGCGGCGGAGGCGGTCGAGCTCGCCCCGCTCTTCCGGCGAGAGGAGCCCGGCGGCGTTGCGTTCGAGCAGCGCATCCCGCCGCTCGAAATCCGCCAGCATCATGGCCCCCGCGAGTTCGCGCAGCGCCTCGTCGTCGGCCCGATCGAGCGCCGCGAGGTCGGCCTGAAACTCCGCCGGGGCGTCGTCGCACGCGGGCGGGCTGCCCCGCTCCAACGCGCGGAGCGCCACGGCTTCGAGCGGTTGCCGCGTGGCCTGTGCGGTTCGCGCGAGGCGCTGGTAGAGCGGCTCGGGGAGGTCGAGGGTCAAGCTCGCGTGGGACATCGGTGGACCAGCGAGACTATAGCCGAACTGCTGGCTGTGGGTTGTTCGCGCGAGAGCGACGTCGGGAGCCGCGACGCATGAGCGGGAGCGGGCGTTCACCACCCAGTGCCGCCGGTGGCCTCCGGGGCACCGCCGTCGCCTCTCCTGGCGACGCGCGGGACGTTCCCATCCTCTTTCGTCACCAGGGTTGGTGACGCGGGGAGGATCCTACCCTCCCTTGCGCCGCCAACCCTGGTGACGCCGGGGCGTTCCAACCCCTCTGGCGCCGCCTCCCCTGGTGGCGCCGGGACGTTCCCATCCCCCCAGTGTCACCAACTCTGATGACGCGAGGAGGCTTCACCCTCCTTGGGGTCACCAGCCCTGGTGGCGCGGTCGGCGATTCCGGCCGGAGGCGCCCGTTGACGCGGCGGCGGGGTGGCGGTGCAATCGCCCCATGCGCCACGCCGTCGTCGCGCTCGCCCTCGCGTTCGGGCTCCACGCGTCGTCCCCCCGCGCCGACGATGTGCCCGCCGCCGCGTACCGTCAGGCCACCGAGGGGCGCTTCGACGAGGCCGCCGCGACGCTGGAGCAGGAGGCCGCGGGCGCCCGTGATGCCGCACGGGCGAACGCGCTGCGGGAGCTCGCGCTGACATACCGCGTCGCGCTCGGCGACTTCGCGCTCGCGTGGCGTAACGCGCAGGCGCTGACGGGCGACCCCGAGCGCGCCGCCGAGGCCGAGCTCGAGGCCGCCGAGGTGCTGACCCGCGCGCGGCGGTGGGCGGAGGGCGCGCGCTTCCACGCGGCGTGGCTGCGACGGCACGGTCGGGCGAGCGCGGGTCTGCGGGGGCGGGCGCTGGTCGCGCTGGGCGACGCGTTGCGCGAGTCGGGGAACGTGTCCGCGGCGGAGGCGGCGTACCGTCGCGCGGCGGCGCTCACGAGGCCGGGTGAGCCGCAGGAAGCGTGGTCAGCGGCCGCGCGCTTCTGGGTGGCGGAGGCGGCGCACCGGGCCTTCATGGCGCGCCGGATGCCAACGTTTCGTGGCGTGACGCGGCGGGCCTACGACGTGTGGGTTCAGCGCGAGCTCACGCCGTTCATCCAGGAGCAGATCCGCCTCCTGCGCGGGGACCTGACGCGTGCGTATACGGAGGTGGTGAACCACCACGCCCCGCGGTGGGAGGTGGCCGCGTACCAACGGCTGGCGTCGATGTTCTACCGCTTCCACGTGTACGTGCGCAGCGCGCCGCTGCCGCCGGAATTCGTGCGCCATCCCGAGCTCATGGAAGCGTACGAATCTCTCATCTGTCGGGACCCGCAAGATGGGGTTCTCGATGTGGCCACGGAAGGCTACCGGCGCTGCCTCCACGTCGCGACGCGCCTGCGCGAGGCCAACGAGTTCTCGCGCGCCTGCGAGGCCGAGCTCCACGCGATCGACCCGGGGCGCTTCCCGCTCGCGGACGAGATCGCCCCGCTGTCCGACCAGGGCCTTTGACGCGCTCCGCTCTCCCCGCGCGTGACACCGCCGCCCCTCCGCGGCTATGACCCGCCCGTGTCGCTCGTCTCCATCCTCCTGCTCGCCGTCGGGCTCGCGATGGACGCGACCGCCGTCGCCGCGGCGCGCGGGCTCGCCGTGCGCGAGGTCCGCTTCGCCGACGCGCTCCGGCTCGCGCTCCTCTTCGGCGCCTTCCAGGCCGCGATGCCCTTTCTCGGCTGGGTCGCCGGCGCGCGCTTCGGCCGCGCCCTCGCCGCCTGGGACCACTGGATCGCCTTCGCCCTCCTCGGCGGCATCGGCGCGAAGATGCTCTGGGAGGCCGCGCACCCCGACGCCGACGACGCCCCCGACGACCGCGCGGGCTTCGACACCCGCACCCTCCTCGTGCTGGCCGTCGCCACGAGCATCGACGCGCTCGCGGCGGGCGTCACGCTGCCGCTCCTCCACGCGCCGATGGCGCTGACGCTCTCGGCCATCGGGCTCGTCACCTTCGCGCTGAGCCTCGCGGGCGTGTACGCCGGGCGGCGCTTCGGCGCGCGCTTGGGGCCGCGCCTCGACGCACTCGGGGGCGTGGTGCTCATCGGCATCGGCGCGCGCATCCTCGCGCTCCACCTCGCCGGCCGCGCCTGAGCTACCCCAGCAACCTCAACGCGCCGGGCACCACACTCCACGTCACCGGCGCGCGCCCGGGGGACTCGCCGTCGAGGTCGACCGGCGCCACGCCGCGCACCACCTCCACCCGCAGCTCGCGCACGCGACGCGTGGTCACCCGCGGCGAGGCCGCGAGCGCGCCCGTGTAGAGCCGCGGCGCGTCGAGCAGCGAGCGCCACGGCGGCGCGTGGTCGATCACCACAGCGTCCAGGTGGCCGTCGTCGAGCTCGGCCGACGGCGCGAAGCACATCCCGCCGCCCGCGTAGCGCCCGTTGCCCGCCGCCACCAGCGCCACCTCGCGCTCGCCCAGGAACTCCCCGTCGCCGAACACCCGCACCCTCGGCGGCGTGAAGTCCGCCAGCGCCCGCGCCGCGGCGAGCGTGAACGAGAGCGCCCCGAAGGTCTTGCGCGAAGCGTTGACGCGGCGGTCGACGTGCCCGCCCACCCCGCACGACGCGAGGTTGACGAACCACCGCTCCGCCGGCGCGCCCTCGTCGGTGACGAAGGCCGCGTGCCCGACGTCCACCGCGCGCGCCGCCGCCGTGGGGATCGTCGCGAGCGCCGCCTCGAGGCTCGGCGCGCGAAGCGAGCGCCGTAGATCGCCGCCCGTCCCCGCGGGCAGCACGCCGAACGAGGCGCCGTGGGCCCCTGCGCGCATCAGGCCCTGCACCACCTCGTGGTGCGTGCCGTCGCCGCCGAGCGAGAGGACGGCCGTCGCGCCCTCTTCCGCGGCGCGCCGCGCGAGCTCCGCGGCGTGGCCGGGGCGCTCCGTCGGCGCGAACCGCACCTCGCCGAGCGCGCGGGTGACGCGCGCGGAGAGCGCCGCCCACCCTCGCCCCACCGCCCCGCCGCGGGCCGCGGGGTTGACGATCACGACCGATCGCGCGGGCTCGAACGCCACGGGGCGTATCCCTTCGAGTACGTGCCGAACCACCCGTCGACGTGCGCGAGGAAGCCGGCGAAATTGCCGTGGACCTTCGCGTGGTGCGCGTCGTGGTGGCGCGCGCCGTCGCTGCCGGGCAGGAGGTGCGAGGGCGACCACGGGAAGTCGTACCCGCAGTGCCCCTCGGCGGCCTCCCACTGCCGCACCGCCACCCACGCCCACAGCGCGTGGACGTGCGCGCCCACCAGCGCCGGCCCGGCGAGCGCGAGCAGGCCCGTGGCGACGTACTCCGCGGGGTGCGAGTAGTGCCCCGTCACCGCCCAGGGCGTGCGGATCCGGTGGTGGACGGCGTGGACGTGCCGGAAGAGCCACGGCGTGTGGAGCGCGCGGTGCATCCAATAGAAGAGGAAGTCGTCGAGGTAGACGAAGAGCGTCACCTCGCACGCGACCAGCCACCACGGCGGCGCGTCGCCCAGGTGGATCGCCGAGCGCGAGAGCAGCGGCCACCCGAGGGTGACCGCGGCGAGCATCGCGAGGTTGTTGACCAGCCAGCGCGCGATCGACGGGCCGACGAGCTTCTGCTCGCGGGCGGGGCCGTCGCGCTGGATGCGGTACTTGCGCAGGGCGGGCGGGTCGCGCCACGCGAGGAGGGTGAGGGGCGCGGCGAAGAGGGCGAAGGCGGCCATGCTGACGGCCGCACCGCCGAGCGCGATCCAGAGGAAGCGCGGGTCGCGGTAGAGCTCGGGCACCCACGTCGGCATCGCGCGGGAGTGAAGCACGAAGCCGCCCCCGCGCGGAAGGCGCTCTACGGGATGTCGTCGTCGTCGAGGTCGGCGCCGGCGCGGAGGGCGGCGAGGGCGTCGCGGATCTCCTCCGCCGCGTCGTCGAAGGCCGGCGGGAGCCAAGGGACCCAGTCGGTTTCGAACTCCTCGTGGCTCGCCGTCCACCCCTCGCGCCGGCCGTCGATGCGTCGGACGGACATCGCCGCGCCATGGGGGTCGAGGGTGAGCGTGGCGGTGCTCCCCTCGGCGTCGGTTCGCGTCCAGGTGTGGGCGGTCATCGGGGCGATGCGATGGCGCGGGCGGGCGCCCTCTGTCAACCCTCGGGTGGTGCGTCCGCGGTGAGGCGGCCCGCGGCGAGCCGGAGGGCGCGGCCCCCGAGCGCCTCGGCGAAGGGGGCGTCGTGCGTGGCGACCAGCGCGAGGCCGCCGTCGGCCGCGTGGGCGCGGAGGCGCTCGACCAGCCAACGCGCGGTGTCGGCGTCGAGGCCGTTGGTGGGCTCGTCGAGCAGGAGCACGCGCGGCGACCCCACGAAGGCCCCGAGGAGGTCGGCGCGGCGTCGCTGGCCGAGCGACATCGCGTCGCGCGAGCTGTCGTAGACGTCGCGGAGGCCGAAGCGCGTGACGACGTCGGACGACGGTGGTGCGACGCCACGGAGCGCGGCGATGAGCTCGACCCCTTCGCTCGCGCTGAGCTCGCCCGGCAGGTCGGGGCGCTCGGGCACCCACGCGAGCGAACGCAGCGCCGCCACCCGCTCGCGGCGAAGCGAGTGCCCGCACACGGTGACCTCGCCGTTGTCGACCGGGACGACGCCCGCGATCACGCCGAGCAGCGTCGACTTGCCGCTCCCGTTGGGGCCGCGGAGCGTCGCGAGGCCGCGGTCGAGTTCGAAGGACACGCCGTCGAGCGCGTGTCGGCCGGCGAGGTTGACGGTGACGTCGCGGACGGCGAGGCTCACGGGCGCGCCCTCCACAGCTCGCCCGCCAGCGCCCACGTGAGCGCCGCCGGCGCCAGCATGAGCGCCCGGGCCTCCGCCGCCAGCAGCGCGCCCATCGCCGTCGCGGCCGTGAGCGCGGTGAGCCCCGCGGCGCGCGTGGCGTCGCCCCGCCGTGACGCGAAGAGCGCCGCACCCGCGAGCCCCGCGCCCCACACGAACGCCGCGCCGCCGAGCGACACCACCTCCGTGGCGCGGGATCCCGCGGTGAGGGAGGCGCCCGCGACGAGAGCGCCGGCGAGAACGGCGGGCGGCAGGGCGACGACGGCGAGGGCCACAGCGGCGCGCATACCAGGCGCAACGGCCTCCGCGGCGAGGCGCGGGCGGAGGGACTCGTCGCGCGCAGCGAACGACGTCGCGAGCGCGTGCGTGAGGGCCGCGAGGGGCGCGGTGAGCAGCGTGAGCGCGAGGGTGATCTTGACGGAGGAGGGCTCGGCCGCGCGGTTCCGTAGCGCTGGAACGGCGAGCATCGCGGCCCCGATGGTGAGCGCCGCGTGGCGCGCGAGGGCGCCGATCGCGGTGCGCGCGAGGAGGCGTGCGTGGACGGCCGCGAGGGCCATGGCGGGCGAGCGCGGGAGTGACGTTGATGCGAGCGAACGACGCGGCGCGTGGCCGAGGGACGCGAGCGCAGCGGGAACGACGACCACGCCGGCGAGGAGCGCAGCGAGCGTGACGACGCGCGGGTCGGGCGTGGCGACGAGGGCGAGGGCGAGCGCAGCGGATGCGAGCTTCGGAGCTGCGCCGCGGGGCATCGCGCCGAGGACCCACGCGCCGACGACGCCGGCGAGGAGGGAGGCGGCGGCGTCGGAGGTTCCTTCGGCGCGGGCGCGGAAGGCGGCCCAGGGGGCTTGCGAAGCGGCGAGCGCGGCGGAGAGCACGGCCCCGAGGCGCGCGCGGGAGACGGGCTGCGCGACGACGAAGCGGATCGAGGGGTCGCCGAGGAGGGCTCGTGCGAACGGCCGCGACGCGAGGAGCCACGCGCCCCAGAGCGCGGCGCGCAGGGCGGGGGCGTGGCGTGCGGGGCCGGTGAGGTCGCGGGCGGCGAGCCCGTTGGGGCCGAAGAGGACGCCGCCGAGCGCGAGCCCTCCGACGGCGAGCGGCCAGGCGCGTCGGAGCGCGGCGCGGCCCGAGGTCGACGCGACCGCGCGGGCGACGGCGGGGAGCGGGGCGTCGGAGGCCATCACCCCGGCGAGAACCCGCGATGAGGCGCGGTTCATCCGGCGGATGCGTTTTCAGCGCGCGCTGCGCTGGTCGACCACGCGGCGGAGGATCTCGTAGGTCGACAGCGGCAGGTAGGCGTCGGGCGTGAGGTTGCCCGTCACGGCGCCCTTCTCCACGAAGGCGTCCTCGCAGGCGAAGAGCATCGCCGCCCCTTCGCCCTGGGTGAGGCCGACGGCGGCGACGGTGAGCCCGCTCGACTGGACGGCGTACGGGACGGCCCGGACGCTGCCGTCGAGCGGGAGCTCGCGCGTGCCGAAGCGGACCTCGTCGTGGCGGACCACCAGCCGCCCGCCCGAGGTGGGCTGCGAGAGGAGCGCGGTGGTCGGCTCGAGCGCATGGGCGAGCTGCGCGAGCAGGGGCTGGAGCGTCTGCCCGACGGCGAGCGCGACCACCTTGGGCGACGCAGGCGTCAGCGCGAGCGCGCCGAGGTCGAGCGTCACGACGCGCGAGGCCCACGGCTCGGGCGCGGGCTCGGCCGGCGGCGCGGGCTCGAGCACCACGATCGGGTCCTCCTCCTGGCCGAGCACCAGCATCCGGCGCTTGGTGGCGACGTCGACGAGGAGCGCGGCGGAGAAGGGCGCGCCGAGGTCGAGCACCGGGTAGCGCTCGACCGGGTCGGCGACCTCGAGGCGCTGCCGGGCCACCTGGAGGTGCACCGTGGCGCCGCGACGTCGCGAGCGGGCTGCGAGCACGCTCCCCGCGAACACGCCGAGCGTGACGCCGGGCAGCACGCCGAGCGCCGCCGGGTACGCGGTCTGGGCGAAGAGCGCGACGAAGCCGCCGATGGAGGCCGCGCCCACGCCGAGCACCGCGGGCTGGAGCCACGGGGGGTCGCTCTGGAGCGGCAGGGCGAGGGTGACGGGGGCTTGCGATTCGAGCGGCGTGGACATCGTGGGAACCGCTTCTACCACACGCGTGGAGTGCGTAGCGCGTTACGCAGGCGATCGCGACGCATGGGCCGTGGTGTCGCGGGCCCGATTCTGGTACGGGAGCGGTGCGCTCGGAGAGAACCGTGAAGGACTGGAAGATCCTGCGCTACGCGGCCGACCGCCGCACGCTTTTCATCATCGGCTCGTGGTACGCGCTGGTCGCGTTCCAGTGGGTCGTCGCGCCGTCGAACCCCGTCGTCGCGGCGCTGCTGGTCGCGGTCACCTGCGGCGGGGCCTTCCTCGGCGCGGTGGCGACGCACAACGCGGTGCACTGCCCCGTCTTCCACGCGCGGTGGTTGAACAACCTCTGGCAGATCGCGCTGACGCTGACCTACGGGCACCCGGTGAGCTCGTACGTGCCGGGGCACAACCTCTCGCACCACCGCCACGCGGAGACGGCGCGCGACGTGATGCGCACCGACAAAGCGCGCTTCCGCCCGCACCTGCTCAACCTGCTGTTCTTCACGGCGTCGATCGGGCCCGCGATCATGGGGGCCGAGGTGTCGTACGCGCGCTTCGCGTGGACGCGGCGCCCGCGGTGGACGCGGCAGCTCATCGTCGAGACGGCGGTGATGGTGCTGGCCTTCGGCGCGCTGCTCGCGCTCGACTGGCGCAAGGCGCTGCTCTACGTCTTCCTCCCCTGGCAGTACGCCGCGTGGGGCATCGTGACGATGAACCTCCTCCAGCACGACGGCTGCGACGCGGAGAGCCCCTACAACCACTCGCGCAACTTCGTCGGGCGGGTGATCAACTGGTTCACCTTCAACAACGGGTACCACGGCATCCACCACTTGCGGCCGACGCTGCACTGGAGCCGCGCGCCCGAGCTCCACGCGCGCGTCCTCAAGCCCCACATGGACCCGCGCCTCGACGAGCCCTCGATGCTCGCCTACGTGTGGCGCACCTTCCTCCTCCCCGGCGGCCGCAAGAACTTCGACGGGACCCCGCGCGTCCCCCGCGACCCGGGCCCCGACGCGCCGTGGTTCAGCGAAGACGGCGCGATGCCCGCCACGGCCGCGGCGCTGACCAAGGCGCCCGCGGCGGCGTGAGCGTCAGGCCGCGGCGCTCGCCTTGCCGCAGTAGCGCGCGAGCACCTCGCCCACCTGCTCGGCGCGCAGGGGCTTGCTGAGGAAGTCGTCCATGCCCGCATCAGCACAGGCGCGGCGGTCCGCCTCGAGCGCGCCGGCCGTCATCGCGACGATCGGGGTCCGCGCGCCGCGCTCGCTCGCGCGGAAGCGGCGGGTCGCCTCGAAGCCGTCCATCACGGGCATGTGGCAGTCCATGAAGACCACGTCGTAGTGCTCGGCGGCGAGGCGATCGAGGGCCTCGCGCCCGTCGCGGGCCACGTCGCACGCGACGCCGAAGCGCGCGAGGAAGCGCCGCGCCACCAGCTCGTTGACGGGGTTGTCCTCGACGAGGAGCGCCCGCCCGCCGACCGCCCGCGTGAGGGTCGCGCGCTCCTCGGGGCGCGGGGCGTCCTCGGCCGCGCGCAGCGGGACCCAGAACCAGAAGGTAGAGCCCTCGCCCTCGCGGCTCTCCAAACCAATCTCCCCCCCCATCGCGTCGACGAGGCGCCTGCTGATCGCGAGCCCGAGGCCGCTCGTCCCGCTGCGCCCGGCCTGATCATCTTCGCCCTGCGTGAAGGGCTGGAAGAGCCGCGCGGCCACCGCCGGGGCGATGCCGACGCCCGAGTCGGTGACGCTGAAGCGGAGGCGCCCGGCCTCGGCGCGCACGTCGAGGCTCACGGCGCCGCCGCGGGCGAACTTCACCGCGTTGCTCACGAGGTTGAGGAGCACTTGGCGCACGCGGCCCTGGTCGCCCCGGGCGAGCGCGGGCACCGCGGGGTCGACCGCGAGCACCATCGAGACGCCCGACTCGTTGGCGCGCGGGGTGAGGAGCGAGACCACGGCCTCGGCCACCGCGCCGGGGGCGAAGTCCTCGTCGCGGAGGTTCATGCGGCCGGCCTCGGAGCGCTCGTAGTCGATGACGTCGTTGAGGAGGCGCATCAGGGCCTCGCCCGACTGCTGGAGCACCTCGACGTAGCGCCGCTGCTCGGCGTCGAGGCGCGTCTCGCGCAGGAGCGAGATCATCCCGAGCACGCCGTTCATCGGGGTGCGGACCTCGTGGCTCACCGTCGCGAGGAACTCGCTCTTCGACCGGGCGGCCGCGTCGGCCCGCTCGCGCATCACCACGAGCTCGCGGTTGGCCGCGGCGAGGTCCTCGATCGCCTTGCGGCGCCAGCGGTCGTAGGCCCGCGCGAGGCCGTAGAGGATCACCGCGGTGACGACGGGGAAGGTCGCCTGGACGGGAGGCGGCGGCACGTACATCGGCGCCGGCAACACCCCACGGATGCGCAGCGCTTGATAGACGATCTGGTAGGCCAGCGCCGCGACGAACCACCGCGCCCCCGCGCGCTCGCCGGCGAGGAGCTGGACGCCGACGGGGGTGAGGGAGAGCGCGGTGAGCGAGAGCGCCGAGGGGGCGCCCCAGTAGCACGCGAGCGCCGTCACCAGGGCGAAGGGGACCGACGCCGTGAGGGAGACGAGCGTCCCGTCGCGGTGGGTCCGGCGGTACACGGCGAGGCTCCCCAGCCAGAGCCCGGTGGAGGCGGCGAAGATCGACGAGTACCAGCCCCCGCGGTGGGCCCCCCAGGCGAGCGCCGCACCAGCGATGGCGAAGGTCTGCACGAGCGAGACGGAGACCAGGAAGCGCGCGCGGCGCAGGGACTCCGTGGAGGCGCGCGCCTGCGGGGGCACCCACCAGTCCACGGCCGCGAGCCAGGGGGTGGGGCGCGGGGAGGGCATCTCACGCGGGTCAACGGCGCCCGCGCGGCGGCGCATGAGGCGCGGCGGTTGTTCGGCGGGCGCGGACTGGTGTAGCGTCCGCGTCCCGCGCGCCCGGGTGCGGGAGGGTAGAGAGGCGACGGCATGACGACGGTTCGGTTCGACGGGCGGATCCTGCAGCTCACGGAAGACCCCTCGCTCCTGCGGCGGCAGCTCGACGGGGACGACCTCGACTGGGACCCCGCGCGCGCCCTCGTCGACAACATCTCGACCGACGAGCTCACCCCCGGGTGGGTCTGTTACTACTACGACGAGACGCTGGCGGAGTACTGCCTCGTCGGCCTGCGTGGGGGCACCGTCAAGCGCAACGACATCAAGGGCGGCGGGTTCTCGGTGATCGTGTCGGGCCGCTCGAAGGGCTGCGGCAGCTCGCGCGAGACGGCGCCCTACTCCGAGCTCAAGTCCGGCGTCCGCCTCGTCATCGCGAAGAACATCGAGAAGATCTACGGGCAGAACGCGCAGAACATCGGGCTCCTCACCAGCACGGACTTCGGCCTCGTCGAGCGCATCCGCCGCGGCGAGGCGATCCCGCTGGAGGAGTTCACCCGCGGGCTCGACCCCATCTCCGCGGGCATCGTCGAGCGCGGCGGCCTCTTCGAGTACTCCAAGGCCCGCATGCGCGGCGAGGTCTCCCCGCCCGCCCTCGCCACGCCCGCGCGCCCGATGACGCTCTGCGAGAAGATCATCGCGTCGCGCGCGGTGGTCGACGCCCGCAACGACGTGGTGGGCGTCCCCGCGGTGGCCCCCGGCGACGCGCTCTTCGTCCGCTGCGACGTGCGCTTCTCCCACGAGTACGTCACCCCGATGGCCGACTCGCTCTTCCGCGCGGCCTTCGGCGACGGCGCGAAGGTCACCGACCCGGCGAGCGTCTACACCTTCCGCGACCACCTCACCTTCCTCGACGACGTGATGCCCGAGGCGCACGTGAAGATGGGGTTGAAGCCCGTCGCCCGCCGCCTCGCCGTCGTCCAGGAGGACTTCGCCCGCGCGCAGAGCGTCAAGCACTACGGCGAGGTGGAGAACGCCGTCGGCAAGGGCTCGTACGCCATCTGCCACAACGCCGTCATCGAGGACATCGCCCTCCCCGGCCAGGTGGTGGCGGGCACCGACTCGCACACCTGCATGGCCGGCGCGCTCGGGTGCTTCGCCTTCGGCGTCGGCAGCACCGACATGGCCAACGCCTGGTACAGCCGCGACGTGCGCGTGCGGGTGCCCGAGAGCGTGCGCGTCACCCTGCGCGGCGCGCTCGGCCAGGGCGTGTCGGCCAAGGACGTGATGCTCCTCCTCCTGTCGCAGCCTTACTTCAAGAAGGGCGACGGCATCGGGAAGGTGCTGGAGTTCACCGGCGACGGCACCCGCGGGCTCTCGCTCGACGAGCGCGCCACCCTCACCAACATGTCCGTCGAGGCCGGCGGCTTCACCGGCATCATCGAGGCCGACGAGCGCGTGGTGGACTACATCGCGAAGCACCGCGGCCTCGACGCGGCCGTCGTGCGGGCCGGCATCGTGCGCGCCGACGAGGGCGCGGCGTACGCGCAGGAGTTCGACATCGACCTCGCGACCCTCGCGCCGATGGTGGCGACGCCGGGCGACCCGCGCAACGGCGTGGCCCTGCACGACCTCCCGGGCGACGTCGCCATCCAGGTGGCCTACGGCGGGAGCTGCACCGGCGGCAAGAAGGCCGACATGGACATGTACGCGGCGGTGCTCTCGCGCGCCGTCGCCGAGGGCAAGCGGGTGGCGCCGGGCGTGCGGCTCTTCATCCAGTTCGGCTCGCAGGACATCCGGCAGTACGCCGAGTCGCGGGGCTACATCGACGTCTTCCACCGCGCCGGCGCGGAGCTCATCAACCCGTCGTGCGGCGCGTGCATCCGCGCGGGCCCCGGGGTAAGCGTGTCGCCCGACGAGGTCACCGTCAGCGCGATCAACCGCAACTTCCCCGGCCGATCGGGGCCCGGCAAGGTGTACCTCGCCTCGCCCTACGTCATCGCCGCCAGCGCCATCGCCGGCCGCATCGTCGCGCCCGACGCGGTGTGACGCTGAACGCTCGCTCGCGCTGACTTCGCCTGCGCCGACCCTGGAGCATCGCGCAACGCGACGTACGTGCCGCGCAGGTGTACGCGCGCTTGACAGTCTCCCGGTGGACGGCGTCGAGTCGAGCCATGGGCGAACCCTCCACCGCGCCGCTCGCGCCGCGCCACCTCCCCGTGGTCGGTCACCTCCCGGCCTTCCGCCGCGACCCGCTCGGGCTGCTCGTCGAGGCGATGCTCACCCGCGGCGACGTCGCGCGGCTCGACCTCCCGGGCCACGCGGCGCACCTCTTCTTCCACCCCGACCACGTCCGCGCGCTCCTCGTCGACGACGCGAAGTGCTTCTCCAAGAACACCCCCGCCATGGGCGCGCTGCGGCTCCTGATGGGCAACGGGCTGGTGACGAGCGAGGGGTCGTTCTGGCTGCGGCAGCGGCGCATCGCGCAGCCGGCCTTCCACCGCAACAACATCCACGCGCTCTGCGGGCAGATGGTGGCGCTCACCGCGCGCACCGCCGGCGAGTGGTCCGAGGCCGCGCGCGACGGGCGGGACGTCGACGTCGGCGCCGCGATGACGCGCCTCACGCTCCGCATCGTGGGGGCCGCCATGCTCGGCTGCGACGTCGAGGGCGAGGCGGCGGACGTCGCGCGCGCCATCGACCACCTCCAGGGCGACCTCAACGCGCGGATCCTCGCGCCCTGGTCGCCGCCGGTGACGTGGCCCACCGCGCGGAGCCGCGCCTTCCACGAGGCCCGCGACGTCGTGTGGCGCGTGGTCGAGCGCGCGATCGCCCGGCGCCGCGCCGACCCCGACGCGCCCGGCGGGGCCTTCCTGCGGATGCTGATGGACGCGCGCGACGCCGAGACCGGCGAGGCCATGGACGACCGCCAGCTCCGCGACGAGGTGGTGACCGTCGCCATCGCGGGCTACGAGACGACGGCCAACGTGCTCGCGTGGGCGTGGGTGTGGCTCGCGCGCTTCCCCGCCGCGCGCCGCCGCCTCGCCGCGGAGCTCGACGCGGTGCTGGGCGACCGCGACCCCACGGGCGAGGACCACGCGCGGCTCCCCTACGCGCGCGCGGTGGTGGCCGAGACGCTGCGCCTCGCGCCCTCGGTGTGGATCGTCGCGCGCCGCGTCGAGCGCGAGACCGTGGTGGGCGGGCAGCGGCTCCGCGCGGGGGAGCTTGCGTTCGTCTCGCCCTACGCGACGCACCGGCACCCGACGTACTGGCCCGACCCGGAGGGCTTCGACCCCGAGCGCTTCCTCGACGGCGCGAAAGACGACCGCCCGACGCTCGCGTACTTCCCCTTCGGCGCGGGGCCGCGCAAGTGCATCGGCGAGACGTTCGCGCTCGTCGAGGCGACGATGCTGCTGGCGACGCTGGCGCGGCGATTCGAACTCGCGCTCCGCCCGGGCGCCGAGCCCGCCCACGAGCCCGCCGTCACGCTCCGGCTGAAGCGCCCGGTGCTCATGCGCGTGCGCCCGCGGGGGTGAAGTCCTCCGCGCGGCGCTGGTATCATCGCGCCCTGCCGATGCGCGTCGGTGAGCTGCCGCCCTGGATCCCGTCCCCCGCCGAACTCCTCGCGGCGCGCGGCCGCGGCGGCGGGGGGCGCGTCCACTGGCTCACGCTACTGCTCTTCGTGCTCGCCTGGGCCGTCGCCATCGCTTCGCTCCGTTGCGATCGGAGCGGGTACGCGGGCGCGTTCTACCCGCTCGCGGCCCTCGCGGTGTGTTGCGCGGTCGTCCCCTCTGCGCGGGCGCGCCGCTGGCCCGTTGACGCGCGGACGGCGCAGGCGGCGCACCTCGGCCTCGCCTCGCTCACGCCCTGGCTCGTCTTCGCGTGGACGGTGGCGCCGCGGATCGACCGGGACGGCGACGGCGGCGGCGCGCTCGGCGGGTCCGCGCTCGTTCAGTCGTCGATCCTCCTGCCGCTGGTGCTCCCCGCCACGCTGGCCGCGCTGCGCCGCCTCCCGCCCTTGAAGGCGCACGCATGGCCCATCCTCTTCTCCGTCGCGCTCGTCGCGGGGCTCTCGCTCGTCGCGACGATCTTCTCCGCGCGCCATCCGACCGCCGACGGGCTCGCGAACTACCAGGGCGCGCCCGCGTCCTTCGAACCCGCCGACCGACCCGGCCGCTTCGTGCAGCCCCTCGGCAACGCCACGCTCTCCCAGCGCCGCGTCGGCGAGCGCTGCGTCACCCACCTCCGCCGCGGGAGCGAGCGCCCCGCGCCCTACCTCGCCCACCGCTGCGCGTCGCCGTTGCGCGTGCACCTGCTCCCGGGGGCGTGGCCCCTCCCCCCCGCGCTCTTCCAGCGGCCCCTCTTCACGGAGATGGTCTTCGCCTCCGCCGAGGGCGAGGTCATCGGCAACAAGGCCGCGCCGCGCTACCTGCTCTACACCGCGCCGCTCTGGGAGTGGATCGCCTGCGCGCTCCTCGGCGCGGCCCTCGGCGCGTCGACCTTCCGCCGCGTGCGCCGCACGTTCACCGCGTGGCGCGCCCTGCCCGTGCGCGAGGGGACGGCCGGCGACGGCGTCGTCCGCTGCGACGACGGCGCGATCGAGCGCCTGCCCGACGAGCTCGCGGGACACACCGGGCGCGTCCTCGTGCTCGGCGGCCCCGCGCCGGGCGCCCCCTTCCGCGAGGGCGCAGGGCGCGGGGCCTTCGTCGTCGCCGCGGGCCGCGAGGCGTGGGCGCGCGGGCTCGCCGAGGCCGAGTCCGCCGCGATGTCCTTCGCGCTCGCGGCGACGTGGCTTCCCGCGGCCCCGCTGCTCGCGTCGCCCCTCCTCGGGATGCTCTCGCCGCTCCCGTAGCCGCGCCTCAGCGCTGCGACGCGTTCATGCAGCGGGTGGCGGCGTCGAGCTCTGCGGTGCAGACGTCGATGCGCGGCCGCCCGTCACTGCAGACGTAGTGCGAGCGCGCGGCGCAGCGGGTCAGCGCGTCGAGCTCCGCGGTGCAGCGCGGCGCGGCGCTGTAGAGCCCGAGGCACGTGCGCTGGCAGCTCTGCGTCGAGAAGTTGGGGCAGCCCGCGGCGGACTGCGCGAGGCACATCGCGCCGCAGGGGTCGCTCGTGCTGTTGTCGTCGCCGTCAAGGTCGAGGTCGATGCCACAGGCCAGCGTGCCGACGATCGAGAGGAGGAGGAGGGTGCGCATCATGGTGTTGCTCCGTGTGTTGGCGCCTCGCGGCGCGAACACCTTCAGAGCAACCCCCGCGCCGCGCGGAAACGCGGCAGCGTGCGCGCGATCCCCCGTGCGCGTCGGGGCGCCGGCGCCCCAGCGCTAGGGAGCGCGCGCCCCGGCTCGGCGCCTTCACCGGTGTTCCCGTGCCGCGATCACATTCGTTGAAGGGCGCTCGCGCGGAGCGACACTCACCCGCGCGGCCCCATCGCACGACGCGGCGGGGCGCGCGGGGAGGCCGACGTCTGCCCTCCCGGGAGGCCCCAATGGATACACACGATTCAAAGGCATTTCGCTGGCTCGCAGGGCTCTGCATCACGTGGGGACTCGCGTGCTCCGCCGACGGCGCGCCGCACGACCCGCCGGCCGCCGCGCGGTCGTCGCTCGTCGTCGCGGCGCCCCAGGTCCAGACGTCCTACCGCGCGGACGACGTCGCGACGTGCGCGGCCGGCACCTGCGCCGGCACGGAGACGCAGGCGCTCGAGACCTTCGACGGGACCCTGTTCGCGGGCATGAGCAACTGGATGGAGAGCGACCCCGCCGTCTACCCCGCCGCCTCCGCGCAGGTGCTGCGGCGCCAGTCCTTGCTGGGCCCCTGGGCGCCGGCCCCGACGCTCTCCTACACCTGCCCGAGCGCCCCCGCGGCGGGCCCCATGGCGGGCGCCTGGGAGCAGGTGAACGACCTCCAGGCCCTCACGGTCATCGACGGGACCGGCGCTCCGCACGCCGCGCTGCTCGCCGCGACCATGCCCAACATGGGCCTCGCCACGGCGTGCCCCGAGCTGGTCGGCACGGTCTACGTCGGCCAGGGGTCGGGCGCCGCGTTCGCGTGGTCGCCCCTGGCCGCGACGCCGCACCTCGGCACGCTCCTCCAGAACTACTACAACGCGCCGGGCCACAGCGCGGAGGTGCGGTATCTGGCGGTCAGCACCGCCATGGCCGGCTGCTCCGTCGCCAACCCCTGCGTCTTCGCCGCGGTGGGCGCCGAGCGCGACGAAGCGCTGCCGGCGCCCGCGCCCCCCACGGACTGCACGCCACCGGCGTACGCCATCACGCCGACCGTCTGGCGCGCGACCTCCGCCGTCGTCGGCGGCGTGGTGCAGCTCACCTGGGATGCGACGCCGCTGCTCAAGCTCGACGGGTGCCAGGCCCAGGTCGCGAGCCGCATCGTCTCGATGGTCCCCGACCCTTACGGCGGCGTGCTGGTCGGCACGGCGATCCCCAAGGACCAGCCCGCCTGCCAGGACCCGGCCTCGCTGCTCTGCCCGCGCGCCTCCCTGTACCGGATCGAACCCAACGGGACGATCACGCGGCGCTGGGTCGGGTCCGCGCCGGTGCCGGCCGGGGCCACGCCGCCCCAACCGGTGGAGGTCCGAGGGATCGCGTCCGTGAGCACGCCGGGCGGCGTGCACACGTGGTTCTTCACGCAGCCGCACGGGCGCATGCGGCGCCTCGACCCGGGCGCGACGACGCCCGTGCTCGAGGCGCTCGGCGGCGCGTCGCAGCCCCCCGCGGGCTGCGCCGGGTTCTACGGCTACCAGATCCTCCACATGCCCGCGGTCGCGGGCAACGTGTCGGCGCTGCTGGTGGCCGCGGAGGGGTGCCAGGGCGCCGGCGGGCACGCCGTCGGCTTCTACCGCAGGCTCGACGCGACGAACCCGACGCTCGCCGCCGACGAGAACTGGCTCCCGTTCGAACTCCCGTCGATCGTCGACCGGGCCGACGTCAACCCGCCGCCCTCGGCCCCTCCCCCCGGCGCGATCCAGTCCCACAAGGTCCGCGAGGACTCGCTCCGATGGCTCCACGTCCCGCCCACCCCGTCCTGCGACCTGTGGGTCGGCACGGGGGACATGAACAGCCGCTGGGGCAACAGCAGGACCGCGGGCGTCTACCGCGTCGTCAACCCCTTCAATCAGGTCAACTGCCCGGCGCCGCCTCCCTGAGGGCTCCGCGACCTGCCCGAGCCGGCGCCCCGTTCAGCGCGCGTCGAGCAGCGCCGCGAGCACCTCGCGGGCGGCCCGCTCGCCCGACTGGACGGCGCCCTCCATGTAGCCCGTCCACTCGTCGGCGGTCTCGGTGCCGGCCCAGTGGACGCGCCCCGTCGCCTCGCGCAGCGGCGCGCCGAGCGCGGTGAGCACGCCCGGCAGCGCGTTGCCCACCGGGCAGCCGCGCGTCCAGGGCTCCTCGGCCCAGTCCTGCTCCGCCACCTCCACCGGGCGCAGCGCCTCGTCGCCGAAGGCCCGCGCCACCTGCGCGAGCACCGCGCGCCGCCGCTCGCCCTCGTCGCGCTGCGACCACCCGTAGGCCTCGCGCCCCACGATGAACATCAACAGCGACGGCCACGACCCGTCGTGCGCGGTGTTGTCGATCGCCATGCTCGCCGGGCCCTTCGTCGAGACGTACTCGCCCGAGCACCCGCGGTCGCGCCAGAAGGCCCGCTCGTAGCGCGCGAAGAACTTCACCGTCGCCCCCATCGGCATCCGCTGCATCGCGAGGTCTCTCGCGCCCGGCAGCCCCGGCCGGAACTCGATGCGCAGCGCCGTCGCCGGGGGAACCGCCACCACGCAGCGCGCTCCGTGCAGCGCTGCCCCGTCGGTGTGCACGGTCACCCCGCCGCCCGACTGCTCGACCGCGCGGACGGGCGTCGCGAGGCGGACGCGCTCGCCGAGGAGGCGCGCGAGGGCGTCGGCGATGGGCTGCGCGCCGCCCACGATGCGGTCTTGCTGGGCGCCGCCGGGCGTGTCGATGTGGGCCGCGAAGCCGCCGCCGGTGCGGAGGTAGTGGGCGAACCAGAGCGCCGACATCTCCGCGGGCTCGGCGCCGAAGACGGTGCGGACCGCGACGTCGAAGAGCTCGCGCGCGCCCTTCGACGAGAGCATCCGCGCGCGCCAGTCGGCCACCGTGTCGCCGTCGAGGGGGGCCGCCGCGGGGTCGTCGAAGCGCGCCGGGAGCTTGCCGCAGAGGCGCTCGAGGCGCATCAGCCCCACCTGGAGCTCGGCGAGCTGGACCAGCGACACCGACGGAATCTTGCCCGCGTACCGGTGCACCTTCGCCCCGTCGTCGAGGAACTTCGCCCCCTCGCAGCGCGTGGGGAAGGTGCGGATGCCGAGCTCGTCGCAGAGCCGCAGCATCCGGCGCTGCGTGGGCCCGAGCCACTGGCCGCCGCGGTCGATCGACCAGCCCGACGGCGTCGCCTCGGTGAAGATGCGCCCGCCGACGCGCGGGCGGGCCTCGAGCACCAGCACGTCGCGCCCCTTGCGGGCGAGCTCGCCCGCCGCCGTCAGCCCCGCGAGGCCCGCGCCGACCACGATGACTTCTGCGTCCATGGGCGCGGGACGGTAGCCGCGCGGGGGCCCCGCGGGCAACGGCGCGCTGCGGGTCAGCGGATGCGCCCGACGACGGCGGCGCGCAGGTCGCGCACGTCGAAGGGCTTGTCGATGCGCGGGTTGGGGACGGAGTCGAGGAAGGCCCGCGTCCGGTCGGTGAAGGCGCCGCCGGAGACGAAGATCACCCGGTCGACGTACTCCGGGGCCTCGGCGCGGAGGTCCTCGTAGAGGTCCATGCCGGTGCGCTCGGGCATCATCAGGTCGCAGAAGATCACGTCGAAGCGCTCGCCCGCGCGCACCCAGCGGAGGGCCTCGGCGGCGCTGGTCGCGACCCGCACCTCGTACTCGTGGCCGAGGGCGCGGCGGATGGCCGAGCCGATCGCGGGCTCGTCGTCGACCACGAGCACCCGGCCCTGGTGGAGCGGCGCCGGCAGCGACGGGAGGGGGGCGGGCGCCGCGCGGCGCGCGACCGCCGGCGGCAGGAGCACGCGGAACAGGGTGCCCGCGCCGGGCTCGCTCTCGACCTCGATCTCGCCGCCGAAGCTCCGCACGATGCGGTCGCAGATGGAGAGCCCGAGGCCCGTGCCGACGCCGAAGGGCTTGGTGGTGAAGAAGGGGTCGAAGATGCGCCCGAGCACCTCGGCGGGGATCCCCGCGCCCGTGTCGCGCACCTCGGCCGCGACGCGCCCCGACGGGTGGAGGCGCGTCGAGACGCGGATCTCGTGCTCGCTGGCCCTGCCCTCCTCGATCGCCTGCGCGGCGTTGAGCAGGAGGTTCAGGAACACCTGGCCGAGCCGCGCCTCGTTGGCCTCGACCCGCGGCACGTCGCCGTAGGCCCGCACCAGCCGCGCGCGGTGCTTGATCTCGTTGCGCGCCATCCGGGCCGACGAGTCGATCACCGCGTGCAGGTCGACCGCCTCCCGCCGCTCGCCGTCGGAGCGCGAGAAGAGCTTGAGGTCCTTCACGATCGCGCGCACCCGCTCGGCGCCCTCGCGCGCGTCGCGCATCGCCTCGCGCGCCTCCCGCGCCGCGGCCCCGGCGTCGCCCTGCTCCACCGCGTCGAGCGCCATGTCCGCGCACTCGAGCCCCGCGATCACCACCGCGAGGGGGTTGTTCACCTCGTGCGCGACGCCGGCCGCGAGCGTGCCCACCGACACCATCCGGTCGGCGAGCTGGAGCTGCTCCTCCATCCGCCGCCGCTCGGTCACGTCGCGCGTCACCCCGCGGAGCGCCGCCACCTCGCCCCCGTCGCCCGCCACCGGCACGATCAGGCTCTCCATCCAGCGCACCTCGCCCCCGACGCGCACGCGGCACGTCGCCGTCACCCCGCGCCGCTCGCCCACCGCGGCCCGCACGAGCCGCATCAGCTCGAGCTGGTCGCGCCGGTCGACGAGCTCGAGCCACGCCGCGGGCGAGGCGAGCGCCGCCGGGTCGCGCCCGAGCACCGCGCGGCACGACGGGCTCACGAAGGTGACCGCGAGCGCGCCGCCGGCGCCCACCCGCACCGACCACAGCACGTCGGGCACCGAGGCCACGATCTGCTCGAGCTCGCGCTGCGTCTCGCGCAGCCGGTCTTCGAGCGCGCGTCGCTCGCGGCGCAGGCGCGCCTCCTCCAGCTCGCGGCGCACCGCCGGGGCGAGCCGCGCGAGCTGGCTCTTCACGATGAAGTCCTGCACGCCGCGGCGCATCGCCTCCACCGCCGTCTCCTCGCCCATCGTCCCCGACACGATGAGGAAGGGCACGTCCGGCGCCTCCGCGCGCGCCACCGCGAAGGCCTCCAGCCCGTTGAAGCGCGGCATGCGGAAGTCCGACAACACCACGTCCCACCCGCCCCGCGC
>JAXLYI010000013.1:0-262420 GCA_046351555.1 Polyangiales bacterium
CGTCGACGAGGTCGTCCTCGCTGATCTCGTCGGCGCCGCCCTCGACCATCACGATCGCGTCGCGGCTGGCGGCCACGATGAGGTCGAGGTCGCTCTTCTCGATCTGTTCGAAGGTCGGGAAGGCGATGAACTTGCCGTCGATGCGGCCGACGCGCACGCCCGCGATCGGGCCCGCCCAGGGGATGTTGGACAGGTGGAGCGCGGCGCTCGCGGCGGTGAGCGAGAGGATGTCGGAGGGGTTGACCTTGTCGACCGAGAGCACCGTCGCGATCACCTGCGTGTCGCAGCGGTAGCCGTCGGGGAAGAGCGGGCGGCAGGGGCGGTCGATGAGGCGCGAGGTGAGCACCTCCTCGTCGCGCGGCCGGCCCTCGCGCTTGAAGAAGCCGCCGGGGATCTTGCCCGCGGCGAAGGTCTTCTCGATGTAGTCGCAGGTCAGGGGGAAGAAATCGATCCCCGGGCGCTCCTCGTTGTTCCCGCAGGCGGTGACGAGGACCATGGTCTCGCCGACGCTGATGAGGATGGCACCGTGGGCCTGCTTGGCGATGCGGCCGGTCTCGAGGGTGATGGTGACCGAACCGACGTCGACGCTCTCTCGGATGATGGACATACGGACTCCTGCGCTGCGCGCACTACGGGGGTTGTGCGGCGTGCGGCGCGGGCGGAGCCGTCGATCGGCGTCCTCGGTTCCTGGGCACGAGCGTGCTCTCCCCAGCGTGAGCCAGCGGGGAGGCGTTCAGCGAGCGTTCGTGCGCACGAAGCGAAGACCGGAGCGACGGGGCGTTGGGGGTGCGTCTGTCACCGCCGCGCGGGCCACCGCGTTCTCAGAACGGCCGAACGCCCCGGCCGGCTCTCTCTTCCGGTGCGGGGCGTCGGCGACGATCTCACTTCACTTGCGGAGGTTGAGCGCTCCGATCACCTCGCGGTAGCGCGCCACGTCCTTCGTCTTGAGGTACTCGAGGAGGCGGCGGCGCTGCCCGACGAGCTTGAGCAGCCCGCGGCGCGAGTGGTGGTCCTTCTTGTGGGTCTCGAAGTGGCCCGTCAGCATCGAGATGCGGGCGCTGAGGAGGGCGATCTGCACCTCCGGCGACCCCGTGTCCGAGTCGGACTTGCGGAACTTCTCGATGATCTCGGCCTTCTTGGCGGAATGAAGCGACATGGCGGTAGATTCCCTTGGGGCGAAACGGCGGGCGAGTATCTTCAATCTCCGCCGGGTGTCAATCCGGTTCCAGGTGTGGTAGTGGGCGGCTCCGCTTCCGTGCGGCGGGCGCAGAGAGCTCCCTGCCGTCCACGGGCGCGACCCTCTACACGGGTGCCGGGCGCCGGTCAAACGGTCGCGCGCCCCCCACGAAACGATACGAGCGCCGAGATGTTGGAAGGACTCCAGAAATACTCCCAGACCCTCTTCATGATCATCCTCCTCGCGACGGTGATCGCCTTCGGCCTGAGCTGGGGGCCGGGGTCGCAGGGCTGCTCCCAGGGGAAGATCACGGTCAACCACGCCGCGCGCGTGCACGGGCGGGTGATCTCCGAGCAGGAGTACCTCTCCACGAGCGCGGTGCTCCGCAGCTTCGCGTCGCGCGACGACGACAACCCCATGCTCGCGGGCGCGATGCGCCAGGGCGCGCTCGACGGCCTCATCGAGCGTGAGCTCCTCGCGCACGAGGCCGAGCGCATGGGCTTCCGCGTCACCGACGACGAGGTGAACGCCGAGTTCCGCAAGTGCCGGTTCTACTTCTCGGTGGGCACCGGGGCGGAGAGCGTGCTCGGCGTGCGGTCGGGCCTCGTGCCCGGCGTCGGCCCCAACTCCTGCAGCTCGAACAACACGCCCACCTTCGAGTACGCGGCCTTCGAGCGCCTCGCGCGCCGGATCTTCCGCCGCACCGTCGCCGACCTGCGCGAGTCCACCGCCCGCGAGATCCTCGCCCAGCGCATGCGCATGGTGGTCGCCTCCAGCGTGCAGGTGAGCGACGAGGAGCTCTGGCGAGAGTACCAGCGCAGCCACGACCAGATGGCCGTGCGCTACCTGCGCTTCTCGCTGGCCTTCTACCGCAACCTCGTGCGCGACGACGACCCGCAGCAGGTGGCGGGCTGGGCCGCGGCGCACACCCGCGAGATCGACGAGATGTACGGCCGCCGCCGCGACACCCTGCGCGGCCTCCAGCGCGAGCTCCGCGTGCGGCACATCCTCCTGAGCTTCCCCGACGGGGCCACCGACGCGCAGAAGGCCGAGGTGCGACTCCGCGCCGCCGCCGTCCGCGCGCGCCTCACCGCCGGCGAGGACTTCGTCCGCCTCGCGCGCCTCTACTCGGGCGACCCCGGGAGCTGGCGCGCCGGCGGCGACATGAAGTGGCAGACGCACGACGCCCAGCAGCGCCTCGTCGAGCCCTTCCGCAACGCGATGATGGCGCTCGCGGTCGGCGCGATCTCCGAGCCCGTCGAGACCACCTTCGGCGTCCACCTCATCCAGGTGACCGACGCGCGCGAGGGCGACGTGCCCGAGACCGACGCCAAGCGCGACATCGCCCGCACGCTCTACCAGGAGGCCCGCGCCGCGGAGCTCGCCCAGGCGGCCGCGCGCGACGCCCTCACCCGCGTCCGCGGCGGCGCCACGCTCGACGTGGTGGCCCGGGAGCTCCGCGAGGCGGCGCTGCGGGAGTTCTACCGCGGCGAGGTGCCGGCGGCGCAGACGGTGGCTCCCAACGTGACCCTGACGGCGCTCGACCGGAGCGAACTCGAGGTGCCCGAGCTCAAGGACAGCGAGCAGTTCGCCCGCAACGGGATGGTGACCGCGGAGGTCGACAACCCCGACGCGCTCACGCAGGCGGCCTTCCGCCTCACCGACGCCGCGCCGATGTCCGCGGAGCCGCTGCACGTCGGCGACGACTGGTTCGTGCTGCGCTACAAGGACGGCAGCCGCACCACGGCGACGCGCGAGGAGTTCGCCCGCCAGCGCCAGGAGCAGCTCGCCGCGTCGCAGTTGCTCGCCGTGCGGCAGCGCGAGGCCCTCGTGCTCTACGTCACCCGCCTGCGCTCGAGCGCCGAGCACGCGGGGCAGGTCACCCTCGGCAACTCCCCCCGCATCCGCCCCCCGGCGGCCGCGGACGGCGGCGCCGCCGCCGAAGACGACGACAACAACTGACCGAAAGCGTTTGCGATGACCGCCCAGGACGACCTGCTCCGCCGCATCTTCGAAGCCGACAACGCCCTCCGCATGGCGCAGGCGGAGTTCTTCACCACCGGCGCCGACGACGCGCGCCTCGACGCCCTCGAGACCGCGCTCAACAAGGCCTGGGAAGACCCCAACCCCGAGGAGTCGGCCGCCCACCTGATGCGCGTCGCCACGCTCCTCGGCGAGCTCAGCGGGCCGCGCTCGTGCCGCCTCCTCCTGCGCCTCCTCGACCACGAGGAGCCCGAGGTGCGCCTCCCCGCCGGCGAGGCGCTGCAAGACCTCGCCTACTCGCGCTACGCCGAGGTGGCCCGCGAGATCGAGAAGCTCATCGACAAGGGCGAGGCCGTCACCGCGCTCTCCGAGGTGCCCTACATCCTCGCGGAGATCGGCGAGCCCGGCGGCGTCAAGCTCTGCCTCCGCCTGCTCAAGCACACGTCCGCGGACGTCGTGGCCGCGGCGATCGAGTCGCTCGCCAACCTCGGCGACGCCTCGATCATCAAGGACATCGAGAAGCTCCGCAGCGACCGCCGCACCGTCGCCCTCGACGACGACCCCGACGCCGAGGAGGTCTCCCTCGGCGACCTCGCGGCCGAGGCGATCGAGCACCTCCGCGCGCTCAACCCCTGAGGCACCGTCGGCGCCGTGTCGTCGGGCGAGAGCGACCAGGCCTTCGAAGCTGCTCTCGCCTACGACGGCGCCGTCGTCCCCCGCTACGCCCGCCCCTTCGGCGAGCGCCTCCTCGACGCCCTCCGCTTCGACGCCCTGCGCCCCGGCGCCCGCCCCGAGGTGCTCGACCTCGCGTGCCGCACGGGCTACCCCGCCGCGCGCGTGCTGGCGAAGGCCGGCGAGGGCAGGGTCATCGCGCTCGACCGGGACGCGAAGTTCCTCGAGCTGGCGCGGGCGCGGTTGGGGGCCGACGCGGGGCGCCGGGTGTTCTTCAAGCAGAGCCCGGCGGCGCCGCTGCGCTTCGGCGACGAGGTGTTCACCCACGCGTACTGCAACCTCGTCGACCGCGTCACCGTCGACCGCGCGGGCGCCCTCGCCGAGCTCGCGCGGGTGCTCGTGCCTCACGGCCAGGTGGTGCTCACGCTCCCCGCGCGCGGCAGCTTCGCCGAGGCGATGGACCTCCTCCGCGAGTCCGCCGTCCGCCACGACCTCCCGCGCCTCCTCGAGCGCGTCGACCAGTACGACCTCGCGCTCCCCACGCCCGAGGGACTCGCCGATGAGCTCGCCGGCGCGGGCTTCGTCAACGCCGCGGTCGACACCTTCGCCTTCACGCTCGACTACGGCTCCTCGCAAGAGCTCTTCGCCGACCCGGTGATCGCCCACGCCGCCCTGCCCGACTGGCGCTGGTGCGCGGAGGCCGCGCCCGACGCCGACGCCGTGCTCGCGGCCGTGCGCCACGCGCTCGACGCCTACTACGCCGGCGGACGCATCCCCGTGTCGGTGGTGGGCGCGGTGGCCTCGGGCTGGCGGGGGTGACGAGGCCCCTCGGAAGCCCTCTCCCCCGACCCCTCTCCCGTACCGGGCATCGCGCAGGACACATCTCTCGGCGCAGGGCCGTCAAAGGCCACCTCGCGCATCCATCCTCCGCTCGCCGAGCCTCGCGGCCTCCATCCCCCGCTCGCCGAGCCTCGCGCGTTGACCCCTTCCCCCGGCGCAAAGCCGCCAGGGAAAGGGGCACTGTCGCAACCTGGACCCACCGCGCCGGGCCACCGAGACGCCACGAGCACCAGACGCCGAGACGCCAGGAGCGCCAGACGCCGAGACGCCACGAGGGCCGAGACGCCGACGCGTCCCGGTCGCGACAGTGCCCCTTTCCCTGGCGGCTTTGCGCCGGGGGAAGGGGTCAACGCGCGAGGCTCGGCGAGCGGGGGATGGAGGCCGCGAGGCTCGGCGAGCGGGGGATGGAGGCCGCGAGGCTCGGCGAGCGGGGGATGGAGGCCGCGAGGCTCGGCGAGCGGGGGATGGACGCAGGAGGCCCCAGCCGGATGCTCACCGCATGGCAGCCCTTGACGATCTCGCGCGGAGAGATGCGTCCGGCACAATGCCGGTACGGGAGAGGGGGACGGGGGGAGAGGGCGGCTCGCGAATGAGCGCGGGGCGAAACGGCGTCAGGCCGGCGCGCCGGTGAAGAGGTCGGCCTTCGGGGCCGCGTCGCCGTCTTCGAGCAGCCACGCGCGGTAGAGGGCCTCGATCTCGTCGAAGCCGAGCAGCCCGTCGCCGTCGGCGTCGAGCGCTTCGAAGGCCGCGGCGGCGTCGTGCGACGAGCCGATCGCGCGGAGCCAGAGGGCGTACTCGTCGGGGGTGATCGTGCCGTCGCCGTCGATGTCGAGCACCGCGTGGATGCCCTGGAGCAGCCCGAGGCCCCACAGCGGCACGCGCCCGAGCTCGCGCACCTCCTCGGCCATCGCGCTGTGGAACTCCGTCCACTCCGTCGCGGAGATGCGCCCGTTCTTGTCGGTGTCGACCCGCGCGAGGAGCTCGTCCCAGAACTCCCGCATCGCGTGCAGGAGCCCCTGGTGCATCGCGTGGTCGGGGCTCCACCCGCGCTCCTCGCGGATCACCTCCGCGGCGCGCGCGAAGTCGTCCCAGTCGAGCGAGCCGGTGCCGTTCTGGTCGAGCGTGAGGAACAGCGCCTGCCGGCGCCGCACGGGCGATGTGGCCATCGATGCCTCTCCTTCGGCGGCGACGCTACCACCCGTCGCCCCGCGGCGGCGACCCGAAGTATCGTCCGCGCCCCCGTTCACCCTCGCCATGACCCCCCGCGCGCGCGACCTCGCCGCCCCACTCGCTCTCTCCGCCCTGACGCAGCTCGCGTGCGCGTGGGTGATCGGCGGCCGCCTCCATCCCGACGAGACGCACCAGTACGTCGAGGTCGCCCACCGCCTCGTCTGGGGCTACGGGACCGTCCCCCACGAGTGGCGCTCGGGCATGCGCAACCTCGCGCTCCCCGGCGCGCTCGCGGGCCTCTTCCGCGTCGCGCGCGCGCTCGGCCTCGACGACCCGCGCGCGTACCTGGGCGCCGTCCACGCGCTCGTCGGCGCCCTCTCGTTGACGGTGGTGACCGCCGCGTACGACGTCACCCTCGCCCGCACCGACGACCGCGGCCGCGCCCGCCTCACCGCCCTCGCCCTCGCCCTCTGGGTCCCGTGGCAGAACCTCGCCTTCCGCACCCTCGGCGAGACCTTCTCCACCGTCGCCCTCTGCGCCGCCCTCTCGCTGCACGCACGCCCCGATCGCACGACCCGCACGGACGTCGCGGTCGGCGCGCTCTGCGGCGCGGCCTTCGTCGCGCGTTACCCCGCGGGGCTCTACCTCCTCCCCTTCGCGGGCGCGTACCTCCTCGCGCGCGACGCCCGCGGCCTGGCGCGCTGGGTGCTCGGCGTCGGCGCAGCACTGGCGGCGCTCGGCGTGCTCGACGCGCTCACCTGGGGGCGCCCGTGGCACTCGGTTCTGGCGTACGCCGACTACAACCTCCTGCGCGACCGGGCCCGGCTCGACTACGGCGCGCGGCCCGCGTGGTTCTACCTCGCGTGCCTGCCCGCGTTCGCGCCCGCTGCGTGGCTCGTCGCGAGCGTCCCGGGCGCGAACTGGCGGCGCGGCGGGCTCGCCCTCGCGGTCGCGGTCACGTACCTCGTCGCGATGTCACTCCTCGCCCACAAGGAGCCGCGCTTCCTCCTGCCCGCGGTGCCGCCGCTGGTGATCGCGGCGGCCTGCGCGGCGCCCGCGTGGTCCGTGCTTCGGGGGCGCGTGGTGCTGGCGCTGTGCGCGGCGCAGTCGGTCGCGGCGCTGGTGGCGTACGAGCGGTCGGGCGTGTGCGAGGGCGACGCGGTCCGCGCGGCGGAGTGGGTCGGGCGGCAGCGCCACGTGTCCGCGGTGGTGCTGGTGGGCGTGTCGCACCCGGGCTACGCGCACCTGCACCGCGACGTCCCGGTGGTGGGCGACGCGCGCAACGACCCGCGGCGCGCGCTCGCGGCCTTCGAAGCGCGGCAATTGCGGGGCGCGGCGTGGGCGATCTGCCTGCGGCGCACGGGCGCCTGCGAGGCGATGCGCGCGCGGGGGTGGCGCTGGGAGCGGGCGTTCGGGGGCGTCGACGTGCTGGTGCGCCGCGACGCCGCGGTGGCGGGGCGGTGAGGGTGGCGATCGCCCCAACCGGGATTTGACTCGTCTGCTCCCGCCGTCGAGTGGCCATGGTTTGGCTCGTCTGCTCGCGGCGCCGAGTGCCGGTGGGTTCGGTGAACGCGTCTGCTCGCGGCGCCGAGTGCCCAGGGTTCGCCCGCCCGCCCTCGCTGAGTGGTTTAGGCTCACCCTGGGCTACCTGCACGTGATCATCCGCCCGGTGGCGGATTCAGTCTGCGTGGCTGCGTGGCTGCGTGGCTGCGTGGCTGCGTGGCTGCGTGGCTGCGTGGCTGCGTGGCTGCGTGGCTGCGTGGCTGCGCGGCTCGTTGTTCGTTGCTCGTCGCCTGAATCCGCCACCGGGCGGATGATCACGTGCAGGTAGCCCAGGGTGAGCCTAAACCACTTAGCGAGGGCGGGCGGGCGAACCCTGGGCACTCGGCGCCGCGAGCAGACGCGTTCACCGAACCCACCGGCACTCGGCGCCGCGAGCAGACGCGTTCACCGAGCCCACCGGCACTCGGCGCCGCGAGCAGACGAGCCAACCGCTCCTACTCCCCCGATCGCGTCGGCTGACTGCGCCGGGGGGCGCCTCCGCGGGCAGCGGGCGCTCGTTTGTACACGGCGCGTTGACAATGCCGGCAACGACATCGCGCTTCCGGATGCTCCGGGCGGGCGCCATGCTCCCGTGTGTCCGCCACCACGGGAGGCCACGGATGTCCACCACCGACGATCGCCACGCCCTCGCCCGACGCCGCGCCCTCCGCGCCGCGCGGGCCGTCACGCTCGGACTGTTCGCCCTCGGCGCGGGGTGCGCCGCCACCACCGGCCCCGACGCGCCGCGCTCGCCCGCCGACGTGAGCGACGCTTCGCCGGACGACGCCGACGCACCTGTGGCCGTCGCCGACGCCGCGCCCGAGGCCGCGCCGGAAGACGTCGCGGAAGACGTCGCGGACGACGCCGGCGAGCGCTGCGACCGCGACGCGGGGGCGGTCGCGTTCTCCGCCTGCTGCCAGCGCATCGGCTGGGACTGGAACCGCGGCTGCGAGGCCTGGGGGCCCTTCGTACCCCCGTCGATGGAGGGCTGAGCGGTGGCCGCGCGCGTGGTGGATCCGCTCGCTGGCGACGACGCCCTCCGCGCCGCCCACGAGCGCGCGCTCGGGGCCATGGGGCGCGACCGCGTGGGACCCGCACCCGCGGGCTTCGCCGAGCGCCACGACCCGCGCGTGCGCGAGGCCGCGGCGGCGACGTGGCGGGCGCGCATGGTCAACGAGCACCGTTCCTCCGCGGTGTTCGCGGGCCTCGTCCCGCAGATGATCGAGGCCTCGACGGGCTTCGACCTCCAGACCGCGGCGCTGCGGGCGGCGACCGAGGAGGTGTTCCACGCGGCCCTCTGCGGCGACGTGGTGCGGGCCTTCGGGGGCGACGCGCGCGCCGAGGCCGAGCCCGAGCTCACGCCGCCGCCGCGCCACGCGGGCCTCGACGCGCGCGAGCGGCTGCTGCGCAACGTGATGTTCGTCGGGTGCCTGTCCGAGACGGTCGCCGTGGGGCTGCTCACCGAGGAGCACGCGCTCTGCACCGACCCGTGGGTGCGCGGGGTGCTGGAGGTGATCCTCGCCGACGAGGTGGCCCACGCGAAGCTCGGGTGGCGGCACCTCGCGGCGGCAGCCCCGACGCTCGACGAAGCCGCCCGCGCCCGCACGTCGGCGTACCTCCGCGTCGCCTTCGGGTACCTCGAAGAGAAGGAGCTCGCCCTCCTGCCGGTGTCGCCGCCGCTCGCCGACGCGGACGTCCGCGGGCGCGAGGCGGCGGGGCTGTGCTCGGGCGACGCGGCGCGCGGGGTGTTCTACGACACGCTGGCGAGCGTCGTGGTGCCGTCGCTCGACGCGCTCGGCTTCGAAGCGTCGGCCGCGTGGCGCGATCGCCGACGCGCGGCTTGAGCCCGCGCCCCGGTCGCGCGATGCTCGCCGGATGTCCCCCCGCACCTTCGCCCCGTGGGCCCTCGCCGCCCTGCTCGAGCTCTTACGTCGAGGCTGCCGATGATCGGCTGCGCGGCACGGGCGCTCGCGCGTGCCCTCGCCGTCTTCGCGCTCCTCGGCGGGTGCGGCACGGTCGTCGGGCCGGCGACGGGCGCTGCCGGCCGCGACCTCCAACCGCCGGGCGACCGCACGGCGCCGGACCGGCCCGACGGTGTGGTGCCGGACGCCCCCGACGCGCAAGCAGACGACGTCGCTCTCGATCGCCCCGACGAGTCGCCGCCGGCTGACGTTCGGCGCGATGCGCCTCGCGACGACGCCCCAACCGAGCCGTGTGAGTTGTCTCCGAGCGAGATCGTCGAGGCAGGCAGCAGCCTCCTTGCAGCTGGTGTGCGGACGAGGGCCGGGTGCCTGTGGCGACTGCGCGACGACCCAACGGACCAGAACGGTCGGCGAGTCGCGGAACTCGCAGCAGGCATCTCGTCCGTTCGCTCGCTCGCCTACTACGCTGTCCCCTGTGCGGTCGTCGGCGACGTGGCGCGCGACCTGCGAGCCCCCGGGGGAGATCCTCTCTTTCCCCCCCAGGGCGAGCGCACCAAAACCGCTTGGAATGCAGCCCCGCGGCGGGGTTTGTCGCTGGCGCTCCGGCACCCCGCGCTACGGATCGCAGGCGCCCCCTCCGGGGGCTTTCGAACCCTACCGACCTGCGAGAGACTCCCCGTCATCATCGTGCGCAACGCTTCTGGAGAGCGTTCCGTGCGATCCTTCATCTGTCTTCAAGCCCCCGGAGGGGGCGCCTGCGATCCGTAGCGCGGGGTGCCGGAGCGCCAGCGACAAACCCCGCCGCGGGGCTGCATTCCAAGCGGTTTTGGTGCGCTCGCCCTGCTTTCCCCCCATCCCCGACGCAATCGCTGTGGGGTCGTTCAATCAATCGATGTGTGCCATCCGCTCCGACCGCACGGTCTCGTGCACGGGGCGGTTCTCCATGGGAGGAGGCGAGTTCATCAACTTCACCGAACCGACGAGGGTGTCGGGGGTCGAGCAGGCCGTTCACATCCTGGGGTTCGCCGGCGCGCAAAGTCGATACATCGCCTTTCTCGCAGACGGGCGGGTAGTCAGCTGGCGGTACGACCTCCTCGCCGAAGAGATTCCGGTTCTCCGCGGTGCCGCCCCTCCCACGGGTGTCGGCGATCGGCAGGTCTGCTTCCGCATGCCCGAGGGAACGGTGCGCTGCGCGGGCTGGGATCGCACGACGGCTTGCGGCGTGGCCACGCCCTACGAAGAGTGCCTCCTGCGCGACTCACCGCTGATCGCAGGGCTCTCGAACATCGTCCAGGTGGCGACGGCGAAGGTCACCAACTTCGCGCTCCGGCCGGACGGCCGGCTGATGTGGTGGGGCATGGTTCGCGAGTCTGATCCTCCCGTCCTCCTCCGCGTGCCCGAGCTCTTCCCCGACCTGACCGACGTCGTGCAGATCTGGGGTGGCGGTGGCGACCTCCTCGCGCTCCGCCGCGACGGCACCCTCTGGTCGTACACCGTGTACTCCGAGAACCGCGGCCCCGCCCTCAACCGGGTGCCCGGCTTCGGCCCGCGCTGACGAGTCCCCGCATCGCCCGGAGCACGTTTCAGACAGGCGGACTTCCGTCGCAGACGGGGGGACGGCCGTTTCAGACAGGGGAGGCCTCGATTCAGACCGGCGGAGGGCCGTTGCAGACAGGTGAGTGGCCCGGCGCAGACCCTCGCGCCGGGCGCCCCCCCGAAGGAGCCCCGCGCATGAGCGACAAGAAGAAATCCCCGCAGAAGACCCGGACGAAGGCATCGAAGAAGCGCACCAGGACCACCGCCGCGCCGGAGCCCACGGCGCTCGTCGTGACGATCACCGCCGCCGTGCGCGCGGGCTGGATGGGCGCCGCGCGCGCGCTGCCGGAGGCCTCGGTGGGCTTCACCGGCCCGCTCGCGGTGCTGCTCGGCGAGGCCGTCGACGTGGCCCGCTTCGCCGCGCAGCGCTGGCACCCCACCCTCGACGCGCACACGAAGGTCGCCGTCGTGCCGGGGCTCTCCTCGGCGGTGCGCGCGGACCAGCCCGCGGCCGCGTTCGCCGCGACGCCCACGCTCCACGCCGGGACGGGGCGGGAGATCCTCGAGCTCCACGAGCTCACGCAGCGGGCGCAGACGACCTACCTCCTCAGCGCGGCGTCGAAGTCGAGCGACAGCCCCCGCGTCCGCGCCGCGTCGCGCCTCGTCGACCTCCGCGAGGCCGTCGCCTCCTACCTCGACGACGGCGTCGAGACCGACGACGACGTCCGCCTCGAGCGGGTGCGCGCCGCCCACGCCGAAGACCCCGAGACCGCCGACGCGCTCGCCGGCGAGCTCGTCGACTACGCCGCGCTCGCCGAGGCGCTGCTCCCGGGCATCCAGGGCTACGGCGATTTCGACGCCGCCTGGATCGCCGACGCCCGCGCCCTCGCCGCCGCGCTCCGCGCCCGCCCCGACGCGCCCGTGACCGACGAGACCGCCGCGGCGCTCGCGGCCCTCGACGCGCGCAACCGCCTCGCCACGCTGCTCGCCGCGCGGATGCGCCTCGTGCGGGCGAAGGCGCGCTTCGTGTTCCGCGCCCACCCGTCCCTCCTGCGCGAGGCGACCAGCGCCTACGCGCGCCGCCAGCGCGCCGCCCACCGGCGCCAGGCGAAGCAGCCCGCCCCCGCCCCGTCGCCCGCCTGACGCGCGGCTTGAGCCCGCGCCCCGGTCGCGCGATGCTCGCCGGATGTCCCCCCGACGTCTCGCCCCGTGGGCCCTCGCCGCCCTGCTCGCCGCCCCGCCCGCGGGGGCCTTCTGCGGCTTCTACGTGTCGGGGTCGGGCGCCGGGCTCACCAACAAGGCCACCCGCGCCGCGCTGATGCGCTCGGGCACGCGCACCGTGCTCACGATGAGCAACGACTACGACGGCCCGCCGGAGAACTTCGCCATGGTGGTGCCCGTCCCCGTGGTGCTCTCGCGCGAGACGGTGCGGACGCTCCCGCACGACGTGTTCGACCACCTGGAGGGCCTCACCGCGCCGCGCCTCGTCGAGTACTGGGAGCAGGACCCCTGCCCGAGCGGAAACCAGGGCATGCCGCGCGAGGCGATGATGCAACTGGCCGGCACCACGGCGGAGGCGATGGCGTTCGACTCCGACGAGATCGCCGGCCACGTCCGCGTCGAGGCGCGCTTCGCGGTCGGCGAGTACGACGTGGTGATCCTCTCGGCGGACGAGTCCTCCGCGCTCGAGACGTGGCTCCGCGCCAACCGCTACAACATCCCGCGCGGCGCCTCCGACGCGCTCGCGCCGTACGTGCGGGGGGCGTGGAAGTTCTTCGTCGCGCGCGTCGACCTCGCGCGGGCCCAGCGGCGGCCGGGCGGCGGCGCGCGCCTGTCGCCGCTGCGGATGCAGTACGACTCGGAGGAGTTCCGGCTGCCCGTTCGGCTCGGGCTGCTCAACGCGCCGCCGGGCCCGCAGGACCTCATCGTCTACGTCCTCCACCCCTCCGCCCGCTTCGAAGCGGCCAACTACCTCAACGTCTTCATCCCCACCAACCTCGACGTGGTGGAGGGCGCGCGCGACCGCTTCACCTCGCTCTACGCCGCCCTCTTCGACGCCACCGTCGCCTCCGCCGGCCACCGCGCCGTCGTCACCGAGTACGCCTGGAGCACCGGCGGCTGCGACCCCTGCCCCTCGCCCCCGCTCGAAGAGGCCGACCTCGCCACCCTCGGCAGCGACGCGCTCCCCGACTTCCGCGGCAGCTCGATGGTGGTGACGCGCCTGCACGCCCGCTACAACGCCGGCACGCTCACCGACGACCTCGTCTTCCGCGAGGCGTACCCGGTGACGGGCGGCCACGAGCGTTACATCCCCAACGGCGGCTCCATGGACGAGTCCGACACCCGCGCGCGGCTCACCTCGTCGGGCAACGCCTTCCAGGCCCGCTACGCCATCCGCCACGAGTGGACGGGCCCGATCACCTGCGAGCACCCGCGCCGCGGCGTCTGGGGCGGGCCCCCGAGCGGCGAAGCCCCCGTGCGCGCGGCCCGCGAGCTCGCCGAGGCCCCGCGCGACGACGTCCCCCTGCGCGCGATGGTTCGAACGCGCGTGACGGAGGTCGACCTCGACGCGCGGCTCGCGCTCCCCGCGGCGCCCGCCTCGCCGCCGCAGCTCGTCCCCGCGACGGGCGTGCGGCGGGGCTGCGCGTGCACCACGCTTCCGCGCGCGTCGGGCGGGGACGCGGCGGGCGTGTGCGCGGCGCTGGTGGGCGCGCTGGCGCTCCGTCGGCGGCGCCCATCCTTGCGTGAGCGGTGACCGACGCGTCGTGGCGTAGCATCGGCGGCGCGCCGCTCCCCCGCGCTGCTCCACCATGCGAACCCTCCCCTCGCTCCGCCCCGCCGCGCTGCTCGCCCTCGCAGCCTGTCGCGCAACGCCGCCCGCGCCCGCCCCCGCGCCCACGCCGACCGTCGCCCCACCGACGGCGACCGAGGCTCCCGACGCGGGCCCTGCAGCGCGGCGCTCGTCGTGGGTCCCGTCGTTCGTGAGCACCACGGCGCCGCGGCCTTCGCACCCGCTCGACGTCACCTTCGACGGGCGCGTCCGGCTGCTCGGGTACGACCTCGGCACCACCGACCCGGTGGCGCCCGGCGACCGCGTGACCGTCACCTGGTACTGGGCCTGCCTCGCGCCGGTCGAGCGGGGGTGGCGGCTCTTCACCCACCTCGACGACGCCGAAGGCCCGCGCGCGACGGTGGAGCACGAGGGCGAGGTGCGCGCCCGCTGGCAGCCCGACCACTGGCGCGTGGGGGAGTTCGTCCGCGACGAGCAGACCTTCACCGTGCCGGAGGGCTGGCGCGGCCGGCGGGCCCGCATCCACGTGGGCCTCTGGCGCGACGCCGACCGCATGGAGGTGTCGCCCCCCGACGCGACCGACGGTCAGCGCCGCGCACGCGCCCTCGACCTCGTCGTGCGCATCCCCGCGCTCGAGCAGACGCTCCGCGTGGCGCGCGCCCGCGGTCCGATCCGCGTCGACGGCCGCGCGACCGACGCCGCCTGGCGCGACGCGGCGGTCACCCCGCTGACGCTCGACGCGCCGCCGCCGTGGAGCGTCCGCCTGCTCTGGGACGCCGAGGCGCTCTTCGCGCTCTTCGAAGCGGACGACGCCAACGTGCAGGGCGGCCCGCCGGGTGATGGCGACCTCGCCGGGTCCGACGACGTCCGCCTGCTGCTGGCCGACGCCCTCGACGCGGCGCACGCGACCGAGCTCGTCGTCACCCCGCGCGGCCGCCGCGTCCGCCGCTCGGTGCGCGCCGACGGGTCGAGCGAGGCGCTGCCCGACGACGTCGTCTGGCGCGCCGCGGTCGCCGTGCGGGGGACGCTCGACCGCCCCGCCGACCGCGACCGCGGCTACACCGTCGAACTCGCCGTCCCGTGGCGCGCGCTCGGCCTCAGCGCGCCGCAGGCGGGGCAGGAATGGTTCGGCAACGTCGCGACACATGACGCCGACGCGCGACGCTGGCACCCGTGGGCCGCCGACCCAGACTACGAAGGGCTGCGCCGCGACTGGCTCGCCCGCGTGCGCTTCGAGTAGCGCTACAGCTCCACCCGGAACGCCGACAGCACCCCCATCGCCACGCAGAGCGCCACCGCGACGCCGCGCACCGCGCGCTCGGGCAGGCGCCGTCGGACGGCCGCGCCGACCGCGAGGCCCACTGCGACCTTGGTGATCATCGCGAGGCTGGCGGCCGCCCACACCAGCGCGGCCGGGCGGTAGCGCGCCGCGAGCACGGCGACCGCGACCTGCCCCACGTCGCCCCACTCCGTGAGCACGATCGACCCGAAGGCCGCCAGCGTCGACCGGGCCGCGCCACGCGGTCTCGCGGACGAGTCAGAACCCGCCGCGGGCCGGCGCGCGAGCGAGGCGGCCATCGCGAAGAAGGTGACGGCCGTGACGCCCGCGAGCAGCGCAGGCGGGAGGCGCGCGATGAGGCCGCCGAGGGCCACCGCCGCGGCCATCTTGCAGGCCGCGCCGAGCGACGCGCCGAGGAGCACCGGCGCGGGCCGGTTGGCGGTGGCGAGCGCGCCGACCGAGTAGAAGGTCTTGTCGCCCACGAGCTCCGCGAGGAGCACGGTGCCGTAGACCGTCAGCGCGTCGCGCAGCACCGCCGCCTCACTCCGCGATGAACTCCGTCGCG
This sequence comes from Polyangiales bacterium, assembly GCA_046351555.1. Taxonomy (GTDB): domain Bacteria; phylum Myxococcota_A; class Polyangia; order Polyangiales; genus CAISKJ01. The sequence goes on from JAXLYI010000013.1 coordinate 15,478, forward strand.
CCCGGCTGCGTCACGCTGACCGTCCCCGCCCACGCGCACGCGCACTGCGAGTCGTCGGTGAGCGCGCGGAACGACCCGATCGTCACCACCGGCGACCCCGGCGACCAGGGCGCGGTGAGCACCGGCACGCAGGGCTGCGGCGTGAGCACGCCCATCGCCGCCGCGGTCGCCGCCGCCACCTGCGGGTTGGCGGGCGACCGGCACATCCCGAAGGGGGCCACGTTGGTCATCGGCGCGAAGTCCATCACCGTGGCGACGGGCTTCGTGTCGCCGTCGACGAGGTTGGTCGGCAGCACCGTCAGCGAGGCGGGCGCCGCCCCCATCGAACATTGGAGCACCGCGCCGTGGACCACCAGCTTCGGCATCGCACACATCCCTTCCGCGCGCGGCCCGCACGAGCGCGGCCCGTCCGCCGACCGTACGCGCCGCGCCGTGGACGCATCAAGCCCATTCGCGCCCGCGCCGGCGGCGCCACCCGAGCGCGACCGCCAGCGCGACGAGCGCGACCGCGCCGCCCGACGGGCCGGCCCCCGGCGCCGCGACGTCGCACGCGCCCGCCGCGACGTCGACCGGGCCGAAGCGCGCCGTGCCCGTCCGCGCCGTGGCGTTGAACTCGAAGGCCACGTCGACGATGTACTGGTCGGCCATGCCCGGGTGCGAGCACTGCACGTACCCCTGCGTGTCGGGGAAGCGCATCCGCACCGTGAACCGCGGGTGCGTGCGCACGTAGGCGTCGAAGTTGCGCATGTCGAGGGTGAGCTCGCGGAGCCCCGTCCGGCGCGCGCTCGACGTCGGGATCGGCCCCGCGTCGCCCGGGGCCTCCACGGAGAAGGGCTCGTAGTAGCGCTCGGGCAGCGGGTCGGAGGCCGCCGACCACCGCAGCACCACCGGGGTGACGACGTCGACCGTGCCCGTCGTGGGGAGCCACGTCACCGTCACGGGCTCGCCGAACACGGGCGACGGGCAGGCGTTTCCGCCGCAGGCCGCGAGCGCGGTCGACGCCGCGGCCGCGCCGAGCGCGAGCGCGAGGCGGGGGAGGAAGGTGGAGCGCGCAGTCTTCGTCATGGGGCCCTCGTCGGTGGCGGCGATCGTACGCGCGTCGCCCCGCCGCCGCGACGGCTCGCGGAGCCCGTGGACGCGCGCCGCGCCCGCGCGGTAGCGTGACGGGCGCATGAAGCCGCTCGCCGCAGCCGACTTCGCGGGGGCCGCGCTCGCCCGAGCCGACGCGCGGGCCTCCGTCCCCGAGCTCTCCGACGACGCCTTCGAAGCGCGGTGGAAGCTCGCAGCGGCCGAGGGGGCGCTGAAGGTGGTCCGGTCGTTCCCCGCGCTGTGGTGGCGCGACCTGCGGGCGGTGGACCCGGCGCGCGTGCCCGCGGGGCGCGCCCTGGGCTTCGGCGACGCGCACGTCGAGAACTTCGGCTTCCTCGCCTTCGACGACGGCGGCGTGGGCTACGCCTTCAACGACCTCGACGACTCGGGCGACGTCGAGGTCGCGCTCGACGCGCTCCGGTATTTCACCGCGGCCTCGCTGTGGCGCGGCGCCGGCGCGCCCGTCGACCTCGCCGCCCTCGTCCGCACCTGGGCCGACGCGCTCGAGAAGGACCGCGACCCGGTGATCGACGACCGCGCCTTCCTCGACGCCGTCGACGCGCCAGACCCCGCGAAGATGCGCCGCAAGGCCCTCGAGCGCTGGAGCACCGAGCCCGAGCTCCCGCCGATCACCGACGTCGAGCACGCCGCGCTCCGCGACGCGCTGCGCGGCCTGCCGGAGACGGGCGGGTACGAGTTCTTCGCGGCGCGGCGGCGCGCGGTGCACGGCGGCGGCTCCGGCGGGCTCCTTCGCTTCTGGGCGATCGTCCGCGCGCCCGGCGGCCACCTCGACGTGCTCGAGCTCAAGGAGCGGTCGACCCCCGCCACCGAGCAGGGCGCGCGGGCCCGCAAGGTGGACAAGCGCCTCTCCACGCTGAAGAAGGCTGTCTGGCCCGGCCGCTCGATCACGCCCTACCACCGGCTCGAGGTCCGCCTCGCGGGCCGCGACGTCTCCTTCGTCGTGCGCAGCCGCGGGGCCCGCGCGTCGCTCAAGGGCGACGTCCCCGCCCCCTTCCGCAAGCAGGCGCGCGCGCTCGCGGCGGTGCACCGGCGCGCCGAGCGGGCCGCGTCGCCGGGCGAGCTCGCGGCCTGGGTCGAGGGCTCGGTGCCGGCCCTCGTCGCGCGCTGGTCGGCGCTCGCGAGGGTCCGCTAGAGGCGCAGCGCGCGGAGGGGCGGCGGCGGGGCCTTCGCGGTGAGCTCGCGCAAGGCCGGGGCGATCGCGTGGAGCGCGAGCACGCGGTCGACGCGCGCGGCGGCGATGGCGGCGGCTGGCATCGCGCGGGCCTCGGCGGTGGCGGGGTCCTGCACGAGCACCGCGCCCCCGGCGGCCTTCACGCGCGCGGCCCCCTCGGCGCCGTCGCTGCTCGCGCCGGTGAGCACCACGGCGATGACGTCGGGCCCGAGCGCGGCGGCGGCGGAGTCGAAGAGCACGTCGATGGAGGGCCTCGCCCACGACGCGCGCCCCTCGGTGGAGAGCGCGAAGGAGTCGCCGTCGACGAGCAGGTGGTAGTCGGCCGGCGCGAGGTGGACGCACCCGGGGAGCGCCGGGTCCTTGTCCTCCACTTCGAACACCGGCAGCCCGCTGTGGCGCTGGAGCACCGACGCGAGCGCGTCGCCGCCGGCCTCGGCGCCGCGGTGGAGCACCACGGCGAGCGCGCACGGGAAGTCGGGCGGGAGCGCCGCGAGGATCGCCTCCACCGCGGCCACGCCGCCCATCGAGGCGCCGACGACGACGAGGGGCCTCCCCATGGCGACGCTACCCCTGCCTCCGGAAGATCTTCTCGACCCGGTCGAGCTCGGCGTAGTCGTGCTCGTGGGGGGTGCCGCGCAGCGACTCCTTGCGGCCGAGGCACAGGATGCCGAAGCGCCGCAGGCTCGCGTGGAAGAGCCGGTGGACGCGCCCCTGGAGCGTGCGGTCGAAGTAGATCATCACGTTGCGGCACACCACGACGTTGAACTCGTTGAACGACCCGTCGGTGACCAGGTTGTGGTGGGCGAACACGATGTTGCGCCGGAGCGACTGGCGGAAGAGCGCGAGGTCGTAGCCCTCGGTGTAGTGGTCGGCGAGCGCGCCGCGGCCGCCGGACGCCGCGTGGTTGCGCGCGTACTCGGCCATCACCGAGAGGGGGAAGATGCCCTTGCGGGCGCGGGCGAGCACCGACTCGTTCATGTCGGTGGCGTAGAGCCGGGCGCGGTCGTAGAGCCCCTCCTCCTCCAGCAGGATCGCCATCGAGTACACCTCCTCGCCGGTGGAGCAGCCCGCGTGCCACACGCGGACGAAGGGGTGCGCGCGCAAGAGGGGCACCACGTTCTCCCGGAAGGAGCGGTAGAACGAGGGGTCGCGGAACATCGACGTGACGTTGACCGAGAGCTGGAGGAGCAGGCGCTCGGTCACCTCGGGGTCGCGCAGCGCGCGGTCGAGGAGGGCGGTGACGGTCGGGAGGTTCTCGGCGCGGACGGCGTTCCAGACGCGGCGGCGGAGCGAGGCGTAGGCGTAGTTGCGGAAGTCGACGCCGTACCGACGGAAGAGGCCCTCCGTCAGCAGCGAGATCTCCAGCGCCTCGAGGTCGTCGGCCACGGCGTCACCGCCCGTCGTTCAGTGCCCGTAGAGCCAGATGCGCAGGAGCGAGAGGAGCGCGTCGGGGTCGACCGGCTTGGTGATGTAGTCCGAGGCGCCCGCGGCGATGCACTTCTCGCGGTCGCCCTTCATCGCCTTGGCCGTGAGCGCGATGATCGGCAGCGAGGCGAAGCGCTCGACCCGGCGGATCTCCCGCATCGTGTCGTAGCCGTCCATCTCGGGCATCATCACGTCCATCAGCACGACGTCGACGTCGGGGCCCGACTTGAGCGCGTCGATCGCCTGGCGGCCGTTCTCCGCGAAGGAGACCACGACGCCCTGGCGCTCGAGCACGCTGGTGATGGCGAAGATGTTCCGCACGTCGTCGTCGACCACCAGCACGCGCTTGCCCTGGAAGACCGGGTCGGACTGGTGCACCTGCTGGAGCATCCGCCGCTTGCCCTCGGGCAGCTCGCTCTCCACCCGGTGGAGGAAGAGCGCCGTCTCGTCGAGGAGCTGCTCGGGCGAGCGCGCGCTCTTCACGATGATCGCCTCGGTCACCCGCTTGAGGTTGGTCTCCTCCTCGGGCGTGAGGTCGCGGCCGGTGTACACGATGATCGGCAGCTCCGTGAGGTGCAGCTCGTTCTTCACCTTGTCGATGAACTCGAAGCCCGTCATGTCGGGCAGCCCGAGGTCGAGCACCATGCAGTCGAAGCGCTCGGCGCGCAGCAGGGCGAGGGCCTCGCGCGCGGTGCCCACCGCGGTGCTGTGCACGTCGCCGTTGCCGATGAGCGACACGATCGCCGAGCGCTGCGCGTCGTCGTCCTCCACCACCAGCAGGCTCTTGACCCGCCGGTCGATGAAGTCGCGCGCGTTGGCCAGCGCGGCGGCGAGGTCGTCGCGCTCGATCGGCTTCTCCAGGAAGGCGATGGCCCCGGCCTGGAGCCCGCGGCGGCGCCCGTTGCCGTCGGCGGCGATGACGTGGACGGGGATGTGCCGCGTCCGCGGGTCGTGCTTGAGCCGGTCGAGGATCGCCCACCCGTCGAGCACGGGCAGCCGCAGGTCGAGGGTGATCGCGTCGGGCCGGAGTTCGCGGGCGAGCGTGAGCCCCGCGTCGCCGCGCATCGCCACGACGGCGCGGAAGCCGCTCTCCCGTGCGAGGTCGAGCAGGATGCGCGCGAAGGCCGGGTCGTCCTCGATGATGAGGAGCACCCTGTCCCCGGGCGTGATCGCGTCGCGGTCGTCGGGCATGTCGGGCGCCACCGCCTCGCGCAGCGCCGAGAGCGCGGCGGGCTCGGGGTCGGCCTCCTCCGCGGGCGGCGCGGGCGGCGGCGGCGGGGGCGGGGTCGCCGGGCGCTCGGCGCGCGCGGGCCGCGGCGTGTGGGCCGGCGGCGCGGCGGGCTGGTGCGTGCGCGGGAGGTAGAAGGTGAAGGTGCTGCCCTGGCCGGGCGCGCTCACCACCTTGATCTCGCCGCCGAGCAGGCGCGCGATCTCGCGGCTGATCGAGAGCCCGAGGCCCGTCCCGCCGTACTTGCGGCTGGTGGTGCCGTCGGCCTGCTGGAAGGCCTCGAAGATGATCTTCTGCTTCGAGGCGGGGATGCCGATGCCCGTGTCGGAGACGGAGAAGGCGACGACGCTCTCGGCGCGGCTCAGCACCGGGTGGTCGGGGCTCCAGCCGCGCGTGGCGGGCTCGATGCGCAGCGTGACCGAGCCCTTCTCGGTGAACTTGAAGGCGTTGGCCAGGAGGTTCTTGAGCACCTGCTGGAGGCGCCGCGGGTCGGTGTACATCGTCGGCGGCAGCGCCGGGGCGAGCTCGATGTTGAACTGGAGGCCCTTGTTCTGCACGAGCTGGCGGAAGTTGCGCTCGACGTACTCCTGGACGGCCTCGAGGCCCACCTCGTCGACGTCCACGCCCATCGTGCCCGACTCGATCTTCGACAGGTCGAGGATGTCGTTGATCAGCGCGAGGAGGTCGGAGCCCGCCGAGTGGATGGTCTTGGCGAACTCCACCTGCCGCGGCTCGAGGTTGCCCTCGCGGTTGTCGGCCAGCAGCCGCGCCAGGATCAGCAGGCTGTTGAGCGGCGTCCGCAGCTCGTGGCTCATGTTGGCGAGGAACTCGCTCTTGTACTTCGACGACAGCGAGAGCTGCTGCGCGCGCTCCTCCAGCGCCACCTTGGCCTGCTCGATCTCGCGGTTCTTCCGCTCGACCTCGGCGTTCTGGATCTGCAGGAGCTGCGAGCGCTCCTCCAGCTCCTCGTTGGTCTGCTGCAGCTCCTCCTGCTGCTGCTTGAGCCTGTCCTCCGAGGCCTGGAGCGAGCGGGCCTGCGACTCCAGCCGGCGGTTGGTCTCGGTCAGCTCCTGCTGCTGGCTCCGCAGCTCGTCGGCCAGCGAGGTCGACTGCTTGAGCAGCGCCTCCGTGCGCATCGACGCCGCGATGGTGTTGAGCACGATGCCGATGCTCTCGGTGAGCTGGTCGAGGAAGGCCAGGTGGATCTCGTTGAAGCGCTGGAAGCTCGCCAGCTCGATCACCGCCTTGACCACGCCCTCGAACACCACCGGGAGCACCACCACGTTGCGCGGCGTCGCCTCGCCGAGCCCCGAGCTGATCTTGATGTAGTCGTCGGGCACCTCCGTCAGCAGGATGCGCTCGCGCTCCAGCGCGCACTGCCCCACCAGCCCCTCCCCCACGCGAAACTGGTTGTTGAGGTGCTTCCGCTCCCGGTGGGCGTAGCTCGCGATCATCTGGAGCGCCGGCTCGTCGCGCTCGGCCTCCATCACGTAGAAGAGCCCCTGCTGGGCCGCCACCAGCGGCGCCAGCTCGCGGAGGATGAGCTTCGAAACCGCCTCCAGGTTGCGCTGCCCCTGGAGCATCCGGGTGAAGCGCGCGAGGTTGGTCTTCAGCCAGTCCTGCTCGGTGTTCTTCTGCGTCGTCTCGCGCAGGTTCGCGATCATCTGGTTGACGTTGTCCTTGAGCGCGGCCAGCTCCCCCTGGGCCTGCACCGCGATCGACCGCGTCAGATCCCCCTTGGTCACGGCGGTCGCCACGTCGGCGATCGCGCGCACCTGGGTGGTCAGGTTGGCCGCGAGCTGGTTGACGTTGTCCGTCAGGTCGCGCCAGATGCCCGCCGCGCCGGGCACGCGGGCCTGGCCGCCGAGCTTGCCCTCGATGCCCACCTCGCGCGCCACGCCGGTCACCTGGTCGGCGAAGGTCGCGAGCGTGTCGATCATCTCGTTGATGGTGTCGGCCAGCGAGGCGATCTCCCCCTTGGCCTCCAGCGCCAGCTTGCGCTTCAAATCGCCGTTGGCCACCGCGGTCACCACGCGCGCGATGCCGCGCACCTGGGCGGTGAGGTTGCCGGCCATCGAGTTGACGTTGTCGGTCAGGTCCTTCCAGGTGCCCGCGACGCCGCGCACCTCGGCCTGCCCGCCGAGCTTGCCCTCGGTGCCCACCTCGCGCGCCACGCGCGTCACCTCGCCCGCGAACGCGTTGAGCTGGTCGACCATCGTGTTGATGGTGTTCTTCAGCTCGAGCATCTCGCCCTTCACGTCGACGGTGATCTTCTTCGACAGGTCGCCGCCCGCGACGGCCTTGGTCACCTCGGCGACGTTGCGCACCTGCCCGGTGAGGTTGGAGGCCATCAGGTTGACGTTGTCCGTCAAATCCTTCCAGGTGCCGCCGACGCCCTTCACGAAGGCCTGTCCGCCGAGTCGTCCCTCGGTGCCCACCTCGCGCGCCACGCGGGTCACCTCCCCCGCGAAGGCATTGAGCTGGTCGACCATCGTGTTGATGGTGTTCTTCAGCTCCAGGATCTCGCCGCGCGCGTCCGCGGTGATCTTCTTCGACAGGTCGCCGCGTGCGACGGCGGTGGTCACCTCGGCGATGTTGCGCACCTGGGAGGTGAGGTTGCCGGCCATGGAGTTCACCGACTCGGTGAGGTCCTTCCAGGTGCCGCCGACGCCCTTCACCTGCGCCTGCCCGCCGAGTCGCCCTTCGGTTCCCACCTCGCGCGCCACGCGGGTCACCTCACCGGCGAAGGCGTTGAGCTGATCGACCATCGTGTTGATGGTGTTCTTCAGCTCCAGAATCTCGCCGCGCGCCTCCGCGGTGATCTTCTTCGACAGGTCACCGTTCGCGACCGCGGTGGTGACCTCCGCGATGTTGCGCACCTGCCCGGTGAGGTTGCCGGCCATCGAGTTCACCGACTCGGTCAGGTCGCGCCACGTCCCCGAGACGCCCTTCACCTCGGCCTGTCCGCCGAGTCGCCCTTCGGTTCCCACCTCGCGCGCCACGCGGGTCACCTCGCCCGCGAAGGCGTTGAGCTGATCGACCATCGTGTTGATGGTGTTCTTCAGCTCCAGGATCTCGCCGCGCGCGTCCGCCGTGATCTTCTTCGACAGGTCGCCCTTCGCGACGGCGGTGGTCACCTCCGCGATGTTGCGCACCTGCCCGGTCAGGTTGCCGGCCATCGAGTTCACCGAGTCGGTGAGGTCCTTCCAGGTGCCGCCGACGCCCTTCACGTAGGCCTGTCCGCCGAGTCGCCCCTCGGTGCCCACCTCGCGCGCGACGCGCGTCACCTCGCTCGCGAACGACCCGAGCTGGTCGACCATCGTGTTGATGACGTCCTTGATCTGGAGGATCTCGCCCTGCACCTCGACGGTGATCTTCTGGGTGAGGTCGCCGCTCGCGATCGCGGTCGCCACCTTCGACACGTCGCGGAGCTGCACGGTGAGGTTGCCGGCGAGCGTGTTGACGTTGTCCGTCAGGTCCTTCCAGGTGCCCGCGACGCCGCGCACGTCGGCCTGCCCGCCGAGCTTGCCCTCGGTGCCGACTTCACGCGCGACGCGGGTCACCTCGCCCGCGAACGCATTGAGCTGATCGACCATCGTGTTGATCGTGTTCTTCAGCTCGAGGATCTCCCCGCGCGCGTCGGCCGTGATCTTCTTGGAGAGGTCGCCCTTCGCGACGGCGGTGGTGACCTCGGCGATGTTGCGCACCTGTGAGGTGAGGTTGCCGGCCATCGAGTTCACCGACTCGGTCAGGTCCTTCCAGGTGCCGCCGACGCCCTTCACCTGGGCCTGCCCGCCGAGTCGCCCTTCGGTGCCCACCTCGCGCGCGACGCGGGTCACCTCACCGGCGAAGGCGTTGAGCTGATCGACCATCGTGTTGATGGTGTTCTTCAGCTCGAGGATCTCGCCGCGCGCCTCCGCGGTGATCTTCTTCGACAGGTCACCGTTCGCGACGGCGGTGGTGACCTCGGCGATGTTGCGCACCTGCCCCGTGAGGTTGCCGGCCATCGAGTTCACCGACTCGGTCAGGTCGCGCCACGTGCCCGATACGCCCTTCACCTCCGCCTGCCCGCCGAGCTTGCCCTCGGTTCCCACCTCGCGTGCGACGCGGGTCACCTCGCTCGCGAACGACCCGAGCTGGTCGACCATCGTGTTGATGGTGTTCTTCAGCTCGAGGATTTCTCCCTGGGCCTCCGCGGTGATCTTCTTCGACAGGTCGCCCTTCGCGACCGCGGTGGTGACCTCCGCGATGTTGCGCACCTGCCCGGTCAGGTTGGAGGCCATCAGGTTGACGTTGTCCGTCAGGTCCTTCCAGGTGCCCGACACGCCCTTCACCTCGGCCTGCCCGCCGAGGCGTCCGTCGGTGCCCACCTCGCGCGCCACGCGCGTCACCTCGCTGGCGAAGGCGTTGAGCTGGTCGACCATCGTGTTGATGGTGTTCTTGAGCTCCAACATCTCGCCGCGGGCGTCGATGGTGATGGTCTTCGAGAGGTCGCCCTTCGCGACGGCCTTGGTCACCTCGGCGACGTTGCGCACCTGCCCGGTGAGGTTGGAGGCCATCAGGTTGACGTTGTCCGTCAGGTCCTTCCAGGTGCCCGACACGCCCTTCACGTCGGCCTGCCCGCCGAGCTTGCCCTCGGTGCCCACCTCGCGCGCCACGCGCGTCACCTCGCTGGCGAAGCGCGAGAGCTGGTCGACCATCGTGTTCACCAGCCGCGCCGTCCGCAGGAACTGCCCCTGCAGCGGCCGTCCGTCGAGCTCGGTGGCCATCGTCTGCGAGAGGTCGCCCTTGGCCACCGCGCCGATCACGCGGGTCACCTCCGCGGTCGGCTGCACGAGGTCGCTGATGAGCGCGTTGAGCGCCTCGACGCTCTCGCCCCAGGCGCCCGTCGCGTCGCCGATGACCGCGCGCTGGTTGAGCTTGCCCTCCTTGCCGACAGCGGTGTGGATGCGCTGGATCTCCGCCGACAGCCGCTCGTTGCGCGCGATGGTGTCGTTGAGCGCGTCGGCCACCTTGCCGGCCACGCCGGTGTAGTCGGGCGACATGCGCGCCGAGAAGTCGCCGCCGCGGAAGGCGGTCAGCACGGTGAGGAGTTCGCGGGGGTCGAGCTGGTCGTTCGGCCGTCGGGGTTCGGTCGGTCGCATCACGTCGAGTCACCTTCCAGAAGGGAGAGAGGCCGCGGGGAGCGCTCCAGGGTCACGTCTCGGCGAGGACTTCCTGGAGCCGGTCGAGGTCGACGGGCTTGACGAGGTGGTCGTCGAAGCCCGAGGCGAGGGCGAGCTCGCGGTCGGACGGGCGGCCGTAGCCCGTCAGCGCGATGAGCCGCACCGGGAGGTCGGGGGCGCGCGCGCGGATGGCGGCGGCCACCTGGTGCCCGTCGAGCCCGGGGAGCCCGATGTCGACGAGCGCGACGTCGGGGCGGCGGGCGAGCACGAGCTCCACGCCCGAGGGCCCGTCGTCGGCCGAGGCCACCGCGTGGCCCCACGACTCCAGGCAGATCTGCATCGACTCGCGGACGTCGGCGTTGTCCTCCACCAGCACCACGCTGCGGCGCGGGCGCTCGGCGCGCGGCGGCGGCGGCGCCTCGGAGGCCGGCGCGGGCGCCCCGCTGATCGGCAGGCGCACTTCGAACACGCTCCCGCGCGTGAGCCCCTCGCTGCGCGCGGTGACGGTGCCCCGGTGCAGCTCGACGAGGCGGCGGACGAGCGTGAGCCCGAGCCCGAGGCCGCCCTGCGAGCGGTCGGGGCGGCGGTCGGACTGGACGAAGAGCTCGAAGATGCGCGAGATCATCTCGGGCTCGATGCCGATGCCCTCGTCGCTCACGCGGATGACGGCCTCGGCCCCCTCGACCGCGCAGTCCACGCGGATCGGCGAGCCCGGCGGCGAGTAGCGGGCGGCGTTGTTGATGAGGTTGGCGGCCACCTGGGTGAGCCGCGTGGCGTCGGCGAGGAGCGCCACCTCGTGGTCGGGCAGCGAGACCGAGAGGTGCTGGTCGCGCTGCTGGAGGAGGGGCGCGCAGGTCTGGACGGCCTGGTCGACGATCGACGCGAGGGTGACGGGCGCGAAGCGGAGCTCGATCTTGCCGGAGGTGATGCGCGCGAGGTCGAGGAGGTCGTCGACGAGGCGCGCGAGGTGGCGCACCTGGCGGTCGATGGCGGCGGTGGCGCGGGCGGCCACGTCGGGCGTGGTCTCGGGGCGCCGCAGCACGTGGACGGAGTTGACGATCGGCGCCAGCGGGTTGCGCAGCTCGTGGGCGAGCATCGCGAGGAACTCGTCCTTGCGCCGGTCGTCCTCGGCGAGCGCCCGGTTGCGCACCGAGAGCTCGTCGATGAGCCGCGCGCGCTCGAGGGCCATCGCGACCTGGTCGCACACGACGCGGAGCACGGCGAGGTCGTCGGCGGCCACCGCGTCGCGCGTCGCGGTGCCGAAGGCGAGCGTGCCGAGAAGGTGCTCCTGCGCGAGCAGCGGGAAGCACGCGCACGCGCGCAGCCCGAGGCCGCGGGCGAGCGCGAGGGCGGGGTCGTTGGAGGACTGGACGCGCTCGGCGACGCGGGCGGCGCGGGTCTCGGCCACCTCGGCGGACAGCGGGCCGACCGGCGCGTCGACGAGCGCCTCCGCGGTCCCGGGGCCGCCGTGCGCGCCGAGGCGGAGGCCGGCGCCGTCGACGAGGTAGTTGCAGTACACCTCGAGCCCGAGGTGCTCGGCGAGCTGCCCGCAGAGGGTGGCGAGAAGGTCCTCGGGGCGCGGGCCGAGGAGCAGGCGGCCGGCGAGGTCGGCGAGGAGCTCGAGGCGTCGGTTGCTGGCCTGGAGGGCGGCCTCGGCGCGCTCGCGCTCGGCCACGGTGCGCGCGAGCGTCTCGGCCGCGCGGCGCTCCTTGATCATCTCCTCGCGGAGGCGCTCGGCCTCCCAGCGCTGGTTGGCCTCGGCGAGCTGGCGCTCGTACTCGCGCTTCTCGATCTCGCGCAGGAGCCTCCCCTGGCGCTTGATCTCCTCGGTCTTGCGGAAGAGGTCGACGAAGGCCGCCACCTTGGCCCGCAGCACGAAGGGCGAGATCGGCTTGAAGAGGAAGTCGACCGCGCCGAGCTCGTACCCGCGCGAGATCTGCTCGTCCGACCGGCTGAAGGCCGTGAGGAAGATGATCGGCATGTGCCGCGAGCGGTCGCGCGACCGGATGATCTCCGCGGTCTGGAAGCCGTCGAGCTCGGGCATCTGGATGTCGAGCAGCGCGAGCGCGAAGTCCTGCGCGAGGAGCCGGCGCAGCGCCTCCACGCCCGACTGCGCGCGCACGACGTTGAGCCCCGGGTCGTCGAGCAGCTCCTCGATCGCGAGGAGGTTCTTCCGGTTGTCGTCGACGACCAGGATGTCGACGCGCTCGGCGCGTTCGGGCGCCGGGGTCGAGACCTCGCTCACGTCGTTTCCGCGGTCCATCAGGGGCATTCGGTGGCGCCGTTCCGCGCGGCCGCGCAGCGCGTTGGAAGGGCGGAGCGTCGGGCCGCGTGCGCGCGCGTCAAGCCGTCGGGCGGGCCAATTCCGCCGCGCCGACGGTTCCCTCGTCGGCGCGATCGAAGGGCGGCGAAACGGCCCGCGACGTCGGGGGGCGAACGCCGAAAATCTCCCCGCGTCGCGGCGCGGTGGTAGGGTCGCGAGTCACGACGCCGTGGACATCGTCACCGCCGCCGAGCAGGCCACCAAGGGCAAGCTCCTCCCCGTCTACCTCCTGGGCGGGGACGAGCGCCTCCTCATCACCCGCTGCGCCGACGCGGTGCGCCTCGCCGCGGTCGGCGGCGGCCCGCGCGGCCTCTCCGAAGACATCTTCGACGCGAAGCAGTCGAACGCCGCGGCCATCGTGACGGCGTGCCGCACGCTCCCGATGATGTCGCGCCGTCGGCTCGTCACGGTGCGCGGCTGCGAGGACATGCGCAAGGCCGACCAGGAGGCGCTGCTCCCGTACCTCGAGAAGCCCGAGCCCTCGACGGTGCTGCTGCTCGTGGGCCCCGGCTTCGACCAGCGCGTGAAGCTCGCGCTCGCGGCGAAGGAGCGCGGGTGGTTCTTCCTCGCGAAGGCGCCGTCGGAGGGCGACCTGGTGCCGTGGATCGAGCGCGAGGCGCGCGCCGCGGGCGTGGCGCTCGGCGAGGGCGCGGCGGAGTCCCTGGCGCTCGCGGTGGGGGCCGACCTGTCGCTGCTCGCCGACGGGCTCGAGCGCCTCTCGCTCTACGCGGGCGGCGCGCCCGTCACGGCGAAGACGGTCGACGACGTCATCACCCCGGTGCGCGAGATCCCCGCGTGGGACCTCGCCGAGGCCGTCGGGCAGCGCAACCTCCCGGCGTGCCTGGGCATCCTCGCGCGGCTCACGGCGCAGCGCCAGCACGCGCTGCCGACGCTCGGGCTCGTCGCGCGGCAGGTCCACCTCATCGCGAAGGCGCGGACGCACGCCGACACCCGCACGCCCGGCACGCTGGCCTCCGCGCTGAAGATCCACCCCTTCGCCGCGGACAAGGTCGGCCAGCAGGCGAAGCGCTGGTCGCCGGGCGCGATCCAGCGGGCGCTGCGCGTGCTCGCCGCGACCGACGCGGCCCTCAAGGGGGCGAAGCGCGGCGACGAGCGGGTGATGGAGGAGTGCCTCATCGCCCTCTGCGGCGGCGCGGGGATGGGCGAGGCCGCGCTCCGGTAGCGCGCGGTGGGCCGTTGCCAGCGGCCGCGAAATGCTCCATCACGCGGCGCGTGGACGACCCCCTGCCCCCGCTCCGCTTCGACGCCCCGCCGCTCGGCCTGCCCGTCGGGATGCGCGACATGCTGCCGGCCCGCGCGGCCCTGCGCCGCTCGCTCGCGCGCGCCGTGATGGGCGCCTTCGAACGACGTGGCTACGACCCGGTGGTGCCGCCGGCCTTCGAACGCGAGGACGTGCTTTTGCGGGGCCTCGGGCCGGGGGCCGCGTCGTCGCTCCTGCGCCTCGTCGACCCCGACTCGGGCGAGGTGCTGGCGCTGCGCCCCGACATGACGCCGCAGATCGCGCGGATCGTGGCGACCCACTACCGCGGCGCGCCGTCGCCCGTTCGCCTCGCGTACGAGGGAACGGTGCTGCGCCGGCCGCGGGGCCGGGCGCGACGTCACCGCCAGGTCGCGCAGGCGGGCGTGGAGTGCGTGGGGGCTGCGTCGGTGGACGCCGACGCCGAGGTGGTCGCGACGGCGTGCGAGGCGCTGGCGGCGGCGGGCGTGGCCGACGCGCGCGTGGAGGTGTCGCACGCGGGCGTGCACCGGGCGCTGCTCGCGGCGGCGCCGGGCGACGCGCGGCAGGCGCTGGCCGAGGCGCTCGAGGCGCGCGACCGGGCGGCGTGGCGGCGGGCGCTGCGGGGCGCGCCGGCGGTGGCTGATGCGTTCGACGCGCTCGCGGGGCTGGCGGGCGGCGGCGCGGCGGTGGTGCGCGCGGCGGCGAAGGAGCTCGGGGCGCTGGTGCCGGCGCGGGTGTTCGAAGAGCTCGGCGCGCTGGTGGCGGCGCTCGACGCGGAGGGCGTCGCTGGGGTGCAGGTCGACCTCGCGGAGGCGCGCGGCGACGGGTACTACACCGGGGCGACGTTCGCGGTGGTGTGCGAGGGCGCGGGCGAGGCGGTGGCGTCGGGCGGGCGCTACGACGAGCTGCTCGCGCGCTACGGGGCGCCGGCGCCAGCGACCGGGTGCGCGGTGGCCCTGGAGACCCTGGAGGCCCTGGTGGCGCAGCGGAAAACGGAGGACCGGTCGCGGCGCGCGGTGGTCACCGGCGAAGCCTCCCGCCGCCGCCCCGTGGCCGCGGCGCTGCGGCGCGACGGGTGGCACGTCGCGGAGCTCGACGCCTGCGACGAAGGAACGGCGCAGGCCTGGGCGAAGGCCCACGGACGCGCGCGCGTCTTCGCGGTCGACGTCGACGGGACGGTGAGCGAGGCGCTCGTTCCGTGATAGTCTCGCGGGCGCTTCTCACCTGGCGAGGATGGCGAAATTGGCAGACGCACCAGACTTAGGATCTGGCGCCTTCACCGGCTTGCGGGTTCAAATCCCGCTCCTCGCACCGAAACCGACGGCCGCCGTGCGGCCCCGACGCTCGCACGTTGTCCGCCGTCGCGCGCGGTCGTTGTGTTACCGTCGGGAGCGTGTCTTGCCGCGAGCTCCCCGACCTGGACGACGAGATCGTTGACCTGCAGCGCGAGCTGCTCGAGATGCTGCCCGACCACGTGCGCGACCTGCGCTCGGCGCTGACCCTGGCGTCGACCGACCAGGGCGCGCGCACGGCGGTGCAGCGCCTCGGCCACCGGCTCCGGGGCACCGGGGCGACGGTGCGCCTCGGGGCCATCGGCGAGGTCGGGCGCGCGATCGAGCAGTTCTCGGTCGGGCGCGCGCAGTGGACGAGCGGGGACGTCGCGCGGGTGTCGGCCGCGGTCGACGCGCTCGGCGCCTGGGCGGAGCGCGCGCTCGCGTCGGGCTGCGTCGACCAGGGCGGGCTGCTCGGCGACCCGCGCGTGAAGGCTCTGGCGGAGGCGTCGTGAAGGAGTGCCCCGAGTGCGGCCTGCCGGCCGGCGGCGACGCGCTGCGGTGCGGGCGCTGCGGCGCGACGCTCGGGGGCAGCTCGCTGGTCGACGGGCGCTACATGCTCGAGGGCGAGCTCGGGCGCGGCGCGATGGGCACGGTGTACCGCGCGCGCGACGTGACGCTCGACCGGCCGGCGGCGCTGAAGTTCATCACGCCGGAGGGGGCGCGCGACTCGCGCTTCCTCGAGCGCTTCAAGCGCGAGGCGGCGGCGCTGGCGTCGGTGCGGCACCACAACGTCGTCCACGTCTTCACGATGGGCACGCACGCGGGCACGCCCTTCTACGCGATGGAGTACGTCGAGGGGCGCGACCTCGAGGCGATCGTCCGCGAGCACAAGTCCCACGGCACGATGGTGCCCGTGTACGCCGCGCTCACCATCCTCCGGCAGCTCGCGCTCGGCCTCGACGCGGTGCACCGCGCGGGCATCGTCCACCGCGACGTGAAGCCCGGCAACGTCGTCATCGAAGACCGCAGCGGCCGCCCCGTGCTCTTAGACTTTGGCCTCGCCCGCCCCGCGGTGCGCGACGCCGCGAGCGCGACGGTCACGGCGGGCACGGCGCCGTACATGGCCCCCGAGCAGATCGACCCGCGCGACGACGACGACGAGCTCGGCGCGCGCACGGACGTCTACGGCCTCGGCTGCACGGCCTTCGAACTCCTCACGGGCCGGCCGCCCTTCGTCGCCGACAACCTCTACGCCTTCTTCCAGAAGCACCTCCACGAGGAGGCGCCGAAGGTGTCGCGCTTCCGCCCCGAGCTCGCCTCGCTCGACCCGGTGATCGACCGCGCGCTCCAGAAGAGCCCGGCCGCGCGCTACGAGAGCGCGGCGGCCTTCGCGCAGGCCCTGGAGGCCGCCTCGCACGACTGGCGCGAGGTCGGGACGCCGCTGCCGCCGCCGTACACCGCGCCGCCCGCGCCGGCGGTCGCGTCGTCGTCCGGGGGGCGCGTGCTGCGGGTGCTCATCGTCGACGACGACCCGATGTTCCGCCGCATCGCGCGGCGCGCGGCGGGCATCGCGACGCGCGGCCGCAGCGTGGACGTGGTCGAGGCCAACGCGGGCATCCGCGCGCTCACCGCCTGCGTCGAGCGGCCGCCCGACCTCGTCGTGCTCGACTACGACATGCCCGGCCCCAACGGGATCGCCACGCTCTCGGAGATGCGCGCGCTCCCGGGCGCCGCCCGCGCCGCGGTGCTGGTGGTGAGCTCGAGCGTCGGCGACATCGAGCGCTGGCGCTTCAGCGTGCTCGGGGTGAAGGACTTCCTCGACAAGCCGGTCGACTTCCCGGTCTTCGTCCGCACCATCGCGCGCATCGCCGAGCTGGCCGACCAGGACACCAACCCCGACGACGGCGGCGGCGCCGTTCCGCCGCGCCCGCGGACGCTGCCGCGCGAGGTGTTCCTGGCGCTCCTGGCGGTGGGCTGGGCCGACGGGCGGCTCGACGACGCCGAGCGCGACGCCGTCTTCGCCGCGGCCGAGGAGGCCCGCCTCGGCGAGTCCGACCTGCGCTCGCTGCGGGAGGCCGCGCGCTCGCGCGTCGAGCTCGACGAGCTCCACGTCGACCGGCTCCGCACCAGCGAGCGGGCCTACGTGTACGCGGTCGCCCGCTGGATCGCCCTGGTCGACGGCGAGCTCTCCGAGCGCGAGGTCGCGATGCTCCGCGTCCTCGCCTTCGCCCTCCAGATGAACTCCAACACCCAGGCCACCATCGAGGCAATGGTCGCCGAGGTGCTCGCCGACCCCACCGTCGCCGGCGACCGCCGCGCCGTGCTCACAGCCCTCCGCCGCGCCGTGAGCAAGCGCTACCAGACCGACCCGCCCCTCTCCACGGACTGAACGCGCGACGCCCCGTCGGCACGCGCGGGCGCCGCGGGGCGTCGTTCAGGCTGGCGTTCGAAGCGCGCTCAGAAGGGGATGTCGTCGTCGCTGCCGCCGCCACCGCCGCCGATGTCGTCGGGCGGGAAGTCGTTCGGGTCGCGCGCGGGCCCACGCGAGCCGCCGCCACCCCCGCCGCCGCGGTTGAAGCCGCCGCCGCCGCCACCGCCGCTGGAGTAGCCGCCGCCTCCCCCACCGCCGCCGCCACCGCCGCCGCCTTCACCGCGCCGACCGTCGAGGAGGATGAGGTTCTGCGCGGCGATGTCGGTCGCCCACTTCTTCACGCCGTCCTTGTCCTCGTACGAGCGCGTCTCGATGCGGCCCTCGACGTAGATGCGGCTTCCCTTCGAGAGCAGCTTGTGGAGCGCCTCGGCGCGCGGGCCCCAGAGCACCACGTTGTGCCAGTGGGTCACCTCCTGGCGCTGCTTGTTCTGGTCGAGGTAACTCTCCGTCGTCGCCAGGCGCAGGGTCAGCTTCGAGCGCCCGTTGGGGGTCGACCGCAGCTCGGGGTCCTGCCCGAGGTTGCCGATCAGCATCGCCTTGTTGAGTCCGTCTGCCATGGGTCTCTCGTCCTTTGCGGTCGACGGTACCGCCCGCCCCCAGGGGATGGCAATTCTCCGGCAGCCGCCCGTGGACATACCTTGTCCGCGGCCCCGGGCGGTGGTATCGCGCCGTCGATGATCGAGTTCCGCGGGATCCACAAGAGCTTCGGGCCGAAGGCCGTGCTGGCGGGGGTCGACCTGACGATCCGGGACGGGGAGGTGTTCTTCATCATCGGGTCGTCGGGGGCGGGCAAATCGGTGCTCATCAAGCACCTGATCGGGCTGCTGAAGCCCGACGCGGGGGAGATCATCCTCGACGGCGAGGACGTCTCGCGGCTCGACGAGCGGAGCCTCTACCGGGTGCGGAAGGTGTGCGCGATGGTCTTCCAGCACGCGACCCTCTTCGACTCGATGACCTGCGCGGAGAACGTCGCGCTCCCCCTGCGCAAGCACGGCGGGCTCTCGACCCGCGACGCGCTCGCCGAGGCCGGGCGGCGCCTCGCCCAGGTGCACATGGCAGAGTTCGCCGGGCGCTACCCCGCGGAGCTCGGCGACGGGATGCGCAAGCGGGTGGCGATCGCGCGGGCGCTCACCGTCAACCCCCGGTACGTGCTCTTCGACGAGCCCACCACGTCGCTCGACCCGGTGAGCGCGCGGCGCGTCGACCGGCTGATCCGCGAGCTCTCCGACACGCTCGGGGTCACCAGCGTGGTCGTCTCCCACGACCTCACGTCGATCTTCTCGATCGCGAGCCGCGTGGCCATGCTCTACAAGGGCTCGCTGCGCCTCGTGGGGACGCCCGAGGAGTTCCGCGCCAGCGCCGACCCGGTGGTCCACCAGTTCGTCCGCGGCATCGCGGAGGGACCGATGGAGGTTTGACGGGAACTGTGGTTATCTCGCGCCCCAACCGATGGCGGCGGAGCGCTCGATCGAGGTCAAGGTAGGCATGCTCATCCTGGTGGGCGTCGGGCTCCTGGCCGCGCTCATCCTCGTGATGGGGGGCGTGCATTTCGGCCGGCGCTTCACGGTGATGGTCGACTTCAACAACCCCGGGGGGCTGCAGCCCGGGGCCCCGGTGAAGATCGCCGGCGTGCGGGTGGGCTCGGTCGAGCGGATGGAGTTCCGCGGGGCGCGGGTCGACCCGACGACGGGCCGGGCGTCGCTCGTGCGCGTCCACGCCGAGGTGGAGGAGCGCTTCCGCCACGAGATCCACGCCGACGCGGAGTTCTTCATCACCACGCAGGGGGTGCTCGGCGAGCAGTTCCTCGCGATCGACCCGGGGAGCGCCGCGCAGCCCGCGCTGCGGATCGACCGCGCCGTCGAGGGCATCGACCCGCCGCGCCTCGACCTCTTCCTCGCCCGCGCCTACGCCCTGCTCGACGACACCGTCACCGCCATCCGCACCAACCGCCGCGAGCTCGGCGGCATGGTCGACGACCTCGCCGGCGTGCTCCACAACACCAACGAGCTCCTGCGCCGCAACGGCCCGCGCATCGACGGCATCGTCGACAACGTCGACCGCACCGTCCGCGACGCCGACGGGCTCGTGCTCGC
Organism: Polyangiales bacterium; assembly: GCA_046351555.1. Classification (GTDB taxonomy): domain Bacteria; phylum Myxococcota_A; class Polyangia; order Polyangiales; genus CAISKJ01. Next base: position 34,938 of record JAXLYI010000013.1, read on the forward strand.
CGCGCGCGACCGCTACGTCGACGGCCCGCAGGCGCGCCGCATCCTCAACCGCGCGGAGGCCGTCCTCGCCTCCATCGAGCGCGACGTGCCGCCGCTCGCCCACGACGCCCGGCTCGCCGTCGCCCGCGTCGACCGCATCCTCCAGGGCGTCGGCGACCCGCAGATCCAGGACGTGCAGGCGACCCTCCGCGACGTGCGCGCGCTCGCCCAGCGGGCCAACGCGATCGCGGGCGACGCGCAGGTGGTCAGCGCGCGGGTGCGCTCGGGCCAGGGCACCGTCGGCGCGCTGCTGATGGACGAGGAGCTCTACGACGACCTCCAGGAGATGGTGCGCGACCTCAAGCACAACCCCTGGAAGTTCTTCTGGCGGGAGTAGCGCGTGGCTGAGAAGAACGCCCCCGAGGGACGCCTCGGCCGCCTCGCCCGCCTCGCCGGCCTCGGCGTGCGCGCGGGGGCCAGCGCGGTGCTCTCGGGCGACGCCCACGAGGCCGCCGCGCGCCACGCCGCCGAGGTGCTCGGCAACCTCCGGGGCCTCGCCGCCAAGGTCGGCCAGATGGCCAGCTACGTCGACGGCGTCGTGCCGCCCGAGCACCACGGGGCCTACGAGGGCGCGCTCAAGGCGCTGCGCGCGGCGGCCCCCACCTCGTCGCCCGACGACGTCCGCCGCGTGCTGGCGGAGGAGCTCGGCGACGCGCCCGAGCGGCTCTTCGCGGAGTGGGACGCGGCGCCGATCGCGAGCGCGTCGATCGGCCAGGTGCACCGCGCCCGCCTCGACGACGGCCGCGAGGTGGCGGTGAAGGTGCAGCACCCGGGCATCGACCGCGCGGTGGAGGCCGACCTCGACAACGCGTCGTCCCTCGAGCTGATGCTCGGCGCGATCGCCCCGCGGGGCCTGGAGACCAAGCGCGCGTACGAGGAGATCCGCGAGCGCTTCCTCGAGGAGCTCGACTACCGGCTGGAGGCCGACCGCACCGAGGCCTTCGCGCGCGTCCACGCCGGCGACGCGGAGGTGCGGATCCCCGCGGTGGTGCGCGAGCGCAGCGCGCGGCGGGTGATCACCACGGAGTTCGTGCGGGGCGTGTCGCTCGACGAGGCGGCGGCGCGGCCCGAGGCCGAGCGGGCGCGGTGGGCGGCGACGCTGTGGCGCTTCGTGTTCCGCGGCACGCTGGGGGGGCGGATGTTCAACGCCGACCCGCACCCGGGCAACTACCTCTTCCAGGAGGGGGGCGGCGTGGCCTTCCTCGATTTCGGCTGCGTGCAGGAGATCCCCGAGGGCAACCACGCCCGCGCGCTCGCCGTCCACCGCGCCGCGCTCGACCGCGACGAGGCGCGCTTCCGCGACGCCGCCCGCGCGCTGCTCGAGTCGCGCCCGGGGCCCCACGAGACGCGCTCGGTGGCGTACGTGCGCGAGTGCTTCGCGCCGATCTTCGAGTCGCCGTACCGGGTCACGCGCCCCTACGTCGCGAACCTCGTCACCGAGATGCGCGACATCGGCCGCGCGGCCTTCAAGCGCGAGAGCAACGCCACCGGCCTCCCCGCGGGCATGGTCTTCATGAACCGCCTGCAGTTCGGCTTCTACTCGGTGCTCGCGCGCCTCGACGCGCCGGTCGACTACAACGCCGTCGAGCGCACATTCATCGACTGACCGCCGGCGCGACGACGTCTTCGAAGCGCACCGCGCCGTTGACCGTCAGCCGCACCCGCGCCGACGCGAGCCCGCGCGGCCAGCGGAGCTCCGCCGCGTACTCCCCGCGCCGCTCGGCCTCGCGCACGGGCCCGACGTACACGCCGCCGTCCACCTCGGCGCGCACGTCGGCGTAGGGGAGTGGCAGCCCCTCGGCGTCGCGGAGCGTCACCCCGAGCACGCCCGACCCCGCGGGGCTCACGTACACGCGGGTCTCGTGCAGGAGCGGCCCCGCGTCGCCGACGGGGATCGTGAAGTGGTGGACGGCCCCGCCCTCCGCGCCCGCCGCGCAGCGGAGCGCGTGGGCGCGGCCCGGCGCGAGCGGGAGCGCGCCGCTCACGCGGGAGAGCGCCATCCCGTCGACCGCGCAGTGGAAGCCCGGCGGCATCTCGACACGCGCGCGCTGACCGGGGACACCCGGGGCAGGCGCGCGGCCTGGCACCACCGCGGGGGCCGCCACCGTGAACGGCGCCGTCTCCGACGGTGCGCCGGGCACGCCGTCGCGGTTGAGCGCGCTCACCCGCACGAAGTAGCGCCCGGGGGCGACGCCGCGAATCACGACGCGCCGCGACCGCGCGGGCTCGGTGAGCGTGGCGACCCGGTCGCGGAAGACCTCGTCGCGCGCGATCTCCACCCGCCAGCGCCGCACGCCGCCCGCGGGGAGCGCGAACGTCCCGGCGACGTCGACCGGCGCGCCAGCGGTGACCACGCGGACGGGCGGGGGCCTACGCCACACCGGGCGGCCGGGCAGCGGGCGCGTCGACGGCGGCTCCCCCGTCGCGAACAGCGCCCCGCGGCGGGCGGTGACGAAGGCGGTTCCGTGCGGGGTGACCACGCGGACGCGCCCGCGCGACACGGCGACGCGGGTGTTGCGGCCGCCCGGGTCGGTGACGAGCTCGCCGTCGGCGCGCCCGAGCGCGAGCGACGCGGGCCCGGTCGAGAGCAGCGTCACGCGCGGCCCCCGCGGCGGCGCCTCCCCGACGCGGAAGCGCACGGCGCCGTGGCGGACGAGCGTGATGTAGATGGGCGGGTGCCCCGCGCGCGCCGTGATGGGCGCGAGCACGACGGCGTCGGCGCGGCCCTCGAAGGTGAGCACCGTGCCGTTGCGGAGCGCCACCTCGGCGACGCCGCCGCGCCCGACGTGGACGCGCGTGCCGGCGGCGAGCGTGGCGTCGGCCGCGGCCGGCGGGGAGATCGCGACCTCCCCGCCGGAGAACGCGAGGCGCGCGGTGGGGGCGGGCGCGGTGGGCGGGTGGCGGCGCACGACCGCAGGGCGGCCAGGCGGCGCGGCCTGCGCCCACGCGGCGGACGTGAGCGAGAGGGCGCAGAGGAGGGCGAGGACGCGCATGGGTGGGCGGCGGGGTGCGGCGGCAACGCCGTCCCGCTGGAGAGGCAGAACGGCGCGCCCGGGCCGGTCCAGGAGGGCGCCGCGGGATTCAGCGTCCGAGGGCTGAACGTCCGCGGCGGTTGACCCGGCGGGTGCCGGCCCCCTACGACCGACGCCATGGCAGCGACGCGCGAAGCCTACGTGGTGGTCGACCTGGGGTTCGGCGACGCCGGCAAGGGGACGCTCACCGACTTCCTCGTGCGGCGGCGCGGGGCGCACGCGGTGGTCCGCTTCAACGGGGGCGCGCAGGCGGGGCACAACGTCGTCGCGCCCGACGGGCGGCACCACACCTTCGCCCAGTTCGGCGCCGGCACCTTCTGCGAGGGCGTCCGCACGGTGCTCGCGGCGCCGGTGGTGGTCCACCCGACGGCGCTGCTGGCCGAGGCCCGCTGGCTCGAGCGCGCCGGCGTGCGCGACCCGCTCGACCGCGTGTCGGTGAGCGCGTCGTGCCGCGTGGTGACGCCCTTCCACCAGGCCGCGTCGCGCCTGCGCGAGCTCGCCCGCGGCGACGCGCGCCACGGGAGCTGCGGCGTCGGCGTCGGCGAGGTGATGGCCGACGAGGCCGCCGGACACGGTGCCGTGCGCGCGGGCGAGCTCCTCGACGCGACGGCGCTGCGGCGCGCGCTCGCCGGGGTGCAGGCGCGCAAGCGGGCCGAGCTCGACGACATCGTGCGCGCGCTCCGCGGCGACGCGGGAGCAGCCGCAGAGGTGGAGGCGCTCGAGTCGGGCGAGGTCCCCGACCGCTGGATCGAAGCGCTCGCGCCGTGGCGCGCCCGTGGGCTCGGCGCGGGCGACGGGGGGCTCTCCGCGGCGCTCGCGGCCGACGGCTGCGTGGTGTTCGAAGGGGCGCAGGGCGCGCTGCTCGACGAGTGGCGGGGGTTTCACCCGCACACCACGTGGAGCACCTGCACCTTCGAAAACGCGCTCGACCTGCTGCGCGGCTACGACGGCGACGTCCGCCGGCTCGGGGTCGTCCGCTCGTACGCGACGCGCCACGGCGCCGGCCCCTTCCCCACCGAGGACGCCGCGCTGGCGGGGGCGCTCGACGAGCCCCACAACCCCGCGGGCGCGTGGCAGGGAGCCTTCCGCGTCGGGTGGTTCGACGTCGCGCTCCTCCGGTACGCGATGGAGGTCTGCGGCGGGGTCGACGGCCTCGCCGTGACGCACCTCGACCGCCTCGGCCGCGTCCCTCGATGGGGCGCGTGCGTCGCGTACGAAGGCATGGCGCCGTGGATCACCGACGGCGCGCTCACGCCGGGCCCCCCGCGCGACCTCGCGTGGCAGGAGGCCCTGGGGCACGCGCTGCGAACCGCGGCACCGGTGTACGAAGCGCTGCCGGAGGGCGTGACGGCGGAGGGGTTCGTTCGGTGGCTGGAGGCGCGGGCGGGGGCGGCGGTGTGGGTGGCGTCGGAGGGGCCGCGCGCCGGGGACAAGCGGGTGCTCGGGGGCCCGGCGGCGCTGCGCTGAGGCGGGTCAGGCGGGCGGGGGGACGGTGCTCGTGCGGCGCGAGGCGGCCTGGGCGACGCCGAGCATCATGGTGGCCTTGCGCGCGCCGGGGCCGGTGTCGGCGGGTGCGGCCGGCGCGGCGGGCGCGCGCGCGGCGGTGGGCGGCGGCGCGTGCATGAGCATGGTTCCCTTTTTCGAAGGGAGCGCGTGGGGCGCCGCGGGCGGGAGCGACCACGCGTCGGGGGTGACGTTGACGGGCTTCGAAGCCGGCGGCGGCGCGGCGGCGTGGGCGCCCGCCATCAGCATCGTCTGCTTGCGCGCGTCGGAGGACGTCTCCGGGCGCGTGGCGGGCGGCGGCGCGGCCTTCGCGGCGGGCGCGGCCTGCGTCGGGGGCCTCGCCACGAGCGGGCGGTGGGCGGCGATCGTCTGGGCGCTGGCGAGGGGCGCGACCTGCGGCGCGGGCTGGGGCGTCGGGAGCGACTGCGAGCGGCGGGCCTCGCGCTCCTCCTGGGCGCGGTCGAAGACGGCGAGCACCTTCTGGAGCGGCGCGGCGAGGTCGCGGGCGCTCTGGAAGCGGCGCGCCGGGTCGACGTCGAGCACGCGGCGGAGCACGTCGTCGACGAGCGCGGGCACCTGCGGCGCGGCGGCGCGCACCGAGGGGGCGTCGCCGCTGCGGAGGGGCGACGTGAAGGGGAGCTCGCCGGTGAGCATCTCGTAGAGCGAGACGCCCACGGCGTAGAGGTCGGCGCGGTGGTCGACGTTGTGCCCCGCGAACTGCTCGGGCGGCATGTACGCGGGCGTCCCGGCGATGACGGAGGCCTTCGCGGCGCCGTCGACGGACTTCGCGAGGCCGAAGTCCATGAGCTTCACCAGGCCCGCGGCGGTGCGCATCATGTTGGCGGGCTTCACGTCGCGGTGGATGATCTGCCGGCCGTGGGCGTACTCGAGCGCCTGGAGCACCTGGAGGGTGACGCGCAGGGCCTCGACGACGGGGAGGCGCTTGCGCTCGGCGACGAGGTGGTCGACGGTGTCGCCCTCGACGAGCTCCATCGCGAGGAAGGTGCGGCCCTCGAGCGTGCCCACATCGTAGATGGTGACGATGTTCGGGTGGTTGAGCTGCGCCACGCTCCGCGCCTCGCGCAGAAACATCTCGCGGAACTCCCGCCGCCCGAGCGCCTCGTCAGCGACGAACTTCAGCGCCACGTCGCGCCCGAGCACCGTGTCCGTCGCCCGGTACACCACCGCCATCCCGCCGCGCCCGAGCTCGCCGTGGAGCTGGTAGCGCGTGGCCGCCCCCGCCGCCCCGGCCACGCTGGCGACGCCCGGCGCGCCCGAGGTCGCCCGCTGCCACGCGCGGATCTCCGCGGCGCGCGCGGCGGCGTCGCGGTAGCCCGGCGAGGCCTCCTCCACCGACTGGAAGTGCCCGAGCGCCGCGCCCCAGTCGCCCTGGGCCAGGCACGCGAGGCCCATCTTGTAGAAGACCTCGATGTTCTTGAGCGTGCAGGGGCCGTCGCCGGCGTAGCGGCGGAGCGCGTCGAGCGACGGGCCCTGGCGCGCCGCCTCCACCTCGGCGTCGTGCAGGAGCGAGCGGCGCTCCATGTCGCCCGCGCGCACCACCACCACGCTCGGCCCGCGCGCGTCGCCGGCCGCGGGCGGCAGGCTGCTGCGCCGCAGGTGGGCCGACGCGGCGCGGGCGGCCTCGAGGGCGAGCGCCTGCACCTCCTCGGGGCGGAGCTCCCCGCCGCCGACCTGGATGTTCTGCACCACCACGGTGGCGGGCGCGGCCTCGGGGCGCGCGGCGGGCGCGGGGGCGTCCTTCTCGGGCGTGTCGCGGCGGGCGCCGAGGGCGCGGACGCGCGCGTCGACGTCGCGGTAGCCGCCGACCGTGCGCTGGAGCGAGAGCATCACCTCGAGGGCGCGGACGCGGTCGCCGAGGCGCTCGAGCATCTCGCCGTAGCGGTAGAAGACCTCCGCGGTGTCGGCGGTCGGGGCGCGCGCGCCGGCGGCGTCCTCGAGCATCCGGAGCGCGGCGCGGGGCTCGAGGCGGGCGACGCGGTCGACGTAGGCCTCGACGCGGCCCTCCTTGCGCGCCATCTCCACCCACGCGGCGGCGGCGCGCTCCTTCATGCCCGCGAGCTCGTAGAGCTCGGCGGCGCGGTCGTGGTGGCCGCGCGCCGCGACGAGGGGCGCCGCGTCGCCCGGCGCGCCGAGCACGTTGGCGTAGAGGTGGATCGCCTCGTCGGTGAGCCCGGCGTCCCGGTAGATCTCCGCGGCGGCGCGGATGTCGCCCGCGGCGAGCGCCTCCTCGCCGGCGCGCTGCGCGGCCTGCTGGGCCTCGAGTCGGCCGGCGTCGTCGGCGGGGGCCTTCGCCTGGAGCGCGCGGTACTGCGCCCCGGCGCTCTTCGCCGGCGCGCGCGCGGGCTCGCGGGAGGGGTCGCGCGGCGGGGGCAAGCCGTCGCGCTCGGCCGCGGCGTTGAGCAGCTCCTGGGCCTTGGGGAGCTGGCCGACGCGCTCGTAGCAGGCGGCGGCCTTGCGCAGCTCGCCGCCGCGCTCGAAGAGCTCCGCGGCGAGCTTGTGGTGGCCGAGCCGCTGCGCCACCTGGGCGGCGCGCGCGGGCTCGTTGGCGCGGAGGAAGTACTCCTGCGCCTCTTCGAAGCGCTCGTGGCGCAGGCAGAGCATCGCGGCGTCGCGGTGGCGCCCGGCCGCGAGCAGCGCGTCGAGGCCCGGCGCGGCCTCCTCCTCCGACCTGTTGGCGGCGTTGCGCAGCGCGCGGGCCACGACGAGGACGCCGAGCACGATGCCGGCCACGATGAGCGCGAGCGCGGGGCGCTCGCCCAGCCTCTCCAGAAAGTTCATGGGTCTTCCCTCTCCCGGTCAGTCGGCCACGGCGAGGAGGGCCTCGCTCGCGGAGATCATCTTCCTCGCCATCAGCAGCGACGCGTACGACGCGAAGGGGACGAAGGTCCCCGCGGCGCGCGCGGCCCGCTCCACCTCGCCGAGGGCCTCGCCGGCCATCAGCGCGTCGCGCGTCGCGTCGTTGAGCTGGAGCGACTCGACCACCAGCACGCGCCCCGCGTGCCCGGTGCCGCCGCAGGCGTCGCAGCCCACCGCGCGGGGCATCGCCGCGCTCGCGCCGCGCTCCATCAGCTTGCGGGCCACCAGGCTCTCGACGATGGCCTGCGGCGGCGCCTCGACGCGGACGCACTGCGCGCAGAGCCGGCGCAGGAGGCGCTGGACGAGCACCACGGCCACCGACTGGGCGATGAGCGTGCGGTTGCAGTCGAAGTTCTCGAGGCGCTGGAGGGCGGCGACGGCGTTGTTGGCGTGGAGCGAGGTGAGCAGCAGGTGGCCCGTCATCGCGGCCTCGAGGGCCATGTGGGCGGTGGCGGCGTCGCGCGTCTCGCCGACGGCGATCACGTCGGGGTCCTGCCGCAGCGCCGCGCGGAGCACCTGGGGGAAGCCGAGCCCGGCGCTCGCGTTCACCTGCACCTGCGTCACGCCCTGGAGGCGGTACTCGATCGGGTCCTCCGCCATGATCACCGAGGAGTCGGGCCGCGCCTTGCGCCGCTCGTGGATCATCGCGTAGAGCGTGGAGCTCTTGCCCGACCCGGTGCCGCCGCAGATGAGCACGCCGCCGTGGGGCCGCTGGATCGCCTTGCGCGCCACCGCCAGCACGTTGGGGTCGACGAACACCTGGTCGAGCGGGCGCATCATCCCGCCGCCCTCGAGCACGCGGAGCACCACCTTCTCGCCGCGCCCCGTGGGCATCGTCGAGACGCGCAGGTCGAGCTCGCGGCCCCCGGCGCTCATCCCGACGCGGCCGTCCTGCGGGAGGCGCCGGTCGGTGATGTCGAGCCCCGCGAGGATCTTCACGCGCGCGACGATCCCCTTGCCGTAGGACGCCGGCACGAGCTCGGGCCAGTCCTGGAGCACGCCGTTGACCCGGAAGCGCACGCGAACCCCAGCGGCCTCAGGCTCGACGTGGATGTCGGACGCGCCGCGGGTGAGCCCGGCGGCGATGATCTTGTTGACCGCGCGGACCACCTCGTCGCCGATGACACGGGCGGCCTTCTCGGGCTCGCGCTCGCCGTCGGTCACGTCGAAGGCGAGCGACTCGGGGGCGATCGCACCGCCCTCGCCGCGGGCGCCGTCGCGCGCCGGGAGCTCGATGCGGAAGCGGACGAGCGCCTGGACGAAATCGTCGGCCCCGATCGCCACCACCTCGACGCGCACCTTCTGGAGCACGCGCTTGAGCTCGTCGAGGGCCTCGGCGTTGCGGGGGTTCACCATCCCCACCGTGAGCACGTCGCCCGCGAGCCGGAGCGGGATCAGCCGGTGGGTCACGATCAGCCGCGGCGACACCGTGCCGATGACCTTGGGCGTCGGGTCGAACTCGCTCACCTCGACGAAGGGGGTCACCCCGGCGGCCGCGGCGGGCTCGGCGCGCGGCGGGGCCCCGAGCGCGTTGGTGCTCGACGGCGCGCGGAGGGCCGCCATCCCGAGCTGGATGGTGCGCGACGCGAGCCGCCGCGCGAGCGCGAGGGAGAACGCGGGCACCTTGCTCGCGAGCGTGTCGACGAGCTCGGCGCGGACGCGGAGCACCGCGCAGGGGCCCTCGGCCACGAGCGCGTGGGGCTGCGCGGCGCGGAGGAGCGCGGAGACCTCGCCGGCGTGGTCGCCGGGCTGGAGCGTCTCGACGGTGCTGGTGGCGCCCGTGACCGCGTGCGTGGAGAGCAGGCTCGCCTTGCCCTCGCGGAGGATCACCACGCCCTCGGAGGGGACGCCCGCTCGTAGGATCGTGCCGCCCGCGGAGAAGGCCAGCGCCTCCACGTGCGGCGCGACCCGCGCGATCACCGACGCGTCGCACCCCTTGAAGAGCGTCGCGCTCCGAAGGAACGCCTCCACCGCGAGGTCGTCGCGCGTCTGGATCCGGGCGGGTGCTTCCATGATGGCTCTCGCCCATCACAACGACCTGCCCAGGCTCGACCTTGAGACGAACCGGCCGCCAAGGTCTGATAGGCTCGCGACGTCCGCCCCTCGGACCGACCGCCCCGATGAAACGCTGCCCGACCTGCGCACGCCCCGCGCCCGACGACCTCACCTTCTGCGTCGACGACGGCTCCCCCCTCGCAGCGACCCCCGTCCAGACCTTCGCCGACCTGAGCGCGGGCGAGCGCCGCGTCCCCATCACACGCGCCCTCCGCCTCGCGCGCGGCCTCTGCGACGCGTGGTCGCGGGCGGGCGGGCGCGTTCCGCTGGCGACCGTCCCGCTGGAGGTGGAGGTCGGCGAGGGCGACCGCGTCTCCGTCACCTTCGCGCACGACGCCGCGCCAGCGACCACCGACGCTCGCGAGCTCGACCCGGCGGCACCCTACGCCGCGCCGGAGACCTTCCCCGGCGGCGGCGCGGTGACCGAGGCCGCGTCCGTCTACCACGTCGCGGCCCTCGTCCATCACCTCCTCACCGGCGCCCCGCCCTTCGACGGGAGCACCACCGCCGCAGTCGCGGTGCGCAAGCTCCTCGAAGACCCGCCCTCCGCGCGCGCGCTCCGCGCCGACGTGCCCGAGGCGCTCGACGCGGCGCTCGCCCGCGCGCTCGACCGCGACCCCGCGCAACGCTTCGCCACGCTCGCCGAGCTCGCCGCGGCCTTCGACGCCGTCGCGCCCGAAGCGCCCGCGCCGCTCGCGCTGCCACCCGTACGCGCATCCGCGCCGCCCGCGCCGTTCGGGCCGCCTCCGTCGTTCGCATCCGCGCCGCCGCCCGGCGCGTTCGCACCTGCGCCCGCACCTGCGCCCGCGCCGCTCGGCGCCGCGCCGGCCGCCGCGGCCCCCGGCGCCGTCGCGCCGCCTCCCCTCACGCAGCTCGCGACCCCGCGGCGGGGCCCACCTCGGGCGCTGTTCGCGCTCGGGGGCGCGCTGGTGCTCCTGGCGGCGCTCGCGGGCCTCTCCGGGACGCTGACGCGCCGTCACCAGGACGCCGCCTCCGCGCGCCCGTCCGCCGACTACGCCGCCCCCACACCCGCGGTGCGAAACGCGCGGCGCGCGGAACCTCAACCCCCGAGCGCGCCCACGATCGCCCCCCCGATGCAGGGCGCGCAGTCGGAGCCCGTGCCCGCGCCCGCGGCGCCCGCCCCCGCGCCCATCGTGGCGCCGCACCCGCAGCACACCCGCGTCGCTGCGCGCGGAGGCCCCACCCGCATCGCGCGTTCCGCGCCGGCCGCCGGCGCGCGGATGGCACCCACCGCCGCGCGCGCGCCCATGGACGACTTCGGCGCCGTCGGGCGGGGCGGCGCAGGCGGAGGCCCCGACAACGCCACCGGCGACCCGCTCGCCCCCGCCGACACGCCCCCGCGCCCGCGCGTTCGTCCGCGGCCGCACACGCCCGCGCCCACGACGCCGCCCGCGCTGCCGCCCACGGCGCCCGTCGAGGGGGAAGGCGCGCCCGCGACCCGCGCCACGACGCCGCCCCCGGCGCCGCCCTCCGTGGTCACCCCAGAGCGGACGCCCGCGCCGCCAGCCCCCGCGCCGCCCGAGCAGTCCGAGCAGTCCGAGGGCCCGTCGCCGCTCCCGCTCGTCCTCGCGCTCGCCGCGGGCCTCGCGGGGCTCGCGCTCCTCGGCACGGGGCTCCTCCTCCGCCGACGCGCCGCGACCCCGCCCGCACAGCAGCCGCCCGCCTACCCGCCGCCCGTGTACGCGCCGCCCGTGTACGCGCCGCCCGCGCCGCCGACCGCGCGCCCGGCGCACATCCCGGCGACGGCGGTGATCCCGACCGACGGCTCGGCCACCGTGCCCGACGCGCCCGTCTGGCAGGGGACGTCGCCCGACGCGCTCGCCCAGACGATCGCCGCGACGCCGCCGCCGAGCGGGGTCTGGTGCGCGCGCTGCGGGACCCCCTCGCCCGCCGACGCGCGCTTCTGCCCGACCGACGGCGCCGACCTCCGCACGCACGGCACCACCGTCGACCCGAACGCGCGCCCGCCCACCGACACGCGGCCCGACATGAAGCCCTTCGCGGTGGGGAAGTACCGCTGCGAGTCGCGCCTCGGTGAGGGCGGCATGGGCGTGGTGTACCGCGCGAGCGACGTGGAGACGGGCGCCGCCTGCGCGGTGAAGGTGCTGCTCGTGCGGGGGCGCGCGGAGGGCCCGCTGGCCGAGCGCTTCCGCAAGGAGGCGCGGCTCGCGGCGGCCGTGCGGCACCCCAACTGCGTCGCCATCTACGACTACGGCGAGGTCGCGGGGCAGCTCTTCTACCTCGCGATGGAGCTCGTCGACGGGCGCTCGCTCGACGCCGCGCTCGAGGGCCGCGCGATGCCGCCGCCGCGCGTCGCGTCGATCGTCGGTCAGGTGTGCGCCGCGCTCGCGGCCGCCCACGCCGCGGGCATCGTCCACCGCGACCTCAAGCCGCAGAACGTGATGGTGCGCGACGGCGACGTCGTGAAGCTGGTGGACTTCGGCATCGCGCGCGACCTCAACGCCGCCAAGACCACCCTCGCCGGCGTCGTGGTGGGCACGCCCGCGTACATGGCCCCCGAGCAGGCGCGCGCCGAGGCCAGCGTCGACGGGCGGGCGGACGTGTTCAGCGTCGGGGTGATGGCGTGGGAGCTGCTTACCGGGCGGCTGCCGTACGAGCCTGCGGGCAACGCGATCCAGCAGGTGGTGGCGCGCGCGACGCTGCGCGACTCGGCGCCACCGACGGGGGTGTCGCGCGCGGTGGACGACGCGCTCGCGCGGGCCACGGCGCCCGACCCGTCGCGGCGCACGCCGGACGTCCGCACGCTCGCCGCGGAGCTCGGCGCGGCGCTCCAGGCGGCGTAGCGGGGGCGTTCAGGCGGGCGGCGGGGCGCTGGGGCGGGGCGCGGGCTTCGCGGCAGGCGCGGCGGGCTTCGCGGCGGGCGCGTCGGCGGGCTTCGTGGCGGGCGCGTCGGGCTTCGACGCATCGGCGGGCTTCGACGCGTCGGCGTCGGGCGCGGGCGCGTCCCCCTCGGTCGCGGGCGCCTTGCGCGCCGTGAGGGCGGCGTCGCGGGCGGCGAGCAGCGGGCGCAGCGCCTCGCGCGCGGCCTTCGTCGTCGCGGGGTCGCCCGGCGTCACCGTCGCGAACACCTGGACCACGTAGTCCGTGATGCACTGCTGCACCGCGCGGAGCAGCTCGCTGAGGTTGACGGCCTCGGGCTCGGCCGCCTGCGGCTTCGTCACCCCGAGCGCCACGCCGTACTCGTCGAGCCGCGCGCGAACCTCGCGGACGAACGACGCCCCCGCGAGCTCGACGAGGTCGCCCTCGAGGCCGCGCTCACGGAGTTCCTTGAGGCGCGAGGTGAGGGCGGCCCACTGGGCGCGGTAGGGGAGCTTGAGCACGAGGAGGCCGTCGGCGGCGATCACCGCGAGCACGGCGGCCGCGCGCGGGGCCTCGGGGTTCGACGCCTCCGGCATCGTCTGCCAGGGCTGGAGCCGCTGCACCATCGCCGACCACGCGCGGTCGATGGCGACGTCGAAGGGGCGCAGGTCGGCCGGCGCGGCGGCGTGCGTGCGGGCGCGGTAGCCGCGCTCGAGGGCGTCGCCCGACGCGCCGAGGGCCTCGAGCGCGCGGGCCATCGCGGGCGCCGGGGCGGGCGGTGCGGCGGCGAGGAGCGACGTGACGAGCGCGATGCCCGTCGCGGCGTCGACCTGCACCGCGCGAAGGCAGGTCATCAGGTCGAGGGTGGGTTCGCTGGCTTCCATAGGGGTGCGGCGGCTCCGGTGGTCGGGAGGAGGTCGGCGCGTCACCACGACGCGCGGCGTGTCCCGGTCACACGATGAGTACGGCGCGCGCGGCGCGGGCGGGAGCGCGTCGCGGCGAGAAAGCGCGCGTGCCCGAAGGCCGCACAGCGGAGCGCGGAGAGGAGCGCGGTCGTCGCGCGCGCGGTGGGCGACCGCTTCGAAGAGGACCGCGGACATGCGCAGCGCGGCGGGGGACCGGCGAGGGGGAGGAGCGCGGACGTGCGCGAGGCGGCGGAGGACCGGTGGGATGGATGCGCGCGGTGCTCGCACGCGCGGTGGGGGACCGGCGGGGCAGAGGAGCGCGCTCGCGCACGAGGCGGTGGGGGACCGAGGGGGGAGAGGAGCGGGGAGGTCGGCGACGCGGGGCGGGGGCTCAACCGACGTGCGCTGGGCTCACTTCGGTCAGAGAAGCGCGTTCGCGCGTACGAGTCGTGCTCCGCCCCGCCCGACGCCCCCGCGCTGGGGTTCGGAGTCGGCTTTGTCTCTCGGCGCGGGCCCGCTCGCGTCGCCTCCATCCCCGCTCGCCGAGCCTCGCGCGCTTCCCCTTCCTCCGCCGCAGGAAGCGGCAGAGGAAGGGCGCTGGCTCGTCGAAGATGCCCCGTCGCGGACCCGCGGATGCGACGAATGCGCGCCGCCACGAACGCACGCGCGACGACGACACCTCCGCGCAGAACGCGCGCTTGGACAAGGGGATCGACGCGTCCCCGAGGCGCCCAGGCGAGGCGTGTCTGCGGCGAGTCCGGCGCCCTTCCTCTGCCGCTTCCTGCGGCGGAGGAAGGGGAAACGCGCGAGGCTCGGCGAGCGGGGATGGAGGCGACGCGAGCGGGCCCGCACCGCAAGACAAAGCCGGCTCCGAACCCCAGGCCCCCCGCGTCGCGCCCTTGACGTCCCGGCGCATCGCCCGTAGGGTCCGCCGCCCGTTTTCCCCTATCGCCTCCCAGGAGCACCATGCGCACGGACGTGACCCCTCGTGACATCCTCCTCGACCGCCGCATCGTCGAGCGCAACATCCGCAAGGGCGTCGTCACCCGCGAGGAGTACGAGCGCCACCTCCAGACGCTCCCCGACGTCGGGTCGAACGCCGAGCTCATCGCCGCGCGCCTCGGCGAGCGCGAGGAGGCCGTCGACGACGACGACGACCTCGATGACGAGGACGACGCCGACGACGAGGGCTGACCCCTCCCCCGCGCCCCTCGCGCGCGGGCGGAACAATCCGACGCGCCCCCGGGTTGGGAGTGCGTCGGCGGCGTTGAACCCACCGCGCCCGCCGTGATACCGCGGACGGGCCATGGCCAACGACCCCCACGACAACGCCCACGACGAGCACGAGCCGCCGCTGCCCACGCCGCACGGCGCGATGCCGCCCATCGACATGACGACCTTCTTCCTGTCGCTGTCGGCGTCGGCGCTCGTCCACATGGGCCTCGCGCCCGCCCCCGACGGCAGCGCCTCCCCGCCCGACCTCGCCCTCGCGCGCCAGAACATCGACATCCTCCTGCTGCTCCAGGAGAAGACGCGCGGCAACCTCACGGGCGGGGAGGAGCGGCTGCTCCACCAGATCCTCTTCGACCTGCGCATGCGCTTCATCGACGTCGCGAAGCGCGCAGGGGGAGCCCCCACCACGCCGTGAACCGACCCGCCCTCGCCCTCGCCGCCCTCGCCGCCCTCGCGCTCCCGGCCGCCTCGTGCCGGCGAACGCGCCCCGCGGATGTGCCCGCGCGCCTCGAGCCCGTCGCGCCTCCCGTCAGTGCACCCGACGCCGGCCACGCGCCGACCCCTTCCCCGCCCGCCACGCCGCCGCCCGCGGTCGCGCAGGGCGACGGGGGCGCCGGGCCGCTGCCGGGGTCGCCGCGCACCTTCGCGCCGCTCGTGCGGGCGACGCGCGCGTCGGTGGTGAGCATCTTCGCCAACACGCGCCAGGTGGTGGCCTCGCCGTGGGGCTGGCAGGTGCCGCAGGAGCGCTACTCGCTCAGCAAGGGGACGGGCTTCCTCATCGCGGAGAACGGCGAGCTCCTCACCAACAACCACGTGGTCGAGGGGGCGGAGTTCATCCAGGTTCAGCTCGACGACGGGCGGCGCTTCGAGGCGTCGGTGCTCGGGCGCGACCCGCGGCTCGACGTGGCCCTGCTGCGCGTGAAGGCCCCGGGCGTTCGGCTCCAACCGGTGCGCCTCGGCGACAGCGACCGCCTGGAGGTCGGCGACTGGGTGATGGCGATCGGCAACCCCTTCGGCCTCTCGCAGACGGTCACGGTGGGCATCGTGAGCGCGGTCGGGCGGACGGGGCGCGAGGTCGACCTCGGCGCGGGCAACTTCGGCAACCTCCTCCAAACCGACGCGAGCATCAACCCGGGCAACTCCGGCGGGCCCCTGCTCAACCTCGAGGGCGAGGTCATCGGCATCAACGTGGCCGTGCGGCGCGAGGCGCAGGGCGTGGGCTTCGCGATCCCGATCAACATGGCGCGCACGGTGGTGCCGCAGCTCCGGCAGTACGGCCGCGCGATCCGCTCGTGGCTCGGCATCTCGCCGGGAGAGGTCACCGAGCAGATGCTCGAGTTCATGAGCCTCCCCGACACGCACGGCGCGCTCGTGCGCGAGGTGGTGGAGGACTCCCCCGCGGTGCGCGCGGGCATCCGCCCGGGCGACGTCATCCGCCGCTTCGACGGCCACGACATCCTCGACCACACGCAGCTCCCCTGGCTCGCGTCGTCCGCGGGCGTCGGGCACCGCGCGCAGGTCGAGCTCCTCCGCGACGGCCGCCCGATGACGGTGGAGGTCACCCTCGCCGCGCTGCCCGAGCCCGCCGCCGTCCCCGTCGACCCGCGGCAGGGCATGGTCCCCATCCTGCCGCCCGGCATCCCCTGAATGCGCCGCGGGACGGCCGCGCTCGCCGCGCTCGCCCTCCTCGCCGCGTGCGACCGCGCGCGGCCTCCACGCGCGACCGCAACGCCGCCTGTCGTCGAGCGTGCGCCGGACGCGTCGCTCCGTGATGCGTCACCCGATGCGCCCGACGCGTCGCCCGCGCCGACGGGTCGCTGCGGGCTCTGGGAGGCGCTGGGCCGCGGCGTGTGGCGACGTCGCTGCGACCGCGCCGGGGGCCACGCGGCCGCGCTGCTGGCGGGCTGGGCGATCCGCGCGCCGGCCGCGCGCTCGTGGGCCGAGGCGCTCGACGACGCGAGGCTCGGCGCGCTCGGCGTGTCGACGCTCTTCGCGGTGGAGGGCCCGGCGCAGGTCGACTTCCGCGGCAAGGAGCTCGACGTCGACGGGCTCGTCCGCGCGCTCGACGGCGCGGTGGGGCCGCGGTCGTGGGCGCTGGTCGCGGCGCATTCGAGCGGGGCGCACGTGGCGGCGACGTTGTTTCATCGGGCGTTCGCGCGGGGGGCGGCGCGGGGGCTGTCGGGGCGCGTGGTGTACGTCGACCTCGACGGCGACGCGGGCATCGCCGGCGACCCCGAGCGCGACCTCCGCGCGGGCAGCGCGGCGGGGCTGCGGCGCGCGCTCTTCGTCGCGACGCGCGACGCCGCGCGCGGGCTCGACGGGTTCAGCCGCGCGGCGATGGTCGAGGGGGCGCGGCGCCTCCCGCGCGTGGGCGAGCTCTGGACGTACGACGCCGCCGCCGCGAACTGCGCGAGCGACGCCTGCGCCCACCTCGCGCTCGTCGACACCCGCCCCACCGCGCGCGGCAACGAGTCGTACGGGCGTAGCACCGCGGCGACGGTCAACGTCGCGTGGCTCGCGCGCGTCGAGCCGTGGCTCGCGGCGATCGCTTCAGGGGATGGGCGGGGGGCTCAGTAGGAGCGGACGGTGAAGCTGACGAGCGGGCGCGCGCCGGGCTGACCCGCGGGCGGCGGCGCGGGCGGCGGGGTCACCGCGCTCTGCGGCGTGCCCGCGGGCCGCTGCGCACCGAACTGAACGAGCGGCGGCGCGCCCGGCGCGGGGTACGTCCCCGCGGGCTGCGGGTAGCCGTAGGGTTGCGGCTGGGGCTGCGGCTGCGGGTAGCCGTAGGGCGTCGGCTGGGGGTAGCCGTAAGGGGCGGCCTGCGGCTGCGGGTAGCCGTAGGGCGCCGGCTGGGCCTGGGGCTGCGGGTAGCCGAAGCCGGGCTGCGCGGGCGCGGCAGGCGGAGCGCCCGGGTGCGCGCCGAAGGTGACGAGCGGCGCACCAGGCTGAGGCGCACCGTAGGGCGCAGGCTGCGGCGCGGGCCCCCAGCCCTGCGCGGTGGAGGGCGCGCCGAGCGTGCCCGCGGGGCCGGGCATCGGCGCACCGAGCATCCCGGGCTGGCCGTTGGCAGGCGCGCCAAGCGTGCCGGGCTGACCCGCCATGGGCGCGCCGAGCGTGCCGGGCTGACCCGCCGTGGGCGCGCCGAGCGTGCCGGGCTGACCCGCCGTGGGCGCGCCGAGGCCCGGCGTCGGGGCGCCGAGCGTACCGGGACCGCCGGGCGCGGTCGCGCCCCACGAAGGCGCGGCCGCGGGCGCCGCGGGCGTGGGCTGGAGGGGCATCGGCGCGGGCGCGGGCGTCGGCGCGGCGACAGGCGTCGGCGCAGGGGGCGCAGGGGGCGGAGCCGGCGCGCCGGGGTCGCCGGTGAGGATCGTCCAGAGCGGCGCCTCGCCCGGGTCAGCGGGCGTCGTGGGGACGGGCGGCACGTCGGCGACGGGGACGGTGTTGACGGGCGCGGCCGCCGTCGCGCCGCGGCGGTTGCGGTTGCGGCGGCCGCGCGCGGTGGTGGGCTCGGCGCCGAACATCGGGACGGCCGCGGGCGTGGGCTGCCCGAGTCCGACCACCGCGGGGCCCGGCGGCGGCGCGGCGGGGACGGGCGCCGCGGGCACCGCCCCCTGCGCGGGGGCCTCGACCGGCGCACCACCCGTGCGGTTGCCCGACGTGCGCTGCGTCGCGGTGCCGGTGACGGAGAGGAAGCCGGTGCTGGTCGCCACGTCCCACGAGAGCGAGAGGCTCAGGCGGTTGCCGCTGATCGTGCCCGAGCCGTTGCGGAGCGTGAGGTGCATCCGCAGCTCGCGCACCGAGTCGGTCATGGTGCACTCCTGGCCGGGCAGGAAGGTGACGGCGTTGGCGCCCGAGAGGTTGCCCTCGAGCACGCAGCGGTCGCCGCGCGAGTTGCTGACGTGGAAGGCGAGGTCGGCGCGGCTGCCGGGCCGGGCTTCAGCGCGCTCGTGGGTGGTGCGCGACTCGGTGGTCGAGATCGGCGACGTGACGTTGACCGTCGTGTTCGACGTGACCGAGTAGGTGCCGGCGAAGGCGCCGGGGCCACGCTGGGCCGCCGCGGGCGCCGCGAACAGCACCAGCGCGGCGAGGGCGGGGAGGGAGGAGGACAGCGCGCGGCGGCTCATCTGGAGGATGGTGCTCCCGCGGCGGTACAGAATCAAACCCGGAGTGACACTTCCCATGACTCCTCGCTCCTTGCTGCAACGCGCCATGACCGGCAATGATCCGTTGTACGTTCGCCCCCCCAGGGACGCTTCAACCCCCCGCGGCGGTCTGCGGATTGCACCCGTTGTCGCCGCATGACCGCCGCGCTCCTCTCCCGATCGGTGTTCGCCATGAGCCTGACCCCCCGCAAGCCCCGCACCCTGGTGGTCGACGACGACGTCGACCTCGCCGCCATGGTGGTCGACCTCCTGCGCCGCGCGGGGCACGAGGTGACCGCGGTGCACGACGCCCGCGCCGCGATGGCCTCGATCGAAGCCTCCGCGCCCGACCTGCTGGTGACGGACGTGTGCATGGAGGGCGTCGACGGGCTCGAGCTCATCGAGTGGACGCGGCGCTTCGACCCGCGGATCACGGCGATCGTGATCACCGCCTTCGGGAGCATCGAGACGGCCGTGCGGGCGGTTCGGCTCGGAGCCTACGACTTCGTGACCAAGCCCTTCGAGCCGCAGACCTTCCGCCTCGCGGTCGAGCGCGCGGTGGAGCACAGCGCCCTGCACGACGAGGTCTCCCGGCTGCGCAGCGAGCTCGGGGCGCGCTTCGGCGTCGCGGGGATCGTCGGGCGCAGCGCGCACCTCGCGGAGATCGTCGACCTCGTGCGCCGCGTGGCCGACGGGACGGCGACGGTGCTGGTCACGGGCCCGAGCGGCACGGGCAAGGAGCTCGTCGCCCGCGCGCTCCACACCGAGAGCAAGCGGCGGGCGCGGCGCTTCGTGGCGGTCAACTGCGCGGCGATCCCCGACGCGCTCTTGGAGAGCGAGCTCTTCGGGTACAAGCGCGGGGCCTTCACCGACGCGCGGGCCGACCGGGTCGGGCTCTTCCAGGAGGCCGACGGCGGCACGCTCTTCCTCGACGAGATCGGCGACCTGCCGATGGCCCTCCAGGCGAAGATCCTGCGGGTGCTCCAGGAGCGCGAGGTGCGGCCCCTCGGGGCGACGAAGTCCGAGCCGATCGACGTGCGGGTGGTGGCCGCGACGCACCACGATTTGCGCCGCTCGGTGAAGGAGGGGCGCTTCCGGGAGGACCTCTTCTACCGCCTGGCCGTGATCGAGATCGGCATCGCGCCCTTGCGCGATCGGACGGAGGACATCGCGCCGCTGGCCGAGCACTTCCTGCAGAAGTTCAACGACCGGGCGGGGCGGTCGATCAAGGGCTTCTCGGGGGCCGCGCTCAAGCGGATGGAGGCGTACGCCTGGCCGGGCAACGTGCGCGAGCTGGAGAACGCCGTCGAGCGCGCGGTGGCCCTCGCCCGCGACGAGTGGATCGCCCCCGACGACCTGCCCGCGACGCTCCAAGCGGCGGCGACGCCGGACTTCCTCACGGCCGCGGCGGAGCGCGAGATGACCCTCGACGAGCTCACGATGGCCTACGTGCACCGGGTGCTGGAGCGCAACGGCGGCAACAAGAAGCGGACGGCGCGGCTGCTCGGCATCGACCGGCGGACGATTCAGCGCTGGCTCGGCGAGACGGCCACCGACGCCGACGAGGTGTGACAGCCCGCCGCACGGGGCGGCGCGCGCGTGTCCACGGAGGCACTTCGCGCTCGACGCGCCCGCCGGTCGTTTCCTATCGTCCTCGGCCTCCGAGGGAACGACCGCCATGCCCACCACGCTGCACCCCAACGCCGCGCTGAGCCTCGCCGCGCTCGCCGCGAAGTCCACCGCCACCGTCGACCTCCTCCTCACGCTCCGCGCCGAGAGCGGCAAGGGCCCCGGCCAGGGCGAGCGCCTCCCGCTGGTGGTGAGCGTCGTCCTCGACCGCTCGGGCTCCATGTCCGGCAAGCCCCTGCAGAAGGCCCTCGCCGCGACCGAGGTCCTCCTCGACGCGCTCGGCCCGCAGGACACCGTCTCGGTGGCGGCCTTCGACAACCGCGTGACCACGGTGATCGAGCCCGCGCTGCTCACCGACGTCGCTGCGGCGAAGAAGGCGCTCGCGAAGGTGCACGCCGGCGGCTCCACGGCCCTCCACGCGGGATGGGAGAAGGGCTGCAACCTCGCGCGCGTTCGTCCGAGCGAGCGCGTCATCCGTCGCGTGCTGCTGCTCACCGACGGCCAGGCCACCGACGGGATCACCGACCCGAAGGAGCTCGCCAATCAAGCCCGCGTGCGCGGCGAGGAGGGCATCGCCACCACCACCCTCGGCTTCGGCAGCGGCTTCAACGAAGACCTCCTCATCGGCATGGCGGAGGCCTCGGGCGGCAACTTCTACTACATCGAGACGCCCGAGGAGGCCGTGCAGGTGTTCGCCATCGAGGGCGAGACGCTCACGTCCATCACGGCGGAGTCGGTCACCGTCACCGTCACGCCGGCGATGAAGGGCGTCCGCGTGGTCGAGGCGCTCAACGGGCTGCGCTCGCGCGAGGTGGAGGGAGGCGGCCTGGAGGTGACGCTCGGCGACATCTACCACGCGGAGGACAAGCTCCTCGCGGTGCGCCTGGAGGTGGAGGCCGGCGCGAAGCCCGCCGAGGGCGTCGAGCTGGTGAACGTCTCGTACGCCTTCACCCCCGTGCCCGGCCCCGCCGACGCGCGGACCGAGGGGCGCCTCGCGGTGCGGGCCGCCGTCGGCAAGGCGCAGGTGCTCGCCGACCACGACACGCTCCGCACGATCGCGCGGCTCCGCGTGGCGCGCGCCAAGGAGCGCGCGGTGGCCCTCTCCGACGAGGGCAAGCACGTCGAGGCCGCGGGCGTCTTTCGCGCGCTCGCGGGCGAGATGCGCGAGCGCGGTCTCGACGAGGAGTTCGACATGGCCGAGGAGGTGGCCCAGCTCGAGCACTTCGCCACCGGGCTCGACAAGGCGCCGCTCCGCAACGACGACCGCAAGATCCTCCGCGACCAGTCGTACCAGGGCCGCTCGCGCAACCGCTCCGACCTCACCGCGCGCGGCGGGGGCGGCGGGTCCGCGCAAAGCCTCCCCGTGACGGAGAGCGCGGGCTCGGGCGTCGAGCTGCTGTGCGTCCGTGAGGGCGGCAAGCTCGCGATGAAGATCGTCACGCCCGGCTACGAAGAAGACCTCAAGGTTCTCCTCCCGCGCGGCGTCCGCGAGGAGGGCGTTCGGTACGCGGTCGACAAGCTCGTCCCCTCGGCCAACGGGACCTTCTACCGCGTCGAGGGCGCGATCAAGCGGCTGAAGGGCGGCGTGAGCGCGGCGGTGCTCGCGGCGGCGGCACCGGGCGCGTCGCTCGCGGACCCGCTCAAGCTCGCCGAGCTCTTTTCGGGCGGCGGTGAGCCGTGGATGCCCGTGCTCAAGCCCGTGATCGAGGCGCAGCACGGCGCGCCGAACTTCATCGGGCCCGACCGCGACAAGGCCGTCGTGCCCGTGCGCGAGCTCACCTTCCAGGCGCTCAAGCCCAACCCCCCGCACCGCTGGCGCGTGGTGGTCTTCGGGCAGAACCCGTACCCCCGCGTCGAGTCGGCGACCGGGATCGCGATGTTCGACAACGCCTTCGGGAAGTGGGGCGATCCCCAGTTCGGCAAGGTGATCACCATCCGCTGCATCATCAAGGCGGCGACGATGTGGAAGTACAAGGTGCCCAAGGCCACCCCCATCGCCGACATGCGGAAGCTGCTCGCGGAGAAGAAGACGGTGCAGCCGCCGGAGTGGTTCCAGGCGATGCTGACGCAGGGGGTGCTGCTGCTCAACGCGGCCCTCACCGCGTCGAGCGACGGCGCGATGAGCACCGACCAGCACACGGGCTTCTGGCGGCCGGTGGTCGAGGCCCTCGTCGAGGAGATCCTCCGCGCCAAGCAGAACGCGGCCGAAGAAGACCGCGGGGTGGTGTTCGCGTGGTGGGGCGCGAGCGCGCGCAACCTCCGGTCGCTCGTCGAGCGGCTGCAGAAGAAGTACCCCGCAGTGAAGGTGAAGCACGTCGACCACTGCAACCCCGCGGCGCAGGGCGACATCTTCTGCGACGGCGACCACTTCGGCGCCGTCAACGCCGCGCTGAAGTCCGTGAAGGCCCCCGAGGTCGACTGGCTCCCGAGCGTCGGGTGGAACGCGAAGGTCGCGGGGGGCACGGCGTCCGCGGGCGCCGACGACAGCGAGCGCATGGGGGACTTCATCAACAAGACGATGGAGCTCCACAAGATGTACCTCGAGCGCCTCCAGGAGGTGCTCGAGGAGGCCAAGGAGATCCTCCCCGCGATCACGGGCGTGGGCGCGGCGCCGGCGCTTCCGTTCGCCGACGCGGTGCGGCCGCTGGCGGGCTCGGTGGCGGGCCTCGAGCACTACCTCGAGCGCTCGCGGAAGTACGCCGAGACGCAGCTCGCGCAGGGCGCGGCGAAGCTCTCCGCCGACGAGATCGCCGCGGTGTACCTCTACACCACCGAGTCGCCCTTCTACCGCAAGCTCAACGCCGCGCTCCGCCTGCCCGACCGCGCGCAGGCCGCGCCGTGGTTCTCGTACCTGAAGCTCCTCCTGCGCGCGATCACGCAGCTCGAGGCGTACGACGGGAGCCTCTGGCGCGGCGTCGCGGCCGACCTCCGCAAGCAGTACCCCAAGGGCGAGACGATTACCTGGTGGGGCGTGTCGTCGTGCACGGCGAAGCGCTCGGTGGCGATGGGCTTCCTCGGGCTCAAGGGCAAGCGGACCCTCTTCGAGGTGACCTCGCAGCGCGCGGTGAGCATCCGGCGCTACTCGGCGTTCACGGGCGAGGACGAGTACCTGCTCGCGCCGGGCACGCAGCTCGTCGTGGCCGACGTGAAGGCCGAGAAGGACGGGCTCGTCACCGTGAAGCTCAGCGAGAGCCCGGGGGCGCCGCTCGTGACGTGACCACGCGCACCGTGCGCGTCGGTTGCGGAGTTTTCATTTTTCATTGACTCCCCCGGTCACTGCGAGACCATGCCCAACGATCGTCGATCGTTTTCAGGGGCGGGTGCGCAGTGGGCCGATTCGAACTCATCCTGTTGGCGAAGCCGCCGGCGCGTGGCGCGGGCGCGCCGGACGTAGAGCCCCCGCCGGGCGTGTACCGCGCGTCGTGGGCCTCCGCGCGCGGCGGGGCGTGCGAGCTGCCGCTCGTGCTGGGCGCGTTCGAAGAGCACGCCGAGGCGCGCGCGGCGCTCGACCGGCTCCACGACCTCGGCTGGGAGGTGTGCATCGTCGACCGGCGCGACACGATCCAGACATGGATCGACCGCGTCGGCGAGGCGCTGCCTCCCGCGCTCAAGAAGCGCCCCGCGCCGCCGGCGGACGCCGCGCCCGCCACCCCGCAGGCGGTCAAGTTACGCGCCCTCGACGATCGGTGGGGGGCGGAGCGGATCCGGCAACGCCTCCTGCAAGGGGCGGCGGTTCTGGTGGTGGCGGGGGGACTGGGGTTCGGGGTGGTGGCGACGATCCGGGCGCGCCGTGGGAGCGCCGCGCATGGCTCGCAGCCGACGGCGCTCCAGGCGCCCGCGGGCGGGCTCGGCGGCGCGCCCGTCGAGCAGGCGCTGGCGGGGCTCCTTGCTGGTGTGATCGGCGCCGCGCTCGCGCATGCAGCGGGGGTGCTCGTGGAGGGGCGCACGCGCGCGTGGCCCGCGTCCCGGCGACGTCGTCTGCGCCTCGGCGTGGCGGCGAGCGCGGGCGTGATCGCGCTGGGCGCGTCGGGCCCGGGGCTCCTTCGAAGCGCGCTCGGCCGCCCCGGGGCGAACACCACGTCGGCTTCAGCGCTCGCGTCCGGCGCGTCCACGGCGGGCCCCTCGGGCGCGGCGGGTGATGCGGGCGCACCGACCGCGTCCAACGGCGCGCCCGAGCACGTCGAAGGGCCCTTCGGGCAACTGATCCACGGGAGCGGGGCGTCGAGCGGGCGACCGTTCACGCAGCTCCTGTCGGGGTTTCGAAGCCGGCAGCAGAGTCAGTCGGGCGGCGCGGCCCCCGTTGCACCTGCGCCCACCGCGAACGCAGCCACCGCGCGCGAAGGCAACGCGGCGCCACCGTCCGAGCCGCGCGCCCGCGAGGCGTCACCGCAGGCGCGCGAACCGCACGGCGCCCACGGTTCGCAACGCCACGGGCAACGCCACGGGCACGGCCACCACCGCGCGCACGACGCGTCCTCTCAGGCGGCGAACGATGCGACGACGCGCGCGCCCGACGCGCGACCCGCGGAGCAGCGACCCGCGGAGCAGCGACACGCGCCGACCGCATCACCGACGACCACCGCGGCGACGACGCCTGCTCGCGACGCAGGTGTGGCGCGCCCGAGCGCTCCCGCCACGCCGCCACCGATGCCGCAAGCCCCCGACACGACGTCTACCGCCGCGCAGGGAGCGCCGTCCGCGCCGTCCGCGTCGACCGAAGCGCAGCAGGCCGCGGGGGGAGGCGCGCCGGCTTCGAGCGCCGGGGCCGCGCCGCCCGTACCGCCGGGGGGTTCGCGCGGTTCGGGCAAGGACGCGTTGCGCTGGCTGCTCGGCGGGCTCGCGGTGGGGTTCTCGCTCTCGCCGCGCTGGCGGCGCATGGCCTCGGGAGGTGGGAAATGAAGATCGAATGGCGCGTCGCGCTCTGTTGCTGGCTCTGCGCCCTCGCGGCGCACGCGCAGGACGCCGAGGAGCGCGCGGCGCTCGCGGCGCGGGGGCCCTCGCCCGAGGTGACGGCCGCGACGGTCGACCGCTTCGGCGAGTGCTACGCCGCCGAGGGTCACCCGCTCTCGGAGGTCGACCGGCTGCTGCTCCGCGAGGCGCTCTCGCCGCTCGCCCGCGTGGTCACGGCGTCGCTCGCGGAGGGGCAGTGCGCGGACGGCGGCGACGACGCGCGCTGCGCCGCGGCGGTGCGGAAGATCCCGTGCGGCACCTTCGCCAACCTCCTGCGGGCGCCCGACGCCGCGTCGGCGCCGGCGTGGGCGCAGGGCTACGCGCGCACGCTCACCGACCGGATCGCGCGCTGCTACGCCGCGGAAACCGGCGCCCCCCTGAGCGCGGAGGACGCCCGCGCCGTCGACGGGCTCCGCGGCGCCGTCGCGGGCTCCCTCGCCTCGCGCGCCGGCGACGAGGGCTGCGCGGTCGACGAGAACCAGCTCCCGGCCTGCGCGTTCAGCCTCCAGTCGGCGCCGTGCGACGCGCTCGCGCAGAAGCTCGGGGGCGACGCGGCCGGCGCGCCGGGGCGTCTCACCGAAGCGTGTGCGCGCGTGCTCCGCTGCGAGGCGGACGACGGCGACGCCGACGCGGCTGCGCCCTGAAGGCCCGCGGTGGACGGCGCGCGAGGGCCGTGTCATCCCACGCGCCGCCATGGAAGACCCCCTCCGCGACCGCATGAAGGCCCTGGAAGCCGTCGAGGCCGGGCGCCGCTTCGAACGCGGCGCGATCGTCGTCGCCCGCGTCGACGGCCGCTCCTTCAGCCAGTGGACGCGCGACCTCCCGCGCCCCTTCGACCCGCGCCTCTCGGCCCTCATGATCGACACGGCCCGCGCGCTCATGCACGAGACCGGCGCCCGCTTCGGCTACACCCAGTCCGACGAGATCACGCTCGTCCTCCACGCGGAGGGCGACGGCTCGATGCTGTGGTTCGACGGCCGCGTGCAGAAGACCGTCTCGCAGCTCGGCGCGCTGGCGACGGGCGTCTTCAACCTGCTCCTGCCCGACGCGCTGCCCGAGAAGGCCGCGCAGCGCACCCCGGCGCGCCTCCCGAGCTTCGACGCGCGCGTGTGGACGGTGCCGTCGCGGGCGGAGGCGTGCGACGTGGTGCTGTGGCGCGCGCTCGACGCGACCCGCAACTCCGTCGCGATGGCCGCGCGGGCACGCTTCTCCCACCGCGAGACCGACCGCAAGGACACCGGCGCCCTCCGCGCGATGCTCGCCGCCGCGGGCGCGCCGTGGGAGGCGCTGCCCGAGGGGTTCCGCTACGGGACGATGCTGCGGCGGAGGCGCGTGGTGCGGCCCTTCCGCGCGGAGGAGATCGACGCGTTGCCGCCGCAGCACGCCGCGCGGCGCGACCCGACGCTCGCGGTGGAGCGGGCCGAGGTGGTGGCCGACCCGCTGCCGCGCTTCGACCGCGTCGGCAACGCGGAGGCGGTGGTGTTCGAGGGGGCCGACCCGGTGCTCACGCCGCCCGCTGCCCCGTAGCCACCTCCCCTCCCCCTGCGGCATCCTCTCGCCGCCATGCCCCGTCCTTCGAAGCCTCGCGTCGCGCCGCAGCGCTGGTGGCCGCACCCCGCCAGCGGCACCGTGTGGGCCCTCGCCGCGCACCCCGACCACGACGCCCTCCTCGTCGGCAGCGACCAGCCCGGCGGCTCGCTCTGGGTGCTCGACGGCGAGCGCGCCCGGCCGCTCGGCGACGCCCCCGCGAGGCTCCGCGACGCCGCGTGGGTGGGCGCCTCGCGCGTGCTCCTCGCCGTCGAAGATCGCCCCGCCGGGCAGCCCTCCGGCCCCCTCCGCCTCGTCCTCCGCGACGTCGCGGGCGACGCGCCCGACCGGGTCCTCGCGGAGTTCCCCGATGCGGGGTACCGCACGACGCTCACCGTCGACCGCGCGGGCGAGCTCGCGCTCGTCAACACGAGCCACGCGATGCACCTCGTCGACCTCCGCGGCGGCGAGGGGTGGCTCTTCGAAGGCTTCGTCGGCGACCGCGCGGGCGTCGTCGGCGGCGCCATCTCCCCCGACGGAACGCTCGCCCTCGCCTCGCGCGCATCGGAGGAGCGCGTCCACCTCTACGACCTCGGCGCGCGCCGCCGCCTGCGCGTGCTGCCCGGCAACGTGTCCGGCGGCGTCGTCGCGGCGGCCTTCTCACCCGACGGCACGCTCGCCGCCGCCCTCACGCTCTGCGACCGCCGCCTCGTCGTGTGGAGCCTCCCCGACGGCGACGTCCGCTTCGTGCGCAAGGGCCTCACCGACCTCCCGCCGGCCCTCGCCTTCTCCCCCGACGGCGCGCGCCTCGCCGTCTCCGAGCACGGGCACAAGCTCGTCGTCCTCGACACCGCCGACGGCGCCGTCGTCGCGCAGACGAAGACCCTCGACGGCTACGCCCTCCGCCTCGCCTTCGCGCGCGACGGTCGCTCGCTCTTCGTCGCCGACGACGCCGAGGTGCACGTCGTCACCTTCGCGGGCGAACGCCCCGCCGTCCCGCGGCCCCCGCCCACCGCGCCCGGCGCCTTCGAATCGCTCGTGGCGGGCAGCGATTTCACGTACCACACGGGCGGCTGCGTCGACGCCCGCGGCGACGCGTGGATCGTCGGGCAGAACGGCGACGTCCGCTCCTCGGCCGACGGCGGCCTCACGTGGCGGCGCGTCCCGCTCGGCAAGCGGCCGTACCTCCACGGCGCGTGTCAGGCCGCCGACGGCCCGCTCCACGTCTACGGCCAGGGCGTGATCGCGACCGTGCGCGACGGCGCGGTCACCCTCGACGCGCTCAAGGGGAAGCCCCACGTCATCGCGATGGCCTCGTCGCCGAGGGCCACCGTGGCCGCGAGCTACGACAAGCTCTTCCGCCGCGCGCCCGGCGACGCCGCGTGGGAGAGGCTCGACCCGCCCACGCTCCGGGGCGGCTGGCACCACGCGCTCGCGGCCGACGACGAGGGGTCGTTCTTCCTCGCGAGCGGGTCGTTCGACGAGGGCTTCGTCGCGCGCGCCGACGCGCGCGGCGAGGGGTGGGCGCGGGTGCTCACCGACGCGGGCGCGTGCTGGTGCGTGGCCTGCGACGGGGCGCGCGTGTTCGTCGGGGCCGACGGCGGCGCGGTGCTTCGAAGCGACGACCGCGGCGCGACGTGGCGGCGACTCGCGGCGACCGGCGCGACGGAGCCCGCGACCTCCCTCGTCGCGCGCGGCGAGGTGGTGTTCGCGGCCTTCGGGGACGGCACCGTGCGCCGCAGCGACGACGGCGGCGGGCGGTGGTCGCTCGCGCTCGAAGCCGACACGCAGAAGCTCCTCTGGACGCCGGGCGGGCGGGTGCTCGCCGTCGGCGACGGCGCGCTCTACGGCTGCGTCGCGCCGTGACCCGTCAGCGCGCCTCGTGGCGCAGCGCCCAGGCCTCGTACGCGGGGACGCCCAGCGCCGCGAGGCCCGGCAGGATCACCGCGTCGAGGCGCCCGTACCACGCGCGGGCGTAGCGGGCGGGGTCGATCACGCCGTGCGACGCGCCGGCGTACGAGTCCGCGTCGGGAGGCTCCTCGGGGAGCGCCGCCCCGTCGGGCCGGCGCGAGCGGCCGTGCACGCCCTCGTAGTGGGCGAAGGCGAACGCGAGGTCGACGCCGAGCCACTCGCGCTCGTCGTCGCTGAGCGCGGGGAACACCGTCCGCGCGAGCGCCCAGCCGAAGCGGTCGTGGAGCGACTCGTCGCGCACGAGCGCGTCCACCACCGCGGCCACGCACGGGTCGGTGGCCTCGCGGGCGAGCGCCTGGAGCAGCCCCACGCTCGCCGCCTCGCCGACGCAGAACATCGACGCCGTCCACCGCGCGACGAAGAGCCGCGCGGAGAGCGACGGGTCGGCGAGGCGGAGGTCTTCGTCGTCGACGGTGGCGTCGTCGCGGCCCCCGAGCGCCTCCGCGAGCCGCGCGCAGTGCTCGGTGTGGCGGGCCTCGTCGGCGATGAGGCGCGAGGCCGCGCAGCTCACCTCCAGCGGGAGCCCCGCCTCGGGCATCCGCGCGAGCAGCTCGGAGAACACCACCATCGACCGGTACTCCGCCGCCGCGCGCGCCGACCACGCCGCGCGCAACCGTTCGCGCGTCGCGTCGTCGAGCCCGTCGGTGCGCAGCGCGCCCCACGGGACCGCCGCGCGCCCGCCGTCCACCGCGCGGCGGTGGAGCGCGCGGAAGAGCTTCTCCTCCGTGCCGAGCGCGACCGGGCGCGCCATCGATCAGCCGTTGCCCGGCGGGACGCGGCGCGGCGGGCGGTTGATGGTGGGCCGCGTCGGGATGGGCGGGCGGTTGATGGTCGGCATCGGCGGGTTGAGGAGGCCCTGGTTCGGCACCGCGGCGTCGGGCTCGGTCGCCACGACGTTGTTCGCGGCGTCGAGCGGCGCGGCATCGGGCGCGGGCGGCGGCGCGGCGTCGGGCGTCGGGGTCGGCGGGTTGTTGATGGTCGGCGGGACGGGGTAGTTGATGGGGGGCTGCCGGACGGGGACGTTCACCGCGGGCTGCTGGCGCTCGCAGCCCTCCGCGCCGACGGCGGCGACCGCGACCGCGGAGAGCGCCGCGAGCCTCGCCCGCATCCGCTGGAGCCGCGCCTCGTCGACAGTCCCCGCAGGCTTCACATCGCGCTTCATGAACGCTGACGGTACCGCGGGCGCGCCGCGCGTGTCATGCGCCAACGTCCCCCGCGGGCGGGCGCTTCTGGTACACCCGCCGGCATGAAGACCCCCCTCGGCGCGCTCGCGCTCACGGCCCTCCTCTCGACCTTCGGCTGCGCCACCTCGCGCGCGGGCGCCGACGACGCCCACACCGCCGCGATGGCCCGCGAGCACGCGAACGACTCCGCCCGCGCCAACGCCTCCGCGCAGGAGCCGCGGCAACCCGTGACCGCCGAGGACGTCGCCTACGGCGAGCTCGACGGCGCCCCGCTGCGCGGCTACCTCGCGCGGCCCGCGGCGTCGTCGGGGCCGCTGCCTGCGCTGGTGGTGATCCACGAGTGGTGGGGGCTCAACGACAACGTGCGGATGATGACGCGGCGCCTCGCCGGCGAAGGCTACCTCGCGCTCGCGGTCGACCTCTACGGCGGCCAGTCGGCGTCGACGCCCGAGGCGGCGCGCGCGCTGATGCAGTCCGCGACCGCGGCGCCCGAACGGGGCGTGGCCAATCTCCGCGCGGCGGCGACCTTCCTCCGCGACGGGCGCCACGCGCCGAGGATGGGCGTGGTGGGCTGGTGCTTCGGCGGGGGCTGGTCGCTCCAGGCGGCGCTCGCCCTCCCCGCGCAGGTCGACGCGGCGGTGATGTACTACGGCCGTGTGGAGGCCGACCCCGCGCGCCTCGCCGCGCTCGACGCACCGCTGCTCGGGCTCTTCGGCGGCGCGGACACGGGCATCCCGGTGGAGGGCGTCCGGCAGATGGAGTCCGCGCTGCGGGGCCTCGGGCGCGACGTCACCATCCAGGTGTACGAGGGCGCGGGCCACGCCTTCGCCAACCCGAGCGGCGAGCGCTACCAGCCCGCCGCGGCGGACGACGCGTGGCGGCGCACGGTGGACTTCTTCGCGCGCCACCTGCGGCCCGCGGGGGTGTGAGCTACGCGAGGAGCGAGCGGGCGATCTGCGACACCTGGATCTCGTCGGTGCCGCCGTAGATCTGGAGCACCTTCGCGTCGCGGCAGAGCTGCTCGACCTGGTACTCCATCATGTAGCCGTTGCCGCCGAAGAGCTGGACGGCCTCGAGCGTCACCTCCATCGTGGCCTGCGCGCTGTAGAGCTTGCAGGCGGAGGCCTCCGCGAGGGTCATCGCGCGCCCTTCGGCGGCCAGCTCGATCTGGCGGAAGAGGAGGTTCTGGATGTTCATCCGGGCGACCTCCATCTTGGCGAGCTTGAGCTGGATGAGCTGGAAGTCGCCGATGGGCCGGCCGAACTGGACGCGCGTCTTCGCGTGCTCGGTGCAGAGCGTCAGGCACTGCTCGACGATGCCGAGCGCCATCGCGGCGACGAGGGTGCGCTCGGAGAGGAAGGTCTCCTTGGCGCCCTCGCGCGCGGCGGCGGTCTCGGTCTCGCCGATGAGCCGGTCGCGGCCCACGCGCACGTCCTCGAGGAAGAGCTCGCCCGTCGGCGACGCGTGCTGCCCCATCTTGCGCAGGGGCTTGCTCTGCACGAGGCCGGGCGTCCCCTTGTCGAGGATGAAGCTCACCACCTTGCGGTCGCGCGGGTCGTTGCCCTCGTCGAGCTTGCAGATGAAGATGATCGTGTCGGCGTAGGGGCCGTTGGTGATGAAGGTCTTGCTGCCGTTGAGCACGTAGTCGTCGCCGTCGCGGCGCGCGGTCGAGCGCATCGAGCCGAAGGCGTCGGAGCCCGACGAGGGCTCGGTGATCGCCCACGCGCCCACCTTGTCGAGCGTGAGCAGGTCGAGGGCCCAGCGCTCGATCTGGCGCGACGTGCCGCGCGAGGTGATCGCGCTCGCCGCGAGGCCCGCGCTCACGCCGAGCGCCGTGATGAGCCCCGGGCAGTAGCGCGAGAACTCGATCACCGGGATCATCCGCATCGCGAGCTCGCTGCCCGCGTCGGGGTTGGGGCCCTCGCGCTTCGGTCGCGACGCCGGGGCCTCGCCGCGCGCGGCGGCCTCCTCGCGACGACGGGCACGGGCGAGGTCGGCCTCGCCGCGGGCGCGGTTCATGTCCGCGACGCCGAAGGTGGCGAAGAAGCTTCGGAGGATGTCGTAGGGGAGCGTCTCCTCGCGGTCGAGGGCCTCGCGCTTCGGCTTCACCTCGGCCTCGACGAAGCGGCGGACGGCGTCGCGGACGGCGAGGTGGGTCTCGTTCCATTCGATCATGGCGCCGGACGCTATCGCCGGAGACGTCCCCGACACAAGCGCCGCGGCGGGTTGCGCCGGCCGCCGCGCGAACGCCCGCGCGGGTTGTGTGGCCCCCCGCGCAAGGCAACCCGTGCGCGTCAAAAACACCTGGAATCGTGCTGTTTCCGCGGTGGCCGCGCGCTTGCTCAGGGGGCCCCCGCGGGCGCCGCTCACCACTGCCCGCCGGAGCCACCATGAACACCACGTCCCCCCGCGTTCTCCCCGCCGCCCTCGCCCTCGCCGCCCTGTCGGGCTGCGGCGGCGACCCGTCGCTCGACCCGCCCGCCGCGCAGGGCGGGGCGCCGGCGATCACCTACGAGCAGTTCGTCGCGCGCAGCGTCGAGCGGCTGCCGGGCGGGGCGTACCGCGTCGAGCGCGACATCGTCGTCTCCACCGAGGCCGCCGTCCGCGCGTACTACGACGCCGCGATGACGCCGCCCGGCGCGCTGATCATCAACCGCGTCGGTCCGGCCTACTCGCTCGACGACAAGTGGGGCGCCGACGACCGCTGGGCGCTCACCTACTGCGTGTCCAACGCCTTCGGGGCCAACCGCCCGCGCGTCATCGCCGCGCTCCAGCGCGCGATGCAGGCGTGGGAGGCCGCGGCGGACGTCCGCTTCGTCCACCTCACCGACCAGGACGCGACGTGCTCGCAGTTCAACACCAACGTGAAGTTCGACGTGAGCCGGGCGGCCGACGACTGGGCCGACGGCATCGCGTCGATGGGCTTCCCGTCGACCGCGCGCAGCGACCGGCGCTTCATGCTGCGCTGGTCGGCCACGGACACGTACACCGACGAGTTCCTGACGGCGGTGGCGATGCACGAGCTCGGGCACGGGCTCGGCTTCCGCCACGAGCACACCCGCAGCGCGCCCGCCGGGAGCGACTGCCGCGAGTCGAGCGACTGGCGCGCGCTCACGCCCTACGACTCCCTCAGCGTGATGCACTACCCCTTCTGCCCCGGCTGGAGCGACCCGAGCTGGCAGTGGAACTTCCTCACCCAGTGGGACATCGAGGGCGCGCAGTCGGTGTACGGCGCCCCCACCAACGTGCTCAACGGCCAGGGCGGCGCCCTCTACGCGCGCCGCCGCAGCACCGGCGAGCTCTTCCGCAAGACCAACGGCCTGTGGGTGAAGATCGGCGACGCGGGCCAGGGCTTCGTCACCGTCGGCGACACGCTCTACGGCCAGCGCCCCGGCCGCGGCGAGCCCGTCCGCTACAACAGCGGCCAGAGCTGGACCATCATCGGCGGCCCCGCGGGCCAGATCTTCAACTGCGGCGGCGCCCTCTGCGCCACCGACCCCAACAACGGCAACGTCGCCCGGTACAGCGGCGCGGGCTCGTCGTGGACGGTCATCGGCGGCCCCGGCTCGCGCTTCGCCGCGACGAGCGCGAACGCCCTCTTCGGCATCACCCCGGCGCAGCACGAGGTCGCCCGGTACAACGGCGCGGGCGCCTCGTGGACGGTCGTCGGCGGCGGCGCGTCCGAGCTCTTCGGCGGCGGCTCGAGCATGTTCCGCCTCAACACCACGCGCGACGCGATCGAGCGCTACGCGGGCTCCGGCAGCACCTGGACGGTCATCGGGGGCCCGGGGCGGCAGTTCCTCCCGACGGGCTCCGCGCTCTACGCGCTGTCGCCCACCGCCGGCACCGTCCGCGTCTACGCGACCACGCAGTGGAACCCCATCGGCGGCGCGGCGGCCCGCCTCTACGGCTCGTACGGGCGCCTCTACGCCACCAACCCCACCGACGAGAGCATCTGGCGCTACGAGCCCGCCAACAACACCTGGTACGCCGAGGGCAAGCCCTGACAACGGCGTTGACCCCGCCGCGTGAATCGCGCTTCATCATGCGATGACGCGCACCCTCGCCCTCGTCCCGCTCCTCCTCGCCTGCGCCTCCACCACCGCGCAGGGCCCGTCCCCCGCCACGCCCGCCACGCCGGCCACGTCGTCGGCCGAGCCCGCCGCGCAGTGCGTCGGCTCCGTCGCCCCGCCGCCCGCGGGCGCGCGCCCGGTCGACGACCCCGCCCTCCTCGCGAGCGCGATCGGCGCCGACGGCGCGGGGAAGCTCTGCGCGGGCGCGGTGTACGAGGCGACGCAGCCGATCACCGTGTACCGCGTGTGGCAGCGCGACCGGGCCTACACCGAGATCGGGCGCTGGTGGTCGTTCGAGCGCCCCGAGGGGCCGCGCGAGGCGTACCGCGAGCGCAACGCCATCTGCACGGAGTGGAGCGCGCTCGACGTCTGGTCGCGCTGCGAGATCCGCGCGGGCGCTCACTTCGTGGTGGGCCCCGGGCAGAGCGCGCGCTGCGAGGGCGGCGCGGTGATCGCCCGCTCGGCGACCAACCAGGTGTACATCGACAACGACACGCGGCAGAGCCGCGTCTTCGTCGAGCACTGCGAGCAGCAGGGCGCGTGGCCGCCCGCGCAGTGACCGGCGATCGGCGCCGGCGCTTCGTTCAGCGGTAGGGGTGGCGCGACGGCAGCACGGCGCGCCGCTCCTGCGCGAGCAACACCACGAGCGCCGCCGCGCGGTCGAAGGCCGCGAGCCGTCGCCGCGTCGGGCCGCGCAGGGCGAGCGACGCGGCCACCGAGACGACGGCGACGGCGAGCCCGAAGTGCGTGCAGTGGATCGCCTCGGAGAGGCACCCGGCGATCAGCTCCGCCCGGCGCGCGGGGTCCACCGTCGGGCCGCCGCCATGACCGCCCACACACCCGAAGGGCATGACCATGCCGGTGATGGTCCCGAGGAGGCCGAGGAGCGCCGCAATCTGGCCTGCGGGGACGAGGTGGTCGACCCGCCCTTCGATGCGCGGGCGCTCGCGCAGCGCGACGCACTCCATCGCGCCGAGCACCTCGGCGTCATCCCCGTCGAGGCGGGCGATGCCCTCCACCAGCATCCGGCCGAGCGCCGTGGGGGCGCGGAGGCTCCAGGTCACGGCCTCCGCCACGCGCCCCTCGCGCACGAGCGCCGCCACGACGCCGAGGAGCGCGTCCTCGTCGACGCCCTCGCGCAGGTGGTACCGAACGCGCCCGACGGCGATGGAGAGGGTCGCGAGGAGGCAGGGGAGGATCGGCCACATGCCCCAGCCGCCCTCCCGCCAGTACATCGACAGCTCGTGCAGCATGACGCTGCGACACGCGGCCTACGGACGAGGTTCCGACCCGCCGCCCGCGCGGCGCGCGAGTTGTGAAGCGCACCGCGCGATCGGAGCAGGTGCGCGTTCGAGCGCGGCGTCGCCCTGCGCGTTTCTGGGCGGCACACGCGCTGCACCAGGACGTCGCGGAGGTCATCATGAACAACCGAACGATCCGCTCGCTCTGCGCCACCCTCGTCGCGTCGGCCCTCGCGCTCAACGGCTGCTACGGCGCGCCGCCCGACGACGACGCCGAGAGCGCCCCGCAGGGCGCCCAGGGCGGGCCCCCCATCGACACCGACCCGTGCGTCTTCCAGGCTGCGCGCCCCGACCTGGCGATCGACAGCTTCGCCGTGCAGAACGTCAACGGCTACGCGCGGCTACGCGCCGTGCTCCGCAACCGCGGCTGCGCCGACGCGCCGTACATGCCCTACGCGATCGTCGTGACGCTGCCGGGCGCGTCGAGCTACGGGGCCACCTGGGCCCCGACGAGCACCTATGCGCTGGAGCCCTACGTGGTCATCCCGCGGGGCCAGGTGCTCACCTTCGAACTCGACACCGGCTGGACGTACGCCGCGCTGAAGGCGCAGGGCGGCACGTGGCGCGTGGAGGCCGACGGCTTCAACCACGTCGTCGAGCTCTCCGAGTCGAACAACGTCTCCACCTTCGCCAACTGAGCGCGGCCCTCACCGCGCCCCCCGCACCAGCGCGAGCCACGCGCCGAGGGCCCCGGGCGCGTCGCCCTCCGCGGCGAGCCTCCGGGCGCGCTCGGCCGGCGTGCGCGGCGCCGCCGCCACCGGCTTCGGGTCGAACGAGCGCATCGCGTGGCGCGTGTGCGGCCACACCTCGGGGCTCGCCACCGCGGCCATGGGCGAGAGCAGCAGGACGGCCACCGCGAGCGCCGCGCAGGCGTGGGCCACCTGCGCGACGGGCCTCCGCTCGTCGCCGCGGAGCACCAGCACCGCCATCGCGAGCGCGCCGAGCGCGAAGCCCCACATCGACGCGGGCGCCTCGACGCCGAGCGCGTGCCCCGCGTTGAAGGGCACGTAGCCCTCGCGCAGGAAGGGGACCACCATCTCGAAGAAGGCCGCGTGGTAGTGCTCGGGGAGGTGCGGGTACACCGCGGCGATGAGCCCGGTGGCGGCGAAGGCGCAGAGCGTCGCGCCGGCGGCGCTCACCGTGGCGGCGCGGCGGAGCGCGGGGGCGGCGGCCGCGAGCGCGTCGAGGCCCGCGAGCGCGAGGAGGCCGAGCGCGGGGATGAGCGTGGCGAGGTAGCGCGGGCCGATCTGCCAGCCGCCGCGCCAGTTGTTCATCGAGCTGATGAGGAAGGTGAGCGACGCGACGACGAAGACGACGGCGGCGGCGAGCGGGCGCTCGCGGCGGACGGGCGGGAGCGTCACGCTGGCGAGCGCGGCGACCGCGACGGCGAGCGCGACCAGGGCGCGGCCGACGTCGCGCGTGGCGAAATCAGCGGGCGCGGCGCGCATCGCGAGGCCGAGGCGGGCGAGCGTCCACGCGGCGCAGACGGCGAAGACGGCGCGGGCGGCGGCGGTGAGGGCCGCGGTGGGCGGGCGCCACGCGAGGAGGGCGCCGAGGCCGACGGGCGCGAGCGCGAGCACGAAGGTGCAGGGGACGAGCCCGTAGGCCGGGTCGAACCACAGGTGGATCGCGGCGCCCCACGAGAACGACCCGGCGCCGTAGAAGCCCTGCGACACCTCGGAGCGGAAGGTCGAGTTCTCGAGGAAGCTGTAGCCCGTCTTGAGCGGGTGGCCGAACGCGCGCTGGTGGTAGAGGAAGGCGAACGCGAGCGGGAGCGCGCCGCCGGCGCCCGCGGCGAGGACGCGGGCGGGGCGGCCGGCGGCGAGGGACTGGGCGACGATCCAGGCCGCGACGGCGGCGGAGGCGAGCGCGGCGGGGTATTCGAACACCGCGCACGACGCGCCGAAGAGGCCGGCGAGCAAGGCGAGGCCGAGGCCCGGCGTGGGGCCGCGCGCGTCGCGCTCGCGCAGGGCGGTGAGGCACATCAGGGCCGCGGCGAAGGCGCAGGCGTTGTGCGCGTGGCTCGCGAAGGTGAGGCCGTAGGCGTACACCGACGAGCCCGCCATCGTGCTGAAGAACACCGCCTCCCGCGCCGTCGCCGAGCGCGTCCGCGCCCCGAGGAAGCGGTGCCACGCCCACGCGAACGCGAGCAGCGGCAGGAGGCACGCGCTCAGGCGCATCGAGTACACCGCGAGCGCGCGGTCGATCGGCGGGCGCACCCTCGCGGCGCGCGGGTCGGCGGGGCGGGTGTCGCGGCCGGTGATCTTCGTGAGGAGCCAGTAGCCGGGCACGGCGAGGAGGCTCGCGCCGGGGGCCTTGCCGCTGTAGAGCAGGTGCGCGGTGAGGCGTCGGTCGGCGGCGGTGGCGCGGCCGGCGCGGAAGCGGGCGAGCACGTCGTCGGCGACCCCCGCGGCGCGCAACACGTCGTCGGAGATGTGGCGGCGCCCGATCGCCTCGGCGAGCGGGGTGTCGCGGACGGCCTTGTCGTTGGTGTAGCCCCAGAGGGCCTCGACGCGGTTGATGGCGAAGGTGCCGTCGTCGACGACGGCGGCGGTCATGTAGACGCGGACGTTCTCGTTCGGGTTGCCGACCACCGCGTGGTACGGGAAGACCCAGAGGTAGAGCAGGGCGAGGACGGCGACGGAGACCGCGGTGGTCCAGCGGGAGACGGGGCGGGCGTCGTGCATCAGGGGCTTGGGGCGCCAGGCTCCCCCGCGGCGGCGGCGGGCTCGGCGACGTGCGGGAGCGCGAGGGCGCTCAATGCATACACCACGACGCCGAGGGCGAGGGAGACGGTGAAGCCGACGTTCATCGCGAGGAGGACGGCGAGGACGGAGCCGATGACGCTCGCGCCGCCGTTGAGGCCCCAGCCCCAGGCCACGATGGACGGCCCCATCCGCAGGGCCACGCGCACGCCCGTCGGGAGGAGCATCCCCATGAGGAGCCCGGGCGCCGCGATCAGCACCGCCGCGATCACGATGCGCACCGGCAGGGCGAGGCCGAGGAGCGCGTGGAACACCGGCGTCAGCACGAGCGCGTACACCGCCAGCACCGCCGCGAGCGCGCCGACGACGCGGCGCACGCCACCCTGTTCGCCGAAGCGGTCGGTGACGAGGCCGGAGAGCGCGCTGCCGGTGCCCGAGGCGCCGAGGAGGGTCGCGAGCACCACCGCGAGCGCGTAGGTGGGGTGGCCGAGGAAGAGGACGAACTTCTGCATGAAGCCCATCTCGACGAGGATGAAGCCGAGGCCGAGGCCGAGGAAGTAGCCGAGGACGCGGAGCTTGTCGCGCGCCCCCTCGCGGAAGGCCGCCCGCTGGAAGAGCGCGAGCGGGAAGATGACCAGCGCGAGGGTGAACACCGTCGACGCCGCGAGGAGGAAGAGGAGGACGAAGATCCCGAGGTTGTTGAGCGGGACGGAGGAGAGGTCGGTGACGAGGGCGCGGAGGTCCTTCGCGCGGAGGTTGTAGAAGAAGAAGGGGCGGTCGTCGGTGGTGGGGGCCGCGTCGTAGTCGAGGCGCGCGAGGAAGTCCCGGGCGACCGGCGCGCGGAGGAAGCCCGCGAGGAAGGCGTCCTCGCCGGGGCGCTCGCGGCCGGCGAGGAAGAGCACCTGGAGGGAGTCCTCGGCGGCCCGCTGCTCGACGGTGGCGAGGTCGGCGTCGGTGAAGGGGCGGTTGCTCACCAGCATCGCCGTGCGGAGGGCCCCGTCGGCGGCGATGACGACGTGCCTGCGGACGTCGTCGGGGCGCACGCCGCGGCGCTCGAGGGCCTCGCGGGCGAGCGCGAGGAGGCGGATGAACTCCCGCTGCGCGTTGGGCGCGTACCAGCGGGTGATCGCGACGAGCCCGCCGGGCCGCAGGTGCCCGAGGAACTCCTCCAGCGCCTCCACCGTGTAGAGGTTGTTCTCCGAGCACGAGAACGCGCCCGACGACGACGCGGCCCACGTGTCGACCAGGGTGGCCTGGACGGTGGCGAACTGCTCGGGCGCGCGGCGCACGTAGCTCCGGCCCTCGTCGACGACCACGTGGACCCGCGGGTTGCGGTAGAGGTCGCCGGAGTACTCCGCGAAGCGCCCGCGCACCACGTCGTTGACGATGATCGGGTTGACCTCGACGCCCACCACGCGGGGCGCGCCGGCGCGCAGGGCGGAGATGACGTCGGTGCCGCCGCCGGGGCCGATGATGAGCGCCGTCCCGTCGTGGCGGAGGGCGTAGGCGAGGGCGGCGACGCGCACCTCGGGGATGCGCAGCGGCGCGCGCCAGCCGTCGGCGGCGATGGTGCCCGACCAGAGGCGCGTGGCGGCGTCGGCGTCGATGAAGATCCAGTGGTTGTCGGGCTCGCCGGAGACGCCGACGGTGATCTGGGAGAAGGAGTTCCACCGCTCGAAGAGCACCTCGCGCTCGCCGAGGAACTTCGACGGGTTGCGCGCGACGCCGAAGCGCCGGGCGCCGTTCTCCTGCGCGCCGAGGGCGGCGAGGACGACGGCCGCGACGAGCCCCGCGCCCGCGAGGGCCCGCACGGAGGCCTTCGCCCGGTCGGGCATCGAGAGCGCGAAGAGCGCCGCGCCTGCAGCACCAACCGCGGCCGCCACCAGGATCGCGCCGGGCGCGCCGAAGAGCGACGTGGCGGGGATCACGCAGAGGCACCCGACCGCGGCGCCGCCGAGGTCCCACGCGTACACGGTGCCGATGCGCTTGCCGGCCCCCGCGATGGCGAGCGAGAGCGAGAAGCCCGAGCACAGGAAGGCCGCGGCCGCCGAGACGTAGAGGAGCTTCAGCTTCCCCATGTCCTCCCGCCACTGGTAGAGCCGGATCGGGTTGTGCACCGCGGAATGCAGCGCGAACACCGCCGCCCCCGCGAAGAGGAGCCCGAACGCCGAGGCCCACAGCCCCGTCCGCTTCGTGTCGAACACCCGCGGCAGGAGCGAGATGCCCACGCCCGACACCGCGAGCCCGAGCATCGCCAGCGAGATGACCATGAACGCGAAGTGGTAATAGAGCGTCACGCTGTAGATGCGCGTGAGCAGCAGCTCGACGGCGATCGTCGCGAAGCTCACCAGCCCGACCGCCACCGGGAACAACCTGGGGTGCATGGCGCGGGAATCTATCCGCTCCCCGCCTCGCGACGTGTCCCAAAAGTTGCCGGTCGGCCGGGGGCTCGGGTCAGAATCTCCCCGGTCGTTCCCCGCGATGCCCCGACGTCTCCACCCCTTCGCCCTCGCGCTCCTGGCGGGCGGCTGCGCCTCGACGCCCCCGTCCGATCCGCTCCTGCCGGGCGATCTCGTCGGCCTGCCTGCGCCGCTGCGCGACCCCGATCCACCGCCACCGCCACCGCCGCCCCCCATCGCGCCGATCGCACAGGCACCCGCGCCGCCGCCCGCGCCCACCCCGCCGTCCGCGCCGCCTGAGCCTCCGGGCATCCGCCTGGTGGCGACGTCGTTCGCGACGCCGGTGTACCCGCGCGCCTCCTCGCGCGACGATCACGTGGGCTACCTGCGCGCCGGCACCGAGGTCGACGCCGAGCGCGGGCCGCTCTCGGGTGCGGGCTGCGGCGAAGGCAGCGGCCGCGGCTGGTACGCGCTGCGCGGGGGCGGCTTCGTCTGCGTGGGCCGCGGCGCGGAGCTCGCCACGGAGGTCTCGCGCGCCGACCGCCGGCGCTTCCCGACGCCCGTCCGCGACGCCGCGATGCCGGTCACGTACGCGGTGGTGTACGAGCCCACCGTCCTCTTCCGCCGCCTCCCGTCGGCCGACGACGAGCGGACCTACGCGCCCACCCGCTTCGACGCCGTCCCCATTCCCCCGCCCGGCGCGCCCGAGCCCGTCCCCTCGCCCGCGATCGCGCCGCTGCGCGAGACGATGGAGACGCTCGCGGGCGACCCCAGCTCCCCCGTGCTCCGTCGCATGACGCGCGGGATGTTCGTCTCGCTCGACCGGCAGATCCGCTCCACCTCGCGCACGCCCTACTGGCGCACGCAGGGCGGCGGCTTCGTCCGGGCGGCCGCCGTGTCCACGGTGGGCGCGCGCGCCTGGGGCGGCGTCCACCTCGACGAGTCCCATGTGCTGCCGCTCGCGTTCACGGTGAGCTCGGAGTCGCAGCGCTTCCGGCAGGTCGACGGCGGCGCGTTCGTCGCGGACGGGCGCCTCCCACGGCTGGCAGCCTTCGCGCTCACCGCAGACGCCCCAGTCCCGTCGCGCGGGGACTTGTTCTACCGAACGCGCGAGGGCTTCTTCGTGCGCGGCCGACACTCGAGCGTGATCGAAGCGACGTCCCCGCCCGCCGGCCTCGCCCCGGGCGAACACTGGGTCGACGTCAACCTCGACCGCCAGGCCCTGGTGGCCTACGAGGGCGAGCGCCCGGTGTTCGCGACGGTGGTGTCGACGGGGCGGCGCGGCCGGGGTGAGGCCAACTTCGAGACGGTGCGCGGGGACTTCCGCGTCGAGGCCAAGCACCGCACGACCACCATGGACGGCGACACCCCGAGCGGCGGCGTCTACTCGATCGAGGACGTGCCGTGGGTGATGTACTTCCACGGCTCCTACGCGCTGCACGGGGCCTTCTGGCACGACGGCTTCGGGCGCCGGCACTCGCACGGCTGCGTCAACCTCTCGCCCCCCGACGCGCGCTGGCTCTTCGGGTGGACGGAGCCGCGCGTCCCCGACGGGTGGCACGGCGCCGTCGCCACCGCCGGGCGCCCGGGCACCCGCGTGATCGTGCACGACGACCGTCGAGACCCCGCCGAAGGCCCCGAGGGCGCCCGCTGAACGGCCATTCATTCGCCCCGCGGCGGTGGTAGTCTTCGCGCGGTTCAGGAGGACCCACGAAGGCCATGCACACGCCCTACACCGAAGCCCACGACATGTTCCGCAAGACGGTGCGCAACTTCGCCGAGAAGGAGCTGCGCCCGGAGATGGAGAAGTGGGAGGAGGAGGAGATCTTCCCGCGCGAGGTCTTCCAGCGCGCGGGCGAGCTCGGCATCTTCGGCGCGCACTACCCCGAGGAGCACGGCGGCTCCGGCGGCGACTACTGGTTCTCGATCGCGAAGGCCGAGGAGCTGCCGCGCTCCGGCTCCGGCGGCGTGCCGATGGCCCTGCTCGTCCAGAGCGACATGGCCACGCCCGTCATCTCCGACCTCGGCACGAAGGAGCAGATCGAGGAGTTTCTCAAGCCCGCCCTGCGCGGCGAGAAGATCGCGGCGCTCGGGGTCAGCGAGCCGGGCTGCGGCTCGGACGTGGCCGCGATGCGCACGTGGGCCCGCAAGGAGGGCGGCGACTACGTCATCAACGGGTCGAAGACCTTCATCACCAACGGGACGCGCGCGGACTTCATCACCCTGATGCTCAAGACCGACCCGGCGGCGGGCCATGCGGGCATCTCGATCGTCACCTTCCCGACGGACGTCCGCGGCTTCCACGTGAGCAAGAAGCTCAAGAAGGTGGGCAACTGGTCGAGCGACACCGCCGAGCTCTTCTTCGAGGACTGCCGCATCCCCCAGCGCTACCTCCTCGGCCAGGAGGGCGAAGGCTTCCGCTACCTGATGCAGAACTTCCAGAGCGAGCGGCTGATCGGTTCGGCCTCGGCCATCTCCGGCGCGAAGCTCACGATGGAGGAGGCCATCGCGTACGGCGGCGACCGCCAGGCCTTCGGCAAGCCGATCATCAAGCGCGAGGTGTGGCAGCACAAGTGGGCCGACGTCGCGACGAAGATCGAGGCCGCCGAGGCGCTCGTCTACCGCGCCGCCGACCGCTACAACCACGAGCGCTACGTCGCGAAGGAGGACGTCTCGTTCGAGACGACGAAGCTCATCTCGATGGCGAAAGTGTTCGTCGGCGACGTCGCGGGCGAGGCGGTGGACACGGCGCTCCAGTTTCACGGCGGCTGGGGCTACATCGAGGACTTCCGCGTCGGGCGCGCGTGGCGCGACCAGCGGCTCTTCCGCATCGGCGGCGGCACCTCGGAGACGATGCGGTACTACATCGCCAAGCTGATGGGGCTGTGACCCCGTGAAGCTCCGGACGCGGCTCGCCCTGACGCTCCTCGTCTGCGGGCTCGTCCCCCTCCTCGGCGCCGGCGCCCTCGCCCGCGCCGCCCTGCGTTTCCGCTACGCCGAGCTCGAGGGCCCGCGCCGCGAGGCCGCCCTCGCCCGCGTCGAGCGCACCCTCGAGGGCCGCGCCCGCCGCACCCGCCAGATGCTCTCGCGCTTCTGCGCGCACGACTACCTCGTCGACCGCACGCTGCTCCAGTTGGAGACCGGGCAGTTCAGCGACACCGCGCAGGCCGAGCTCGCGGCGGTTCTCCCCGAGGTGGCCCGCGCGATGGGGCTCGACGCGCTCGCGCTCGTCCGCGCCGACGGGCTCGTGCTGGCGAGCGCCCACTACCCCGGCCAGGCCGGCTCCCGCGACCCTGCCGCGTACGACCGCGCGGCGCGGGCGGGCGACCGGGCGGGCTGGGTCCGCACGGTTCGGGTGCGCGAGGCTTCGGGCCCCACCGACCGACTCGTGCTGGAGGGCGGCTGCACGCGACGTCGCGGCGCGGCCGCGGTGGCGGTCTCGGGCGGCGAGGTGGTCGACGACGCGCTCCTGCGCGAGAT
Source organism: Polyangiales bacterium (assembly GCA_046351555.1). Taxonomy (GTDB): domain Bacteria; phylum Myxococcota_A; class Polyangia; order Polyangiales; genus CAISKJ01. Next base: position 78,784 of record JAXLYI010000013.1, read on the forward strand.
CGCGGGCGACGACGACCTCGGCGTCCAGCTCGTCCGCGGCGACGCGGCGGGGCTCGCGGGCGGCGCGCGGCGGGTGCTGCCGCTGCGGGGCTTCGACGGCGCGCCGGTGGCCTCCGTGGTGCTCGAGGCTCGCGACGGCGCCCTCCGCGCGCTCCTCGCCGACCTCGACCGTCTCACGCTGGTGAGCGCGCTCGCCGCGACGCTGGTCGCCCTCGCGCTCGCGGTGCTGCTCGCGCCCCGGCTCGCGCGGCCGATCCGCGAGGTGGCCGACGCCGCCGACCGAATCGCCGCGGGTGAGCGCAACGTGCAGATCGAGGTGACGGCCGACGGCGAGGTGGGACGTCTCGTGGCGGCCTTCAACCGCATGACCCGCGAGCTGCGCGAGGCCGACACGCGCATCCGCCGCGCGGTGCGGGCGGCGGCGTGGCGCGACATCGCCCGCCAGATGGCCCACGAGATCAAGAACCCCCTCACGCCGATCCGCATGGCGGTGGAGATGCTGCGCAAGGCCCGCGAGCGCTCGCTCCCCGACTTCGACGAGCTCTTCGAAGAGGAGACGCGGATCGTGCTCGACGAGGTGGAGCGACTGCGACGTCTGGTGGAGGACTTCTCGCGCTTCGCCCGCGCGCCGAAGCCCCGGCCCGAGCCCCTCGCGCTCCCCGAGGTGGTGGCCCACGCGAGCGAGCTCCACGCGCGCGCCGGCGTCGCCGTGACCCACACGGTGGAGGGCGGCGCGGAGGGCTTCCCGCTGCTCCGCGCCGACCGCGACCAGCTCACCCAGGTGCTGGTGAACCTCATCGCCAACGGCGCCCACGCCGCCGCCGAGCGCGCGGAGAAGGCCCCCGCGCGCGGCCCCGCGGAGGTGACGGTGACCGTGGCGCGGGCGGGCGACGGCTTCGCGAGCGTGACGGTGGCGGACAACGGCGGCGGCATCCCCGCCGAGGTGATGGAGCGTCTGTTCGAGCCCTACGTGACGACGAAGCAGGGCGGCACGGGCCTCGGGCTCGCGATCACCTACCGCATCGTGACCGACCACGGCGGGACGCTCACGGTCGACACCTCGCCCGCGGGGACTCGCTTCACCGCGCGGCTGCCGTTCGCGGGTCCCTCGTCGCTCGACACCGCCACCTCGCCCGAGACGGGGTGAACGCCCCTTTTCCGCGGCGGACGGGATATGTCTCCCCGGCGTTGCGCCGGACCGCCGCCGTGCGCAAGAATCCACGGCCCGGCAGTATCCCCCTGGACGGAGCGCTCGCCGGCGCCGTATCCCCTCCGCCGGAGTGAGCCGTTGGTCGCGCTCGTCGATGTCGTTGCCACCCCCGATCACGTGGACGAGCGCCTCGCCCGCGCGCTCGACGGCACGATCGACGCCCCGCCCATGGCCGCGGCCCTCGCGCCCGGCACCCTCGCGTGGCCCGCCCTCGTCGCGCGCGTGCTGGCCCTCGTGGCCCCGCACGTCGCCGTCGCCCCGCCCGACGTCGAGCGCCTCTGCCTCGCCGACGCGGTGCGCGCCGTCCTCCCCGAGTACGACCCGGCCTTCACCGAGCGCGCGAACACGGTGGAGTCCTTCGCCCGCACGCTCTCCGTCCTCCGCGCCCACGAGGTGAGCCGCGAGGCCCTCGACGCTGCCCTCGTCGCCACGGGCGACCGCGACGAGAGCGCCCGCACCCGCCTCCGCATCCTCGCCGCCGTGCTCGACGACCACGACCGGCGCCTCCGCCGCGCGGGCCTCGTCGCCGGCGACGCCGCGGAGTCCGCCGCCGCCAAGGCGCTCGGCACCGCCCACGGCCGCCTCCCCCGCGAGCTCGGCGTCGACGGCACCCTCCGCGTCTGGCACCTCGCGTCGCTGCCGCCCGCGCGCGTGGCCTTCCTCACCGCCCTCGCCCGCTGGCTCTCCGCGCACGGCGCCACGCTCGACGCCCACGTCGTGTGCGAGCCGCGGCGGATGAAGCTCCCGCTCACCCTCGACCGCGCCCTCCGCGCCTTCGAAGCCGAGGAGAACACCCGCCTCGAGCTCTCCTACGGCCTGCGCGACCCGTCGGCCCCGCCCGCCGCGCCCCCCATCGCCCGCTGGGTCAACGCGCTCGCCACCGGCGGCCGCCAGCCCGACGCCGCGCAGGCCGCGGGCGCCGCGTCGAGCATCACGTTGGCGGAGGCGCAGGGGCCCGACGAGGAGGCCCGCTTCGTCGCCGCCCGCGTCGAGCGCTGGATGCGCGCGGGCGTCGGCGCCCACGAGATCGCCGTGGTGCTCCGGCGAACCACCGAGGACAACATCGAGACGCTCGGGCGCTGCCTCGACGACGCGCGGATCCCGTGGATCGACACGCGCGACGCGCCGCTCCTGGCCTCGCCGGTGGCGCGCGCGCTGCTCGGCCTGCCCCGCGTGGTGGCGCGCGGCTGCGAGCGCGAGGACGTCCTCCGCGCCCTCGCCGTGCTCCAGGGCAACGCCCCGCGCGGCAACGAGCCGGCCCCCTGGCGCGTGGCCGACGCGCTCCGGGCGATGGACGTCGAGAGCCTCTTCGACACGCGCCTGCCCGAGCTCTGCGCGCGCGCCCGCAAGCGCGGGACGAGCGTCGCGGTGCTCGCCGCGGTCGAGGCCCTCGCCCGCGACCTCTGGCAGCTCGCCCAGGACGGGACCGCCGCCGAGCACGTCGCCCGCCTCGAGCTCATCGCCCTGCGCGCCGGCGGCGACGGGCGCTTCCTCGAGGAGTCGCGCGCCGTCGTGTCGAGCGCGGGCTTCGACGCCGGAGCCCACGCCATCCTCCGCGCCCTCGCCCGCGACGAGCGCGGCGTCGCGGCGGCCGCCGAGCTCCTGCGCGACCTCCCCGCGGTGGCGAAGGCCGCCGGGCGCGAGGGGCGGATGAGCGCGGGCGAGTTCGGCGAGCTGGTGCTCGACCTCGCGCGGGTGCGCTCGCTCGGGCCCCGCCGTCGGCCGCACGGCGGCGCGGTGGAGATCGTCGAAGCGCGCGACGCGGTGGGGCGTGATTTCGCCGCGGTGGTCGTCCCGGGGATGCACGAGGGTGGATTTCCCGCGCGCCGCGACGACGAGGCCCTCTGGGGCGACGCCGAGCGCCTCGCGGTGGGCCGCGCGCTCGGCCGCCCCGTCGAGCGGACGAGCGCCCGCGAGGAGGAGACGCTGCTGCTCCTCGCGGTGATGGCGTCGGCGCGCGAGGCGCTCGCGGTGAGCCACGCGTGGCACGACGCCGGCGGCCGGGTGCTCGCCCCGTCTCCCTTCTTCGGCGACCTGCGGCGGACGGCCGGGGTCACCGTCGAGCGCGTCGGGCGCGACCCCCTCGCCCGCTCACGACGCGTCCCACCGCGCGGCCCCGAACGAACGCTCCGGCACCAGGCGGGGCTCCCCGAGGAGGCCGCGGCGGCGCTCCCCGCGACCACGCGCGAGGCGCTCCGCTCGGTGCGGGCAAGGGCGGCGGTGGAGCGGTCGCGGCAGGAGTTCTTCGCGCGGCGCGGGGGCGGCGCGGGGCGCTACACGGGCCGGCTCGACCACGACCCGCACCTCGTCGAACGCCTGCGCCTCGCGGAGTGGGCCGGGCCTCGACGTCCGCTCGCGGTCACCACGCTCGAGCGCGCGGCGCGGTGCGGGTACAAGGCCTTCGCGTCGGAGGTGCTCCGCATCGAGGAGCGCGTCGACGAGGCCGAGACGCTCGACGACAAGGGCCGCGGGCACCTGCTCCACAAGCTCCTGGAGTCCGGCCAGGACGCGCTGCGCGACACTGTCGGCGGGCCCGCGGAGGCCCGGCGCGCGGCGATCGCGCAGGCGCTCGACGAGGCGGGGGCGGAGTTCTCCGAGCACGAGTCTCGGCTCAACGCGGCGCTGCTCGACGCCGACCTGCGCGCGGTCCGCCGGCAGGTGGAGGCGTGGCTCGAGCGACGGATGAGCGACCCCGACGGGTGGCAGATGGTCGAGAGCGAGGTGGCCTTCGGACCGCGAAAGAAGTGGCCCGCGCTGGAGGTGCCGGTCGAGGGCGGCGAGACGGTGGTGATCCACGGGCGCATCGACGGCGTCGAGCGGGCGGGGCGCAACGTGCGGGTGGTGGAGTTCAAGTCGGGCCGCGGCGACGGCTTCCGCAAGCGGCTGCAAGACGCGGCGCTCGACACGCAGTTCCAGATGGTGGTGTACGCGGCGGCGCTCGAGCGGGCGCGGCGCGCGGGCGTGATCGACGGCGACCCCGACACCCTCGACGGCGTGTACGTGGGCTTCCGCGACATGAGCGAGCACGGCCTCCGCGACGCGCTCGCGAAGCCCCGGCGCAAGGGCCCCGCCGTCGACGTGCAGGCGCTCGTGCGCGAGGGGGCGGACGGCGGCGGCGCGCTCGGGGACTCGGTCCGGCGCGTGGTGCTCCCGCTCCGCCAGGGGCACTTCGAACCGCGGCCGAGGGACTGCGACTTCTGCCAGTTCCGCTCGCTGTGCCGGGTGGAGACGCACGACGGCGACGACGACGGCGACGGGGCCGAGGGCCCGCGATGACCGCCGCGTCGACGTCCTCCACCTCGGGCCGCGCGCGGCTGCTCGCCTTCGAGCGCAACGCCGTCGTCCGCGCGGGCGCTGGCACCGGCAAGACCGAGGCGCTCTCCACCGTGTACCTCCACCTCGCCGCCGGGCTCTGCTCGCCCGCGACGTGGCCCCGCGGCGGCGTCCCCCCCGAGCGGATCGTCGCGATGACCTTCACCGAGAAGGCCGCCCGCGAGATGCGCGAGCGCATCACCGAGGCCGTCTCCCAGCTCGCCGTCGAGCGCCTGCCGCGCGAGCTCGAGTCGCCCGACGCGCGCGCCCGCCTCGACGCCGCCCGCCGCTGGGGCGCCGCCCGCGGGGTCACCGGCGCCGTCGTCGCGCGCGTCCTCTCGCTCGCCGACAGCGCCGCCGCCAACGGGCGCCCGCTCCCGCCGCCCGAGGCGTGGCAGCGCGTCGCGTGGAGCCTCGGGAGCGCGCAGATCGGCACCTTCCACAGCTTCGCCGCGGGCGTGCTCCGGCGGGCCGCCGTCGACCTCGGGCTCGACCCGGCCTTCGGCGTCGTCGAAGCCGAAGACGCCGACCGGCTCCTCCGCGCCGCCGCCCTCGCCGCCCTCTCGGAGGCCGCCCGCCGCGACGTGAACGCCGTCGTCGAGCTCATGGCCGCCGGCGGCGGGCTCGGCGAGCACGGCGACCGCGGGCTCGTCACGCTCCTCGCCGACCTCGTCCGCCAGCTCGACGAGGACGGCGTGCGCGCGGACGACGTCGCCGTCGCCCCCGCGGTCGAGCCCACCGACCTCCGCGCGTACATCGCCGCCCACACGCTCAAGGAGTTCGCCGAGGCTTGCGCGACGACGCCCGCGCTGCGCGACGACGGGACGGCCCAGCGCGTCCACGACCTCGCCCGCCGCGTCGAAGACCTCCCCCCGATGACCACCCCCGAGCTCGCCCTCGAGCGCGTCCGCGCCCTGCGCGACTTCACGAAGGGCCGCCAGGGGCTTCCGCCGCGCAACCGGACGCGCAAGCTCGAACCGACCGCCGAGCGCGCTCGCGAGGCCCTCGCGCTCCTCCTCCAGGACGCGCTCTCGGTGGTGTCCGTGCGCCTCGCCGAGGCCGCGCGGGGCATCGTCGCCGACGCCCAGCGCCGCTACGAGCGCGCCAAGCGGGCCCGCGCCGCCGTCGACTACGCCGACCTCATGCGCCTCCTCCGCGACGGCCTGCGCGAGCGCCCGGCCCTCCGCCGCGAGTGGAAGGCGCGCTACGACGCGGTGCTGGTCGACGAGTTCCAGGACACCAACCGCGTGCAGCGCGACCTGCTCTACCTCCTGCGCGAGCGCCGCGACGCCGAACGGCTCCTCGCGCCGGGCCAGTCGCTCACCGCCGCCGAGCTCGAGCCGAGCGGGCTCCTGGTGGTCGGCGACGCCAAGCAGTCGATCTACGCCTTCCGCGGCGCCGAGGTCGCTGTGTTCCTCGCCACCGAGCGCGACCTCGCCGACGCCGGCGGCGACCGCCTCGAGCTCACCGACAGCTTCCGCGCCGTCGACCGCGTGCTCGAGGCGATCAACCCCGTCACCGAGGCGCTGCTCACCGGCGCGGAGGTTCACGCGACGGGGCTCTACGACCGGGCGCGCGACACGCTCGTCGCCACCTCGCCCGGCGACGGCGAGACGCGCGTCGAGCTGCTCCTCGTCCCCGAGGGCAAGGCCGACGAGCAGCGCCGCGCCGAGGCCGAAGCGATCGCCCGGCGCATCACCGAGCTCGCCACCTCGCAAGGCGCGCCCGCGGGGTGGCGCCCGCCGCGCATGGACGAGATCGCGATCCTCGTCCCCTCGTGGTCGCACCTCGAGCCGATCAAGCGCGCCCTCCAGGTGCGCGGCGTCCCCTTCACCCTCCGCGGCGGCCCTGGGTTCTGGGACCGCCGCGAGGTCGACGACCTCGTCGTTCTCCTCCGCTTCGTCGCGCAACCATCCGACCGGCTCTCGCTCGCCGCGCTGCTCCGCGGGCCGCTGGTGGGCCTCTCCGACGCGGGCCTCGCCCACCTCTTCGCGGAGGCTTCGGGGCTCGACGACCTGCTCGACCCGCCGGCCTCGCTCCGCGCCGCGCTCGACCCCGACGACCGGGCGCGCCTCGACGAGGCCCGCACCTCGCTCCGCCGGCTCGTCCGCTTCGGGCCCACCCTCGGGCCCCACGGCGTGCTCCGCCAGTGCCTCGCCGAGCGCGGCTATGCGGCCGTGCTCGCGGCGCTCCCCTTCGGCGCGCAGCGGGTGGCCAACGTCGACAAGCTCCTCGGCATCGCCGCGGCGGCCGAGCAGCGCGGCGGCGACGAGGCCGACCTCGCGGGCTTCGTCCGCCACGTCGACCGGATGCGCGAGGCCGCCCAGCGCGAGAGCGAGGCCGACGTCGAGGACGCCGTCACCGGCAGCGTCAACGTGATGTCCATCCACGCGGCGAAGGGGCTCGAATGGCCCGTGGTGTTCGTCGCGCAGACGGCCCACCGCGGGGTGCCGCGGGTCGACCGCGTCCTCCTCGACGAGCGCGGGCGCCTCGTCGCGCTGCCCGGCGGCGTCGAGGTGCCAGACGGCTTCCGCGAGCTCCGCCGGCGCGCCCACGCGGCCGAGGAGGACGACGCGCGGCGGCTGCTCTACGTCGCCCTCACCCGCGCCCGCGACCTGCTCGTGGTGAGCGGGCCCGACGGAGACGTCGAGGGCCCGTGGCCCGTTCTGCGCGCGGCGCTCCGCGCGGAGGCTCCCTTCCGCGTGCGGGTGATCGAGCCGGGCGCCGCGGCCCCGTCGCTCCCGGTGCGCGCCCGCACCGAGGCCGCCGAAGACGAAGCCGTCGTCGCGGAGGAAACCCGCGCGGAGGAGGCCGCCCCGCCGCGCCGGCGCCTCGCGCTCGCGTCGGCCACGGTGCAGGACGTCGCGTGGTGCGCGCGGCGCTTCCACGTGCTCCACGACCTCGGCCTGCGCGAGCACACCGGCGCGTGGAGCGAGGCGGCCGCGGCGGGCGACGTCGTGCGACGCGTGCTCGCGCAGACGGCGGTCGACGCGGTGGTGAGCGACCCCGACGGCGCGCTCGCAGGCGCCGCGGCGGCTGCCGGTGAGCAGCGGGAGGGCGCGGTGGCCGAGGCCGCGCGGGCGGCGCTGCGGAGATTCGCCAACTCTCCTCTCGGGCGCGCGCTGGCGGAGGACCCGGCGCGGCTGTTGGGCGCCTCGCTGCCGTGGGCGGCGCGGCTGACGGAGGGCGCGCTCGACGTGAGCGTGACGGGCCACGCCGACCTCGTGGTGCGCGGCGACGCCGTCGGGCGCGACGGGCTCGTGGTGGTCCGCCTCACCACCCTGCCCGACCGCGACGAGCGCGCGCTGCCGGGCGCCGACCCCGAGCTCGACCTCCTGCTCGCGTGCGTGGCCCTCGCGCGCCGCTTCGCCGCGGGCGGGACGCGCGCGCCGGTGGCCCCGGCGGTTCTGCCACTCGGCGAGGAGTCGCGCGGCGAGCTCGCGTTCGTCCACGTGGTGGGCGCCGAGGCGGTGGAGGTGCGGGCGCTCGAGGCCGTCCGCGCGATGCTCCAGGCGCGCGAGGCGGGCCGCTGGGACGCGAGGCCCCGGTACGTGTGCGACGGGCTCCGCTGCGGGTTCGTCGCGCGCTGCCACGGGTGACGAGGGCCGTGATAGAGTCGCCGGCCATGACGGCGGTCGCGCGGCGGTTGGAGCCCGTCCACTACCCGGAGACGGATCACATGGGGGAGGACGCCCTTCAGCGCTTCATCGCGGAGGTGCTGCGGCCGCTGGTGGCGATGTGGCTGGCGATGTGCGGGCGGCGGTGCTTCGTCGGCGCCGACCAGTTCATCTACCTGGTGGAGGGCGACACCCGGAAGCGCGTCGCGCCCGACGTGTACGTGCTCCCCGGCGTCGACCCCGACGTCGCACCGCCCTGCTGGAAGCTCTGGGAGCTCGACGCACCGCCCTCCTTCGCGCTGGAGATCGCCTCGAAGGACCACCGGAAGGACTACGACGACCTCCCCCCGGTGTACGGCCGCGTGGGCGTTCGTGAGTTCGTGATCTTCGACCCGAGGGTCACGGCCCGCAGCCGCGTCCGCGTGCGCTGGCAGGTGTACCGCCGCGTCGGCCGTGGCGTCTGGCGCCTCGTCGAGCGCAGCAATGAAGACCGCGTCTACAGCCGCGAGCTCGGGTGCTGGCTGCGCGCGGTGGGCGGCGGCCCGCGACTCCGGCTGCGCCTCGCGACGGGCGCCCGCGGAGACGCGCTGCTCCCCACCGAGGCCGAGCGGGCGAAGGCCGCGCTCACCATCGCCGAAGCCCAGGCGGGCGCCGAGCGCGCCGCCCGCCAGCGCGCCGAAGAGGAGTCGCGCACCGAAGCGGAGCGCGCACGGGCCGAAGCGCAGCGCGCCGAGTCCGAGGCCGCGGCGCGCGCCGAAGCCGAGCGCGAGGTTGAGCGCCTCCGCGCCGAACTCGCGCGGCTCCGCGGGGGCGCGAAGGGCGCGGGCTGAGGCTGCGGTGTTCGCTCGCCCCGCCGCGACGGACGACGCGATCGTCGGCGTCCAACCGGCGCCCTTCGTCGGGGTCGCGCTCGCGCTGCTCGCCGCGGCGCTCGTGACGGGTGCGGCGGAGCCGCGGCGCGCGGCGATCCCGCAGGACCTGCCGCACGGCGCTCTAGCGCCGTGGCAGGGCCGAACCACGCTCGCCATCTCCCTCGATTCCAACGGTCAGGTGTTCGTGGGGAACGACGCCGTGGCCGACGCCGACCTCGTCGACGCGGTCCGCGTGCGCGCGCTGGGCGACCCGGAGGCTCACGCATTCCTCCACGCGTCGGGCGACGTCGCCCACGGCCGCGTGGTGTTCGTCCTCGACCGGGTGCGCGCCGCGGGCATCCGGTCGATCTCGCTGTGCCCGGTGCTCGAGCGGTAGGGCCGCCGACGGACGACCGGCGCTCGCCCGTCCCCTGCGCCGCGAATTTTCCCCGCACGGATGGGGGGCCCCCGGGTCAAACTCCGGCGATGCCCCCGCTCGGCGTCGCCCGCTCCGTCGACCTCGCGCCCGACGCGCCCGCCCCCCCGGCGGCCGCGGCGGTCGCGCCCGCGTCGGTCGAGGCGGTCGTGGCCGCGCACCTCGATGACGTCGTCGCCTTCGCCCGCTGGCGCCTGCGCGGCGCCGCGAGCGTCGACCTCGACGACGTCGTGAGCGTCACCTTCCAGCGCGTGGCGCGGGCCCTCCCCCGCTACGACCCCACGCGCGCGACGCTGCGCACGTGGGTGCTGGGCATCACCGCCAACGTCTGCCGCGAGCACGTCCGCCAGCGCGCGCGGCGCCACGAGTCCCCGCTCGACGACGAGGGCCCCTTCGCGGACGTGGCGCCGGGCTGCCCCGAGTCCGACGCCGCGCGCCGCGAGGAGGTCGCCTGGGCGCGCCGCCTCGTCGACACCCTGGAGGAGCCCAAGCGGACGGCCTGGCTCCTCTTCCACGTCCTCGATTTCACCGAGACCGAGGCCCTCCAGTTCTTCCAGCAGGAGGGCGTCGCGGTGAGCTCGGTGAACACGGTCCGCGCGTGGATGCGCCGGGCCAACGAGAAGCTCCAGCAGGCCGCGGAGCGCTACCGCAGGAGTCTCCACGGTGATTGACACGCCCCCCGACGCCCGCCGCGCCGCCGCCGCCCTCCGCCGCGACGCGACGCTCGAACCCGACCAGCGCGCGCGCCTCCTCGCCCTCGCCCTCGCCGCCGCCGCGGGCGCCACCGCCGCGCGCGAGTCCGCCCCCCCGCCCACGCCCCGCAACGCGTGGCCCTGGATGACCGCGGTCGGCCTCTCCGCCGCCCTCCTGGTCGGCGGCGCCGTGTGGACCCGCGCACGCCCCGCACCTCACGCGCCCGCGATCGCCGCGCGAACCGCCCTCCCCACGCCAGCCCCCCTGCCCACCGTCGCACCCTCGCCTGCTGTCGTCGCGCCCGCTGTCGTCGCGCCCGCTGTCGCACCTGCCGCGCTTCTCCCCGCGCCGCCCGCCGTCGAAGCCCCTCCCGCGCCCATCGCCCACGCCGCCGCACGCCCGCGCCGCACACCCTCCGCGCCTGCGCTCCCCTCGCCCGCGGTCGCCGCGCTCCCCTCGCCCGCCATCGCCGCCGCGCCACCCGCGCCCCACGTCGCCACGCTCGAAGAGGAGCTCCGCGCCGTCCGCGCCGCCCGCGCCGCCAACGACCGGGCCGCCTCCGCCGACGCCCTCGCCGCCCTCGGCGCGGCCCCTCCGCTCCGGCTCGTGTGGGCCGAGGGTGCCGCCGAACGCGTCGTCGCCCTCTGCGCGCTCGGGCGCCGCGAGGAGGCCGCCTCCCTCGCCGCCGAGGTGCTCCGCCGCGCGCCCGCTGGAGCCTCCGCCGCCCGCGTCCGCCGCTCGTGCGTGCAACCCTCCGCGCGGTGAACGGCCGCCTCGCGCTCGCCCTCGCCCTCGCCTCCACCCTCGCGGCCCCGCGGGCGCTCGCCCAATCCATCCCGCCGCTCGAGGTGATCGCCCCCGACGGCTGCGTCGACCCCGCCTCCCTCCGCGCCGAGCTCGCCCGCGCCGGCGTCGACCTCGCGCCCACCGCCCCGTGGCGCGGCCGCGTCGTCGCGCGACGCATCGCGCCCTCACAGTGGCTCCTCACCGTCGACGTCACCGCCGAGCGCGCCACGCACGACGCCCGCTCGGTCGACCGCTGCGACGGGCTCCCCGAGCTCGCCGCGCTCCTCGTCCGCAACGCGCTCCCGCCGCCTCGACCGCCCCCCACACCCGCACGCCCAGCCCCGACACGCGTCGGCGTCCACGCGATCGCCGGCGGCGTCCTCGCCTTCGGGATGCTCGCGCCCGTGTCCCCCGGGCTCACCGTCGGCGCGGGCGTGGTCGTCGGCCCCTGGCGCGCCGAGCTCGCCGTCGCGTGGTACGCGCCCCAGGGAGACGCCGGCTCGCTCACCGCGCCCCGCGTCGAGGCCGCGCACGGGGCCCTCCGCGGCTGCTACGCCCCCGGCGGCGACCGCCGCGCCGTCCGCCTCGACCTGTGCCTCGCCGGGGAGCTGGGCGCGGTCGGCGACGTGTTCGGCGCGGGCGACCCCTCGCGCCCGATCGCGTCGTGGGCGTGGTGGGTCGCGGCGCAAGCGGGCGCGCGCGTCACCTGGCGGCCGGTGCCCGCGGTGGGGCTCTGGGCCGACGCGGGGCTGCGCGCGATGCTGGTCAACCCGCAACCGGCCCTCGTCACCGACGCGCCGAGCGCGGGTTGCGGCGCACACGTGTGTCTCGATCCTGTAAGCTCCTGGGTGCAGCCCGTCGTCGCGGCGGGTCTGGAGGTACGGATCCGGTGAAGCTCTCCGGCGCGCTGATGGTGTGTTCGCTCGCGGCCGCGTGCCTCGGCGAACCCTACGCCGTCGGCCGCGCCCCCGCCGACGGCCCACCGCCCGCGCCCGTCGCCCCGCCGCCGCCCCCCGAGAGCGCCGTCCAGATCGCCGCGCAGGACTACGACACCTGCGTCCGCACCGCCGGCCGCGGAACCTTCTGCGCCGGCCTCTCCGCCGGCGGCAACGGCGCGCTCCGGCGTGCCCCCCTCGGCGGCGCGGCCAACGCCGTCCAGCGCCTCTCCGAGCACAACGGGATCGGCTTCGTCCTCGCCGACGTGCTCGGCGCCGAGCGCCCCGCGATGCTCCGCGCGAGCGAGCCCGTGGAGGAACTCGGGCGCTTCCTCGCCGCGGAGACCGGGCGCCACCCGGACTTCGGCGGCGTCCAGGGCGTCGCGGGCATCGGCGCCGACGCCTACGCCTGGACGCACGCGGGCGAGCTCTTCTGCGCGGGCGACTGCCGCCTCGTCGGGCCCATGCAGGTCAACGGGCGCGCGGCCCTCGCGGCGCTCCCCGCCATTCGCGAGGTTGCGCTCGGCGCCGAGCACGCCTGCGCGCTCTTCGCGAGCGGCCGCGTCGAGTGCTGGGGCGACAACCGCCACGCCCAGTGCGGAACCGCCGACCTCGTGATGGCCCACGCCCGCGCCCCGATCCCCTGGGCCCCGCTCGCCGCGTCCATCGCCGCGGGCTCGGATTTCAGCTGCATCGTGAAGCTCGACGGCGACGCCTTCTGCTGGGGCGGTGAGGGCCCCGAGCCCGTGCGCACCGTGCTGCTCCCCGCGCTGCGCGGCGTCCACAACGTCACGCAGCTCACCTTCGGCGCCCTCCACGGCTGCGCCCTCCACGACGACGGCGCCGTCGACTGCTGGGGCATGGGCGCGGCCGCCGGATCGTCGCGCCCCACCACGGCCCCGACGCGCGTCCCGATCCCCGCGGCGCGCCGGCTCGCCTCGGGCCTCACCCACACCTGCGCCGAGACCACCGACGGCGGCGTCTGGTGCTGGGGCGCCAACGCGCACGGCGAGGTCGGCGCGCCCGCCGGCGAGGCCCGCGACGCCGCGCACCCGATCGCGCTCGTCCCCGTCCGTTGGTAGTGAGACGCCCCCTCGCCCTCGCGCTCGGCCTCACGCTCGCCACACGGGCCGCGCTCGTCGCCGCGACGCGCGAACCGCCGCGCTGGGACGGGCACTTCTACGCCCGCTACGCCGAGGCCATCGCGCGCGGCCTGGGCTACGCGGAGGTCGCCCCGGGCGCGGCCCCGCGGCCGACGGCGTTCTACCCGGTGGGCTACCCCGCCGCCCTCGCCGCGGCGATGCGCGCGGTCGGCGACGCCACCGTCGCGATGGCGCTCGTCAACCTCGTCGCAGCCCTCGCCGCCGCAGCCGCGCTGACGGCCGTCGCAGCGCGCGCGGGCGGCGAGCGGGCCGCGACGCGTGCGGCCGTCCTCTACGCGCTCTACCCGGGCGCGGTCCTGTGGTGCGGCGCGGCGATGACCGAGACGCTCCACGGCGCCCTCCTCGCGCTATCCCTCGCGGCGACGGCCCTCCCACGCACCGAGCGCTCGCGCGGCGTCGGGGCCTTCGCGGCCGGCGCGGCCCTCGGCGCGGCCACGCTGGTCCGCCCGCAGTCGCTGCTGCTGCTCCCGCTCGCCTCGCTCGGCGGGCGCTCGCTGCGTGGTCGTGCGCTCGCGCTCCTACTCTCGACCCTCGGCGCGGCGGCGGTGGTGGCCCCGTGGACGGCGCGCAACTGCGCGACGCTCGACGCCTGCGCGCTCGTCAGCACCAACGGCGGAAGCAACCTCCTCATCGGAACCTTCCCCGACGCGCGCGGCGGCTACCGTCGCCCCGCCGCCGACGACGGGTGCGCCGACGTCCGCGGCGAGGTGCGCCGCGACCGCTGCATGTCGAACCTCGCCCGCGAACGCATCCGCGAGGCCCCCGGGCGCTGGCTCGCGCTCGGCGCGATGAAGCTCGCAGGAACGTTCCTGTGGGAGCACGACCCGGTGAGCTACCTGCGCGGCGAGCGGCGCGAGCGCTTCGGCGACGTCGCGTACGGCGCCCTCGTCGCGCTCTGCACGGCCGCGTGGTGGGCACTTCTCGCCGGCGCGTGGAAGGGCCTCGGGCGCGCGCGCGACAACGACGCGGCCGACGTCGCGGCGCGCTTCGCGGTGGGCGCGCTCGCGGCGACGGCGTTCACCCACGGCGTCTTCCTCGGAGCCGATCGCTACCACCTCGTCGTGGTGCCGCTGCTCTGTGTGCCCGCGGCGCTCGCGCGACGCAGCAACGACGCACCTCGCACCGAGCGCGATTCTTCAAACGTTTGACGCGGCGAGGGCGTTCTTTCACGCGACGCGCGCATCGGGAAGACGCGCCAGCGGGCGAATCTCCTCCGCGGGGAAGTTCACCACGGACGCGCGCCCGCGAGGCCCTCCGCGCGCGCCGCGCAACGCGGACGGCACGCGTCTTGTGAGCGGGTCGGCGCGCGCCTCCACGGCCGCGCCACACACCTGATGCAACGCTTCATTCACCGCCCCGTCCTCGCCATCGTCGTCTCCCTCCTCCTGATCTTCCTCGGCGCGCTGGCGATCCGCAGCCGGCCCATCTCGCAGTTCCCGGCGATCGCGCCGCCGCTGGTGATGGTGTCGCTGGCCTACCCCGGCGCGAGCGCGTCGGTGCTCGTCGACGCCGCGCTCATCCCGCTCGAGCGCGCGATCAACGGCGTGCAGGGGATGAAGTACATGGTCTCCGACGCCACCAGCGCCGGCGAGGCCACCATCCAGGTCGTGTTCGAGCTCGGCACCGACCCGAACCTCGCCGTGGTCAACGTCAAGACCCGCATCGACCAGGTGATGAACCAGCTCCCCCCGCTCGTGCAGCTCGAGGGCGTCGTCGTCGCGCCCGTGCAGCCGAGCATGCTGATGTACGTCAACCTCTACAGCACCGACCCCGGCGCCAACGAGACCTTCCTCTACAACTACGCCAGCGTGAACCTCATCCCCGAGCTCCAGCGCATCTCGGGCATCGGGCGCGCGAGCATCCTCGGCAACCGGCAGTTCGCGATGCGCGTCTGGCTCAAGCCCGACCGCATGCGCGCCTACAACGTCTCGACCGAGGAGGTGATGCGCGCCATCTCCGAGCAGAGCGTCATCGGCCGCCCCGGCCGCACCGGCGGCGCCACCGGGATGACCTCCCAGTCCGTCGAGTACGTGCTCACCTACCAGGGCCGCTACAACCGCCCCGAGCAGTACGGCAACATCATCATCCGCGCGACGCCCGAGGGCGAGCTCCTCCACCTCCGCGACGTCGCCGACGTCGCGCTCGGCAGCGAGTTCTTCGACATCTACTCCAACCTCGACGGCCACCCCTCGGCGGCCATCGTGCTCAAGCAGACGCCGGGCAGCAACGCCAGCCGGGTCATCGAGGACGTGAAGGCGCGCCTGCGCGAGCTCGAGCGCACGCGCTTCCCGCCCAACATGCACTACTCGATCAACTACGACGTCTCGACCTTCCTCGACGCCTCCATCGAGAAGGTGCTCCACACGCTCTTCGAAGCCTTCGTGCTCGTCTCGCTGGTGGTGTTCGTCTTCCTCGGCGACTGGCGCTCCACCCTCATCCCGACGCTCGCGGTGCCCGTCTCGCTCATCGGGTCGTTCGCCTTCATGCAGGCCTTCGACCTCACCATCAACCTCATCACCCTCTTCGCCCTCGTGCTCGCCATCGGCATCGTGGTCGACGACGCCATCGTCGTGGTCGAGGCCGTCCACGCGAAGATGGAGGAGGAGCCCCACCTCACCCCCTACGACGCGGTGAAGAAGGTCATCGGCGAGATCAGCGGCGCCATCGTCGCCATCACGCTCCTCATGGCCGCGGTGTTCGTCCCGGTGGCCTTCATGACGGGCCCGGTCGGCGTGTTCTACCGGCAGTTCTCGATCACGATGGCGTCGTCGATCGTGCTCTCCGGCATCGTGGCCCTCACGCTCACCCCCGTGCTGTGCGCGATGATCCTCAAGAACGAGCACGGCAAGCCCAAGCGCCGCACGCCGGTGCGGATGCTCCTCGACCTCTTCAACCGCGCCTTCGACCGCGGCACCGAGCGCTACGTGCGCGTCCTCGAGGCGATCGTCTCGCGGCGCGTGGTCACCTTCGGCGCGCTCGCGCTCTTCGCCGCGGGCGCCGTGCAGGTCAACCGCGGGCTCCCGGCGGGCTTCATCCCCAACGAGGACCAGGGGCAGATCTACGCCATCGTCCAGACGCCCCCCGGCGCCACGCTCGAGCGAACCAACCAGGTCGCGCGCGACCTCCAGCGCGTGGCCCGCACCGTCGACGGCGTCGAGTCGGTGTCGTCGCTCGCCGGCTACGAGATCCTCACCGAGGGCCGCGGCTCCAACGCGGGGACGTGCCTCATCAACCTCAAGCCCTGGTCGCAGCGCCGCCACACCGTCCGCCAGGTGATCGAGGAGCTGGAGGAGCGGGCCCGCGACATCGGCGCGCGGGTGGAGTTCTTCGAGCCCCCGTCGGTGCCCGGCTACGGCGCCGCCGACGGCTTCGCCCTGCGCCTCCTCGACCTCAGCGAGAACGTCGACTACAACGACTTCGAGCGGGTCAACACGCGCTTCATGGAGGCGCTGGGGCGGCGGCCCGAGCTCGCGGGGCTCTTCACCTTCTACGCCGCCAACTACCCCCAGTACGAGCTGCAGATCGACAACCAGCTCGCGATGCAGAAGGGCGTGTCGATCCGCACCGCGCTCGACAACCTCGCGATCCTCATCGGCAGCACCTACGAGCAGGGCTTCATCCGCTTCGGGCGCTTCTACAAGGTGTACGTGCAGGCCCGGCCCGAGTCCCGCCGCCTCCCCGCCGACATCATGAACCTCTTCGTCAAGAACTCCCGCGACGAGATGGTCCCCTACTCGGCCTTCATGACGATGCGCGAGACGCACGGCCCCAACGAGATCACGCGCTACAACCTCTACAACTCCTCCGCCATCCGCGGCGTGGCGGCCCGCGGGTACACCAGCGACGACGCGATCCGCGCCGTGCGCGAGGTGGCCCGCACGCTCCCCCGCGGCTACGACATCGCCTGGGAGGGCCTCTCCTTCGACGAGGCGCGCCGCGGCAACGAGGCGGCCTACATCTTCCTCGTCGTGCTGGCCTTCGTGTACCTGGTGCTCGCGGCCCAGTACGAGAGCTTCATCATCCCGCTGGCGGTCATCCTGTCGCTGCCGGTGGGCGTCTTCGGCTCGCTCGTCGTGCTGCGCGCGCTCGGACTCGCCAACGACATCTACGCCCAGGTCGGCCTCGTCATGCTCGTCGGCCTCCTCGGGAAGAACGCCGTCCTCATCGTCGAGTACGCCGTCCAGCGCCACCACAAGGGCCTCCCCATCCGCGAGGCCGCCGTCGAGGCCGCGCGGGCCCGCTTCCGACCCATTCTCATGACCTCCTTCGCCTTCATCGCGGGACTCATCCCGCTGGTGCGCGCGACGGGCCCCGGCGCCGTCGGCAACCGCACCATCGGCGGCTCGGCCCTCGGCGGCATGCTCTTCGGCACCATCTTCGGCGTCGCGCTGATCCCGGGGCTCTACTACGTGTTCGGCAAGCTCGCCGAGGGCCGCTCGCTCATCCAGTTGGAGGAGGAGAACCCCGTCACCGAAGGCGACGAGCACCATGAGTGACCGCGCCTGGAGGCGCCGCGCGGCCGCCCTGATCGCATCCGTCGCGCTCACAGCGTGCGTCCCCACGCTCCCGCAGGGCCCCGCCCGCGCGCCCAACACGCGCGTGCCCGAGTCCTTCGGCGGCGCCGCTGACACCACCAACTCCGCCTCGGCCGACTGGCGAACCTTCTTCGGCGACCCGCACCTCGCCGAGCTGATCGACGTCGCGCTCGGCAACAACCAGGAGCTCAACATCGCCGTGCAGGAGATGCTCGTCGCCAACAACGAGGTGATGGCGCGGCGCGGCGAATACCTCCCGTCCATGGGCGTCGCGCTCGGCGCCGGCGTCGACCGCGTCGGCCGCTTCACCAGCCAGGGCCAGAGCGACGAGGCCACCGGCGTCGGCGCCATCCTCCAGAACTACTCCCTCGGCGTCTACGCCTCGTGGGAGGTCGACGTCTGGTCGCGCCTCCGCAACGCCACGCGCGCCGCGACCTTCCGCTACCTCGCGAGCGGCGAGGGGCGGAAGTTCATGGTGACGCGCCTCGTCGGCGAGATCGCCACCCGCTACTACGAGCTCCGCGCCCTCGACCGCCAGCTCGCGATCGTGCGCGACAACATCCGCCTCCAGCAGGACGCGCTGGAGATGGTTCGCATCCAGCAGCAGGCCGCGCGCGTCACCATGCTCGCGGTGCGGCGCTTCGAAGCGCAGCTCCAGGGCTTCCAGGCGCGCCAGTTCGAAATCGCCCAGCGCATCGTCGAGGCCGAGAACGCGCTCCACCTCCTGCTCGGGCGCTTCCCCCGCCCCATCGTGCGCAGCGACGCCGACATCCTCACCACCGAGCCCGCCGCCGTCCACACCGGCCTCCCCGCCCAGCTCCTCGAGAACCGCCCCGACGTCCGCCGCGCCGAGCTCGAGCTCCGCGCCGCCGCGCTCGACGTCGCCTCCGCGCGCGCGGCCTTCTACCCCGCGCTCCGCCTCGACGGCCGCCTCGGCTACCAGGCCTTCGACGTGAGGCGCCTCTTCGACACGCCCGACTCGATCCTCTTCAACCTCTTCGCGGGCATCACCGCGCCGCTGCTCAACCGCGCCGGGCTCACCGCGGCGTACTTCTCCGCCAACTCCGTGCAGATGCAGGCCGTGCTCCGCTACGAGCGCGCGATCCTCAACGCCTTCCTCGAGGTGAACACCGGCGTCAGCCTGCTCGGCAACCTCGCGCGGATGTACGAGCTCAAATCGCAACAGGTCGACCGGCTCCGCGAGTCGGTCGACATCTCGACCCTGCTCTTCAACTCGGCCCGCGCGGACTACCTCGAGGTGCTCACCACCCGCCGCGACTCGCTGGAGGCCCAAATGGAACTCATCGAAATCCGGCAGCGCCAGCTCGCCGCCACCGTCACCGTCTACCAGGCGCTCGGCGGCGGCTGGCGCACCCCCACCACCACGCCCGCAGCCCCCGCTGCCCCTGCAGGAGGCGCCCGATGAACCCGCTCCGCGCGTTTGCCCTCGCGGGCCTCCTCACCACCACTTCCATCGCCGCCGGCGGCTGCCACCACGAGCACCACCACGCCCAGGAGCACCCGCGCTTCGAGGTGACCGTGGTGTTGAAGCGCGACACCGAGGTGGTGCGCCCCTACGTCGCGCAGATCCGCGCGCACCAGCACATCGAGGTTCGCGCGCTCGAGCGCGGCTACCTGCGCGACACCTTCGTCGACGAGGGCCAGTCGGTGCACCGCGGGCAGCCCCTCTTCCAGCTCACCCCGATCATCCTCCAGGCCGAGGTCGCGCGCTCGTCGGCCGAGGTGCAGCGGGCGGAGGTGGAGTTCCGCAACACGCGGATGCTGCGCGAGGGCAACGTGGTGTCGCCCAACGAGCTCGCGCTGGCCCAGGCGAGCCTCAGCCGCGCGTCCGCCGAGCGGGCGCTGGCCCAGGCGCACCTGCGCTTCTCGCGCCTCGACGCGCCCTTCGACGGCATCGTGGGCCGGCTGATGGCCCGCCGCGGCAGCCTCGTCGGCGAGGGCGACCTGCTCACCGTGCTCGCCGACAACAGCCGGATGTGGGTCTACTTCAACCTCAGCGAGCGCGAGTACCTCACCTACCGCCGCGCCCACCGCATCGGCGACCCCGTCCCCGTGCGCCTGCGCATGGCCAACGACGAGGTCTTCGCCCAGCCCGGCACCATCGAGACCATCGAGGCCGACTTCAACAACGAGACAGGAACCATCGCCTTCCGCGCGGGCTTCCCCAACCCCGACGGCCTGCTCCGCCACGGCGAGACCGGCGAGGTGCTGCTGACCACGGTGCTCCCCGGCGCGCTGCTGATCCCGCAGAAGGCGACCTACACCGTGCTCGACAAGCGCTTCGTGTTCGTCGTCGGCCCGGACGACGTCGTCCGCGCGCGGGAGATCGGCGTCGGCGAGGAGCTGCCGCACCTGTACGTGGTCGAGCGCGGGCTGCGCGAGGGCGACCGCGTGCTGCTCGACGGCCTGCGGCGCGTGCGCGACGGCGACACCATCGCGCCGAACGTCCGCGACCCGCGCGAGGTGCTCGAAGAGCTCAGGCAGTTGCCCGCGGAGTAGAGCGCGCGAGGCGCGGGCGCGGTGAGCAGGGTGGGTGACGTTGGCGCCGCGGCTTGTTGCGCTCGCTCGCCGCTGATACGTTCCCCGCGTGTCTGCGGAGAACGTCGAACATCATCTCCCAAGCGACCATCCGGCGCTGCTCGCCGCGCTTCGCGCCCCGATCGAGTCCGAGTCGGACGAAGAGCAGGAGGCGGTCGAGGCCGCGATGAACTCGGGCCAGCTCGTGCCGGGGTCGATCGTGACGACCGAGCTCGCTCGGCGGGCGCGGGACGTCACGCCTCGTCGTCCTCCGTCGCTTCCGTGATGAGCTCGTCGAACTTCTCGATCATGTCCGGCGCCACCTGCTCGAGGTATCGCCGGATCGGCGCGGTGGCGACCCCTCCCTTGACGAGTTCGACGACGTCGGCGGCGTCCTTGCGGCGAGGAGACTTGAGCTTGAGGTAGAAGAGCGCCTCGATCGGCGCGATCGGAATCCCCACGCTGAGGACGGGCTTCGCCACCGCGGCGTCGAGGTGACCCTCCCCGGTGGCGATTGAGATGAGATCGACGGCCACATCACCCACCTGGACGGGCACCCCCGGCGCGATGGTGACCAGGCCGCCGCCGTGATGCAGAAACGCCTCCTCCCCGACGAGGAAGTCGACATCCTTCGTCGCCCTCGGATGCCCGTGTGCGCCCACTGCGAGCCCGCCCACCAGCGCGTGCCGCACGCCGATCTTCGTGAATTGCTCCGACGCGACCCGGAGCGCGTCGAGGATGCGGGGCGCGACAACCCCATCGAGCAGCCCGAGGTCGGGAAGCGCCGTGGAGCGCGGCGGTCTTTTCAATGCCATTTGTCGCCTCATGACGGGCTAACGCATTCGGGATGTCGTGGTTGTCGTTCTTCCGGAGCTACCCAACGGCTGGCCGATGTGCCGCCGCAGCGCGAACGTTGGCGGAAGTTCCTTTGGTACAGTGGGGGCGGTCGGCACCATTGGCTTGTTGGGCCTTATGATTGCTTTATTCGGCTTGCGCTCCAGAAACTTGAATTTGTGTACCGTCGCCAAAAACAACCTGAGCAGGCTCCCATACTACCCTTCCGCGAGCGAGATTATAGCCACGCAACGTCCGATCGACGTCCATAAACTGATTATAGTGTTTACTCAGAATGGTATCTAGGCTCGCGCCAGCATTAAGATCCTGTTCAACACTTGCGTTCAGCCTGGCCACAACCTGCCCGAAGGTATCGTAAAACAAAAAGGTACCTCTTGCCCCTCGAATCGGTTTGTTCCCGCTATTCGTGACGTGTACTCGAAAATTGAGCTGGGCTTGAGGCCGCCCGTTCATGAAATCTGCGTCCTCGAATTCGATAGCCTGAACCTGAGCGTTGATGGCAGCCCGGACAGCTTGGATCTCGGCCTGACGACGTTCCTCTGCTGCGCGCGCCTCCTCGGCAGCTCGCCGTTCCGCCGCGCGCCGCTCCGCCTCGAAGCTACGTTGGCGCTCGAGGATTTCTGTAACCGTAAGATTCAGTGGCGGAGGGGTTCCTCCAAACGCAGCTCCCAAGCGGCTGCGAATAATGTAGGCCCCGAACTGTCGGCGCTCCTCTTGCGACAGGGAACCCTCTCCGTTTCCGATCTTCGTCATGACGCTGTCCACATTTTCCGCGGTTACACGCTCTCTGCGAATAGAGCAACCCGCACTGAAGAGAACATGACAGACGAACACCAGAAGGCCGAAGAACCGAACGGCTTTTCTCACTGTTACACCTCTTGAAGCTTGGATTCGATTTTTGCTCTTCAGAACACTGTCCGCCGGTTGCCCGAAGGTTGGTCGATGTGCCGCCGCAGCACGAACGCTGGCGGAAGTTCCATTGGTGCAGTGGCGGCGGTCGGCGGTCGCACCATTGGTTTGTGGGGCATGAGTATCTTCAAGAGTTGCCCACGGGGATCACAGCCAGGAAGTTCTATCGATCAGGTTTCGCAGCCGTCAGATGATCGTCTTCTTGTGCTTGTCTTTGCCGTTTTTATAGGTACCAGTCTTCTTCATCTTCTGGCCTTTTGGGGGGCGCCCAGGTCCGATCTTTAGAGCCTTCTTGACTTTCTTCTTGAGGTCACTCGCGATGCTCATGGGGTTCTGCGCCTTTCTATCGTCACGTTCGCAGTGGTTCATTCGTTAGACTGGCTTGAATCGTGCCGCCGAGTACGCCCAACTCACTCGCCGGGTCTCTCGCTGCTCGCGGCCCAACGGCCTGCCGATGTGCTGCCGCAGCGGGCTAGGCGCGTAATGGGTGAGCGAGGTGGGGGCGGCCGGCACCATCGGCTTGTTAGGCGCCGTCCGGCCCACTCCCATCGGCGCTTTCATCATCATCACTCTCAGGACCCTGTCCTGCCCAAGGCGGTTGCCCCCTGCGACGCGAAAAATCGTAAGCCGAAGCAGATGTATACTCTCCAAAACCACCCAACGCAGCTCCATGGAACGGATGACTCGAACTGCTAAAGTCGTACCTGCCCATACGATCAAGACAGGCACGCAGAACCAACTGATATG
Organism: Polyangiales bacterium; assembly: GCA_046351555.1. Taxonomy (GTDB): domain Bacteria; phylum Myxococcota_A; class Polyangia; order Polyangiales; genus CAISKJ01. Next base: position 101,371 of record JAXLYI010000013.1, read on the forward strand.
CGACAGAGCGAAAGCGGTCTGGAATCAGGTCAATGGTCGGCAGATAGTCATAGAAGTACCGACACTGATCCAAAACCAAAACATCCATGTACATCTTGGTGGTTTTGGCTGTGTAAGAGATACGCGTAGAGCGCCGTGGATTGGGGAGATAGGGATGCCCGTAGATACCGTAGAGAGTATTGATAAGAAGATTTGGCAATGGCACGTCACAGAAGAGACCGCCTGCCGAATCAACCCATGACTGCCTAAGCGCTGCCTGCATTTCCAAGCTCGCAACTCCGGCATGACCTTCCGCAATCTTTGCCAGAACAGTCGCGGCAAGAAGCGACTTCTCGATAGGTTCATTGCGAAGTTTGTAGTCGAGAATAGGGCGAATAAGTTCAGCAGCCACCTTGTCTTTTGAACTGTTTCGAAGAAATTGTAGGAGTGGATAGCCTGACGCGTTTAGCAGAACATCGCCAGTCTGCATAAAGTACCGACGAAGATACTCGTCGGGTGTTTCTGTCTCCAGAGGATCAGGCGGCTCACTCGTTGCCGCTTGCAGCGCTTCTTTGAGCTGAGCGGCTGGCGCAAAATACTTCGCGCGCAGATCCTTGTTGTCGTAGATGCGCGAAACAGGAATGATATCGCGGCCAAGGTCGACTAACAATCGCGTGACAAAATCAGAGTACGCATCGTCGAAATGACTGCGAATGTACGGTAGGAGGTGGCCGGGATCAAGGAAGGCGACCGCGGGGTCAGCGCCAGCACGAACGACGGCTCTCGGACAATCATTGTAACGAGGAGCGAAGTAATAACACATAAGTCGCTCATACTCGGACATCTTCTCCGTAGGTGGCTGGGCGAAGTTTGTGATTAGAACTCCCAGCGGAGCGAGTCGCTCTCTGTGAAATAGAAGCAGAGGCGGCCGGATAGTATTAGGGTGGCCTCCGAGAAGTGGCCCGCATGCGTCGATGTAGATGATGTCAAAGCGCTCGTTCGTAGAGTCGAAAAATGTGTCAAGGCCGCCATGGTGGATCCGGATGAAGCGATTCTTACGCTTCAATTGCTGGACAGCCTCTTGGTAAATTGAAGCGACAGATTCTACCGCCCAAACGTTCTGAGGAACGATGCCGAGTTCAAGAAGAACGGAGAGGTCATTCTCTGGTTCAGGTCCACACAAGTAGAGGACGCGAAGATCCGATGGCTCTTTGTGACCAACAACCGAACGATGAAACGTATGCCACTCTGCGGATTGCTCGAGGAGTTCGCTTCGAAGGCTAGAGGGAGCGAGGTTGTACTGCTCCAGAAACGTTATGGCGTAATTCCGCGCATCATCGAACTCATCGGCTGAAACTACGACAGAGGAGGAACGGTCAGCAGTAAGTGCCTTAACAGCCCGCTCGAGAACAAAACGCCGAGCATCGTTCTTGATAGATTGGGTGTATGTAGGTGTGTTCATGGCGAGTGTGCCTCAGGCGCCTAACATCGTAGTAACCCGCCGCCGCCTAAACCCCGAACGCCCCGGCGCCCTATCCCCCGAACGCTCCCGCTCCGCGCACGCGCGACCGTCGGGCCTCCCACGCATCGCGCCCCACGCTGGCGCCCTATCCCCCGAACACCCTCGCGGCCTATGCCCCGAACGTCTCTCGCGCCCCATCCCCCGAACGCGCCGAGCGCGCCTGCTTCCCCCACCTGGCCCCATCCCCCTCCCGTCGTCCCCTCCCCCGCTCGCACCGCCTACGAGATGCGCAACGCCTCGCACGGGAGTGCTTGTGCGCTCGATGTTTCGGGAGATCGGAGCATCTGGCTCGCCTGCTCGCGGCGCCGAGTGCCCAGGGTTCGCCCGCCTGCCCTCACTGAACGGGTTGGGCTCACCCTGGGCTACCTGCATGGGAATGCCCGGTCGGTACCGGGCTCCCAACGAGGCGACGTGGGCGGCGCGCGGCGTCCTCACCTCGCGCCGGCTCCCAGAATCCGCCACCGGGCGGATGATCCCATGCAGGTTGCCCAGGGTGAGCCTAAGCGCCTCAGCGAGGGCAGGCGGGCGAACCCTGGGCACTCGGCGCCGCGAGCAGGCGAACCAGGAGCTCCGATTTCCCCGATCTCCCGGTAGACAAGCACTTCCGCGCGAGGCGTTGCGGATCTCGTGGGCACCGGCCTCGTGGCCCCTCGGAGGCTCCTCCGCCTCCAGGCCCATCTCCTCGCAGAACCGACGCCACGCTCGATCCACTGCACTCGATTCGTACATGCCCCTCCGCGCGCGCGTCAACGCCCTTCCCCTCGCCATCCCGCCCACCTCCCGCCGCGCCCTCGAAACCTCCGCTTCCGAAGGTTCTCCCCTCCGCCGCCCATCCTCCCCACCTTCGTCTTCGCACCCCTCCCCCTCCGCCCGCTTCCCGCCCCCCTCCGCCCTCGCATCTCTCCCCTTTCGCCCGCGCACCTCCCGTCCTCCTCCCCTCGCCCCCGAAACCTCTCCCCCCACACCTCGAACCTCCGCCCCCCGCACCTCGAACCTCTCGCCGCCCTCCTCCTCCCCTCCCCTGCCGCCCGCCGCCCCCTCCTCCCCCGACGCGCCTTCGTCCGCGCCGCGCACCCTCCGCTATCCCTGCGCGCTCATGTTCTCGCCGCGCCCGCCGTTCCTCGGAACACGTGGCGCGAACACCCCGTGCGGTGGCGCCCGCAGTCCCCGTCCCGCCGACGGGAGAGAGGAGGTGAACCCCATGAAGCACCCCAGCAAGCACCCGACCGCACCCGCCGACGCGCCCCTCGCGGCGACGGGCGTCGTGGCCGCGGGCGAAGCGCCGTTGACCGCGGCGGACTTCGCGTTCCTCGCGAACCTCGACCCGAAGGTGGCGGGCGACGAGCGCGTCCGCAGCGACATGCTCGCGCTCCTCACCGAGCCCGAGACGTCGGAGGCGGTCGCGAAGTACGCGCCCGTCCTCACGGCCTTCGGCCTCGACGCGGCGCCCGCGCTCGCGGCGGTCGACCGGATCCGCCAGCTCCAGCGCATGCGCCGCCGCCTCGACCTCGCCCAGGCGCTGGTGACCCGCCACCTGCAGGCCACCGGAACGCCCGCCCAGGAGCTCGTCTCCCAGCTCCACCGCGTCCTCGAAGGGACGCCCGAGCACAGCCCGATGCGCGTCGCGTTCTCGCTCTTCCTCGAGCGCTGGCAGAGCACCTTCCGCGGCGGCGGCCGCCCCGCGAAGGCCGCCGAGGCCCGCGCGGAGAAGTCCGACGACGCCGCGAAGACCCCGAAGTAGCCCCCACCGCGACCTCACGCGGCGACGTCGCACGGGACGTCGCTGCGCCGAAGGCTCCTTCCCCTGGCCCACCGCCACCCCGCCACCCCACCGCCACCCCCACGCGATGCGCAACGACTCGCGCGAACACGTCCGCCGCGGGCCGCGAGCACCGACGCCGCCGCCATCGAGCAGTGGCTCGCTCGCGCGGTCACCGCGGCGAACGCCCACGACATCTTCGCGAGAGGGCGACACCCTTGCACCCAGGGCGAGCGCACCAAAATCGCTTGAATTGCAGCCTCGCGGCGGGGTTTGTCGCTGGCGCTCCGGCACCCGCGCTACGGAATGCAGGCGCCCCCTCCGGGGGCTTTCAGACCCTACCGCCCTGCGAAAGCCCCCCGCCATCATCGCAAGCAACGCTTCTGGAGGGCATTTCACGCGATCTTTCGTCGGTCTTCAAGCCCCCGGAGGGGGCGCCTGCATTCCGTAGCGCGGGGTGCCGGAGCGCCAGCGACAAACCCCGCCGCGAGGCTGCAATTCAAGCGATTTTGGTGCGCTCGCCCTGCCCTTGCACCACAGCGGCGTCGGTGAATTCTCTTCGGGCGGGGCAAGCCCCGCCCCTACCTCGCCAGCTCACTGCCCGACGCGAGCGGGGCCACAGCCGTAGGGGCGGGGCTCGCCCCGCCCGAACGACAATTCGCGAACGAACCGAGGCCACATCGGTATGAGAGGGAGGCTCAGACGGCGGTGCGCGTCCCGACGGGGACGGTCATGTCCATCTGGAGGTACACGTCGCCGCCGCACACGGCGACGCGGTAGTTGGTGAGCGAGCGCGCGGCGGGGCCGCCGGTCACCGTCCCGTCGTTGTCGTAGCGGGAGCCGTGGCAGGGGCAGGTCGAGCCGCTCGCGGCGGCGGAGGGAGCCGGCACCATGCACCCGTTGTGGGTGCACACCGACGAGTACGCGAACAGCCCGCGGGCGTCGCGGCCGACGATCACGCGCGAGCCCTTCACGTTGCGCCACGAACCCGCCGGGAAGTCCGTCAGCGCGCCGAGCCGCATCGCACCCGCGGGCGGGCACGCGGCCGTGGCGTCGGGCGCAGCATCCGGCGCAGCGTCGGGCGCAGCATCCGGCGCAGCATCGGGCGCAGCGTCGGGCGCAGCGTCAGGGCCCGCATCAGGCCCGGCGTCGGGCGCGGCATCAGGCGCCGCGTCCACGGGGGGCGGCGCGTCGGGGGAAGCATCCGGCGCGGCGTCGGGCGACGCGTCGGGTGCGGGAGGCTGGTCGTTGCCCGTCACGTCGGCGCCGGGCGCGTCGGCCGCGGCGTCGGGGCCGGACATGGGCGCCGGGTCGCTGCTGCACGCGGCGGCGGTGGCAGCGGCCGCCACCAGGAGCGCCTGGCGGCGGGTGAGGCCCTCGAGTTCGATCACTTCCATTCTACGCTACTCCTTCAGGTTACAGCTCCATCTCGCGGAGGTCGGGGGGGACGCGCAGCGTCGGCTCGGTGCGCTCCTGCACCTCGCGGGCGCTCACGCCCTTCGCCACCTCTCGCAGCACCAGCCCCTCGTCGGTCACGTCGATCACGGCGAGGTCGGTGATAATCCTGTGTACCACACGCCGCCCGGTGAGCGGGAGCGAACACTCCCTCACGATCTTCGGGGTGTTGTCCTTCGCCGCGTGCTCCATCATCACGATGACGCGCCGGGCGCCGTGCACGAGGTCCATCGCGCCGCCCATCCCCTTCACCATCTTGCCGGGGATCATCCAGTTGGCGAGGTCGCCCTTCTCGCTCACCTGCATCGCGCCGAGGATGGCGAGGTCGATGTGCCCGCCGCGGATCATCGCGAAGCTGTCGGCGCTCGAGAAGAAGCTCGCGCCGGGCATCGTGGTGATCGTCTCCTTGCCAGCGTTGATCAGGTCGGGGTCGACCTTGTCTTCCGTGGGGTAGGGCCCGACGCCGAGCACGCCGTTCTCGCTCTGGAGCACCACCTCGACGCCGGGGGCGACGAAGTTGGGGACGAGCGTGGGCATCCCGATCCCGAGGTTGACGTAGTACCCGTCGCGCAGCTCGCGCGCGACCCGCTTCGCGATCTCGTCTCTCGTCAGCATTGGGGTGTCCTCCTCAGCCCTTCTTCACGGTGCGGCGCTCGATGCGCTTCTGGTAGCCCGTCCCCTGGAAGACGCGCTGGACGAAGATCCCGGGCGTGTGAACCTGGTCGGGGTCGAGCGCGCCGGGCTCGACGAGCTCCTCCACCTCCGCGATGGTGACCTTGCCCGCCGACGCGCAGAGGGGGTTGAAGTTGCGCGAGCTCGCGCGGAAGACGAGGTTGCCGTGGCGGTCGCCCTTCCACGCCTTCACGATCGCGAAGTCGCCGGTGATGCCGCGCTCGAGCACGTACTCGCGCCCGTCGAACTCGCGCGTCTCCTTCTTCTCGCTCGCCTTGAGCACCGCGCCGCCGGGCCCGTAGCGCATCGGGAGCCCGCCGTCGGCCACCTGCGTGCCGACGCCCGCGGGGGTGAAGAAGCCGGGGATGCCCGCGCCGCCCGCGCGGAGGCGCTCGGCGAGGGTGCCCTGCGGGACGAGCTCCACCTCGAGCTCGCCGGTGAGAAACTGCCGCTCGAACTCCTTGTTCTCGCCGACGTAGCTCGAGGTCATCTTGCGGAGCTGCTTGTTGCCGAGGAGGACCCCGAGGCCCCAGTCGTCGACCCCGCAGTTGTTGCTCACCACCCAGAGGTCGCGCGTCCCCTTGCGGCGCAGGGCCGCGATGCAGTTCTCGGGGATGCCGCAGAGCCCGAAGCCCCCGGCGAGGATCTTGGCCCCCTCGGGGATGTCGGCGCACGCGGTGTCGGCGTCGGGAAAGACCTTGTCCATCGGCGTACTCACCTCTCCCGCCGACGCGCTGGCGCCGACGGCGCGCGGATCGAAGCACACCCCCGCACGGCTTTGTCAACGCCGACGTGCGCGCCCCCGTAACATCGCCGACGTCCGCCCGTACCCCCGCGCCCGGAAGACGGGTGATACCCTCCGTCCCCGAAGGAGCCCAACGGATGCAGAACGCCACCGCGACCGACCTCCCCGCCGTGCTCAAGGAGAGCGTCGAGGTCTCCGTCCGCACCGACAACGTCGTCCCCCTGCTCGTCGACGCGCTCATCGTCATCTCGCTGGGCGTGTGCACCCTCGGCTTCTTCCTCCCGCCGCTGCTCCACGGGTACACCACGATGTGCCTGCGCGCCGTCCGCGGCGAGAAGATCAGCGTCGGCGAGTCCTTCCGCGGCATCGAGCGCTTCGTCCCCGCGCTCATCCTCGGGCTCGCCCTCCTCGGGCTCGTCCTGCTCGGCTCGGTCGTCCCCGTGGTGGGCAACCTCGCGGCCCTCTGCGTGGGGTGGTGGGCCTTCTGCGCCAGCGTCGAGCGCCCCGAGCTCGGCGCCCTCGACGCCGTCAAGGCCAGCCTCGCCTTCACCATGGCCCACCCGATCGAGACCCTGGTGGTCGCCGCCATCGGCGTCGGGCTCAACGCCCTCCTCGCCGCCACCGCCATCGGCGCCGTCGTCACCACCGCCTTCTCCGGCGTGCTCACCGCCGTCGCCTGGAGCCGCCTCTCGCGTCCGGCGCCCGCCCTCGGGTACCCTCCGCGCGCGTGACCCCGCGCCTGCCCCTCCTCACCCTCCTCGTCGGCGTCGTCCTCGGCGCGCTCGGCGCCTCGATGGTGGTCGCCTGGCGCCGCTCCCTCGCCCCCTCCCGCACCTACTGCTCGCGCTGCGCGATGCGCCGCGAGCCGATGCCCTGGCGCGAGGAGCTCCGCCCGGGCCCCCTCCACGCCCTCCTCGCCGCGCGCGTCGGCGCGCACGAGCACCGCTGGGCCCTCGGCGGCAACGAGCGCGACCCCGACCTCCGCGCGCTCCGCGCCGAGGCCGTGCGCGACGAGCGCGACGACCTCGACGCGATCGAGCGCGACCCGCGGCTCCTCGGAGTGCTCGCGGAGGCCACCCGCGACGACCCCGCGCGCGCCGCCCGCCTCCTCGGCGTCGTGATCGACCCAGACGCCCACGTCGACCGGGCCGCGCTCCGCCTCGTCGACCGCCCGGGCCTCTCGTGGCGCGACCGCTGGCGCCTCGTCGACGGCTTCTTCGCCCACTACCGCTGCGAGCGCGAGCGCGCCGCCGTCACCTGCACGCTCCCGGTCGGCGCGATCACCGCGGTCGCGTGGCACCGCGTCCCCCACAGCCTTTTGCGCGGCGAGATCCCCTGGGACACCTGGACGCCGCCGGGCTTCGTCGCCGAGGCCCCGACGCCCGCGCTGCCCACGCCCACGAGCGCGCCCACCGGTCCGAGCGTGCTGACCCCGATCCCGCCGCCCCCGTCGACGGGCCCCACCGCGCCGCCGACCACGGACCCGACGCCCGACCCCGCGCCGCCCGCCCCTTCGCCGATGCCCGCGGCGGGCGACGGGGCGGCGGTCGACCGGGGCATCGCGCTCGCGCGAGCGGGGCGCGTGAACGAAGCGCTCGCGCTGTACGCCAGCCTCTCGCGGCGCTCGTCCCCGCCGGCGGGCCTCGGGCGGCTCGCCGCGGCGCTGCGTACCGCCGTCCCCTCGCAGGTCGACACGCTGATCCTGGAGGGACGCTGCGCGTCGGCCCAGGCGCTCCATCGACAGGCGCGTGGGGTGGGCATCACCTACGACGCGCGGGATCATTTCGGGTCGGCCTGTCCGCAGCCCTGACAAGCGCCGCGCGGGCGTTGCGGAAGCGCCGTCGTCGGTGCGAGCATCCCACGCCACGGTGAACGCCTTGCCCGACTCCGCCGACGGGGCGCCCTCGCCCGAAGCCCTCCCCCCGCAGCTCAACCCCACCGCCAACCTGCGCGCGCTCACGCCCGCGGAGGCCGTCGAGCGCCTCTCGCACCTCCCCGCGCCGCGGCCCACGCCCGCGCAGGGGACGCCCCCGGTCGAGGCCCCCGCCCCCATCGCCGCGCGCCCGTCGTGGACGCGCTACGCCGCGGCGGCGCTGGCGCTGTCGCTGGCGGTGCTCGCGGTCGTGCTGCTCTCCCGTCGGTAGCGCGATGGCCCACGACATCGCCCTCTGCCCCGGCGGCGCGTGCCCCCTGCGCGATGGCTGCTACCGGTACCGCGCGGCGCCCGACGCGCGGCAGGACTGGCTCACCGCTGCCCCGTACGACCCCGCCACGGGCGCGTGCTCGCTCTTCTGGGACCTCCGCGCCCTCGCCCCGAGCGACGACGACGTGCGCTTCCACGCCTACCTCCTGTGGCAGCGCGAGGGCCGCCCCGAAGGCCGCGCCGACGAACACTGGCGCTCCGCCCGCGCCGCGCTCGACGCCGCCTTCCTCGCCCGCCTCGCCCGCTGAACTTTTTCAAGACCGCCGTCGTGGGCTCGTCCGTCGGAGACGCGCCACCCGCCGCGCCGTCGGCGCGCCACACGGAGGATGTTCATGGCACCCAGGGAGACGTCTGCCCACGCCGGGCACACGGTCGGTCTCGTCACGCTCGCGCTCACCCTCTCCTGCGCCGCCACGTCGCAGCGCGCCACCGCCCACACCACCAGCCCCACCGTCGCCAACGCCGGCACCACGGCGACGCCCGGCGGCCCCGTCGTCGCGACGGCGACGCCCGACGCGCCCCGCCCGGGCCACGGACTTCGCCCCGTCCGCCTCGCCGCGTGCGCGCCGCAGCGGGGCGCGCGGCTGCCCGTCCAGCCCGCGCAGCACGGCAACGAGGCGGCGCGGCGGGGGGCGCAGCGGGGCTTGGAGTTCGTCGCCCGCGAGGCGATCGCGTGGCAGGGGCAGCACCAGTGCTACGGGTGCCACGTGCAGGCCGTCACCTTCGAGGCGCTCACGGTGGGGCGGCAGCACCGGTACGACGTGTCGCGCGAGCAGTTCGACCAGGTTCTCTACGGGCTGACGGACATCAACGGCGGGCACCGGCACCAGGGCGGGCTCTCGGTGGGCGGCGCGCCGAACCACCTCATCGAGACGGCGCGGGCCTTCGGCGGCGCGGCCTTCGCGCGCTACGACGCCACGCTCGGCGGCGAACTCCGCGACGACCTGCTCACCGTGGCCGCGCAGATCCGCCCCTTCCAGAACCCCGACGGCTCCGTTCGAACCACCGACACGCGCTTCCCGGTCGTGGCGGGGCTGATGCAGGCGACGACGCAGGCGCTCCAGACGTGGCACCAGGCCCACGCGCGCACCGCGGATGAGCAGTGGCTCGAGCCCGTGCGCCGCGCGGAGGCGTGGATGCAGCAGCAGGCGCGGGTTCTCTCCGACAGCCCCGACGCCAACCTCGTCGACCTCGACTACGCCGTGCTCGGGCTCCGCGAGGCCGGCGCGCAGCCCGGCGAGGCCACGCTCCGCGCGCTCGGCGACCGCATCCGCGCACGCCAGAAGGCCGACGGCGGCTGGGCCTACCGCACCACCGACCGCGAGGCGACGGCCTTCGCGACGGGGCAGGCGCTCTACGCGCTCCGCATGCTCGGCGCGAGCGACACCGACGACGCGGTGCAGCGGGGCATGGGCTGGCTGCTCGAGCACCAGGCCCGCGACGGGGGCTGGTCGCACGACGGGAGCGGCAAGGCCGAGGCGATGTGGGCGGTGTTCGGGCTCGTGTCGCTCGACGTGCTCTCGGTGGACGCCGACGGGGTGCGCGACGGGCAGCACGCCAGCGGGACGCTCCACGTCACGGGCCGCGCGACCGACAACTCCGGCGCGGCGGTGGAGCATGTCGACGTGCTGGTCGACGACGTCCCCCTCGCCCGCGGCTGCGGCGCGGCGGTGGAGCACGCGGTGGACGTGAGCGCGCTCGACGCAGGGCCCCACGTGCTCGACCTGGTGGCGACCAACGGGCGCGGGCAGACGTCGCGGCGGCGGGTGGAGTTCTACACGGGCGAGCACTACCTGACGCGGATGGGGTCGGCCTTCGAAGGCAACGCGACCGCGCTCTCGTGGCGCAACGTCGCGCCCGAGGGGGTGCGCGGGACGGTGCGGATCCAGGTGTTCGAGTCCGCCGAGGGGGGCGCCCGCGGCCGCGCCGTCTACCGCCACGACGAAGCCGCCCAGCCCGGGCCCATGCGCGCCGTCTGGAACGGCACCGCCACCGACGGCGCCGCCGTCCCGCGCGGCCGCTACGTCGCCGAGGTGACCTTCGTCGACCCGACCGGGCGCGCGGTCCAGTCCGCCGAGCTCGCGTTCGTGCACGACACGCCCGAGGCGCAGCGGGCCAACTTCGCGGAGGTCGCGGGCAACCTCCAGGGTGCCGGCGGCGCCAACCTCGCCAACGCGACCGTCGAGCTGGTCGACGAGCGCGGCAACGTCGTGCAGCAGACGAGCAGCACCGAGCAGGGCAACTACCGCTTCCGCAACGTCGACGGCGGCAACTACCACGTGCGCGTGCGCCGCCAGGGCTTCCGCACCGCCGAGTCGAGCGTGCGGGCCACGCGCGGCGCCGCGCCCGCGCCGGCGGCCTCGATGCGGATGGACCTCGCGTACTGACGCGACCGCGCCGCCGTCAGCGCGGCGGGGCGCATCGCCACACCGGAGTCACACTGACTCACCTCACGCTCGTTCGTGCCTGCGCCCTGGGCCCCTTCGTGGCGTCGAGGGCCCTCTCCGGCTCGTGGCCTCCATCCCCCGCTCGCCGGGGCTCGCGGCCTCCATCTCCCGCTCGCCGAGCCTCGCGCGTTGACCCCTTCCCCCGGCGCCAATCCCACGAGATGCGCAACGCCTCGCGCGGAAGTGCTTGCGCGCTCGATGTTTCGAGAAGGCGGAGCATCTGGCTCATCTGCTCGCGGCCCCGAGTGCCCAGGGTTCGCCCGCCCGCCCTCACTGAACGGGTTAGGCTCACCCTGGGCAACCGGCATGGGATCATCCGCCTGGTGGCGGATTCAGGCTGCGTGGCTGCGTGGCTGCGTGGCTGCGTGGCAGCGTGGCTGCGTGGCTGAGTGGCTGCGTGGCTGCGTGGCTGCGTGGCTGCGTGGCTGCGTGGCTGCGTAGCTCGTTTGTTTATCGCTCGCAGCTCGTCGCCGCAGATCACCACCAGGCGGATGATCCCATACCGGTGCCCAGGGTGAGCCTAACCCGTTCCGGTGAGGGCGGGCGGGCGAACCCTGGGCACTCGGGGCCGCGAGCAGATGAGCCAGATGCTCCGCCTTCTCGAAACATCGAGCGCGCAAGCACTTCCGCGCGAGGCGTTGCGCATCTCGTGGGCTTGGCGCCGGGGGAAGGGGGCAACGCGCGAGGCTCGGCGAGCGGGGGATGGAGGCCGCGACCCGGAGAGGGCCCTCGACGCCACGAAGGGACCCAGGGCGCATTCACGAACGAGCGTGAGGCGGAGCGGTATCACTGCCACGCGCGCCTGATTTCGTCGCGGCCCGGGCCGTGCACTCCGCCCCACGAAGGAGTGACCCCATGGCCGACCTGCTGCCCAACAAGAAGAAGCGCGCGCCCGCCGAGGGCGACGGCGAGCTCGACCCCAACGAGCTCCGCCAGCTCATCACCGACCCCGTCGAACGACGCGACCACGCCGAGCTCCCCCAGGGGGACGGGCCTCCGGCGCCCTCGCCCCCGCGCCGCTGAGGCGTCGCGTCAGCGCGGCGGGGCCCAGCGATCCTTCAGCGCGAGGATGGGCTTTTCGAAGAAGCGCCACGACGCGCCCGCCACCGCCACCGAGAGCGCGAGCACCGCGGCCGACCGACCGACCGAGCGCGCCAGGTCGTTCTCGTGGCCGCGGAAGAGGCGCCCGAGCGGCCCGACGTCCACCGCCGCGCGCGCGAACAGGTGGAAGAGGTAGAGCCCGTACGACACCTTGCCCACGTAGGCGAGCGCCGGGTGGCGCAGCGCCGAAGCCGCCCGCGGGTACTGCCCGCCGAGGAGCCCGACCACCGTCGCCGCCGTCGCCATCGCGTAGAGCTGGTACACCGCCATCCGCCACACCACCTGCTGCGCGAAGGTGGTGAACACGCGGGCCATCACGATCGACCAGAACAGGCTCAGCGCCCAGAGCCACGGCGCGGTGCGGCCCACCCCCCTGCGCACCGCCGCGTCGCCGCCGCGGACGAGCAGCGCCGCGAGGCCGCCGACCGCGAGCGCGTCCATCCGGCAGAAGGGGAGCGTGTACGTCGCCGTCGACGAGATGAGCACCATGCAGACCGCGCGGAGGATCGGCGCGAGGCCCACCATCCAGAGAAGCGCGCGGCGCAGGCCCTCGCGGTCGACGCGGGCCACGAGGAGGGGGTAGAGCAGGTAGTACTGCTCCTCCACCGCGAGCGACCACGAGATGCTGAAGGGCACGTACTCGTGGCCGCGGAAGGCCATCGCGACGTTGGACAGGTAGAGGAAGTTCCACCCGATGTGCTCGGCGGGCTCGAGCGCGTCGACGCGCATCCCGCGCGAGCGGGCGACGAAGCCGGCCGCGAGCACCACCAGCAGCACCGCGTAGTAGAGCGGGAAGATGCGCAGCGAGCGGCGGACGTAGAAGGTGTACCAGTAGCGGTCGGAGCCCTTCGCGTCGAGCAGGATGCCCGTGATGAGGAAGCCGCTGATGGCGAAGAAGACGTCGACCCCGGCCCAGCCCGTGTACGCGAGGTAGGTGACGGCGCGCCCGGGCCACGGGCCGGCGTAGCGCCACACGTGGTAGAGCATCACGAGCCCGATGGCGATCGCGCGGAGGCCGTCGAGCTCGACGATCGGCCCGGGGCGGGCGGGGGCAGCGGCGGTGGCGCGGACGCTCATACGGCGGAGAAGGTGCCGCCCGCTCTACCGGAGTTCACGCGGCGGGGGAAGCGGCGCGCGGCCAGCGGGAGGCGAGCACCACGGGGACGCCCCGCGACGGCGCCAGGGTGATCGCCCGGCGCACGGGGACCACCGCGGGCCCCGGCGCGGCGCGGAGGTCGGCGCGCGAGACCACCGTCGCCAGCACCATCTTCATCTCGTAGAGCGCGAAGGCCATCCCGATGCACCGCCGGATGCCCCCGCCGAAGGGGAACCACTCCTGCGGCGAGGGCTTCTTCGCGAGGAAGCGCTCGGGCTTGAAGGCCGCGGGCTCGTCCCACACCGCGGGGTCGCGCTGCGTGAGGTACACCGACGGCGTCACCGCCACGCCCGCCGGGAGGTCGAGGCCCGCGAGGCGCATCGGGCGCTGGAGCACGCGGCCCACCAGCGGGATCACCGGCCGCAGCCGGAGGGCCTCGCGGATCACCGCGTCGAGGTACTCGAGCCTCGCGATGCGCTCGGGCGTCAGGCCCCCGGGGGCGCGCTGCGCGTCGAGCACCTCGGCCAGCAGCCTGCCCCGCGCCCGCGCGTCGCCGAGCAGCAGGTGGATCGCCCACGCGAGCGACGTCGCGGTGGTCTCGTGGCCCGCGACCAGCAGCGTCACGAGCTGGTCGCGGAGGTCCTCTTCGGTGAGGGCCTCGCCGGCCTCGTCGCGCGCGTCGACCAGCAGCGAGAGGATGTCGGTGCGGCCGGCGGTCCCTTCGGCGCGGCGCCGGCGGATGTGGGCGAGGACGCGCGCGTCGGCCGCCTCGGCCTTGCGGAGGTAGCGGCCCCAGGGCGACCAGGGCCCGAGGTCGCGCTGCACCGCGGGGATGAGCAGCGGCGGCCACGTGGCGACCTTCATCACGTCCTCGAGCACCGCGCCCACGCCGTCGTCGCCGTCGAGCCCGAACACCGTCTTGAGGATCACCTCCAGCGTGATCCGCTGCATCGGCTGGTGGACGGGGAAGGCCGCGCCGACGGGCCAGGCGTCGACGGCGCGGTGGGTGGCCTCGACCATGTCGCGCCCGTAGGCCTGCATCCGCTCGCCGTGGAAGGGCGGCATCAGCAGCTTGCGCATCCGCATGTGCTCGGGCCCGTCGAGCAGGATGACCGAGCGGGCGCCGAGGAAGGGGGCGAGCGGCCCGGCGACCTCGCCGGCGTGGAGCTCATCGCCGTGCGCCGCGAACACCTCGCGGACGTGCTCGGGGTTGGTGACCACCACGAAGGGCGGCGCCCCCGGGATGCGCATGGTGAAGGTCTCCCCGTAGCGCGCGCGGCACGACTCGAGGAAGGGGAAGGGCGCGCGGAGCCAGCGCAAGAGCTGGAGGGGTGCACCCTCGGGGGGCCCGGGCGGGAGCGTCATGGCGGCGCGATCATGGGGGCGGCGCCGCCGCGCTTCAACGGCGAAGCGCTACGACTTCTCGGCGAGCATCGACGAGATGTGCGCCGCGCGCTCGTCGGAGATGTGGAGCTCCTTCTGGAGCATCTCCAGGAGCTCCTGCTCCTCGTCGACCACCTCGTCGTCGAAGAGGACGAAGAGCGTGGCGAGGGCGAAGGCCTCCTCGCGGGTCTCGGCGTCGGGGCCGATCGCCTTGGCGATGGCGCGGACGCGCGCGGGGATGCCCTCGGCGGCGACCTTGAGCGCGATGGACTCGACCATGCGCCCGAGCTCGTCGTTGTCGAGGTGCTCGAAGCCCGGGGTCGCGAGGATCTGCGTCGCGAGCGCGCGCGCCTCGCCCGAGGCCAGCTCGCCGTCGATGCACGCGGCGATGGTGGCGACCTCGACGAGGGCGTCGAGGGCGGCCTGGGAGGGCTTCTTGCGGTCGGCCTGGGGCGCGGGCGGGAGGAGGCTCGTTCGCTTGCGGTTCTTGCGCTTCATGGTGGGGTGCGTCGGTGCGGGGTGGGGGGCGGGGAGGTCAGTCGGCGTCGCCCTTCTCGGCGGCGGCCTCGGGCTCGGCGGGCTGGTTGCGGGAGGCGATGAGGGAGGCGACGATGCCGGCGGCGAGGATGGCGCCGATGATGATGGAGCTCTGCTCGGGCGTGGGCTCCCAGAGCGGCCAGTGGAGGAAGCCGCGGAGCGCGTGGGCGAGGAGCTTGTAGGTGATGAAGAAGAGCAGGACGGCGACGGCCTTCTCCAGGTGGACGAGCACGCGGCTCATCGCCTCGATGACGAAGTAGAGCGAGCGCAGGCCGAGGATGGCGAACACCATCGCCGAGTAGATGAGCAGGGGCTCGTGGGTGACGGCGATGACGACGGGCACCGAGTCGAAGGAGAACATCACGTCCGACCACTCGATGACGACGAGGCACACGAGGGCGGGCGTCATGAAGCGGAGCGCGGTGGGGTGCGAGGGCTTGGCGTCGGGGTCGCCCTTCATCAGCTCCTCGACGCGGGCGCGGGAGACGAAGAAGTGCCGGCCGTCGAGGCCCGGGTAGAGCGGGAAGAGCCGCTTGAACACCTTCACCGGCAGGAGCGCGTCGTAGTCGGGCTCGTCGTCGTCGTCGTCGCCGCCGCGCACCATCTGGAGCGCCGCGTAGCCGACGAAGCCCGCGAAGACGAGGTCGGCCCAGAGACCGAAGAGGTGCAGCGCGGCGCCGCCGACGGTGACGAAGATCAGCCGGAAGACGAGGGCGCCGAGGATGCCGTAGTAGAGGATCCGGTGCTGGAGCGCCGAGCGGATGCCGAAGGCGCGGAAGATGGCGATGAACACCATCAGGTTGTCGAGGGAGAGGGACTTCTCGAGGATCCACCCGGAGAGGAAGAGGCTGGCCTTGGCGGGCGAGCGGGTGACCGCGAGGTAGCCCGCGAAGCACAGCGAGAGGCACACCCAGAAGAGCGACCAGAGGGCGGCGTTGCGGAAGGAGATGTCCTCGCCGCGGCGGTGGAGGAAGAGGTCGAGGTAGATCGACCCGGCCACGGTGACCGAGAAGAGCCCAATGATGTCGAGGTTCTGGAGGAGAAAGGCTGTGCCCATGCGTGCTCCCGGCCGGCGCCCACCTACGCAGGCCGCGCGGAAGGTAGACGAATGTGCGCCGCGGTCAACCCCCCGTCACGACTCGCCCGCCCACGGCGCCGCGAAGGCCGCGCGGGCGGCGTCGATCCGCGGCCCCTCCGCGCGCCCGAGGGCGATCATGAGCTTGGCGACCGCGGCCTCGGCGGTCATCGTGCCCGCGCCCACCGCGCCCGCGCGCGCCCCGGCGGCGCCGCCCTCGTAGCGGGAGAGGTCGACCGCGCCGCGCGCGCACTGGCTGACGATGACCACGGGGACGTCCCTCCGCGCGGCCTCCTCCATCACGGGGAGGAGGGAGTTCTCGAGGTGGGGGATGTTGCCGGCGCCGTAGGCCTCGAGCACGACGCCCCGCACGCCCGCCCGCAGCGCGCCGCGCAGGAGCCGCGGGTCGAGCCCGGGGAAGACCCGCAGCGCGAGCACCCGCGGCTCGAGGCGCGCGTCGAAGGCCGTGGGGGCTCGCTTCGGGAGCACGTGCGGGGCGATCTCGACGGTGACCCCGAGCTCGGCGAGGGCACCGCAGCCGGGCGAGCCGAAGGCGGTCATCGCCCAGGCGTCGAGCTTCACCGCGCGGCACCCGCGGAGGAGCTTCGAGCCGAACGCGATGCCCACCTCGGGGACGGGCATCGTGGCGAGGAGGCAGGCGTCGACGAGGTTGGCGCGGGCGTCGGTTCGAACCTCGGCGAGCGGGCGCTGGGCGCCGGTGAAGACCACGGGGCGGTCGAGGCCGGGCAGCAGGAAGGCCAGCGCGCTCGCGGTGTAGGCCATGGTGTCGGTGCCGTGGATCACCACCACACCGTCGTAGCGCGGGAGCGCCTCGTGGACGACGGCGGCGAGCTCGACCCAGTGGTGCGGCTGCATGTCGGCCGAGTCGAGGTTGAAGAGGATGCGGGTCTCGATGTCGCCGACCTTGCGCAGCACGGGGAGCTCCGCGAGCAGGTCGGAGGTGTAGACCTCGGGGGCGAGCGGCGCGGGCTCGCCGCGCATCATCAGGGTGCCGCCGGTGTGGACGATGAGGACGCGGGCCATGGTGGGGTTCAGAGCACGTCGTCGACGGCGCGGACGGTGGCGGCGAGCGAGTGGCGGGGCGCGTAGCCCATGAGCTCGCGGGCGCGGCGGTCGTCGACCATGCAGACGTAGCGGATGTGGTCGAGCTCGGGCGCGGGGAAGCTCGAGAGGCGGTAGCGGAAGAGCCCGCGGAGCATCGCGGCGCCGAGGGTGTGGGGCACCGGGAGGATCGGGCGGCCGAGGAGCTTGACGAGGTGGTGGAGCGGCGCGGGCTCGGGGCCGGCGAGGTTGAAGATGCCGCGGACGCCGGGGCGGAGCGCGAGTTCGACGGCGCGGGCGACGTCGTGCTGGTGGATCACCTGCACCATCGGGTCGAAGCCCATGAGCGTGGGGACGACGGGGAGGCGGAGGTAGTTGCTCGGCGCATTGCGCACGCTGCCGAGGATGTGCGTCGGGCGGAGGATGACGGTCTCGGTGTCGGGGTGCCGCCAGAAGAAGCTCTGGGCGAGCATGTCGATCTCGATGAGGTCGCGGATCTCGCTGAAATCCTGGCTGCCGAGCAGCGGCGACTCCTCGCGGAGGAACTGCGGGTTGTCGGGCCGCGGGCCGTAGATGTTGGCGCTCGACAGGACGACGAGCTTCCGCACGCCGTACTGTGCCATGTACTCGAGGATTTTTCCGAAGGCGACGACGTTCCAGGTGTGGTGGTCGCTGGTGGAGGCGCGGGGGTCGTGCATCACGCCGAGGTGGACGACCGCGCGCACCGCCCCGCCGCGGAAGACGTCGCGCATCTTCTTGCGCCGCAGGTCGAACTGGTGGTGCACCACGTCGCGCGGCTTGTCGGGGAAGTCCCGCCGGTCGACCCCGATGATGTCGTGGCTGCGGTGGAGCACACGGCAGACGTGCTTGCCGAGGCGCCCGACGATGCCCGTGATCACCACCGCCCCGTCGGGCCGCGCGGCGGCCGTAGCGTCGGGTGTGCCCTGGGCCGTCACCGGAGCCTCGCGGCGCGCGGCGGGGTGCGAGAGACAGAACGCATGGCCGCGACGGTACCCCAGCGCACACCCCGTGCGGAACCCTCGACGCGCCCGGGCTTTCCCTCGCCCGCCGCCCAGAAACAGGCATAGACTCCCGCGCATCCCTCCTCGCGATGGCCCCAAAAGCCTCCGGGAAGCGGCGAAACGAAGGCCCCGCGATGAGCGCCTCGATGCACCCGACCGGAGCGAACGACAGCGGCCCCGACCCGCTCGTGGGCACCGTGCTGGCGGGCCGCTACCGCGTCGAGGAGCTCCTGGGCACCGGCGGGATGGGGAAGATCTACCGGGCGGAGCAGGTGCCGCTCGGGCGCCGGGTGGCGATCAAGGTCCGCAGCGTGAAGCAGTCCGCGGCGCGCGACAACCTCCAGGCGCAGAAGCGCTTCCTGCTCGAGGCGAGCATTCTTTCACGGCTCCAGCACCCCAACATCGTGACGGTGTTCGACTACGGGCGCCTCGAGGGCGAGGACGACGCCTGGTACATGGTGATGGAGTTCCTCGCCGGGGAGACGCTGCACCGGCGGCTGCGGGGGGCGGGGGTTCTGCTGGCCGAGGAGCTCCTCCCGATCGCGCGCCAGGCCGCGCGGGGCCTGCGCGAGGCGCACCGCAACGGGGTCGTGCACCGCGACCTCAAGCCCTCCAACGTGATGCTCGTGCCCGACGAGGACGGCGAGGTGGCGAAGCTCGTCGACTTCGGGCTCGTGAAGGTGCTCGCCGACGGCGCCGAGGAGCTCACCCGCGAGGGCGTCTTCCTCGGCTCGCCGCGGTACATGTCCCCCGAGCAGATCGCCCACGGCCGCGTCGACCACCGCACCGACATCTACTCGCTCGGCGTCACGCTCTACGAGTGCCTCTGCGGCCGCGTCCCCTTCGAAGCCGAGAGCTCGATCCAGACGCTGATCGCGCACATGCAGAACCCGCCGCCCTCGATGGCGGAGCGCAACCCCGACGTCGCCGTCCACCCCGCGCTCGAGGCCCTGGTGCTTCGGTGCCTGGAGAAGGCGCCGCAGCGCCGGCCCGCGACGATGGACGACTTCCTCGACGAGCTCCGCGCGTGCGAGGTCGAGATGGGCCTCGCGCCCTCGTTCGCGACGCCGCACCCCTCGGGCCTCCAGCTCCAGCCGGGCTACGCCACGTCGGCGCCGCCGCCCGCGCCCCGCGCGAGCCACCTGCGCGCACCCACGATGCCGGGTGCGCCGCGCCCCTTCCCCTACTCCGAGGCGTCGATCCCGCGCCCCGCCTCGCTGCGCCCCGAAGCCCCCCGCACGCCCTCGCTGCGCCCCGAGCCCCCTCGCCCGCCCTCGCTGCGCCCCGAACCCCCGCCGCTGCCCGCGGAGGCCGACGACGACGTCCACGACGACGCGCCCGACCCCGATGCCGAGCCCGCGCCCGACCCGATGTCGGACGCCTCCTTCGCCGCGCTCCCCCTGCCGCGGCCGGCGCCGCCTCCGCCCCCGCGGCCGGAGCCCTCGCAACGCGGGATCCTCTACGCGCTGATGGCGCTCACGGTGGTTCTGAGCCTCGTGGCGGTGTGGCTCGCGGTGCGCCCGTCGCCCGCGCCGCCCGTCGCGCAGGCAGCGCCCGCGCCCGCGCCCGCCCTGCCTGCGACCTACGAGCTCACGGTGGAGGCCGATCCCGAGGGCGCGCAGGTGTTCGAGGGGAGCGCGCTGCTCGGCGCCGCGCCGCTCACGCTGACGGTGGACAACCCGGTGGTGACGACGCGCCCGCGGCAGCTCCAGGTGCGACGCGAAGGGCACCTGCCCGTGGTGGTGTCGGTGGGCCCTTCGACGCTCGCCCGCTCGCGCATTGCGGTTCGGTTGACGCCGGAGCCGCCGCGCCCGGCCCCCGCGCCGCCGCCCGAGCCCGCGAGCTACACCCTGCTCGTGTCGAGCCCGGTCGCCTTCGCGCAGGTGTACGAGAACAACGTCCGCCTCGGCACGACGCCGCTGCGCGTGGAGGTCAACAACGCGTCGGTGCGCGCGCACCCGCGGCGCTTCGAGGTGCGGCGCATCGGGTTCGAACCGTACTCGTTCGAGGTGGGCCCGGCGTCGGCGCCGACGCTCGTCGAGGCGCGCCTGCAGGAGCTGCCGCCGCGCATCGTGGTGACGCGGCCCGCGGTGGTGGTGACGAGGCCCGCGGCGCCGCCTGCGGTGAGACCGGCCGTGGCGGCGCCTGCGGCGAGGCCCGCGCCTGTGCCTGCGACGAGGCCCGCGACGACACCGCCCGCAGCGAGGCCCGCCCCCGCAGCGAGACCCGCGCCCGCGAGGCCCGCCGCGCGCAACCCCTACGCCGACATCCCGCTGCTCGCGGCGCCGCGCTGACGGGAGCAGTGGCCGCGGGGCAAGCTTCAGGGAGCCGCTTCGGGCCCGCATCGCCCGCGAGAGAACCAAGGCCCCCCGCGCAGGACGATGCGCCCGCCGACGAGGACGTCGTCGAAGCCATCGTCGTCCTCGTCGGCCACCGTCGGGGGTTGCGACGGGGCGAGCGGGACGGGGCACTCCATCCACGGGAGAGCCTCCGGCGAAGCGCGCCCCATGGACACGAGGGCCACGGCGCCGTCGCCGCGACCTTCGTACGCCGCGAGGTCAGTCGCGCCGTCGGCGTCGAGGTCGGCCAGCGCGACGGGCCGCGCCACCTCCACCTCCGGGCGCGTCGTCTCCACGCCGAGCGTGCGACGGGGGCGGCCGCCGAACGCGGTGTACACGAAGTTGTGGGAGACGTAGGCGTACCCCCTGGGGTTCGGCCAGTCGTCGGTCGAGTGCACCGAGCAGAGGAGGTCCGAGAAGCCATCGCCGTCACGGTCGCCGGCCGCGCGTGCAGCCTCTTCATGCCGAGGCTGCACGTAGACCCCGGCGTCCCCGGCGGCGAAGACGGTGGCGAATCGCTCTCGCTCGGGGCCGCCCGCGTAGACCTCCCAGGCGTGCCGGAGCTTGGCGCCGTAGGTCGCCAGGTTGGCGAAGTCGACGTAGCCGTCGCCGGTGAAATCGCCGATGGGTTGCTGCGTACTGCGCGGCGGGGCCCCGCGGGGAGGGTCGACCGTCCCGTCTCCGTCCTCGTCGCGGAAGGGCTCGCCCGCCATCAGCCCCGCGCCGGGGATCGCGAACTCGCCCACGAGTTCGTCGCCCGTCGGCGGGCCCTCGAGCGGCACGACGCGCCAGAAGTGAACGCCCGGCGGCAGCGGCTCGGGCGACCGCATGGCGGGCGCGGTCATCACCCACGACGCCTCGACGCGTTCGCAGTTCCGCGCCGTGCAGACCTGCACGCGCGCGGGCCTGCGCGCGTCGGGCGGCGCCCAGCGGAACCACGGCCTCCGGCTCGTCGTCACGAATCCGGTGAGCGGGGTGCGGAGCTCGCGCTGGACGATCGGGGGCTCGTTGCCCACGCACCTGCCGTCCACGCAGCTCATACGCTCGGCGCACGACCACTCGCAGATGCCGCAGTGGCGCACGTCAGCGCGGAGGTCGACGCACGCCCCGTCGCAGACGGACAAGGTGCCGGGGCACCGCGCGCAGCTTCCTTCCCGGCAGAGGCTGTTGGTCGGGCAGGCGTGGCTACAGCGGCCGCAGTTGCGGGGGTCGTTGTTGAAGTCGATGCACCCCGTCCACGGCTGGCACCGCGCGCTGCCGGCGGGACATGCCGGGGTGGGCGTTGTGTCCGGCGACTCCGTGCCGCCGCCGGAGAGGCACCCGGAGAGCGTGAGAGCAGCGAAGAATTGCCCGACGCGGCGCGTGCCTCCCATGGCGACGACGGTTGCGCGCGGCCGCGCGGGCATTCACCCGCGCCCCCACATCCGCTGGGCGGGAGGAGCGCCGGATCTCGGCGGCCGTGCTCGTCAGACGACCCGCTTCCACGGCGTCGCCTCGTTGGGCGCCGGCGCGGTCTGGCCCTTCGAAGCGACCGATGAGTCCTTCGGTGTCACCGCGCCGTACCGCGGGCCGCCGAGGGGCGTCATCACGCCGCCGACGGGGGCGGGTGGGTCCGTGCACGACGTCGAGCGGCGGTGTCTGGAGGCGTCAGGCCATCGTGGCGTCGAGGTACTTCTTCACCCGCGCCTTGAGCACCTCGTTGAGGGCGTAACCGCCGACCGAGAGCAGGAGCATGCGGGTGAGGCGCGAGCTGAAGATCATGCCCAGCCCGAAGCCGACGCCCGCGGCGACGCCGAGCGCGGCGAGGGGGCTGTCCTTCACCTCGCGTTCGAGCACGCTCGGGAGGCCGCGCGCCTTCGACGAGAGGGCCTGGAGTTCTCCGGACACCGAGCCGAGCGCGTCGAGCACGGGCCGCCGGGTGTCCCCTTCGACCGTGGCGGGGTCGTCGGTGTGGGCTGCGTAGCCGCCGGCGGTCGAAGGGGGGCTTTCGTGGGGTGTGGTCATCGTTCGCTCCCGCTCAGGGTGGAGGGTCGAGCCCGGCCTACGTTGCGAGGCGCGTACCGCCGCGGCGATCACGCAAATCGCAGGGGGGCGTTGCGCCGGCAGGTGTACACGCCTGCCACAGGTGGCAGTCGGTCTCACCCGCCGACCCCGGATCGGAGACGCCAGGAACCTCCGATCAGAACCTCCCCGCCACCCCGACCGCCGCGCCCTCGCCGCTCACCGCCGCGCTCACCGTCGGCGCCTCGCTGTGGCGTGACGCGAGCGCGTACCACACCACCCCGCCCACCGCCACCGCGGCCCCGACGCCGAGCGCCACCCAGCCCGCGGTGTTGAACGTGCGCGCGTCCTCGTAGCTCGACTGCGCGCTCGCCCGCTGCGCGCCCGTGAGCATCGAGCAGTTGTGCGCGGGGCACGCCGCGTCGACGTCGCCGAGCGCGCCGAGGCTCATCCCCAGGAGCACCCCGCCCGCCACCGCCACCGCCGCGCCCGCGCCCACCAGCACCCACGGCCCCGCGCCCGGGCCGCGATGCACCGCGACGGCCCGCGGCGGCGGTGGGTCCCACGCCTCGCCGCGCGCGGCGGCGCCCACCCGCGCTTCGAACGAAGGCGCGTCGGCGTCGAGCTCCAGCAGCACACGCCCCCCGAAGGCGTCCACCACGCGCGCGATGCCCAGGTCGACGGTCACCACGCGCGGTTCGTCCAGGGCCGCCCCCACCGCGGCGGCGTCGCTCGCGAGGCGCTGGACGCGCTCGGCCTCCGTGGCGTAGTGGAGGGTGGGCGTCGCCGCGAGGTCGAGGGCGTCGTCCAGGGCCGGGTCGATGGTCAACGCGACGGTGCCGCCGGCGGGCACGGTCACCACGCGGATGCGCGGGCGCGCCGAGCAGGTCACGGCGACGCGGTGGCTCCCCGCGGGGACGGCGCCCGCGAGCGGTCGGCCGTCGACCGTGGCGCCGCAGCCCTCGCGCGCCACGCGGACGGTGAGGGTGCCTTCGCCCGTCGGCGCGCCGCCGCGGAGCTGGTCGAGCTGGGCGCGCAGGGCCGGCGACCACTCGGCCACGGGCGCCTGCCACGCGCGGTCGAAATCGATCACGCGGCGGAGCCAAGGCTCGGCGCGGGCGGGGGACTCCTCCTCGCGGGCGTCGTGGGCGAGCAGCATCAACGCGCGGAGGTATTGCGCGCGGTCGCCCTCGACGAGCGCGAGGGCCTCGGGCACGCGCGCCATCTCCTCGACGAGCGCGGTGAGCCCGCGGCGGGCGGCGGTCCTGCCGGCGCGGCCGGTGAAGTAGTTCTGCACGAGGGGGGCGACGGCCTCGCGCCGGGCCCGCAGGGGATCGCCCGCGGGGGCGACGCGACCGAAGCGCTCGGTGAGCGCGGCCGTGAGCCCGGGGCCGTGTCGGGCCGTGGCGCCGACGCCAACGACGATGCGGTCGACGAGGCCCGTCGGGGCGTAGGCATCGCCCACGCGGACCGCGAGGACGGGCTGCGCAACCGCGAGCGCTGGGAGGGAGGTGACGAGGGAGGCGACGAGGGGGGCGGCCGTCCAACGCATGACGCCGTTGGATAGCCGAAGGGTCGGGCGGCGGTCTACGCCGTCTTGCGGTCGATGCCGATGCGGGCGATCCAGACGCACACCACGGCGTTGAGCAGCGCCCAGCCGAGGAAGGGGACGACGCCGAGCGGCGCGTGGGCGACGCGCATCCAGGCTTCGCTGAGGAGGTAGGCGGCGAGCCCGAGCGACACGCCGGCGATCGGCCCGCGGAGGACGGGGCGGCTGAAGCCGAGGCCGACGAGGCCCACCGCGACGCCCATGTTGGCGAAGGGGAGCCACGAGTGCCAGCCCGCGCCGAGGACGAGCGAGTCCCACGCAGCCGCGGGGCGCATTGCGAAGTCGACGCCGGGCACGCGGTGCGAGACGAGGCGCGGCAGGAAGAAGCCGCCGACGCCCGTCACGAAGGCCGGGAGCAGCCAGCTCCAGGAGAACTCACCCCGCTTGCGGCGGATGCGCCAGGCCACCAGCGCGGCGAGCGCGCCGAGGAAGGCGAGGCGCGTGACGCCCGTCCGCCAGAGCACGTGGGCGGCGGCGTTGGCGCCGCTGACGATGCCTGCGCCGTAGAGCTCGGGCTCGCTGCCGCCGTGGGCAGGGCGCGAGGCGGAGGCCTTGAGCACGGCCTCGACGGCGTCGGGCTCGCTCACGCCGAGCGAGACCACCAGCGCGGCCACGCCGGCGACGTGGGGCGCGGCCATCGAGGTGCCCGACCACGCGGCGAACTGCTCGCAGCGGTTCTTCCCGTTGTCGCAGATGGTCTGCTGGAGGATGCGGACGCCGGGCGCGGCGACGTCCACCTCGGGGCCGCGCGAGGAGAAGAACGCGATCTGGTCGCCCTCGTCGATGGCGCTCACGGCCACCGAGCCGGGCTCGTTGGCGGGCGACTCCACCGTGCGGCCGTTGTTGCCGGCGGCGCAGATCACCGTGGCACCGTGGGCCCGCGCGTACTCGACGGCCTTGCCCATCACCCGCGAGCGGCCGCCGCCGCCGAGGGAGAGGTTGATCACCTGGGCCCCGTGGTCGGCCGCCCAGCGGATGCCCTCGGCGACGTTGGCGAGCGTGCCGCGGCCGCGCGCGTCGAGCACCTTCACCGGCATGATCGACGCGCAGTACGCCACGCCCGCGCCGCCGAGGCCGTTGTGGGTGGTCTGCGCGATGGTGCCGGCGACGTGGGTGCCGTGGCCCTGGTCGTCGTTGGCGTGGGCGTCGCCGGAGACGAAGTTCCACCCGCCGACGCAGCGGGTGCCGGCGAGGTCGGCGAGGCGGGTGAAGTCGCCGTGGTTCTCGCAGGCGACGCCGGTGTCGACGACGGCGACGGTGACGCCCTGGCCGCAGGTCACGTCCCACGACGTGGGGTTGCCCACCCGGCGCAGGCCCCACTGCTGCTCGTAGAGCGGGTCGTTGGGGGTGAAGAGGGCGCGCATCTCGACGTTCTCGTCGGCGGCCTCCACCCGGCCGTCCGCGTTGAGGCGCCGGAGCACCTCGGGCAGCCGCGCGCGGTCGACGGCCGCGCGGTACACCCCGTCTTCGTCCGCGTAGGCGCTGTTGGCCACGGGCGCGAGGCCCATCGGCGCCAGCGTCGCGCGGGCCTCGGCGGCGGAGGTCCCGTCGTCGAAGTCGATCACCACCTCGGCGGAGTCGCCCGCCGACTGCGCCTGCGCGGCGGGCGCCGCGAGCGCGAGAGCGCCCACCAGGGCGGCCGTGAACCGAAACTTCATGCGCACACCTGCTCCTTTTCTCGGTGAGATGTCGGCGCTACCAGAGCACGGCCGATGGCCCGCCGCAACCGCCGCGGCGCGAAGAATCCCGTATCACCCGCCCTCGCCCGCGTGGTACCGCCGAGGGCGTGACCGTCGAGGGTAGCCGCCGGAGTGAAGGGCAGTCCGACACCGCCGCCTTCGCCGCGTCCGAGGAGGGTTCGCATGTCGACGCAGACCGAGCATGAAGTCGCAGTCTTCGAGCGCGAGGACGGTTCGAAGTACATCCTCGTGTGGATCGACGCCGAGGACGTCGACACCTTCGAAGGCACCTACACCGAGCACGAGTGGCAGGAGTCGATCGAGGCCCACCCCTTCGTGGTCGAGCGCAACCTGCCGGTGGTGATCGCGTTCGAGGACGAGGACGGCGACCCCCGGCTCTACGGGCCGACCGAGCTCGTCGACGAGATCTCGGAGGGCTTCGACTGGGACGCGATCAAGTGGGCCTACTCGCTCACGCTCAACTGGGACTGACCCGCCCGCGACGAGGGCGTCGCCGCTGCTGACACGCAACTGTCACGGCGAAGGCACCGCGGTCGCACAGACGCCACCCATCGTTGGCGGCCATGAAACGTCGACTTCACACGGCGATGATGACGGCGGCGCTCGGCGCGGCGCTCGCGACGGGCGGGGCGGCGGCGCAGACCGCGCCGGACTTCACGGGCCAGTACCAGACCTGGCTCGCCTTCAACTACCAGGGCCCGCTGCGCGGCAACCTCTTCCTCGCCGGGGACGTGCAGTATCGGGCGTGGGACGACTTCACGCCGCAGACCGTCATCGTGCGGAATGCCCTGCTCTACCGGCCGATGGAGGGGATGTTCGTCGGCGGCGGGTACATGTGGCAGCCCGCGTGGCGCCAGCGCGGCGTCGAGGGCTTCGTCGACGAGCACCGGCTCTTCCAGACGTTCCAGTACCAGTACACGCACGCGGGCACGGGCATCGCGGTGCAGTTTCGCACGCGCCTCGAGGAGCGCTTCCGCCACCCGTCGGAGGGCATGGAGTTCGGCCTGCGCGCGCGGCAGCTCGTGCGGGGGACGTTCCCCGTGACGGGCGACCGCCGGCTCTACCTCGTGGCGTGGGATGAGGTGTTCATCAACCTCACCGACAGCGGCCACGAGCCCGACGGGACCGACGGCACGGGCGCCACGCAGTACACCCCGCGCTGGGAGACGGTGGGCTTCGACCAGAACCGCGCCTTCGCCGGGGCGGGCTACCAGCTCGTGCCCAACGCCCTCCGCGCCGAGCTCGGCTACATGAACCAGTACGTCCACCGCCCCGGCAACGCGGCCGGCGACCTCATGGGGCACACCACGCTGCTCCAGTTCTACTTCGCCTGGCGCTGACCCCGGCGCGGCGACGCTACCGTCCGCGGCCCTTCTTGTGCGGCTTCTTCCGCGCGGCGGGCTCCGTCTTTGGGGGCGCGCGGTCGGTGTCGAGCGCCAGCGAGACGTCGAAGCTGTCGACCGCGGGCCACGCGCTCGTGACGCACTTCGTCCACGGCTCGCGCTCGTACCAGATCACGTCGCCGACCAGCGACGCGCCACCCTCCGCGGCCAGCTCGCGGACGCGCCGCATCGCGGTCGCGTCGGTGACCCACGTGCCGTACGAGTCGATTCCGTTGCGGTAGCAGGTCACCACGATCGGGGCGCCGCTCATCTTCGAGATGTCCTCCGCGGCCCCGCCGGTCGGGCGCCGCGGCCGAAGTGTACGCTCCCTCCCCGCCGCCGCGAGGGGGTACGCTCGGCCCCATGAAGCGCCTCGCCGTCGCCCTCGCCTCGCTCCTCGGCTGCGCGGAGTCGGTCACCGCCACGGGCGACGCCGCGCCCTCGTGCCCCGCGCCCGCCGCGGTCGTCGCCGGCGCCGCCTGCGCGCTTCCATCGTCGGTGATGTGCACGGCCGCCCCCGCCTGCACGCAATGCGGCGTGTTCGGCTACGCGCGCTACGCCGCGCCGTGTTCGTGCCAGGGAGGGCGCTGGGCCTGCGGCCACGTCGACTGCGGCCCGCGGCCCGGCTGCGGCTTCTTCACCGACCCCGCGTGCGCGAGCCCCGCGCCCTGCGACGACGCGTCCACCGACGCGAGCGCCGATGCCTCCGCCGACGCGGGCGACGGCGGCGTGTGCCCGCCGGGGACGTGCCGCTTCCCTCAGTCTCCCCGCTGCGAGGCGCCGACGGGCGTGCTCGGCAACGGCTGCTGCATGTGCGGCGACGACGGGTTCTGCGCGGCCCCGTGCCAGTGCGCGGCGCCCGACACGCCCGTCGCGACGCCCGAGGGTGAGCGGCCGATCGCGTCGCTGCGCCCGGGCGACCTCGTGTACAGCGCGCACCGCGGCGCGATGCGGTTGGTCCCCGTGGTGGCGGTGCAGCGCGTCCCGGTGCAGGGCCACCGTGTCGTGCGGTTGGAGACGGAGGGCGGCGCCGTCGTCGCGATGAGCGCGGGCCACCCCACCGCCGACGGGCGCGCGTTCGGCACGGTGCGCGCGGGCGACCGGCTCGACGGGCGGGTGCTCCGTGCGGTGGAGCGGGTCCCGTTCGGGCACGACGCGACGTGGGACATCCTGCCGGATTCCGACACGGGGACGTACGTCGCGTCGGGCGTCCTCGTCGGGAGCACGCTCCGCCCGCCGCGGCGGTGACCCGCGCGACGATCTACGGGGCGCCCGTGGGCTGCGCGGCCGTGGGGTAGTCGCATACGCGCGTCGTGGTGGTGACGGGGGTCCCCGCGCCGTCCTCCGGGTAGCGGCAGAGATGCGGCGAGGCGCAGTCACTGTTGTGCGAGCAGAGGCGGAAGAGGCACAGGCCGAGGTCGTCGAACCCCGCGGGCTCCATCGCGTCGGGGGCGTCGGGGCACGCAGGCGAGGCGCGCCGAACGACGATGCTGCCGCAGACGCCGCGCGTGGGGTCGGTCGGGCTCGAGGCGAAGCACGACCCGCGGCATTGGACGTTGCGCGGTTGTGCTTCGCCGGGGACGGCCTCGGTCGCCGTCGGGTCGCAGGGGGAGCCGTCGGGGAGGCGTGACGAGTCCACTGCGGCCCGCCCGCAGACTCCCGTGCGGACATGGCAGATCGGGCCTGGCGCGCCCTCACCGCAGTCGGCATCGCTCGCGCAAAAGGCGGCGCAGCCTGGCGCGTCGGGTCGCCCCTGCGCGTGTGTGAACCACCACCCGGTGCAAACGAAGCCCGCGCGGCACCCGCCGGCAGCCACGCCCGCCGCGCCGGGGCGGCACGCGGTCGCACAGGACGACCGGGCCGTCGGCGGGTCGCCGCGCGTGAGGCAGGTCGAGCGGGCGTCCCCGCAGGCGGCGCGTTCGGAGGGCTGGTCGGGGCGGTCTTCGCACGCCGCGGAGCAGACGGGCGTGGTGTCGGTCGAGGCGCAGGCGAGGCCCTTCGCGCACGCGGGGTCGGGGCCGGGCACGGCGCAGGGCGCCACGACCACGGCGCCGACGTTGCCGGTGAGGCACGCGCCCTCAACGCACTGCTGCCCCGCGGCGCAGGCGTGCGCGCAGGCGCCGCAGTGGATCGTACTGCGTGTGACGTCGACGCACGACTCCAAGCACATCCGGGACGGCGGCCGGCACGACGGGACGGCGCAGACGCCATCGTTGCAAGGGCCCGGGCCGCAGCGGTAACCGCAGAGGCCGCAGTGATCCGGGTTGCGCGTGAGATCGACGCAGGCGCCGCCGCATCGCTGAAGGGAGCCGGGGCAAGGCGCAGGGAGGTCCGCAAGGGGTGGCGCGTCTTCGCGGGCGACGGCGTCCGCGGGCGCGGCGCGGAGGCCGGGCGACCCGCACGCAGCGCAGACGACGGCCAACGGCATCAGGAGCGTCTCGGACCAGCGCACGGCACACCACCTCTCCTCGCGCGCCACGCGGCAGCGCTGTGAGATGCGACGCTACCACCGGGGCGATGCCTGCGTTGACCGTCGCCGCGAGCGCCGTGCGTAGGGCCCCGCGACGTTGCCCCAGGCGGCGCGGCCGCCTATGTTCGCAACGCTCATTTCGAGCCCTGACGAGGGCGACCCGTACCAGGCAGGCACGACGGGCCGTGGAGGCGTCTCCCCATGGCCTGGCTCACGCTAATCGCCGCAGGAATCCTGGAAGTGGTCTGGTCGCTCGGGCTCAAGCGCTCGCAGGGCCTCACCCGCCCGCTGTCGGGCGCCGTCACCGTCGTCGCCCTCGTCGCGAGCATGCTCCTGCTCGCCCGCGCGACGCGCGCCCTCCCCATCGGGACCGCGTACGCCGTGTGGGTCGGCATCGGCGCCGCGGGCGCCGCGGTCGGCGGGGCGCTGCTCTTCGACGAGCCCATGCCCCCGGCGCGGGCGGCCTTCCTCGCGCTCCTCGTGGCGTCGATCGTCGGCCTGAAGGTGACCGCGTCGCCGTAGCCCTCCTCGCCGAGAGCTCTCGCGCGGGCCGCCGGGAACTTGCGCCGTCGTTGACGGCCGCGCGAGGCCGGTGCCAGAATCAAAGACCACTCGCCGGTCGGACGGAGAGCGGAGCGCCGAGGGAAGCGACACAAGCCCGCACGATGGTACAGCCTTCATCCGCCGGTCATCCCCACGCCGATCCATTCCTCGGGACGACCATCAACGATCGGTTCAAGGTCCTCTCGCTGATCGCGAAGGGGGGCATGGGCCGGGTGTACCGCGCGGAGCAGGCGCCCCTCGGGCGCATCGTCGCCCTCAAGGTGCTCCACCCCAACTACTCGGGCGAGGAAGACCCGGAGTTCAGCAAGCGCTTCACGCTCGAAGCGTCGGTGGTGTCGCGGCTCAAGCACCCCAACACCGTCACCGTCTACGACTACGGGGAGACGGCCGAGGGCGTGCTCTTCATGGCGATGGAGCTGCTGGAGGGCAAGACGCTCCACCGGCTCATCCGCGAGGAGGGCGCGCTCGACGCGGGCCGCGCGACCCACATCGCGCTCCAGGTCGCCCGCTCGCTGCGTGAGGCGCACGGGCAGGGCGTGATCCACCGCGACCTCAAGCCCGCCAACATCTTCCTCATCCACCACGACGACGACACCGACTTCGTCAAGGTGCTCGACTTCGGCCTCGTGAAGAACCTCGACGAGAACGACGGCGAGGGCCTCACCAAGACCGGGCTCTTCATGGGCTCGCCGAAGTACATGGCGCCCGAGCAGATCCGCGGCGACCGCTGCACGCCCGCCACGGACGTGTACGCGCTCGGGGTGATCTTCTTCGAGATGCTCTCGGGCAAGGTCCCCTTCGAGCGCAACAACTCCGCCAACCTGCTGCTCGCCCACGTCAACGACCCCGTCCCCGCGATCGGCCAGGTCAACCCCCTCGCGCAGGTTCCTCCGGCGCTCGAAGACCTCGTCTACCGCTGCCTCGCCAAGGCCCCGGAAGACCGCTACCAGTCGATGGACGAGGTCATCGCCGCCATCAAGCAGGCGGCCGGCCTCTCCTCCGCGCTCGCTACCGGGCTCACCGGCGAGCACCCCAACTCCCTCAGCGCGCCGCGCGCCGTCCCCTCGGGCGACAGCTTCGCCGCCGCGTCGTCGGTCTCCTTCTCGGGCCCGCGCCTCGACGTCACCGGCTCGCAGCGCGGCGCCGCCACCGTCCCCCCGCTCCCCACCGCGACGCCCGCCCCCGCGCCCGCGCCCGCCCCCGAGGCCCCCGCGCGCTCGCGCCTCGCGATCGTGGTCGCCGCGGTCGTCTCCGTGGGCCTCGTGATCTTCGCGGTCGGCCGCACGCTCCAGCGCCCCGACACCGCGCCCGACGCCGGCGCCGCGGCCTCCGTCTCCGTCATGCTCGAGAGCGATCCGCCGGGCGCCGAGGTGCTCGAGCACGGCACCGTCATCGGCCGGACCCCCCTCCGCGAGACGTGGACAGGCTCGCGCGGCGCGCCGACCGACACGCACACCTTCACCTTCCGCGCGCCCGGCCACGCCGACGCCGTCGTCACCCTCTCGGGCGCCACGCTGCTCCACTTCGCGCGCCTCCAGCGCGTCGAGGCGCCCGTGCAGCAGCCTGTCGCGGAGCCCGACGCGGCCGTCGCCCCGCCGCCCGACGAGACGCCCAACGCCCGCCGGGTTCGACCGCCCCCGGTGCGGCCTCCCGTACGCGCCCGCGACGCCGGGACCCACCCGTCAGGCTATCGCGGCGACCCGTACGGCTGAGCGAACTCGCGATACCTTCGGCGCGTGAGAACCGCCCCGGTGATCGCCTTCTCCTCGCTCCTCGTCGCCTGCACGCGCGCCGCGCCGCCCGAGCCGTCGCCCGTCTCGCTCCCGCCCGCGACGCCCGCCGCGACGCACGCATCGTCGCCCACCGCGGTGCTCGAACCGGGCGCGTGGCGCGCGCCCACGACACCGTCGCCCACCGCGCAGACGCCGACGCACGCGCCGCCCGTCGCCGTACCCCCCACCGCGGGCCCCGTGCGCGTCCGCGTGGTTCGAACGAGCGACGCCGAAGGGGAAGACGGCAGCGGCCACACCGTGCCCGCGCGCTGGCCCGTCGCCATCGAGCTCGAACGCGACGAGGGATGGACGGCCGGCGCCCTCACCACGACGCTCTTCGTGGGCGCGCTCCACTTCCACAACGCGGGCCACCCCTCGCTCACCACCGCGCGCTACATCGTCGCCGACGGGCGCTCGCTCCCCGCCGCCACCGAGGTCGCGCTCCAGTACGGAGGAACGCCCCGCCGCGTGGTCGCCCCCTCGCTCACGGTGCCGCGGTGAAGCGCGCGCTCGCCCTCACGCTCGCGCTCGCCGCCTGCGCTTCCGACGACTGCGAGGCGCCGCCGCGCTGCGCGCCCGACCTCACCGTCGCCTGCACGGGCCCCCGCACGCGCGCGACCGTCCCCTCGCCCGCCAACTCGTGCGCCGAGCACCCCACCACCGACGACGCCCCGCGCGAGGGCTTCCCGCTCGGCGTCACCGAGGTGCGCTACCGCGCCGACACGGGCTCGTGTTCGACGCGGGTCACCGTCACCGACACGGAAGCCCCGACGCTCTCCTGCGAGGGCCTCGGGCCCGCGTTCGTCACCGCGCGCGGCGAACCCGCGACCCCGCCGCTGCCGCGCGCCACCGACCGCTGCGCCGACCGCGTCGCCGTCACTGCCAGCCCCGCGACGCTCACCGAGGCCGCAACGGTCACCTTCACCGCGACCGACCCTTCGGGCAACCGCGGCACCTGCGCGACGCGCGTCGAGGTGCGGACGGGCCTCGCCGCCACGGGGCTCCGCGTCGCCCACGCCGCCATCGTCGACGGGGGAACGGCCGTCACGCTCGTCTGGGACCACTTCGAAGACGACGGCGCCACCGCGTACCGCGTCGAGCGCGGTGCCTCCCCGACGGGCCCCTGGGAGGCCGCCGCGGACGTCCCCACCGACGCGCCGCGCGTCACCTTCGACCCGCTCCCGGCCGACCGCGTGTTCGTCCGCGTGGTCACCGTGGTCGACGGCCGCGACGCCGGGGTCACCGCGCCCGTCCGCGCTCTCGCGGTCGCGGCGACGTCGTACGACCTCGGCGTCCAGCCCGTCCCCGACTTCGTGCTCCCCGCCAACACCGCCGCGCGCACGCCGGAGGCCCGCGGGGCGCCGCTCCACGCGATCGTTCGCCACCCGAACGACCTCTCCGGCGGGCCCTACCCCCTCGCGCTCCTGCTCCACGGCAACCACGGCAACTGTCGCCGTTCCAACTACGACCCGAGCGGCACCAACCCCACGCTCGACGACGCCTGCGTCACCACCAACACCGGCGCGTGCCCCGGCACCGCCGACCCTTCGCCCAACGCCGAGGGCCTCGCCGGCCTCGCCGAGACGCTCGCCGCGCACGGCTTCGTCGTCGCCAGCGTCGACGCCAACGCCGTCAACTGCCGCGACCTCCAGCGCGGAACCCGCGCCGACGGCTTCATCGCACAGCGGGCGCGGCTCCTCATCGAGCACCTGCGGCGCTGGCGCGCGTTCGCCTCGCCCGAGGGCGCCGCCCCCTTCGACGCGGCCTTCGCGGGCCACGTCGACCTCGCGCACGTCGCCCTCTTCGGCCACTCGCGCGGCGCCGAGGCCGTCGCCGCCGTGCCCGAGGCGCTCGCCGCGGCGGAGGACGTCGACGGCCTCGCGGTGGCGTCGGTGTTCTCGCTCGCGCCGACCAACTTCGACAACCCGCAGCCCGGCGCCGTCCCCTTCGCGACGCTCGTGCCCGTGTGCGACGGCGACGTGTTCACCTACGACGGCGTGCAGCTCTACGACCGGACGCTCCGCCACGAGGGCGACGCGGCGCCGGCCGCGCAGCTCTTCTTCCACCACCTCAACCACAACTACTCCAACACGGAGTGGCGCTTCGACGACAACGCCTTCGGCGTCCCCTCCTGCGCGCAGGGCGAGCTCACCGACCCCGACGCCGAGCGCCGCGCCCTCGAGGTCGTCGTCAGCGCGTGGTTCGACGGAACCGTCCCCGAGGGCGCCTCGCTCGAGCCCTGGCTCCGCGCCTCGGGCGACGTCCCGCCGGGCGTGGTGGCCTGGGCCGACCTCGGGTTCCCCTTCGATTTGCGCCGCTCGTACTCGGGCGCGCGCGTCGCCCGCGTCGATGATTTCGCCGACGCCGACCGCGCGCACAACCTCCTCGGCGGCACCTGGCAGGCGAGCGGCGGCTTCATGCCCGAGACGCCCGCCGTCTGCACCGGGAGCACCTCTCCCGCGTGCGACCGAACGTTCACCGTCAACGTCCCCCCGTCGCCGATCCGCTTCGGCTGGCCCCACGCCAACCCCTTCGGCCCCTCGCCCGCCCGCGCCGCGCTCGACGTCGAGTGGACGGGCGAGGGCGTCGTCGCCAGCGACCTCGGCGACGGCTTCGACGCCTCGGGCTTCCGCGCGCTCTCGCTCCGCCTCGCGTCGCACGCCACCGCGCTCACCGGGTCGCAGACGACGCCCAACGACCTGGAGGTCCGCCTCGTCGACGCGAACGGCCGCCGCGCCTCGGCGCGCGTGTCGGAGGTCGCCACCGTGCCCCACCTCTACCGCTCGCAGTACGCCCGCGCGGTGCTCCAGACCGCCCGCTTCACGCTCGCGGGCATGGCGGCCCGCGCCACGCCCCCGCTCGACCTCGCGCGCCTCCGCGCGGTGGAGCTCGCGACGTCCCCCATGCGCCAGGGCTCGGTGCTCGTGACGGACGTGGAGTTCTCGGAGTAGCGCGGTGGGCCAGGACCCCGAGCTCCTCCGGCGCCTCCTGCGCGCGAAGGACAGGATGGACGCCGCCTCCCACGAGGCGTGGCCCGTCCGCCGCCTGGCGCGCGTGAGCGGAACCTCCGAGGCCCACTTCGCGCGCTCCTTCAAGGAAGCCTTCGGCGTGCCACCGCACCGCTACCTCCTCACGCGGCGCATCGAGCGGGCCCGCTCGCTCTTGCGCGACACCGACCTCCCGATCACCGACATCGCCTTCCAGACGGGCTGGGGAAGCCTCGGCACCTTCGGCCGAACCTTCCGCGACGTCACGGGCGAGAGCCCCGGCGAGGTGCGGGCGCGCGAGCGGGCCCGGTCGCAGCGCGTCGAGGAGGTGCCGGCGTGCTACCTCGCGGCCGCGCACCGGCCCGACCTCACCATCGCAGTTTCGGAGAAGCGACGCCGCGAGGAGCGCGATACACCCGAAACCCAAGCAAGGGAGGTCCCATGAGCCAGGGCGTTGGTATGGTCGGTCTGTACGTGCGGGATGCGCAGGAGGCGCTGGATTTCTACGTGGAGAAGGTGGGATTCCGCGTGCACACGGACGTGCGCAACGGGGACTACCGCTGGCTGACGGTGCAGCACCCGGAGCAGCCGACCTTCCAGCTCGGGCTCTTCGTGCCCGGGCCGCCGACGGTGGACGAGGCCACGGCGCGCTCGCTGCGTGAGGCGGTGGCGAAGGGCGCGATGCCGCCGCTGGTGCTCCACGTGGCCGACGTGCGCGCGGCGTACGCGCAGATGAAGGCCCGCGGGGTGGAGTTCACCCAGGAGCCCGTCGCGCGCTTCGGCAGCGTCGACGCGAGCTTCCGCGACCCGTCCGGCAACGGGTGGAAGCTCGTCGAGCCCCGCGGCTGACGACGATCCCATCGGATCAAATCCGATCGCCCGCTCGCTCCCGCCACCGCCGTGATCGGCGATCCTGCGCGTCGTCGCCCCGGGCACGGCGCATGCTGACTCCCGCGCCGCAAGCATCACCCCCTCATCGCAGGAGTCCACGCCATCATGCCCGACCTTCGTCTCGGTTCGTGCTCGACCGACGCCCTCGAGTTCGCCTTCGAGCGCCTCGAGGACACCCTCCGCCTCGTGCTCGTCAACGCCGACGAGTCGGGCTCGATGCAGGGGCGCACGCAGGAGAACACCCGGGCCTTCGAGAAGGTGGCCGCGACCCTCGGCGGCCGCGCCGACCTCGTCGTCCTCCACGGCTTCGAGTCCGACAGCCACTACGAGGTCGTGATCACGGAGGCCGCGCGCGCCCGCCTGGGCCCGCCCGACGCGCTCGTCGCGAACCCCCGCAAGGACGTGACCGTCGCCCCGAAGCCCGACGCCGCCGTCCGCGCCGCCCGCGACCTCCTCGCGAAGCACAAGGCCGGCGGCTCGACCAACCCGAAGTCGCACGCGGCCTTCCTCGGCCGCCTCCAGAAGTACCTCGACGTCGCGAAGTGCGAGGTCGAGCTCTGCGTCATCAACAGCTCCGACGGCGGCTTCGACGGCGGCCCGAAGAGCGACGTGACCCGCGCCATCGAGGCCGCGATGCGCCTGCTCACCTCGCGCTGCCGCTGCCTCGTCGCGGCCAACGTGCTCGTCGGCTCGGCCGGCAGCCCGGAGGCCCTCGGCTTCTTCACCGGCGACCCCGAGCGCTACGACAACCGCCTGCTCTTCTCGACGCTGGCCGCGGCGCCCGGCGTGCTGCTGCTCAACGACTTCGACGGCGACGCGCTGCGCCTCTCCGACGGCGAGGGCGCGCAGTACACCGTCGAGCCCGCCCTCCCTTGCTGGGCCGTGATGGACGGCGACCGGCTCGTCACGTGGCACCCCGAGGGCGCTCGCTCGCTCCCGGCGAAGGTGACGGTGCGCAAGCTCGTGCCGAAGCCCGGCGGCCGCCGCATGGTGATGCGCGCCGTCGTCGCCGCCCGCCACCGCGAGGTCACGCTCGACCGCGACGGCCCGGACGTCTTCCGCATCCTCGCGCGGAGCCTCTCGGACAACCCGTACCTCCGCGAGGCGTCGCGCGACGCCCTCAACGCGCTCATCGCGCCGCTGGAGAAGCTGCTCACCACGCGCACGGCCGTGGTCGCGATGCTCACCGCGAGCCCGGAGGCCCAGGCCCGCGTCGCGTCGCTGCGCGCGGCCGTCGAGGCGAACACCGCGAGCATCCGCGCGGCGGTCGACGACGAGTCGCTCACGCCCCGCGAGCGGGCGAGCCGGTGCAACGCGCTCAACCACGCGCGCCACCTGCTCAAGGGCGAGATGCGCGAGGCCCGCGAGGCGCTGGAGCAGAACGCCCTCGAGAAGGAGCTCGGCTTCTACGAGGAGCACCCCAACCACTGGCTCGTCTGGCTCCAGCCCGCGATCGACGAGCTCAAGGCCCAGCTCGGGCTCGCGCAGGTCGACCCCGGCGACAAGGTGGCCCACCTCTCGACGCGCATCCGCACGGCGAAGTCGGTGGGCGACGGCCAGGCCCGCTCGGCCGACCGCTACCTCGACAAGCTGCTGGCGTCGTCGCGCGAGCGCCGCGACACGATCGCACGCAAGGACGATCCCCGCGACCGCGTCGCCTTCGAGCAGCCGGGCGTGTGGACGACCGCGCGCTGCCCGGTGAGCGGGCGCGCGCTGACCGACGGGCTCGCGGCGATCCCCTTCGTGGCCGACCGGAGCGACCTCACCAGCGGCAACCTCATGGCCGGCGGCCAGAACGTCGACCGCATGCCCGTCGACCGCGGCCCGATGCTCTCCCTCGCGGCTGTCCGCGACCTCATGTGGGGCGAGCTCGGCCAGATGGCCTCGCCCTACGCGACGGGCCGCGGCTGGTACAACGCGGCGATCCCGGTGCTCCTCGGGCCCGCGACGCCCGACGGCGTCCGCGACCTCGAGCGCGCCATCGGCTGGCTCTCCACGGGGACGTCCGCCTTCGCGCCGCAGATGGCGGAGGCGATCCCGGGCGCGCTCGCGGCGCTGCTCGGCCCGCCGACGAGCGAGCCCGACGCGAGCCCGCAGGTGCAGGCGCTCCTGCGCACGACGGCGCTGCTCGGCCGCTACCGCTCGTACCCGTACGCCGCGGGGACGGCGGCCTTCGACGAGGCCGCGCCGAAGGAGCCGCTCCCGGCCGTGTGGGCGAAGAGCCTCGACGACTCGGCCTTCACCGCGTGCCTCCAGAGCTTCGGGTGCATCACCTCGCTCTTCGCGCGCGCCGTCGCGGCCGACCGGGTCGACCCCGCCGCCGTCGCCGACGACCTCTTTTCGTGGGCCTGCCGCAACGTGGCCCGGTCGATCCTCGGGACGGACGCGCCCGACGGCCGCGGCGGCGTCGAGGGCGTCCGCCGCTTCGCCGCCGCGCTCCACTGCGCGGTGGAGCTGGAGGGCTTCGCGATGGGCGACGCCGCGCTCGACGCGTTCGCCGCCGACGCGCCGGTCGTGGAGGAGGGCGCACCGCTCGACCGCGCGGCGATCGCGTGGGTGCTCGGCCCTTCGCTCGCCGACGGGTGGCGGGGCTCTGTGCCGGTGCCGGCCCACGCCTTCACCGACGCGCTCAACGCCTGGATCTCCCGCGCGTCGGGCGACGAGCAGGAGCGCCTCCTCGACGCGCTCGACGACATCTTCCTCCGCCTCGACGCGCTCGGCCGGCGCGGCGCGGTGGCCGTGAAGGACGTCGCCCCGCCCGCCCCGGCGAAGGAGCGCCGCGCCCACGCGGGCTTCGACGACGCGCTCGCGCTCGAGTCGCCGCGCCCGCGGCGCTTCTCGACGCCGGTGCCGGCCCTCGCGAGCCCCGTCGCGCGCATCCGACGCATGACGAAGGCCGCGGAGACGTCGTGGATCCCGCCGGCCGACGCGGGCGTCGCGCTCAACCCGAGCGCGGTGGCGTGGCTGGAGTCGCACTCGGCGCTCTACCCGCTGCGCGCGTGGCTCCGGCTCGCCGACGCGGGGCTCTTCGGCCAGCCCGCCCTCGCGGCCCTGCGGGCGAGCGCGGAGGTGCGCGCGGTGCCGGCGGTGCCGCGGGTGTTCCCCCGCCTCGCGGCGATGCTCGGCGGGACGGAGCAGCTCGTGACGCTGCTGCGCCGGGCGTTCGCGTTCGTGGCGGCCAACGCGCACGGGTACGCCGACAATCAGTGGGCGACGTCCCCGCTCCGCACCGCGGACGCCGAGGCCGTCGACGCCGTGCTCGGCCCGCGCCCGGCGCCCGTGGCCTCCGCCCGCCGCTACGTCGCGGGCGACCGGGTCGCGCTCGCGGTGGGCCCCGACTGGCCGAAGCTCGACGCGCGGGGGTACCTCCCCAAGGGCCGCGCGATCGACCACCAGGGCCGCACGATCCGCCCGGCGCCGAAGCTCGCCGGCGACGCCGCGAAGCTCGACGACGTGGTCGTGTGCCAGAAGGCCTGCGCGGCGATGCTGGCCGACCTCGCGGCGAGCGGCACCACCATCCTCGGCGGCCTCCACCGCCAGGCGCGCGGGCTGCTCGGCGCGCACCCGGTCGACCTCCGCGCGCTCCCCGCGGAGGAGCGTTCGCGCGTGATCGCCGACGAGCTCGTCCCGGTGCTCGCGGGCCGCGTGCGCGGCGACGTCGCGTACGGGCTCTTCTTCGACGACTGCGCCAACGTGCTCCACCAGATGGCGGCGCTCGGCGTCGACACCCGCACGCTCCGCGCCGAGGAGCCGGTGGACTTCCTCCGCACCGAGGCGCACCAGATCCGCGCCGAGGCCCGCCGCCAGGCGTAGCGGCGTCGCGCGGGCGCCCTCGTACCGGGGGCGCCCCGCGGCCCTCCCCTCGCTTGTGACGCCTCCCCCTGTCGGATAGAGTTTCCCTCGCGATGACGACCTCCGAGTCACCCGCCCTCGACGGCCCCGCCCGCGGCCCCCGCGCGCCGACCTGGGCCGAGTGGAACGCGATGACGCCGGAGGCGCAGCGGCGCGCGGCGGAGGCGCTGCCGGCGTGGGTTCCGCCGGAGGAGAGCGGGGAGATCGAGGGGGACCGTCACGAGGCCATCTGCGACTCGGTGAAGTCCGCCCTGCGCCTGTACTTCGAGGCGGCGGGGCAGCCGGTGTACGTCAGCGGCGGGGTCGCGGTGTACTTCCCCGGGGCCTTCAAGGTGTCGCCCGACGTCTTCGTCGTGCGCGACGCGGCGCCCGGGCCCCGCGACAGTTGGGTGGTGACGCGCGAGGGCCGCGCCCCCGAGTGGGCGCTGGAGGTGCTCGTGCACGGCGACCGCGTCAAAGACCTCGAGCGCCACGTGACCGACTACGCCGAGCTCGGCATCCGCGAGTACTTCGTCTTCGACCTGCGCCGCAGGCGGCTCCACGGCTACCGACTCGCGGACCCCGCCGTCGGCATCTACACCCGCGTCGTCCCGCAGAACGGCTTCTACCGCTCCGAGGTGCTGGGGCTCTCGCTCGTCGTCGAGTCCGACAAGGTGCGCCTCTACCACCGCACCGCGCGCCTGCTCGACCTCGTCGAGGCGACCGAGCAGCTCCGCGACCGCCTCAACGACGCGCAGGTGCAGCACCAGGAGGCGGTCGAGCTTGCGGCGGCCGAAGCGAAGGCGCGCGCCGACGCCGAGGAGCGCGCGGCGGCCGAGCGAAGGCACGCGCCGACGCCGAGGAGCGCGCGGCCGCCGAAGCGAAGGCGCGCGCCGACGCCGAGGCGGAGCTCGCCCGGCTCCGAGCGCTCCTCGCGCGGTAGGCGCGCGAATCCCCGCTACGCCCCTTCGAACGCCGGCGCCCGACGCGCCGCCGCGGCCGCGAGGCCCTCGCCGAGGTCGCGGCTCGCGTAGCTCTCCGCCTGGTGCGTCGCCTCCGCCGCGAGCGCCTGGCGCAGCGCCACCCGGTCGAGCCCGAGCTCGCGCTTGAGCGCCCGCACCGCGAGGGGCGCGTTGGCCGCCACCTGGGCCGCGAGCGCCTTCGCCCGCGGGAGAACCTCGTCGGCGGCGACGGCCTCGAGCGCCATCCCCATCCGCGCGGCCTCGGCGCCGTCGAAGCGCCGCCCCGTGAGCAGCAGCTCCGCGGCCCGCTGCGCCCCCACGCGACGCGGCGTGAGGTAGGTCGCGCCCATCCCCGGGTGGAGCCCGAGCTGGACGAAGTTGAGCGCGAGCTTCGCGGCCGCGTCAACCACCATGAGGTCGCAGGCGAGGGCGACGCAGAGCCCCGCGCCGATGGCGGCCCCGTGCACCGCGGCCACGACGGGGACGTCGAGCTCGGCGACGCTGAGGTAGCGCGCGTAGAAGTCGAGCATGAAGCCGCGGGAGCGCTCGAAGCCCGCGGCGCGCAGGCGCTCGAGCATCTCGAGGTCGCCGCCGCCGGAGAAGGCCGCGCCCTCGCCGGTGACGACCACGGCGCGGACGGAGCGGTCGTCCCGGACGCGCGCGACGGCGTCGCGGAAGGCGTCGCCGAGGGCGGGGGTCATCGCGTTGCGGCGGCGCGGGTCGGCGAGGGTGACGGTGGCGACGCGGTCGGCCACGTCGAGGCGGACGAGGGGGGAGGCGGGGGGCTCGGTCATGGGGCGGCGAAGGTATCACCGGGGCCGTGCGCGGGGTGCGGGGAGGGCCCTCGCGTTGGGCGGCGGGCCTGTGGTAGACGCGGCGCCCGGAAAGGCAGACACCCCGCACGTGACCCACCGCTTCATCCTCCTCGGCCTCCTCGCCCTGGCCGCCTGCAAGGGCGCCGCGAACCCCGCCGCCCCGGCCTCCGACGGCCCCCTGCGCACCGACGAGGAGAAGACCCTCTACGCGCTCGGCCTCCACGAGGGGCAGCGCATCGGCGTCTTCAACCTCAACCCGGCCGAGCTCGCCATCGTGCAGCGCGGGATGCGCGACCAGGTCACCGGCGCGCGGCCGCAGGTGGAGCTCCGCGAGTGGGGCCCGCGCATCAACGACATGGTGCAGACGCGCTCGCGCGCCCGCGCCGAGCAGGAGAAGACGCGCGGGCGCGAGTTCGCCGAGCGGGCCGCGGCGGAGTCGGGCGCGGTGCGCACGCCGTCGGGGCTCGTCTACAAGGAGACCCGCGCCGGCACCGGGCCGCAGCCGACGGCCGAGGACACCGTGCGGGTGAAGTACCGCGGCACGCTGACCAACGGGACGGAGTTCGACTCGTCGCGCGGCGAGCCGGTGGAGTTCCCGCTGCGCGGCGTGGTGCCGTGCTGGACGGAGGGGATGCAGCGGATGCACGTCGGCGGCACCGCGCGCCTCGTGTGCCCGTCCGACATCGCGTACGGCGACCACGGCCAGCGCGAGATCCCCCCGGGCGCGACGCTGGTGTTCGAAGTCGAGCTCGTCGGGATCGTGCCCCGGCAGGCCGCCCCCGCGATGCCGGGCCTCCCGCCGGGCTTCCCGAACCCCACCATCCCCTCCGCCCCGCCCACCCCGGGCGCCGCCAACCCCGCCGCTCCTCCGTCGGGTGCCGCCCCGGCGCCGGGCGCCGCCGCCCCCGCGCACTGACCGTCCGTCAGCCCTTCCCGAGCGCCCGCGACAGGCGCAGCGCCGTGTGGCGCACCAGCGGGACCACCTGCGAGTAGTCCATCCGCGTCGAGCCGAGCACGCCGACCGCGCCCGAGCCGAAGCGCGCGGCGACGAGCGAGAGGTCGTGGCCCATCTCGTTGTCGGCCGAGCCGATCACCACCTGGATGCCGGGCGTCTCGATCGCGCGGTCGAGCAGGTCGAGCAGGCGCTGCTGGTCTTCGAGCGTGCGAACCACCTGCCGCGTCTTGTCGACGTCGGCGAACTCCGGGCGCTCGAGCAGCCGCAAGGCACCCTCGACCAGCACCTCGCCCTCGGCGCCGGCGCGGGTGAGCGCGTCGCGGCCGAGCTCGAGCGCGCGGCGCTGGAAGGCGCTCTGCGCGGCCCGGTCGGACTCGAGCTCGGCGGCGATGCGCGCGCGCACCTCGGCGAGGGTGCGGCCCTGGATGCGCTCGCCGAGGAGGTTGTTGACGCGCTCAATGTCCGACGCGGAGGGGGCGTCGTCGAGGCGCATCACGCGGTTTTGCACGGCGCCGTGGGCGGCGACCACCACCGCGAGCACCTCCTTCGGGCGCAGCCAGAGGAAGCGCAGCTCGCGCAGCACCCAGGCGTCGGCCTTCGGCGTGCGCACGAGCGAGGCCGCGCCCGACAGGTCGGCGAGCACCTTCACCGCGCGGCGCATCATCCCCTCG
This sequence comes from Polyangiales bacterium, assembly GCA_046351555.1. Lineage (GTDB taxonomy): Bacteria > Myxococcota_A > Polyangia > Polyangiales > CAISKJ01. The sequence goes on from JAXLYI010000013.1 coordinate 144,378, forward strand.
ATGCCGGGCTCGGCGTCGGAGTAGCGACGGTCGATCTCGTCGGCGGGCGCCGAGAGCTGGCTCGCCGCGGCCACCATCGCGTCGGCGAAGGCGCGGAAGCCCTTCTCCGTCGGCACGCGGCCCGCGCTCGCGTGCGGCTTCGCGAGGTAGCCCTCGGCCTCGAGCTCGGCGAGCACCGCGCGCACCGACGCGGGCGAGAGCCCCATCCCCTCCCGCGCCGCGAGCCCCTTCGAAGCCACCGGCTCCCCGGTCGCGATGAACTCCCCGACGGCGGCGAGGAGGATCCTTCGGGCGCGGTGCGAGGGCATCGTCGGGCGCCGGAAACCCTACGCGCGCAAGGCTCCGGCTGTCAAACGGCGGAGTCGTACACGCGGCACGCGGGGAGCTCGAGGGCCGAGAGCACGCCGCCCTTGCCCGACCCCGTGTCGATGCCGACGAGGTCGCCGCGCACCCACGCCTGGCGCTTGTCGGAGAAGCCCGGCGCGGGCTCGTCGGGGGGCAGCTCGGGCAGGTCGCCGACGGGGGTGTGGCCGAACACCACGCGCTTGCCCGCGTAGCGCTTGAAGAAGCCCGGCTCGCGGCCCCACATCAGCGGCGCGGGGGCGGCGTCGCGCGGGTGCTTCCACCCGTCGGGGCTCGCCGGCAGGCAGGCGTGGACGTAGATCGCGTGCTCGTCCTCGTACCAGAGCTCCAACGTCTTCATCCACTCCCAGTCGTCGCGCGGCAGCCACGATTTCACGTCGAGCATCTTGACGAACTCGTCGCCCATCACCGCCTCGCCGGGCTTGAGCGTCGCGCCGCGGATGTACGAGCGGTACGTCGACCCGCAGCCGTTGCCCACCGGCAGGAGGAAGCCGAGGTCGGGGTCCTCGAAGCACTGGATCCACTTGTCCTCGTGGTTGCCCCGCAGCGCCACCACCTTGGCGGGCGAGAAGCGCTGGATCAGCCGCACGCGCTCGACCACGCCGCGCGGGTCGGGGCCGCGGTCGACGTAGTCGCCGATGAAGATCAGCGTGTCGTCGTGCTGCAGGTCGGGCAGGCGCATCATCAGGCGGTCGAGGGCCTCGCTCTCGCCGTGGATGTCGCCGATCACGAAGGTGCGGGGCATGCGCGTGGGATTCTAAGCCCGCGCGGGGGCCGCGCGAACCGTGGTAGGAGTTTCTCCGACTCCCGCCATGAAGCTCAAGCTCTTCGCGCTCACGCCCAACCCTCCGAAGATCGTGCCGGCCGCGCCCGAGCGCCGGTGGATGGACGAGTTCCCCGCCCGCCACGCCTACCGCTGCCTGCCGCTGGCGATCGCCAACACGTACGGCTGGGAAATCCTCTCGCCCTATGATTTCAGCATCCGCTACAACGGCGGGCCGCGCGCGGAGGACATCGTCTTCAAGGCCCAGGGCGACGCGCCCCACCTCTCGCACTTCGTCGCGACCAACTTCACCCACGGGGTCGTCACCTTCCACCTGGGCTACATGTTCCGCACGGAGCCGGGCTGGCACATGATGGCGACGGGGCCGGTCAACCGCCCGAAGGACGGCATCACGCCCCTGAGCGGCGTGATCGAGACCGACTGGCTCCCCTACCCCTTCACCATGAACTGGCACCTCACCCGCCCGGGGGTGGTGAAGTTCGAGAAGGACGAGCCCGTCTGCCACGTCTTCCCCGTGCCCGCGGGCAAGCTCAGCGAGGTGGAGCCGGAGCTCCGCGACATCGCCGAAGACCCCGAGCTCGAGGGCCAGTACAAGGCCTGGAGGGACAAGCGCGAGGAGTTCATGGTCCGCTTCCGCAACCAGGACCCCGAGACTCTCAAGCAGGCCTGGCAGCGCTTCTACTTCCGCGGCGAGTACCCCGACGGCACGCCCACCGAAGCCCCCCACACCCACAAGCTCCGGCTCCCCGAGGTCACCGACCTCCGCAAGCCCCCGCGCTGACCCCTCCAGACACTCCATTCATTCGTTTGTGCATGCGATACGTTTCTGACGAAGCACGCTTCGTAGTACGATCGCTTCACACCGGATGGACTTTCCGCGCCCTCCCTGGAGCGACGTCGTGGCCTCGCTCGATCGGTACTCCCCCTTCGCCGCGGAGATGGCGGCGCGCGAGTGGATCGACGAGTTTCTCCCCGCGGTGACGCGGCGGGAGAAGGGGCGGCTCGCGCTGCCCGACCAGGGGCTCTACCAGCGTCGGCTCGACGTGATCCTGCGGCGCGAGCTCGGCGCGTGGTACGGCCACGGCCGCTGGCGCGTCGGCAACGAGTCCTTCGGCGGGTGCTTCTGCCACGGGTTTCTGCGCGAGTACGCCGCCGAGCCACGCGCCGCGGGCGTGCGCCGGGCGGCCCGCTGGGTCTCCGACGAGCTCGACGCGATGGCCCGCTGCCTCGGCTCGCTCCGCACGGCCTTCGCGCTCTCCGACGGCGGCGCCGACCCGGCCGAGCGCGCCGTGCGCCTGTCACTCGCGATCGACCACGTCATCGACGTCGTCCACGACGCCACCGGGGCCGCGGGCGAGTGGCACCCCTTCGTCTGCGACGGCGTCGCGTGGCTCTTCGAACACCGCGGCGTCGAGCGCCCCGACGCGCTCGCCGCCCTCGCCGGCCAGATGCTCGCGCCCCTCTGCGCGGGCCCCGGCGCCCCGCCCGACGCGCGCCACCGGGCCTGCGACGACCTCGCGGGGACGGCCGTGCTCGCCTCGCTCGCGCCCCCCGCCGTCACGCGGGCATTGTGGCGCGGCGAAACGGCGTGATAGCGTCCGCGCCGCGCGGGCCCCGGTGAAATGAAGGGCCCGACGGGAGAAGAGCATCTGTGAAGACACACGGTCTGCTGGCGATCGTCGCCCTCACCGCGGGCGTGACGGCGGCCCTCGCCACGGGGTGCGAGGGGGAGAGCAAACTCACGGTCGTCCTCGAGGAGGGCGCCACCGCGCCGCACGTCAACCTGCCAGCCGTCCCGACCCTCCCGCCCCCGCCGCCGGCCCGCCACAGCGACGGGTCGTTCACGGTGTACGGCGTCCGCCACGAGGCCCTGCGCGCGCCGGCCGACTACTACTCCAAGCAGCACCGCGTCCACGGCTTCATCGTCAGCGCGTACGTGCCGCGCGTCGCCGAGGGCAACCGCCAGGGCCAGATCTGCACGCAGAACGACCGCTGCAACGAGGAGCGCCCGCACATCTACATCGCCGACACGCGCAACGAGCGCGACCCGCAACGGCTGATGATGGTCACCGGGTACGCGACCTTCCAGTACGAGATCGACGACGCCAAGCGCGCCGCGCGCAACGGCCCGCCCCCGCCGCCGCCGCCGGGCGCGCCGCCGGGGCTCGTCCGCACCATCCCGACGGACTTCGACGAGGGCGCCGAGGTCGTGGTCACCGGCACGCTGGTGCGCCGCGCGGCCAACGGTCAGGCCGACTCCAACGGCCTCCTCGAGTACGTCTCGCACACCACCACGACGCCCGCCCCGCCCCCTCCCCGCGGCGCCCGCCGCTAAGCCCCACCGAGAGCCTTCGACAAGGTCGTCGCGCCCCTGTCGAATGGGCGCGCCGTGACCACCGTGAACCCTCGGCGGTCACGACGGTGACCACACGATTTTCCCCTTCGAGCCCACTGCGAGATTGGGGAAGAATTCCCCACACTCACGCGGCCGCTGGCGGTGCATCGGTTCGCCCGACCCACGCGGCGCCCTGATCCCTGAGACGTCCTCCCCCACGAGGTGAACGCCCCATGAGACGAGTGTGTTTGAACGGGTTCCTCGCGCTCGCGCTGGCCGTGGCGGCCGGCGGCTGCGCGAACAACGATGCGGCTGCGCCCGGCGAGGGCGGCGACCGCCCCAACGGCGCGGGCTGTTCGTCGCGCGCCGACTGCGCCAGCGGCACCTGCAACGTCGGCGTGTGCCAGTCGCGGGTCGACGGCATGGGCCTCGCCAACGGCGACGACTGCCGCAACCACGGGGACTGCGCCAGCGGCTTCTGCATCGCGGGGACGTGCGCGTCGACGCCCGGCGCGACCGGCACCAACCGCCCCGTCGGTGCGCCCTGCACCGCCTCCGAGCAGTGCGCCGCCAACCTCTGCGAGGACGGCGCCTGCCGCTCGCCCGCGGCGCTCGACGGCGGCGCGGACGGCGCCGTGAGCGACGCGCGCAACGACCGCCCCGACCGCGCCGACACCGAGGACGCGGGGGACGCCGAGGACGCCGAGGACGCGGGCGCGGATGCCGACAGCGACGCGGCGGCCGACGGCGGCGCGGACGGGGGTTCGCCCACCTCGCCCGACCCGACGATGCCCCCGACGGTGGAGACCCGCGTCAACGGCGAGATCTGCGACGACGGCCTCGACAACGACGGCGACGGGCAGGTCAACGAGGACTGCCCCTGCAACCCCGGCGCGCGGATGGAGTGCTACCCCGGCCGCCCCGACCAGGCCGGCGGCACCCGCTGCCAGTGGGGCTCGATGACCTGCAACGCCGACGGCCGGTGGAACGCCTGCGCCGGCTTCGGCCGCCCGCAGATGGAGGAGTGCAACGGCGTCGACGACAACTGCGACGGTCAGATCGACGAGGAGTGCGGCTGCCCCACGGCCGGCATGACCCGGAGCTGCTACGGCGGCCCTACCGGCTCCGCGGGCGTCGGCGTCTGCCGCGCCGGCGCCCAGCGCTGCGCCGCGGACGCGGTCGGGCGGCTCGTGTGGGGCGAGTGCGACGGGATGATCGTCCCCAACTTCGAGTCGTGCAACGGGGTCGACGACGACTGCGACGGCGAGACCGACGAGGGCTGCGAGTGCGCGCTCGGCACCACCCGCGCGTGCACCGCCAGCGGGGGAACCCCCGGCCAGGGCGTCTGCCGCGGCGGCTCGCAGCGCTGCATCCCGCGCGCGGACGGCGGCTCCACCTGGGGCCCCTGCGCGGGCGCGGTCGGCCCCTCCATGGAGACCTGCAACGGCGCCGACGACAACTGCGACGGCCGCACCGACGAGGGCTGCGGCTGCGCGCCCGGCGCGGTTCAGCCCTGCTACAGCGGCCCCGCGGGCACGGCGGGCCGCGGGGTCTGCCGCGCGGGCACGCAGACCTGCCTCGCCGACGGCACCTGGGGCGCGTGCGCCGGCGCGACGCTCCCGGGCAACGGCGAGCGCTGCAACGGCGTCGACGACGACTGCGACGGCGAGGCCGACGAGGGATGCCTCTGCATGGCCGGCGAGACGGCCGTCTTCCGGCGCCGCGCGGTCGCGATGCCGCCGGTGTGCGGGCTCCACATGGGCGACGGCGGCGCGTCGCTCGACCGCTCGTGCGTGGCCGGCTCGCTCTGCCCCGAGGGCCAGGTCGGCGTCGAGCAGGACGGCGCGGTCCGCTGCGTCGAGCCGCCGCCGCGCTGCGAGGCGCCGCTCCACGCCAACTACTACCGCGCGTCGGGCTGGGTCTGCGACCGCGGCTGCGAGGTGCTGATCCGGTACGGCGGCGCCTTCGGCGAGCGGACCGTCTGTGCGCAGCGCCCTTCCGATGCGGCCTGCCGCGGCTCGTGCTTCCGCACCTTCAACCCCGCGCTCGAGGCGTGGCAGTGCGGCGAGCGCTGCGCCGGCGGGATGGCCGGCATCCGCTTCCTCGGGATGCAGGTGTGCCTCCCCTGCCCCGACCCCCCCGGCGAGCGGATCCGCACCGGCGACTGAACGCTCAGGGCCGGATCGCCATCGGCGCGAAGCTCACCCGGATGCTGGCGTGGTCGGCGGCGACGTCGAGCGCGAAGGCGACGCGGTCGCGGCCGCCGAGCTTGGCGCGGTAGAGCGCGGCGTCGGCGCGGTGGATGAGGTCGTCCTCGTCGCGCGGGCCCGCGCCCGAGAAGCTCGCGGCGCCGACGCTGACGGTCGCGTGGATGTTGACGCTGCCCGCGCGGATCGGCGCCGCCGCGACCGCCGCGCGCATCCGCTCGCAGGCGTCCTGCGCCGCCTCGGGCCCGCAGTCGGGCAGCACCACCATGAACTCCTCCCCCCCGTAGCGGCCCATCACGTCGCGCGGGCGCAGCGCGGCGCTGATGCGCGAGACGCCCTCGCGGAGCACGGCGTCGCCCGCGCCGTGGCCGTGGGTGTCGTTGATCCGCTTGAAGTGGTCGAAGTCGATGAGGGCGACCGAGAGGGGCGCGCCCGACTGCTCGGAGCGCGTCCGCTCGCGGGCCAGGGCGTCGAGGGCGGCGGCGCGGTTCCACGCGGCGGTGAGGTGGTCGTGGGTGGCCTGGTAGCGGAGCGACTCGCGGGCGGCGACGAGCTCGCGCTGGAGGTCGCAGATGCGCTCGCCGGCGCGCACCCGCACGCGCAGCTCCTGGGCGTCGAAGGGCTTGGTGACGTAGTCGTCGGCGCCGGCCTCCAGCCCGAGCACCACGTCGCTCCGCTCCTCGCGCCCGGTCAGCAGGATCGCGTAGACGTAGGGCTCCTGGTTCTGCGCGCGGATGCGGCGGCAGAGCTCGATGCCGTCGAGCCCGGGCATCATCCAGTCGAGGATGGCGAGGCGGGGCGTGTCGGGCATCGACAGGATCGCCCAGGCCGCGTCGCCGTCGGCGGCCTCCATCACCTCGTACCCCCAGCGCTTGAGCTGGCTGCGCAGCGTGAGCCGCGACATCGCGTTGTCGTCGACGATCAGCACCTTCACGGGGAACCCGCCTCCCTGGCCTCGAGGGCCTTCAACAGCTCGTTGAGCGCCGCGTCGAGCGCGGGGAGGCGCGACGCGACGTCGTCCATCCGCCCCTCCCGGGCGGCCTGCTCCATCTCCCGCGCGAGCTCCTGGCCCTGCGCCGCGCAGAGCTCGCCGAGGCAGCCCTTGAGCGTGTGGGCCACCGCCTCGGCCTTGCGCGCGTCGCCCCCGCGGGCCGCCTTGTGCAACGACCCGAGCATCCCCGGCGCGTCGTTGAGGAACATCTCCACCAGGTCGCCCACCAGCGCCGCGTCGCCGTCGAAGCGGGCGAGCAGCGCGCGCGGGTCGTAGGGGCCCGCCGGGGGCGCCGGGGGCGCGGAGGCCGCCGGGCGGAGCGAGCGCAGGAAGGCCCGGCCCGAGCTCGCGACCGGGACCGCGACCGCGACCGCGGGAGCCTCGGGGGCGGCGATGTCGTCGCCCCACTCCACCTGCGCGTAGAGCTCGGCGCGCGCGATGGGCTTCGCGACGTAGCCGTCCATCCCCGCGTCGAGGCATCGCTCGCGGTCGCCCGCCATCGCGTGCGCGGTCATCGCGACGACGTACTGCCGCGCGCCCCCCTCGCGCTCGCCCGCGCGGATGCGCCGGGTAGCTTCGAAGCCGTCCATCCCGGGCATCTGCACGTCCATCAGCACCACGTCGAAGCGCTCGGTCGCGAGCATCGCGAGGGCGGTCTCCCCGTCGGGCGCCTCGACCACCGCGTGGCCGCGCGCCGCGAGGTGGCCCTGCGCCACGCGGCGGTTGATCGCGTTGTCGTCGACCAGGAGCACGCGCCGCGGGTTGGCGCAGGGCACGGGGGCGCCGGCGCCGCCGCGGGACGCCACCGCGCCGCCGACGTTGGCGACGATGGCGTCGAGCAGGTCGGAGAGGCCGACGGGCTTGACGAGGTAGCCCGCGACGCCGGCCTTGTTGAGCCGGTCGACGTCGCGGCTCACGTCCATCGACGAGAGGATGATGACGCGCGTGCCCTCGAGGGCGGGGTTGCGCGCGATCTCCTCGGCGACGGTGAAGCCGTCCATCTCGGGCATCATCACGTCGAGGAGCACGAGGCGGTAGGGCGCGCCGGCGCCCGCCGCCTGGAGGAGCTCGGCGATCGCCGCGGGGCCGCTCTCGGCCTGGTGCGGGTCCATCCCCCAGGAGGTGAGCGCGGCGTCGAGGATGCGGCGGTTGGTCGGGTGGTCGTCGACCACGAGGGTCTTGAGCCCGCGGATCTTGGCGTCGCCCTCGCGGAGGCGCGAGGTGCGGCGGACGGCGCGGCGGAGGCGGGCGGTGAAATGGAAGGTGGTGCCGACGCCCACCTCGCTCTCGAGCCAGATCTTGCCGCCCATCAGCCCGACGAGCTGCGACGCGATGCTGAGCCCGAGGCCGGTGCCGCCGTACTTGCGCGTGTGCGATGTGTCGGCCTGGGTGAAGGCCTCGAACACCGAGCGCTGGCGGTCCTTCGGGATGCCGATGCCGGTGTCGCTGACCGACACGCGGAGGGTGACGTCGGCGCCCTCGACGTCGGCGGTGACGCGGAGCACCACCTCGCCGCGCTCGGTGAAGCGCACCGCGTTGCCGATGAGGTTGATGAGGATCTGCTGGAGGCGCAGGGGATCGCCCGCGAGGGAGTCGGGCACGTCGTGGGCGACGTCGGCGATGAGCTCGAGGCCCTTCTCGTGGGCCTTGACCGCCAGCACCTTGAGGGCGCTGCCGAAGGCGTCGCGCAGGGCGAAGTCCACCTGCTCGAGGCGCATGTGGCCGGCCTCGATCTTGGAGTAGTCGAGGATGTCGTTGAGGATGCCGAGGAGCGAGCGGGCCGACGCCTCCACGGCCATGAGGTAGTCGCGCTGCACCGGCGTGAGGTCGGTGTAGAGCGCGAGCTCGGTCATGCCGAGGACGCCGTTCATCGGCGTGCGGATCTCGTGGCTCATGTTGGCGAGGAACTCGCTCTTGGCCACGCTCGCCGCCTCGGCCTCGCGCCGCGCCTTGAGCAGCGCCGCCTCCGACCGCTTCCGGTCGCCGATGTCGCGGAAGACGAACACCGCCCCCGCGAGGGCGCCGCGCTCGACCACGGGGCTGAGCACGCAGGCCACCGGGACGCGCTCGCCGTCGGCCGAGAGGAGCGCCGCGTCCTCGTCGCGCAGCGCGGCCCCGGCGGCCACGAGCGCGGCGAGGTCGGCGGCCGCGAGGCGGTTGCGGTCGGCGTCGTGGAGCTCGAAGTGCCGCAGGGCGTCGGCGCCGTCGAGCTCCGCGAGCGGGAGGCCGAGGAGGCGCTCGCCCGCGGGGTTGAGCCCGGTGGCGCGCGCGTCGAGGCCGAGGGTGCAGACGCCGTCGCCGATGGCGCTGATGACGGCGCGGAGCTTGTCGCGCTCGGCCGTCACCTGCGCCTCGCCGGCGCGCCGGAGGTCGTCGTTGAGCTGCCGCATCTCCGTCGAGGACAGCTCGAGCGAGCGCTCGAGCGTCTCGCGGCACTGGTCGTTCTCGACGTACGAGCGGTGGATGCGCTCGACCAGCGCCGCCCACTGCGCCGGGTCGGGCGCGCCGCCCTCGTCGGGGACGCCCGCCTTGCGGATCTGACGTCGGAGCAGGGGGTGGAGCTGCACGGCGGGGCCTCAGCTCTCCCAGAGCGTGGTGAGGGTCATCGTCTGGTTGTGCAGGTCGCAGCGGCCCGCGGCGAAGGGCGAGAGCTCGCCGTACGAGTAGAAGCCCACCTGGCGCGCGCCGGCGGGCAGCGCCTCCAGCGTGGCCTCGGTCTCCTCCTCGGTGCGCTCGCCGAGCACCAGGCGCCGGCCGACGCACGAGATCGCCACCGAGAGCACCGGGCCCTCGCCGCCCTTCAGCGCGGCCGTGGCCGCGGCGCTCCCCGCGCCCTCGACGAGGCGGTCGAAGTTGGCGCGCATGAGCTGGACGCGCCAGCCGGTGGGGACGTCGCCCGCGAAGGTGAGCGACTGGGCCGCCTCGTCGACCGCGAGGATCGTGCGGACGAGGCGCCGCTCGTCGCCCGCCTCGCCGCTGCGGAGCGACAGCGGGAAGAGGAGCCCGGTGGCCGGGAGCCCCGCGGCGCGCTCGCCGAGGTAGCTCTTGTAGAGCTCGAGCGCGGGGCGCCCGTCGAGCTCGTAGAGCACGTTGCCCGCCGAGCGCGTCACGAGGCGCTCGGGCCCGAAGATGTCCCAGCCCCCCTTGGAGCCGTGGCCGACCCGCACGTGGTCGCCGTAGAAGCCCACCGCGGTGACGACGTTGGCGCGCGCGACGCCGCGGTCGATCGCCCAGGTGCGCTGGAAGCGGTCGCCGTCGCCCGCGAGGCCGCCGGTGACCACGACGCCCGCGGGTAGCGCCGCGTTGAGGCCCTCGACCAGCGCCGTCCCGTTGACGTGGAGGCCGTCGGACAACACGAGCACCGAGCGCAAATCGGGGGCCGCGAGCGAGCGCGCGATCGCCTCGCCGGCGGCGCGGGAGCCGTCGGGCCCCTCGACCACGGCGTGGGCGTACGCGAGGCGGGTGTGCTCGAAGCGGGCGACGGCGACGGCGAGCGAGTTGTCGAGCACCTGCGCGCCGTGGATCTCCCCCGCGGTCGAGCAGCCGACGAGCACCGAGCGGGGGTAGGCGGCGCGCAGGTCGTCGAGCGCCGCGGGGCGGTCGACGAGCTCGGTGGCGCCGAAGGCGAGGACGAGCGTGGAGGGGGAGTCGAGGTCGGCGCGGAGGCGCTGCGCCCAGCCGGCGCTCTGATCGTGAGAGAAGGTCGCGAGCTCCATGTGTTTCTCCGTGGGCAATGGGGCGCCGCCGCCGCGCCGCGGGCGCAGGAGTGCGCCGCGCCGCGGGCCGTCGCCCGGGTGTCGAACCGTTCGCGCGCCGCAACGACAGCGCGCACCCCCCTTGTGGACCCGACCCGTGTGCGCGGGCAAGGGCGTCGCGGGTGAAACCGGCAACGTGTGTCCCGTCACGGGACGACGCTCAAACACAAGCGAATTGTGACGGTCTAGGGGGCGCGGGAAGGGGAGGTTCGGAGGCCCGCGCGGGGCTCAGTCGTAGAGGCCGCCGGGGACCTTGTCGCGGCCGGCGGCGACGCGGTCGTTCCACGTCTCGACGCCGGCGGGGTGGGGCGCCTCCACCATCGTGATGCAGCCCTCGACGGGGCACACCAGCGCGCAGAGGTTGCAGCCGACGCACTCGGGCTCGTCGACCCACGGCACGCGATCACCCGCGAGCTTGCCGATGGGCAGCGGCTTCGGCGCGAGCGCCAGGCCCGGGTGGTGCGCGTGCGGCGGGCGCTGCCTGTCGTCGGGGCCCGCGAAGATGCACTGGTGCGCCCCGTCCTGGCAGGCCGCCACGCACTTCTGGCAGCCGATGCACTTGTCCGGGTCGATCTTCGCGATGATCTTGTAGTTGAGGTCGAGCTCGCCCCACTCGCGGTAGCCGGGCACCGCCATCCCGCGGAGCTGCGCGAGGGTGATCGCGCGCTCGTCGAGGAAGTTGGAGAGGCCCGCGATCATGTCCTCGACGATCTTGTACCCGTGGTGCATGACGGCGGTGCACACCTGCACGCTCGTCGCGCCGAGCGCGATGAACTCCGCCGCGTCACGCCAGTTGGACACGCCGCCGATGCCGCTGATCGGCACGCGGATCTCGGGCTCGCGCGCGAGGGCCGCCAGCATGTGGAGCGCGATCGGCTTCACCGCCGGGCCGCAGTACCCGCCGTTGGTGCTCGCCCCGCCGACGCGCGGGAGCGGCACCATCCGGTCGAGGTCGACGCCCACGATGCTCTTGATCGTGTTGATGAGCGAGAGCCCGTCGGCCCCGCCCCGCACCGCCGCGACGCCCGGCTCGACGATGTCGCCGACGTTGGGCGTCAGCTTGATCAGCACGGGCGTCTTGGCGAACTCCTTCGCCCAGGCCGTGATCTCCTGGAGCACCTTGGGCTCCTGGCCGACGGCGCTCCCCATGCCGCGCTCGCACATGCCGTGGGGGCAGCCGAAGTTGAGCTCGAGCCCGTCGCAGCCGGTGTCCTCCGAGCGGCGGATGATGTCGCGCCACTCCTGCTTCGACTCCACCATCAGCGACACGATCACCGCGTGCTTCGGGTAGCGCCGCTTCACCTCGGCGATCTCGCGGAGGTTCACCTCCAGGGGCCGGTCGGTGATGAGCTCGATGTTGTTGAGCCCCATCATCTTGTGGCCGCTGTAGTCCACCGCGCCGAAGCGCGACGAGACGTTGACGATCGGGTTGCCGAGCGTCTTCCACACGGCGCCGCCCCAGCCCGCGTCGAAGGCCCGCATCACCTGCTCGCCGGTGTTGGCCGGCGGCGCGGAGGCGAGCCAGAAGGGGTTGGGGCTCTTGATGCCGCACATGTCGATCGAGAGGTCTGCCATCGCTACACCTCGGCCCAGCCGGCCGTCATCGCCCGCGCCGCGTCGCGCCCGTCGGCGACGGCGTTGACCACTTCCTTGCCGCCGTTGACGCAGTCGCCGCCGGCGTACACCTTCGCGTGCCCCGTCCGCTTCGTGCGCGGGTCGACCACCACGCAGCCGCGCTTGTCGAGCTCGACCCCGGGGAAGGACGACGCCAGCGACCGCAGCTTCGACTGACCGATCGCCAGCACCACCAGGTCGGCCGCCAGCTCGCGCTCGCCCTCGGGCGTCGCCACCCGCAGGCCCGTGAGCCCGCCGTCCGCGCCCCGCACCACCGCGGCCGGCTGCGCGCGCTCGACGAGCCGCACGCCCTCCTGCCGGGCCGCCGCCATCTCGTGCGCGTAGCCCGACATGTCCGCGGCGGTGCGTCGGTACACCATCGCCACGTCGGGGACGCCGAGCTTCGCCAGCTCGCGCGCCACGTCGATGGCCGTGTTGCCGCCGCCCACCACCAGCGCGCGACGCACGCCGTCGACGCCGAAGCCGGGCTCGTTCTTCAGGCGCGCGATGAAGGCCGTCGCGCCGACCACGCCGGGGCCGTCCTCGCCCGCCACGCCGGTCCGCGTGTCGTCGCCGAGGCCGAGGCCGAGGAAGACCGCGTCCCAGTCGCTCGCGAGGGACTCGGGGCTCACGTCGCGGCCCACCTCGACGCCCGTGCGGATCTCCACGCCGAGCGAGCGGACGTAGTCCACCTCGCGGAGGCTGTCCTCGGTGTGGAGCTTGTAGGGCGCCACGCCGGTCGTGTTGAGGCCGCCGGGGAGGGCGCCGCGCTCGAAGACCACCGCCTCGTGGCCCTCGAGCGCGAGGTACGCGGCGCAGGCGAGCGACGCGGGCCCGGCGCCGATGAGGGCGACGCGGCGGCGCTTCTCCGCGGTGCGAGGGGTGAAGACGCGACGTCCCCCGAGGGCCTCGACGGCGAGCGCCCCCTCGGTGGCCCAGCGCTGGAGCTTGCCGATCTGGATCGGCGGCTTGTGCCAGGGGTTGTAGACGCAGTCGCCGACGCAGAGCACCTCCACCGGGCACACGCGCGCGCACGAGTACCCGAGGATGTTCGAGCTCATGATCGTGCGGGCCGCGCCGAGGCCGTCGCCGGTGGCGATCTGCTGGATGAAGCGCGGGATGTCGATGGAGGTGGGGCAGGCCTTCACGCAGGGCGCGTCGTGGCAGTAGAGGCAGCGCTCGGCCTCGGCGCGGGCCTCCGCGTCGCTGTACGGGGGCTTGCCGTCGGGGAGCCGGGACTCCAGTCGCTCGGTGGGGGCGGCGTAGGTCATCGGGTGCGGCGCCTCTCAGGTGAGCGAGAACGTGGAGCGCTTGACAAAGCGCCCGTCGCCCGCGCGGCCGACGAAGCGGTTGTTCTCGACGACGACCTTGCCGCGCGAGAGGACGTGCGTCGGGGCGCCGCGGACGGTCTTGCCCTCGTAGGGCGAGTAGTCGACGCGCATGTGCATGTTGGCGTGGTCGAGCGTGTGCTCCTTGTCACCGTCCCACACGAGCAGGTCAGCGTCGGCGCCGACGGCCACGGTGCCCTTGTGGGGGTAGAGCCCGAAGATCTTCGCCGGCGCGGTGGAGGTGATCTCGACGAAGCGGTTGAGCGAGATGCGCCCGGTGCGGACGCCGCCGTCCCACAGGAGGTAGAGCCGCGTCTCGATGCCCGGCATCCCGTTGGGGATCTTCGCGAACGACTCGCGGCCGAGGTCCTTCTGGCCCTTGAAGCAGAAGGGGCAGTGGTCGGTGCTCACCACCTGGAGGTCGTTGGTCTTGAGGCCGCGCCAGAGGTCTGCCTGCATCTCCTTGGGGCGCAGCGGGGGCGTGCAGACGTACTTGGCGCCTTCGAAGTCGTCGCGGGCGAGGTCGTCGAAGGAGCAGAAGAGGTACTGCGGGCAGGTCTCGGCGAAGGCCGGGAGGCCGCGGTCGCGGGCGGCGAGCACCTGGTCGAGCGCGCGCGGCGCCGAGAGGTGGACGATGTACACCGGACAGCCGGCCATCTCCGCGAGGCAGAGCGCGCGGTGGGTCCCCTCGGCCTCGGCGATCTGCGGGCGCGTGAGCGAGTGGTACTTCGGCGCCGTCTCGCCGCGGGCGAGGGCCTGCGCGATGAGGACGTCGAGGGCGATGCCGTTCTCCGCGTGCATGCAGATGAGGGCGCCGAGGTCGCGGGCGCGCTGCATCGCGCGGAAGATCTGCCCGTCGTCGACGTAGAGCACGCCGGGGTAGGCCATGAAGAGCTTGAAGGAGGTGATGCCCTCCTTCACGAGCTGGCCCATCTCGACCACGGTGTCGTCGTTGACGTCCGTGGTGATCATGTGGAAGCCGTAGTCGATGGCGGCCTTGCCCTCGGACTTCTTGTGCCAGGCGTCGAGGCCGGTGCGGAGCGCGGTCCCCTTCGCCTGGATGGCGAAGTCGACGATGGTGGTGGTGCCGCCGTGGGCCGCGGCGACGGTGCCCGTCTCGAAGTCGTCGGACGAGGTGGTGCCGCCGAAGGGCATGTCGAGGTGGGTGTGGGCGTCGATGCCGCCGGGCAGCACGAACTTGCCCGCGGCGTCGATGGTGACGTCGGGCTCGCCGAAGGCGGCGCGCTGCGAGGGGTGGGCGAGCGCGGTGATGACGCCGTTCTCGATCCAGACGTCCGAGCGGAAGGTGTCGACGGCCGTGACGACGGTCCCGTCCTTGATGAGCGTGCGTGCCATGGTGATCACCGGTCCTGTACGAGGTCGCCGTAGGTCTCGGGGCGGCGGTCGCGGTAGAACTGCCAGACGCGGCGCACCTCCTCGATCTGGGCCATGTCGAGGTCGGCGACGACGAGCTCGCTCTGGTCGCGCGACCCCGTGGCGAGGAACTGCCCGCGCGGGTTGCAGAAGTAGCTCTGGCCGTAGAACTCGCCGATGTTCCACGGGCCTTCGGTGCCGACGCGGTTGATCGCGCCGACGAAGTACCCGTTGGCCACGGCGTGGGCGGGCTGCTCGAGCTTCCAGAGGTACTCGGAGAGGCCCGCGACGGTGGCCGACGGGTTGAACACGATCTCCGCGCCGTTGAGCCCTAGCGCGCGCGCCCCCTCGGGGAAGTGCCGGTCGTAGCAGATGTACACCCCGACGATCGCGTACTGCGTGCGGAACACCGGGTACCCGAGGTTGCCCGGGCGGAAGTAGAACTTCTCCCAGAAGCCCGGGTTGGCCTGCGGGATGTGGGTCTTCCGGTACTTCCCGAGGTAGCGCCCGTCCGCGTCGATCACCGCGGCGGTGTTGTAGTAGACGCCCGCGGCCTCGCGCTCGTAGACGGGCACCACGATCGCCATCGAGTGCTTCTTCGCGAGGGCCTGCATGGTCTCGGTCATCGGCCCCGGCACCGGCTCCGCCGCGTCGTACCAGCGGATCGCCTGCGACGGGCAGAAGTACGGCCCGTTGAAGATCTCCTGCAGGCAGAGGATCTGCACGCCCTTCGCCCCAGCCTCCTCGATGAGCGGCAGGTGCGCGTCGAGCGCCGCCTTCTGGATGTCGGCCACCGACACCGCTTCGTCGTTCACCGGATTGGCGCACTGGATCAGTCCGCCACGCACGATACGAGACATCGCTCCGTCGCTCCTTCCACGGGGGCGTGTCCGACGGCTCTCAGCCACGCCCGAGGACCCGCGACGGTAACAAAATCGTCACGGGCGCCACCGCAGAAACGTCGCGCGGTACCACCGCCGCGGCGGGTACGCCCAGGGAGGGGATTGACCTACATCTACGGCTGAGGTAGACGCTCGGGCCACGGCACCCCTCCGCCCCGCTGCCTGGGGCACCTCCGGGGGGCCGCAGGAGCGGGTTTTATGAAGCGTCGCACGTCGGTCTCGCGGTTCGGTCTGACGGTTCTCACGGGCGCGCTCGCGCTGGGGATGGCCTCCTGCGCGACGGACACGGGCGACTCGGGCGACCTCGACGCCACCGACCCCGACGCGATCACCGGCGCCAACGCCGTGGCGCGCAAGGTGACGGTCGAGAGCTACGTCTACGTGCGCGTGGGGGCCACCAACGACGAGGTGCAGCGCGCCGCCGTCGCGCAGATTCGCCCGCTCTTCGGCGCGCTCAAGGCGCACGACATCGGGCTCGGCCGGCGCCTCGACACCTCCGACGCCTACCGCTCGATCGACGCGACCACCTTCCGCCGCGACACCGTCAACGTGATCAACCCGACGCAGCCGGGCACGACGGTGCGCCAGCTCGACCGGGTGCGCTTCACCTACTCCGACACGGCCACGGTGGTGAACAGCCGCGCGTCGATGCGCGCGTTCCCGACGACGATCCTCTTCAACGAGCCGGGCAGCCACGCCAACGACATCGTGCAGCAGTGCCAGAGTGAGCACCAGGACTGGGGCTCGTCGGGCATCTGGTACAACTTCGAGCCCCACCTCACCTCCTGCCAGACGCTGATCACGGGCGAGAAGGATCGGATCGAGACGCAGCGCCGCGCGCTCGCCAACCCCGACCGCGAGGTCACGGTCGACGAGGCGGCGCGGTGGTTCCTCCCGCTCACGCTGCGCTTCACGACCATCCGGCGGACGGAGAACAAGTCGCCCGACTACCACCGGCTCTTCGACGACAACAAGCTCTCGATCCACTCGTACTTCGGCGAGGACAAGCACGACGACGCCAACGACTACGGCGCGAAGAACTTCTTCACCTACGTCCGCACCGTCCTCCGCGCGCGCCCCGAGCTCCGCGTCACCTCGTCGGCGCCCACCGCCGACCTCTCGCGCATCACCTTCGCCGGCCAGACGATCACGTACACCCCGGCCGACGCCGCCAACTGGGTCGTCGACCGCACCGGCATCCCCTCGCAGGTGCCCTCCGCCATGCGCGACGCCTTCCGCCTGGAGGTGATCCGCCAGTGGCGCGACAAGCTCATCACCCTCTCGACGCCCGCCACGGTGAGCATCAACGGGCGCTCGCAGAGCGTCGTGCTCGCCGTCAACGTCTTCTACGGCAACGAGGAGAGCTTCGGCTCGGGCGCGGTGCAGCGCTACCAGCGCGCCTTCCAGGAGGCCGACGTCTTCCAGTACACCGGGCACTCGCACCTCGGCAGCGGCCCCCTCGACGCGCGCAACTACTCGGCGTCGAACTTCCCCGACCGCTACCAGGTGCTGATGGTCAACTCCTGCGTGTCGTTCAACTACTACAACCGCTTCTTCGACATGCACCCGGGCGGCACGCGCAACCTCGACACCGTCACCAACGGCCTGCCCGTCTTCCTCGAGGGCTCGGGCGAGTCGAGCGCGCGCTTCGCGGTGGCCTTCCTCGACGGGCAGTTCCGCAACTACCTCCAGATCCTCACCGCGATGAAGATCGACCTCCCCTGGGAGCGCGGCCACGACGCCAACCGCGTCGCCGACGGCGAGACCGACAACGTCTTCACGCCGACCGCCTACCGCATGACGCTCACCGTCCCGCAGCGCTGACGCCGTGCGCGCCGTCCGCGTCCACGAGCTCACGGGGCCCGGCGGCCTCCGCGTCGACGAGGTGCCCGCGCCGGAGCCCGGGCCCGGCGAGGTCGCGGTCGACGTGAAGGCCGCGGGGGTCAACTTCCCCGAAGTCCTCCTCTCCTACGGGAAATACCAGTTCAAACCGCCGCCGCCCTTCGTCCCGGGCGGTGAGCTCGCGGGCGTCGTCGCCGCTGTTGGCGCGGGCGTCACCTCGGTGTCCGTCGGCGACCGGGTCGCCGCCACGATGCTCCACGGCGCCTTCGCCGAGCGCGTGGTGGCCCCGGAGCTCGCGGTGGTCCCGCTGCCCGACGCGGTGTCGTTCGAGACGGGCGCGATCACCCTGCTCACGTACGCGACCACGTACCACGCGCTCGTCGACCGGGCGGCCCTCCTGCCCGGCGAGCGGCTCCTGGTGCTCGGCGCGGCGGGCGGGGTCGGGGTGGCGGCGGTGCAGCTCGGCAAGCTCCTCGGCGCGCGGGTGATCGCCGCCGCGGGCTCGCCGGAGAAGCTCGAGTTCTGCCGCGCGATGGGGGCCGACGACGTCGCGCTCTACGGCACGGCGGACTTCAAGGACCGGCTGAAGGAGCTCACCCACGGCGACGGCGCCGACGTGGTGTACGACGCGGTCGGCGGCCCCTACGCCGAGCCCGCGCTGCGCGCGATCGCGTGGGAGGGCCGGTACCTGGTGGTGGGCTTCGCGTCGGGGGAGATCCCGCGCGTTCCGCTCAACCTCGCGCTGCTCAAGGGCTGCCAGATCGTCGGCGTCTTCTGGGGCTCGTTCGCGATGCGCGAGCCCGAGCGCAACCGGGCCCACTGCGCGGCCCTCTTCGAGCACGTCGCCGCCGGCCGCCTCGCGCCGCACCTCGACGCGACGTTCCCCTTCGAGCGCGCCGCCGACGCGCTGCGCCGCCTCGAGGCCCGCGCCGTGCGCGGCAAGGTCGCGCTCGTCCCGTAGCGCGCACGCGTCCCATCCCCCCTCCCGCTGCACCGACTCCGCCGCGCGCGGCATCGTAGCCGAGCACCTCGCGCACCCGCGTTTGCGCGCGCCCTCGACGAAGCATGGAACGTCCCACGCTCGCCCGAATCGCGCCCATTGCGGTGCGCGCGCGCGGCTCTACACACCCTTTTCGGTCACGCCCCTTCCACCCCAACGCCCCGAGGAACACCCCCCGCCATGCGCTTCCTCCCGTGCTCGCTGCTCTTCGTCTCCGCGCTCGGCGCCGTCGCCTGCGGAACGGAGGCCCCCCTCAACCCGCCCGCGACGGACGCGGCCGCCGACGCGCGCGCTGACGCCGCGCTCGACGCGTCGCCCGACGTCGCCCCGGACGTCGCCCCCGACGCGGCGCCCGCCGAGCCGATGCCCAACCTCGTCCCGCTGGTCATCTCGGGGCGCGAGCCGTGGCTCTCGGAGATCCCCGCGGACATCCGCACCGGCTACGGCTTCCGCGCGCCCCGCATCGAGAACCGCACCTTCTCCGCGGGCTCGTGCGAGGTGCAGGAGGGCTGCACGCTGCCCGGCGGCCGGCGCCTCCTGCGCTTCACGCTCGCGACGCCCAACCGCGGCAACGCCGACCTCTACCTCGGCCCGCCCAACATGGGCGACCGGCCGCTCGCGCAGTTCGAGTACAGCCCCTGCCACCGGCACTACCACCTGCGCGGCTACGCCGACTACCGCCTGCTCGACATGAGCGGCCGCGAGGTGGCGCGCGGGCACAAGCAGTCGTTCTGCATCGAGGACACCAACCAGGACCCCAACGCCCCGATCGACCCGGCGACCGGCGAGCGCGTCAACGCCACGCTCGACCGCAGCGAGGCGTACGTCTGCACCAACCAGGGCCTCCACGCCGGCTGGCTCGACGCCTACGGGCAGCACCTGGAGTGCCAGTACATCGACATCACCGGCGTGCCCGCGGGGCGCTACCGCATCCACGCGTCGATCAACGCCGACCGCGTGCTGCGCGAGTCGAGCTACGACGACAACGTCAACGAGCTCGAGATCGACATCCCCGAGGCGACGGGCAACCCGCCGCCCGCCACGCCGCTCGACGCCTGCAACGCCTCGCAGTCGGGCCTCGCGCGCGAGTGCGGCTTCTCCACCGAGCCCGACCCGCGCACCTGTACGCCCGGCGAGATGGTGACCGTCGGCTGCAACCCGATGTGCCCCGGCGGCGGCGACGCGCGCTGCGAAGGCGACCCGATCCTCCGCGTGTGCCCGTCGGCGCGGCCCTGCCCCTCGGGCGCGTCGGGCTGCACGCCGATGCTGCCCTACTGCACCGCGGCGGAGGCCCTCGGGGCGAACGACAACTCCTGCGGCAACGACTGCTCGTCGGTGACGTTCCGCTGCCCCGCCTCGGGCTACTACCGCGTGCTCACCGCGAGCAACCGCGCGGGCGAGGCGTACACCTGCCGCCTCCCGTTCGCGACGCCGTAGCGCGCTGTTCGAGCGCCGGACACCCTCCATTTCCGGCCCGCAACGGCCTCCCGTAGCGCCCCGCGCACCCTCTACGCTCGCCTCGTGCTGACCGCCCCGCGGCGGCACGAAGGAGAGAACGCCCATGGGACACGCGCACCACTTTCTCACCCGGCTCGACCGCGTCTCGTACCAGCAGACCGAGCTCGCGCTGCGGCTCTACAACGACCCGTCGCTCGTGAAGTACATCCTCGCGCGCTCGGCGCTCCCCGAGGACGCGTCGCGGGTGGCCATCTGCCTCGACGACCGCTTCGAGGGCCCGTTCCTGCTCGTGTCGCGGGAGGGGCGCTTCATCACCTGCCTCGCGCGGGGGATGCGCCACGACCTCCCGATCGTGCGGCGCTGGCAGCTCGACGCGCTGGCCGAGCGCCACGGCGCGCTCCGCCGCGACACGCGCGCCAACCCCGCCGTCGAGGACACCAACTCCCTCACGCGGCGGATGCTCCGGCGGATCATCTCGGCGGGGCCCAACCTGTCGCGGGAGGAGTTCCTCGACCTCGCGCCGCTGCAGCCGATGCTGTACCCGGTGTACGGCGCGCTCGTCGGCGAGGTGGTGGGCTCGATGGTCGACATCTTCCCGCACATCCGCAAGGTGAAGCACCCGCGCGGCGTCGACCGCGCCCTCATGAAGATGTGGTGGAACGACCTCTGGCTCCTCCACACCCTCTACGTGCTGATGGGCGTCGGCGACCCCGAGGAGTTCATCGACACGCTGCCGCGGATCCACCTCGGCGGCCGCCCCGACACCCTCGGCGGCATGCTGCAGATCTTCTGCTCCTTCCCCCTCGGCGCGGTCGGCGCGTGGCACACCGCCCGCTTCGACGCGCGCTACCTCCCCGACTGCGCGAACCTCCTCGACGCCCCCGCGGGCGCGATGCGCGCGCGCCACGCCGCCCTCGAGCTCGCGGCGATCGCCTCGGTGTGCCCCGAGCGCGCCCCCGCGGTCGACGCCGCGCTCCGCACGCTCCTCCCCGCCAACGACGGCGCCGGGGTCCGCAGCGGCGGCGCCCGCTTCATCGCGACCCTCCTCGCCTCCCTCGCGCGCCCCGACGACCTCGACATCCGCGCCACCCACTTCGGCGCCGAGCTCACCCTCGCCCGCTTCGAAGAGGCCGCCGCCCGCCGCGGCTGGAAGAGCGCCCTCGACGTCCCCGTCGACGTCGCCCGCCCCATCGCCGCCCGCGCCATGCTCGGCTGGTGGAACACCCCGGGCGTCGAGTCGATCCTCTGCGAGCTCGCGCCGTCGATCGCCCGCTTCGCGCCGGAGGACTTCTTCTTCCCGCGGGCCGAGCTCCGCGATTTCCGCCACGTGTGGAAGCCCGCGGACACGCAGCGCTGCGTCGCCGACCTCGTCGACCACACCGCCCGCGCCGAGCCCCACCGCCGCGCCGGGCCGAAGGTGGGCCGCAACGCGCCCTGCCCCTGCGGCTCTGACCGCAAGCACAAGAGGTGCTGCCTCGTCGCGACGAAGCCCACCGTCGTCGCGGCGCCGGCCCACCGGCACGACCTCCCGCACACGCCCGACAACGACGTCGCCGCCGCCGCCGTCGCGGCGTAACGGCCGCCGCTCACATCACGTAGCCCGACTCCCCGTGCTGGGTTTGTGGCGTTCGCCCGCCACGACGCGGCTGCGTTGCGCTACCTTCGGAGAGTGCCGGACATCGAGCCCGTCGTAGACCCGCGGAGCGCGCTGCGTCCCCTCGTCGCGCGCCTGCGCGAGGCGCTCGGCGCCGAAGAGGTGTGGCTCTTCGGCAGCCGCGCCCGGGGGACGGCTACGCTCGACAGCGATTGGGACCTGCTGGTCGTGGTCCCGGACGGGGTGAGCGAAGAGGTTGTTGACCCGGTCTCCGTCTGGCGCCTCCGGCGCGCCTCCGCCCTCCCGACGGAGCTGCTCGTGTGCAGGCGAAGCGACTTCGACGAGGACCGCGAGACCCCCAACACGTTGGCCTTCGAAGCCTGGCACGCCGGGGTGCGCGTCGATGAGCGCTGAGCTCCTGGTGGCGAACCTCCTGCGGGTCGCGCGGGAGGACCTCGAAGGCGCCCGGCTGCTCCACGCGAACGCGAACCGCAACGCGGTGTACCTGTGCGAACAGGCCGCGGAGAAGATCCTCCGCGCGGTGTTGACGACCGAGGGGGTCCACGGCGGGATCAAGCACCAGCTCGATCAGATGGTGGACCTCATCCCCGACGCGAACCCCTTGAAGGCCTCGCTGCGGAGCATCGAGCATCTCTCGGCCTACGCGACGTCGTACCGCTACCCGACCGCCGCCGGGCGGGTGGCGCCCTCGCCCGCAGGGGCCGTCCTCGCCGCGGATCTCGACCGCGTGGAGGCCGTGTTGCGCGAGGTGGCCGAGCGCTTCGACGTGGACCTGCTCGCGCGAGACACGCGGGCCGGTTCGGTGCGCCCGGCGCGCTGACGACCGCCGTTCACATCACGTAGCCCGACTCCCCGTGCTGGGACTCGTCGAGGCCCTCCAGCTCCTCGTCCTTCGTCACGCGCAACCCCACCAGCCGGTCGACCAGCTTCAGCAGCCCGTACGTCAGCACGACGCTGTACGCGCCCGCCGCCCCGACGCCCGCGAGCTGCTTCGCAAGCTGCACCGGGTTGCCCGCGAGGAGCCCGTCGGCCCCGTCGGGGTTGAGCGCCTTCTGCGCGAACACGCCGGTGAGGAGCGCCCCGAGGATGCCGCCGACGCCGTGCACGCCGAAGGCGTCGAGCGAGTCGTCGTAGTGCCAGCGCTCCTTGAGCAGCACCGCGCCGTAGCACGCGGCGCCCGAGAGCGCGCCGATGACGAGCGAGGCGCCGACGGAGACGTAGCCCGCCGCGGGGGTGATGGCGACGAGGCCGGCGACGAGGCCCGAGACGAAGCCGAGCATGGTGGGGCGCTTGCGGTGCCACCACTCGACGCACACCCACGAGAGCGCGGCGGCCGCGGCGGAGACGTGCGTGGTGACGAGCGCGAGGGCGGCGAGGCCGTTGGCCCCGAGCGCGCTCCCGGCGTTGAAGCCGAACCACCCGAACCACAGGAGCCCGGCGCCCGTCACCGTCATGGTGAGGTTGTGGGGCGCGTGCTTCTCGCGCGGGTAGTTGTGGCGCTTGCCGACGACCAGGGCGCAGACGAGCGCGCCGAGGCCCGCGGTGAGGTGGACCACCGCGCCGCCGGCGAAGTCGAGCACGCCGAGGCGGTAGAGCCAGCCGCCCTCGGCCCACGTCCAGTGGGCGACGGGGTCGTAGACGAGCGTCGTCCAGAGTAGCGCGAAGAGCACGTAGGCGGAGAACTTCATCCGCTCGACGAAGGCCCCCGCGATGAGCGCCGGCGTGATGATGGCGAACTTCATCTGAAAGGCCATGAAGGCCAGGTGCGGCACCGTCTTGCGCGCGCCCGTGCCGACGCCCGCGAGCAGCGCGTGTTCGAAGCCGCCGATGAAGCCGCCGTGGCTCCGCCCGAAGGCGAGCGAGTAGCCGACGAGCACCCACTGCACCGAGATGAGCGCGAGCGCGAAGTGCACGAACATGAAGGTCGACAGCACGTTGCGCCGCCGCACCATGCCCCCGTAGAAGAGCGCGAGGCCCGGCGTCATGAAGAGCACGAAGGCCGACGACACCAGCAGCCACGCGGTGTCGCCGGTGTCGACGTGGGGCGCGTCGTCGGCCCGCGCGGCCAGAGGAAATGCGAGCACGGCCAGGGCCGCGAGGAGGGGGGGAAGCCGTCGGGTCATCGCTGGGGTCGGTTGTGCCCGGGGCCAGCGTTCGGCGCGGTCAACGCATTGTTAACAAACGCGAAAGGCGGGCGGGTGTAGCCTCGCGGGACGTATGGTCCGCGCGCTCCTGGCCGCCGGTGTGGTGCTGCTCGCCGCCTGCTCCGCCCCCGCGCCGCCCGCGGTGGAGAAGGACGTCGCGGACGACGCCCTCCCCTCCCCCGACGCCGCGCCGGACGCGATGGAGGAGGCCGCGGTGCCCGACCGCGCCGCGATGGATGTCGCGCCCGACCGTGTGGTGACCGCGGACGTCGCCGCCGACCGGCCCGTTTCGATGGACGCGACGGCGCCGCGCTGCGACGGGCGCTTCACGTTCAACCCGAGCGCGCCGGGCGATGATGCGGCCTTCGAGGTCGCCGTCACCGACGCGCCAGGCTACGTGTACGTCGGGATGCAGGTGGTCGGGCCCGGCGCGCCGGTCGCGACGTGGGTGGGGGTCACCGGGTCGTCGCCCTACACCTGGCGCTGGCGAGTGACGGGCCACGTCGCGGGCGCGTACTACTTCCGCTTCACCGCCGACATGGGGACGCGCGAGGTCGCCACCTGCGTCCGCGACGTCGTCGCGCGAGGCGGGGTTCGCGATGCCGGCATCGATGGGACGGTGACGCCCGACGCGTCGTCGAGCGCGCCGCCGGCCAACCGCTTCGGCATCGGGCTGGTGGGCCCCGGGAGCGCCGACGACTTCGAGCGGGCGGCCAACCTCGCGGGCCCCGGCGGGCACGTGAAGCTCATCTTCGCCGGCGTCCGCCCGGGGATGACCGGGCCCACTGCGGAGTGGGCGGCGGCGGTGCGCGAGGCGTACGCGCGCGACCTCGTCCCGGTGATCCGCTTCTCGCCCGACTGGGGCGACCGCCGCGTGCGCAACCAGAGCGACGACGGCGCGGGGATGCGCTTCACGCGGCTCGCGGCGGCGTACGCGGCGGTCGTGCGGGGGCTGCCGCTGCGCGCGGGGTGGCCGCTCTACGTGGAGGCGCACAACGAGCCCAACCTCTGCTACGAGTGGCAGTGCGACCCGGGGGCTTTTGGCGACAACCGGATCACGCTCGCGCGCATCGCGGCGGAGTACGGGGCGCTGCTGCGCGACGTGGCCGCGGCGCTCCACGCGATCGGCGACGCGCGGGTGCGGGTGGCCAACGGCGGGCTCGCGCCGGGCGGCGTGCGGTGGTGCCAGTGCGTCGGCGCGCGGGACGCGGGGCCGGGCGAGTGGGAGGGCGGCAGCACGTCGCTCGACTTCATCGCGGCGATGCGGTCGGCGGTTCCGTCGGCGGTGAGTTCGCTCGACGCGTGGGCGTCGCACGCGTACCCGGCGTCGGGGCGGGGGTACGGGTTCTTCGCGCCGTACGCGAGCGCGGGGGTGGGCCTGCGGTACTTCCGCGACGAGCTCGCCGCCGCGGGGCGCGCGCTGCCGGTGCTCGTCACCGAGACGGGCTGGAGCGTGCGGCGCGACGGCGGCGGCACGAACACCCGCGACGAGGTCGCGACGTGGACGGTGCAGGCGTACGGCGACGTGTGGCTCGCGGACCCCGACGTGCGCGCGGTGATGCCCTTCATGCTGCGCGACGCCGCGTGGGAGGACTTCGCCTGGGTGAGCGCGTCGGGCAGCGAGTACCCGGTGTACCGCGCGGTGCGCGCGCTCCGCTGCGGGCGCGTCGCGGGGCGCTGCCCGTAGCGGCGCGGCGTCGAGGGGATTGGGAGGGCGTCGGGCGCGCGGAACTGCGGTAGGATCATCGATATGCAATCCGCCGTTCGATTCGAAGTGGAGGTCGGCGACGACCGGGTCGTGCGGCTCCCCGGGGAGGTGCCCACGGGGCGCGCGGAGATCATCGTGCTCATCCCGAGCGCCGCACCGCGCGCCGCCGCGGGGGTCGCGCGGATCGTGGGTCTCCTGCGCACCGATCGGCCCGCGCCGGATGATGACTCCAAGTCGCCGCAGTGAGCGAGCCCGTGCTGCGCGATGCGCTCGCGCTCGGCGGCGCCGATTTCGAGGATGACGTTCAGCTCGCGGCGGCTCGGGCCGAGCGGCTCGACGGGGTGCTGACGCGCGACCCGAAGGGCTTCGCGGCGAGCTCGCTCCCGGTGTGGGACCCCGCGGTGTTCGGCGCGCTGCTCGCTGGATTGTAGGGGCAGGGCCGGCGGCGCCGACCGCAACGCCAACACGGGGCGCTCGCCCGTGCGCCCACAGCGACGCGCCGTCGTCCGCTGTTGCGCCGTCGCCATACCCTTGCGCGGCTGCCGTAGCGGTCGCGCCACGAACGCGACCTTCACCGCGACGCGGCCGCCACAAACCCGCGCGCGGCCGTCGGGTACGTGCGGTGCAATCGGGCTCCTCCGTCGCGGCGCAGCCCGCCGCGCTGGAGAGCACCTCATGAACATCCGCGCCGTCTTCCTCGCCCTCACCGCCGCCTCGCTGAACGCCGCCTGTGGCGACTCCGCCGCGAACGCCCCCGCCGACGCCGGCGCCACCCCGCCGCGCGACGCGGCCCCCGCCGCGCCGAGCGAGCCCATCCCCGTGGTGGGGAGCGCGGGCATGGACGCGGTGGGGCGCTGCCAGCTCCAGAGCGCGCAGTCGCCGCTGATGGGCTCGACGGCCTGCGTCGACTACGACGACGGCTACGACGACGCCTCGGCCCGCGCGCACTGCACGGCCGCGATGGGGACCTTCTCCATGGGCGAGTCGTGCCGCACCAACCACACGGCCTACGTCGCGAGCTGCACGGTGACGCAGGAGAGCGCCACGCGGCGGATGCGCTTCTCGCTCGCCAACCGCAACACCGCGCTGCCGGCGTCGGCGGTGGAGGCGTGGTGCATGGCGCAGAGCGGCACCTACGACGGCCCCATGGTGCCGCGGAACACGGGCTCCTGCGCGGTGATCCCGGCGAGCGTGGTGGCCGACCGGCCCAACCAGCGCACCTGCACGGAGTACACGCTCAACTACCTGCCGTCGGCGGCGATGGGCGACTGCGGGGGCGGGACGTTCACCGCGGGCGACCTGTGCGAGGCGGCCAACCGCATCGGCGGCTGCCGCTATGAGAACTCCTCGGGGCGCGTCAAGGTGACCTACGTCTACGCCGAGAACCAGAGCTCGCCCGACGGCTTCCCGAGCGCGGACGAGGTGCGGACGTGGTGCATGAACACCATGGGCACCTACGTGGCGCCCGAGATGCCGGCGGAGTGAGGCGCGCGATGCGTACTCCCACGAAGACGAACCGGGCGCCGCGCGCGCTCGGGGGCGCGCTCGCCGCGGCGGGGCTGATGCTCGGGTGCGGCGACGCGGCGCCGGGCGGGGGCGGGGCGACGCCCGACGGGGGTGCGCCGCCTCCCGCCATCGGCTCGGGCGGCGGCTTCCAGATCGGGACGCACGGGTTCTCGTTTCAGAACTACACGAACCAGGGCCGCACCAACCTCACCGCGGCGGAGGTGCGGCGGATGTTCGGCGACCGGGTGTGCGCGACGCTCGAGGGGTCGACGTGCACGCTGACGCCGCAGGCCGAGCAGTGGATGACGCAGATCAACGCCGCGATGAACGGCGGGCACTGCGAGGGGATGGCGGTGGCGGCGCAGATGTTCCACGCCGGGCGGCGCGACCCGATGGACTTCGGGGCCGCGACCGTCAACGCGCTCACGCTCGACGGCAACGAGGCGCTGCAGCGCGAGATCGCGTACTGGTTCGCGCTCCAGGCCGTCGCCCCGACGTCCCGGTCGCGCATGGCGATGAGCCCCTCGCGCATCGTCTCCACGCTGCGCGCGTCTTTCATGCCCGGGTCCAACCAGGCGTACACCATCGCGTTCTTCAAGCCGGGCTTCAAGGGCGGCCACGCCGTCACGCCGGTGTCCGTCCGCGACGGCGAAGGGGGCCGCGCGGAGATCGTGATCTACGACAACAACTTCCCCAACATGGAGCGCGCCATCGCGGTGGACACGGGCGCCGAGACCTGGAGCTACCAGGCCGCCGCCAACCCCGACCAGGCCGCGAGCCTCTACGAGGGCACCGCGGAGACCGGCACGCTCATGCTCGTCCCGCTCGCGCAGCGCCTCGCGACGCACGTGTGCGCCTTCTGCGGCGACTACCGCGCACCGACGGCGGCGCCCCAGGCGCCCGACCCCGCCATGCCGATGCCCGCGGCGATGCCCTCCTCCGAGGAGCCGCGCGAGGTGCAGACCTCGGGCGCCGGCGACACCCAGGTGCAGACCCCGATGGGCACCGTCGGCAGCGTCGGCGGCGCGATGATGAACACGCTGCCCGGCGCCACCGTCACGCCGATCACGTCGGGGCAGCCGTGGCTCGTCGAGAACGAGCCCGTCTACCGCGTGCCCTCCGGGCTCCCGCTGCGCATCTCGGTCGACGGCACGTCGATGAGCGCCGCGTCGCCCACCGACCTCACCGTCACCGGCCAGGGCTACTCCCTGGCGGTGCGCCACATCATGCTCGACCCCGGGCAGAACGACACGATCACCGTGTCGCCCGTCGGCGCCGCGATGCGCTACGTCACCACGCAGTCGGAGAGCGCGGACGTGGTGGTGGGGGCGCAGTTCGAGGGGGCCGACTGGCGCTTCACCGTGCGCACGCACGGCGGCGCCGGGGGCGAGAGCATCACCGTGGAGCTCGACCCCGCGCGGGGCGTGCTGGAGTTCGGCTTCGACGGCGTCGCCGGCGGGATGAACTCCTTCGACCTCGAGGTGGAGCGCATCGACGCGCAGGGCGTCAGCGTGTTTCAGCACACCGGCTCGGCCGGGGAGAACGGCGCCGACCTCCTGCTCCACTACGGCACCTGGGGCGGCGACGGCACCGCGATGCAGCTCGGCGTCGACGCCACCGGCGACGGCACCGAGGACATGATGATGCCCCTCAACGACATGTGACCCGCGGGGCGCCCGCGCGCGTCGTCAGCCCTTCGCGGCGCGCGCCCCGGTCGCCTCGCTCGCGCGGTCGGCCGCCTCGCCCGCTTCGCCCACCGCAGCCTCGACGCGCACGCCCGTGCTCGCGGCGTCGGCGCCCTTCGCGCCCCGCGCCTCGTTGATCGACGCGGCGAGCTCGTCGGGCGTGCGCGAGGACACCACCGCGCGCTTGACCTCGCCGTTCTCCTTCCAGGTGATCTCGACCACGCGGCGCCCTTCGCCCATCAGGGTGTAGGCCCACGTTCCGTCGGCGTCGCGCTTGATGCCCCAGCCCCCGAAGCGGACCCAGTCGTAGTCGACCACCTTGCAGTCGGTGATCGCGGCGAGCGCGATCTTCGGCCCCCACAGCCCGTACTGCACGTGCACCTCGCGGTCGGTGACCACCACGCGCAGCACGAGGAGCGCCGCCCACACCAGCGCCAGGAACGCGGTGAGCACCCCGAGGAAGCCCGCCACCGGGAGCGACGCACCGGGGAGCCGCGCGAGCAGCGTGAGCACCATGCCCGCGAAGGTCCAGAGGGCGGGCACGAGGACGGCCCAGTGCCACTTCCAGATCGTCCGCTCGCGGCGCCGCTCGACGCCCGCGCCCTGCATGTACCGCTGTTCGAACGAGTCCTTCGAGGGGGAATCACCCGTGGCCATGCGCGCGACGCTACACCCGCGGCGCGGCGGAGGTGGAGACCTCGACGACGAGGCCGCTGGCGTCGCGCACCCAGAGCGCGCCGTCGTCGGGGGCGAAGGCGAGCGGGTCGCAGCCGCCGGGCCACGCCACGCGGCGGACGTCCCCGCGGAGGTCGAAGAGCCAGAGCGCGTCGTTCCAGGTCGAGACGGCGAAGCGTTCGGTGCCCGCGCGGCATGAGCGAACCGCGCCGTCGACGGGCCACTGCGGGTCGTCGGCGCGTGGCGCGTCGAGGGCCACACGGAACGCGAAGCCCACGCCGTCGCGCCCGTCGGACAGCACGCCCCAGAGGAGCCGCCCGTCGCGCGAGAGCGCGAGCGCCGCGCGCCAGGGCCTGCCCGCCTCCAGTGTCGGAGGGAGCTGGCGCCAGAGGAGCGAGCGCGCCGCGCCTTCGACGTCGAGCTCGACGCAGGCGAGCGCGCGGACGTCCGTGCGGGGCGTCGCCTCCTCGAACGCGAGCCGCGCGCGCCCCTCGGCGGTGAAGGCGACCCCCCAGGGCCACCCGCGCGCGCCCGCGCCGTCGCCCCGCAGCGTCCTCGGCGCGCGGGTGACGAGGTCGACCTCGACGGCGCGCACCCGGTCGCGCGCGTGATCGCAGAGGGCGACGCGGCGGCCGTCCGGGGACACCGCGAAGCCGCCGTAGCTCCCCGCGTGCAGCCCGAACGCGGCGAAGACGTGGTCGAGGCGCGCCCCCGTCGCGCGGTCGAGGCGGGCGAGGTCGCCGCGCTCCGTCGCCACGAGGAG
The DNA here is from genome assembly GCA_046351555.1 of Polyangiales bacterium. Lineage (GTDB taxonomy): Bacteria > Myxococcota_A > Polyangia > Polyangiales > CAISKJ01. Next base: position 174,427 of record JAXLYI010000013.1, read on the forward strand.
CTCGCGGCCGTCGGGCGAGACGGCGAGGTGGGCCGGCGCGCCGTCGACCTCCGCGAGCGCGGTCACCTCGCCGGTCGCGCGGTCGCGGACGCGCAGCACGCCGTCCGCCGTCGCCGTGACGAGCGCTCGCCCGTCGGGGGTCCCCGCGGCGCAACGGGTCCCCGCGGCCGGGTCGTACGCGACCGAACGAAACGCCTCCGCGCCCTCGTCGAGCACATGGAGCGCACCGCCCGCGAGGAGCACCGCGCGCCGGCCGTGATGCACGACGCGCACGCCCGCCCCGCCGCAGCCTGGCGGCAGAGGGGCGGCGCGGGCGGTTCGCGTGGCCGGGTCGACGCGCAGGACGCCGGCCGCGTCGCGGAGGAAGAGGGTCGCGCCGTCGCCGCTGAACGCGGCCTCCACGGCGCGCGGCGACGCGCCCTCGACGAGCGTCGCGCGGTCCCACGCGTCCCACCGGCCGACGAGGACGCCGGCGCCGGTCGTGATCGCGACGAGGCGCGAAGCGGGGTGCAGCGCGACGGGGCACTCCGGGGCGTGGAGCGCGTGCGAAGGCAGCGGGAGGTGACTCGCGACGCGCCAGGGCGACGCGGCGGCGCGGTCGACGTCCGGCGACGCTTCCCACACTTCGAAGGTGTCCGACGCCCGTCGGTGGAGCGCGAACCTCCCGCCGGGCGCGAAGAAGAGCCAGCCCGTCGTCGCGGGCAGTGCGTCGAGCCGCAGGGTAGCGCCGTCCGCGAGGTCGACCACGCGCAGCTCGCGGCGGTGCAGGTCGAGCAGCACGTCCGGGGCGTCGGGCCGCGCCAGGGTGCGCGGGTGGGCGTGGAGCGGGCCCCAGGCGCCGTCGGGGGACGCGCGCCAGAGGCCGTTCCAGGCGGAGAAGCGGAGGCCGGCGGGTGCATCGCCGACGCAGATGGATTCGCCCGCGGTGGCCGGCGCGGCGGCCTCCCAGCGCCCGACGCACGCGAGCGGGTCGAGCGTCCAGCGTTCGACGGCGTCGCGCAGCACGAGCGCCACGTGGCGGCCGTCGGGCTCCATCGCGGCGGCCAGGACGTCGCCCCCCGCGCGGCCCTCCAGCGAGCCGTGCGCCCGAACGAGCGGGAGCGCGCAGGCCGCGCGGAGCGTCGCGACGCGGGCGGCGGTGCGGGGGTCGGTGGCGTGCGCGCTCATTGCGGATGGGGACCTGACGGGGCGGGCACGGCGGCAGTGTCACCCGCGGGCGCGCGCCGACGCAACACGGCGCCGCAGCGCACGAGCGCGTGCCTCGTTGCTCGACGCAGCGAGTTCGTCGGGGGGTGCGCGAGGACATGCCGCGCGCTCGACACGACCGCGCGGTGCCCATCGCTCCTCAGGGTGTGGGCCCACGCGCCTCGGCGTCGGGGGCGGTGCGCCGCCACGGACGCGATGGCTATTGAGGGGTCCGATGGCGTACAAACGGGCCGTGGCCCCGTCCGACGTCGAGCAACCGATCGTCGACCGGTGGCGAACGGGGCGACTCGGCGGGCTGTGGGTGATCGAGCGGCCGCTCGACGAATCCGGCGCGCCGGGGGCGGCCGGCGCGCGGTTTGTGGAGGCGCTGGACGAGAGCCGTCGGGCCTTCGAGGGGCTGCTGCGGCCATGGCACGTCTCGGTCATCACGCCACGCGCGGCGGCGGAGCGCGACCGCTTCCGCGAGCGCGCGTGGTGCCCCGATGCGCCGCACGACGCCTTCTGGCAGGGCGTGCTGGACGAGCTCCGGGGCGCCGCGGCGCCGCCCGTCGAGGTGGCCGTCCGCTTCGACGTCCGCGCGTACGCTTGCACGCGGCGGTCACCGCGGGAGCCGGCGCGCGCCTGGCTGCGCCTGCGCGACACCCTCACGGTCACGGCGCACCCGGACGACGACGTCCTCCACCTGTTCTTCATGATGGAGCACACGCTCTTCTCGTCGATCGACAACGCGGCCCTCCACGCGCTCAACCAGCCGCTGCTCGAGCCATGCTTGCGGCGCTGGGAGGCGCGCCTCGGGCCGATCGTTGAGTCGCACTGGGGCGAGTCCATCTTCCGCCACGGCTACCGAGGCCCCGCGGCGGGGTGACGACGAGCCCTTCGCCTGACGGCCCGCCGCGGCTCGCGCGAGCTGTGTCCCCGCGCGCGGGGAGGCAGGGCGCGCCTTGAGCGTGCGCGCTTCCCGCGGAAACCCCGCCCGTCGTAGCGTTGTCCGGTGAGGACCGCCATGGCCCGCGCCGCCCTCGCGCTCCTCGCCGCCCTCGCCCTCGCCGCCTGCGCCGACCCGACGCCCCCGCCCCGCCCCTCGTGCCGCTGCGACCCCGATCCCGTGTGCCCGCCGGTGCCGGCGCCGCCCTCGCTCGACGCCTCCACGCAGTGGCGCGCGATCGCCCCGCGCCTCGACGCCCCCACCGCCGACGACCTGTTCGAGATCGAGCTGCTCGTGGCGAAGGCCGTCGACCCGTCCGTCGACGTCGAGGCCGCCCGCGCGCGCGTCGCGGCGATGACCGCCGCCGTCCGACGCTCGCTACCGCCACGATGCGATGCGCGCTGCAAGGTGGCGGCGCTCAACCGCCACCTCTTCGAAGAGGCGGGATTCACCGCCGCGGGCGACCCCGACCGGCTCTACGACGACGTCCGCAACGACCTCCTCCCGCACGTCGTCGCGCGCCGGAGCGGCTACTGCGTCGGGCTCTCGCACCTCTACCTCGCGCTCGCGCTCCGCCTCGGCCTCGACGCCACGATCGTCCCGCTCCGCCAGCACGAGTTCGTCCGGGTGACCGGGGCGCGCGGGGAGGCGATCGACGTCGACCCCACGCGGCGCGGCGCCGCCCCGCCGCCCGACGCGCCCTGCCCGCGGGCCGCGCTGGTGTTCGGCCGGGGGCTCTCGCGGCGGGCCGTCGCGGCGCGGACGGTGGCCCTCGCGGGGCTCGCGCCAGGCTTCACGGCCGCGGGCTGGCTCGACGCGGCCGCGCGCGTCGACGACACCGACCCCGACCTCTTCAACAACCGCGGGATGCTCCGCCTGCGCTGGGAGGACGCCGACGGCGCGCTCGCCGACCTGCGCCGCGCCGCCGCGCTCGACCCCTGCACCGCCGTGTACGGCGTCAACGAGGCGGGGGTCCTCTGGTCGACGGGCCGCCGCCGCGAGGCGCGCGCCCGCCTCGACGCGGTGGCCGAGGCGGGCGGGCCGAGCATGGTGGTCGAGGTCCGCCGCGCGCTGATGGCCTACGACGACGGCGACGACGCGGCCGCCGACGCGGCCTTCACCGCGGCGCTACGGCGGTGGGTGGGGGCGCCGGCGATCCTCCAGGCGCGGGCGGCGGTTCGGCTCGCGCAGGGCCGGGCGCTCGACGCGCTGCGGGACGCGCAGGCGGCCGCGGCAGTGGACGACGCGGCAGAGTCGTACGGCAATATCGTGCTGGCCGCGCTGGAGGCGGGCGACCTGGGGGCGGCCACCGCGGCGCTCGCGGCGTTGGAGGCGCGGACGCCGGTGGCGGCGAGCGTCGACCTCTACCGCGCGCTCGTGTCCGCAGCGATCGGGCAGACGGCCGCCGCGGAGGAGGCCGCGCGGCGGTGCCTCGCCCGCTACGGGAGGCGCTGCGTGCGGGCGATGCTGGTCCTCGCCGACGCCGCCCGCGCGCGGGGCGACGCGGCCTGCGCCCGCCGCTACGCCGAGGCGTACCTCGCGTGCCCGCGCGCCCCGGGCGACCGCCGCCAGCAGCGCTTCGACGCGCGCGTGCGGGAGCGGTACCCGCGGTGAGGTGGGCGGTGCTCCTCGCGGCGGGCTGCACGCGCACGCCGCCACGCGTCGACGCCGAGGCGCCGCGTGCGCGCGACGTCGCGGCGGTCGCCCCTTCGCCGGCGCGGTCGTCGCCGCCGTGGCGGTGGGCGGTCGCGGCCCTCGACCTGCCCCCGGGCGCCCCGCTGCCCGCGCTCTCGACCGTCGAGCGGGTCGCCGCGCCGGGCTTGACGCTCGACACGGTTCACCGCTTCGCCCGCCACGGGCGGGGCCGCGTCGCGTGCCAGTTCGACGTCGCGCGGCGCGGCGTGGCGTGCGTGACCGACGCGCTCTCGGACGACTGGCGCGTGAAGGGCGCGCGGCTCGTCCGCTTCGACGCGGCGCGCGGGGCGGTGGCGGAGCGCCTCGTCGCGGGGGCCTTGCAGGCGTCGTTTCTGTGGGGCGATTTCAACCGCGACGGCTGGCTCGACTTCTGGGGCTTCGCCGACGAGACCGAGGAGGCCGACGCGCGCGCCGTGCTCTACGTCGGCACCGCCGACCCGTGGGCCTTCCGCCCGACGCGGCCGCTCGCGATCGACCACCCCGTGCTGGGCGGCGCCGTCCTCGACGCCGACGCCGACGGCTGCGAGGACGTCCTCGTCCTCGGGACGGGCTGGGAGTTTCGCCGCGGCGGGCCCGTCGTCTACTACCGCGACACGCTCTACGCGGGCGACTGCCGCGGCGGGTTCGCTCCCGCCAACCGCGCGCTCGGGCTCGACCGCGTGCCCGACTTCGAAGGCGAGACCGACGCGCCGCCGCGCCTCGGCCGCGTCGCCGTGGTCACCGACCTCGACGGCGACCGCTGCGCCGACCTCGTCGTGGGCAACTACCGGGCGCACCCCGACACCTTCGTCCGGCGCGCGTGCGGGGGTTCGTTCGAAGCCTGGCGGCGCGCGCCCGACGACCCGTGGCGGGAGACCCTCGGGCACGCGGTGGGCCTCTTCCCGTGGGACGACGGGCGCCGCGGCGCCCTCGACCTCCACGTCTTCAACCTCTGGCACGACGACTGGCGCGGGCGCTTCACCGACCGGAGCTACCGGCTCGCCACCACGACGGACGTCCCGCGCCGCGAGGAACTCCCGCAGCCCCTCGAAGCGCCCCTCGGCGCGGCGGTCGCGGACTTCGATGGCGACGGCCGCAGCGAGACGCTGCTGGCCACCGGCACGCGCGGGCAGCCTTACACCGGTCCCGCGTCGCTCTGGCGCGGCGGCCGTGAGGTGTGGCACGACGCGCGTGGGTGGCTGCGGCTGCGCGAGACCCCCGCGGTGACGGATGTGAACCTCGACGGCGCGCCCGACCTCGTCGGCGACGGGCGCGTCCTCGCCCAGCCCGGGGCAGGCGCGCGGCGCTGGATCGGGTTCGTGTTCGTGGGCCGCTCGGCCTCAGGGAGTGTCGCCGTGGTGGAGACCGACCGCGACGCTGCCGCCTTCGCGCTCGCCGCCGACGGCCGCGGCCAGCCTTCGAACCTCCTCACCGTGGGCCTCGGCGCCCGCGCCCGCCCTCGCCGGCTTATGCTCTACGAAGGGGCGACCGGGCGCGCGGCGTCCGTCCCGCTCGACGATCTCGCGCTCGGCCGTTACCACGCCGTGCGCGGCGACGACGCGGCCGCTCCGGCGCAAGCGCGCCCTTGACCGTGCGATGCTCTCGCGCGTGTGGAAGGACCTCGCCGACGAGCTCGTCGCCCGCCTCGGGCGCCCCCAACGGGCCCGCCTCGACGACGCGCGCGCCGCGGTCGCTGCGTGCTCCCGCTCACGCCTCGGCGCGCTCGAGGCGCTGGCCGCGCGGGGCGTGATCCCCGCGGAGTGGGTGGGCGACCCGGGCCGGTGGTTCCGTGTCGGGCCGCGCCGCGCCGAGCCGCTCAAGAGCACCCACGCGGTCGCGCTCGCGGCGGACGTCGCGGGCGTCCTCGCCGCGGAGGAGCTCGCGCGCGAGTACGTCCAGCGGCTGCGCCCCTACGGCGGCCCGGCGCGCGTGCCCGCCGTCGCGCTCTGGACCTTCCGCACGCGCAAGCTCTACGCCCCGTGCGGGTTCACCGCCGACGCCCGGCGCTTCGCCCAGCGGTATGCGCGCCTCGACCGCGCGCTGTGGGAGGTGTTCGCCGGCGAGAACGCTCCGCCGAAGGGGATCCCTCCGGGGCGCGGCACGTCGCTCCGCCACACGTCCGGGGGCTGGATGATCTACGAGACCAGCGTGATGTTCGAAGACCTCTGGCAGCACGCGCGCCTCCGCGCGGCCGCGGCGCGCGGGCTGTCGATGCGTGTCCGCGTCCTGTCCGAGCGGTGGTGGACGCTCCCGCCGCCGGCGCAGGAGCGCGTCGAGTGGGTCCGCTACGACGCGCTGCCCGACCCGTTCGAACCACTCTTGGCGATCTGGCGCCTAGGGTACGCACTCGGCGCCTTCGACGAGGAGAAATTCGAGCTCTTCGCGCCGCCCGCCCAGCTCGAACCGTAGCGCCCGGCGAAAAAATCGACGCGGGGTGTCGATCGGCGTCGCTCCCGGACGACGAAGGGCGTCCTCTCCGTCCCCCAACCCCCAGGAGCACCGTCATGCAGTACGTCTGCCTCGTCTATTTCGACCCCAAGGTCGTCTTCGGCCCGAGCCCCGAGGCCGAGGCGATGCACGCCCGGATCGGCCCCCACACGGCGGCGCTCAAGGCCGCCGGGCACATGGTGAGCGCGCAGCCGCTGGCGCTGCCCGCGGAGGCCGTCACCGTCCGCGTGCGCGACGGCGAGGCCGCCACCACCGACGGGCCTTTCATGGAGACCAAGGAGGTGCTCGGCGGCATCGTGGTGATCGAGGCGCGCGACCTCAACGAGGCGGTGCGGATCGCCGGCGGGTTCCCGCACGCGTCGCTCGGCGCCGTCGAGGTGCGGCCGCTCGTCGACTTCAGCAAGCCCCGGCCGCGGCTGTGAGCTCCGTCGCCGCGCGCGACGCCCTCGAGGCGGCGTATCGCAACGAGGCGCGCCGCGTGCTGGCGACGCTGATCCGGCTGCTCGGCTCCTTCGACGCGGCGGAGGAGGCGATGCACGAGGCCTTCGCCGCCGCCGCCGAGCAGTGGCCGCGCGACGGCGTGCCCGCCAACCCGAGCGCGTGGCTGGTCTCCACCGCGCGCTTCCGCAGCGTCGACCGCCACCGCCGCCGCGCCCGCCTCGACGGCGCGCTGCGACGGGAGGCCGACGCCCCCGCCGGCCACGACCCGGGGCTCGACGCGGGGCCCCTCGCCGACGACGAGCTCCGGCTGATCTTCACCTGCTGCCACCCCGCGCTCCCGCCCGAGGCGCGCGTCGCGCTCACGCTGCGGGAGGTGGCAGGGCTGACCACCGAGGAGGTGGCGCGCGCGTGGCTCGTCCCCGCGGCCACCGTCGCGCAGCGCATCGTGCGGGCGAAGGCGAGGATCCGCGACGAGGCCATCCCCTACGAGGTGCCGGGGCGCGCCGAGCTGCCGGCGCGCGTCGGGAGCGTCCTCGCGGTGGTGTATTTGATCTTCAACGAGGGCTACTTCGCGACCGAGGGGCCTGCCCTCGTGCGCGAGGCGCTGTGCGCCCAGGCGATCCGGCTCGGGCGGCTGGTCGCGGGGCTGCTCGACGACCCCGAGGCGCGCGGCCTCCTCGCGCTGATGCTGCTGCACGAGTCCCGGCGCGCCGCGCGCGTCGACGAGGCCGGCGACCTCGTGCTCCTCGAGCACCAGGACCGCGCCCGCTGGGACCGCGCCCTGATCGCGGAGGCGCGGGCGATGGCCGCGTCGGCGCTCGGCCGCCGCGCCGGCCCGTACGCGCTCCAGGCCGCGATCGCGGCGGTGCACGCCGGGGCCCCGAGCTTCGCCGAGACCGACCAGGCGCGGATCGTGACGCTCTACGACGCCCTGCTGCGCGTCGCGCCGTCGCCCGTCGTCGCGCTGAACCGCGCGGTGGCGGTGGCGATGCGCGACGGCCCCGCGGCGGGCGTCGCCGCGGTCGAGGCCGCGATGGCCGCGGGGGGCCTGGACCGCTACTCCTTCGCGCACGCCGCGCGGGCCGACCTGCTCCGCCGGCTCGGCCGTGATGACGACGCGCGGGCCTCGTACGCGCTCGCGCTGTCGCTCACGCGTCAGCCCGCGGAGCGGCGCTTCCTCGAGGCGCGGCTGCGCGCGCTGCCCGACGGGCCGCGGCCGTAGGGCGGCGGCGACTCAACGCCGCGGTGGCCAGCGCGCGCGCCACCACCGCGGGCCGGCGCGTCCGCTGGCCGCCACGCGAAGCACGGGTTTCCCCGACGCCTCCCGCTGGCCCGCCCGATGCTCAGGGCGCGGCGCATGACCCCCCTCACCACCGCCTCGTCCGTCCTCCTCGTCGCCGCCTCGGGCCTCGCGCTCGGCGCGTGCGGCGTCGCCAGCCAGCCCGGCTACTACCGAACCGTGCAGGAGAACGTCCGCCAGACCGCGTTCACCCGCGCGCCGAGCGGCCCTGCGGCGTCGGGCCCGATGCTCGCCGCGGGGCGCTGGGGCGTCGAGGGGAGCGTGGCGCGCGACGCCACCGGCGAGCCCACGACCGACGCCACGAACGACCAGTGGACCATCCACACGCGCGTCGCCGGGCGCGTCTCCGTCGCGCCGCGCGAGGGCACCGAGCTCGGGCTCTCGTTCGAAGGCGCGTCGGCCACCTGGAGCGCGCCGACCGCCTCGCCGAGCCTCGTCGCACGCCCCACGGACGACGCGCCGTACCTCGCGGCGGGCGTCCAGCTCCGGCAGGTGATCGCACGCGCCGGGCGCTTCCAGCTCGGGATTTTGGGCGAGGCGGAGGTCGCGCGGGCGGGCTTCGTCCGCGCGATCGAGGCCACCACGCGCGCCTCCCACGCCTCGGGCTTCTCGCTCGACGGCGGCGTCTCGGTCGCGCTCCCGCCGCCTCACACGACCACCGAAGGCCCCGCCCTCGACCACGCGCTCGCCCTCCCGTCGCGCACGGGGATCTTCGCCTCCGGCGCGGTGGGCGGGCTCCGCTTCGACGGCGGCCTCCTCGCGCAGCTCGTCCCCTTCGCGCCGGCGCACGCCAGCGGGAGCGAGCGCTCGTACTGCGGCCCCGACGTGCCGGGCGGCGACGTCGCCGCGCGCGGGTGCCTGGAGGCCGCGCAGCCCGCCCCCTCGCGCGACGCCAACCCCTTCCGCTACGGCGTGGTCGGCACCGCCTTCGCGGGGGTCTCGTACACCCTCGGGCGCGTCTCGCCCTTCGCGCAGTTTCACGTGAACCTCCCCGACGCCAACGGCCTCTCCGACGCGTCGCGCTGGGGCGTCGCCTCGGGCCTCCGCGTCTCGCTGTGATCAGCGCGGGGGGAAGCGCGCCCGGAGCCTCGCCCGCAGCGCCGCCGCGTCGACGTCGGCCGGCAGCGACGCGACGACGAGCCCGCGCGATCGGTCGTCGCGCACAGGCGCATCGGGCGCGAGCTCGCCGAGGAGCGCCGTCGCGACGTCGCGCTCGTCGGGGGAGCACGCCACCGCGAGCTCGTACGTCGGCGCGTCGGGCGCGGGGTCGTACACGACCACCATCGCGCGGAGCGTCCGGCCGTCGCGCGTGAACTCGCCGCGGTGCCACTCGCTCGCGCGCGAGCAGACGGCGCCGTCGAGCAGCGCGGCGAGGGCCTCGCGGACGCGGGGGAGGTCGGCGAGGGCGATCTCGGTGGAGGTGGTCCAGCGCTGGACGGACGCGACGCCGAGGCGCGCGAGCACGCCGCGAAGCGCCTCCTCCTGCTCGGGGAAGGCGGGGCGGCCGTAGTCGTCGAACTCGTTCGCCTGGACGAGCGGCGACTCGATGAACACCACGCCAGCCGCGTGGTCGACGGCGAGCGACCACGCGTACGAGACGCCCTCGCGCAGGCCGCCGCGCGCGCCGAGGCCGCGGACTTCGGAGTTCGACATCACGGGCGCGGGGAGGCTCGGGACGTAGTTCATCGGTGCGGAGGGTAGCGCCCTTCCGCGGCGCCCCGCGAGCCCCCGCGCGGGCTACACGCGGCCGCCCCACGCCTCGCCGACACGCGCGTAGGCGGCGCGGAGCGAGCAGGCGGTGGCGTCGTCGAGGGGCCCCTTCGCGACGGCGTCGGCGGCCGCGCGGAGGTGGCGCTCGTCGGCGGTGCCCACCAGGATCGCGTCGACGCCCGGGGCGAAGGCCGCGAAGCGCGCGAAGGTCTCGGCCCACGTCGGGTCGCGCGGGTCGAGGCCCATCGCGTGGAAGCGCCCCCACGCCTCGGCGACGTCGCCCGCGTCGGGGCGCCCGTCGAAGCGCCACGGCGCGTTGCCGAGCGGCCGCTTGGCCAGCACCCCGAGGCCGCGCGCGCGGGCCGCGGCGACCGGGCCGTCGAGCGCCCCCTGGTCGACCGCGCTCACCGAGCATTGTACGGAACCGAACGACCCGCTCTCCACCGCCCACTGGAGCGCGTCGCCCTCGCCCGAGTACGCCGCGACGCGCACCTTGCCCGCGGCCACCGCGCCCTCGAGCGCGCGGACGACGTCGCCGTGGCGGAGCGTGTCGAGCCCGCAGGAGTGCAGGTGGACGACGTCGATCCTGTCGGTGCGGAGCCGCCGGAGCGCGCCCTCGACGCCGGCGGTGACGCAGGGCCCGGTCCAGTCGGCGACCCCGTCGACGCCGTAGCCGAGCTTGGTGGAGAGGACGACGCGGTCGCGGTGGCCGTGGAGGAGGCGGCCGAGGCGATCCTCGGAGAGCCCGTAGCTGCGCGCGGTGTCGAGGAGCGTGACGCCGAGGTCGAGCGCGACGTCGACGAGGCGGGCGACGCGCTCGTCGGGCGTGTCGGGCGAGCCGACGGAGCCCGCGCCGAACGCGAGCGCGGAGACGGTGAGGCCGGTGGTGCCGAAGGGCCGCAGGATCATGGCCGCGAGCGTAGGGTCATCGCGCGCGCTGGCGGCGAGGAAACGCGCGGCGACGCGCTGGGGTGTTCTTCGCGCTGGACGCGTCGGGCGGCGCCGCACCATCCTCCCGCCGCCGTGCGCCCGCGGATGCTCCTCCCGCTCGCCTCCCTCGCCGCGTGCGCGTCGCGCGTCGCGCCCGCACCGCCGCCGCGCGCGCTCGAAGCCACGGTCGCCCCGGTGGGCTCCGTCGCCGTGCTCGCCGGGCCGCGCCGCGCCCCTCGCGCGGGGGCGCGTGCGGGCGACCTGATGCTCCGCGGCGCGCGCGGCGAGGTGCTCGTCGTCGCCGCCGCGCCCGACCTCCCGGGGCACGCCCCGCACCGCGGCGCGGTGCTCGACGTCCACGTCGACGACGGCGACCGGACCGACCCGCTGCTGTGGTGGATGCCGGGCGTGATCGACGCCGAGGGCGGCTTCCACACGGTCGCGGTCTCGTCAGTCGAGCCCACGCCGTGCGGCGACGGGCGCGCGGGGGTTCGCGTTGAGGGGACGTGGGGCCCCGTCCGCGTCGAGCGGTGGCACTGCGCCGCGCGCGAAGGCGGCTTCGAACTCCGCACGCGCGCCCTCACCGCGCTCCCCGCGGGCGCTCACCTCGGCGAGGAGATCATCGTCGGCAAGGGCCTCGCCTCGCTCAACCGGGTTCGCGGCGAGTGGCAGGGTGACGGGCCGAACGACTTCATCGCCCTCGCCGAGGGCGGTGTGGCCGCGATGCTCTCGGGCCCCTCGATGCGCGCGCGCCAGGGCGGCGACGACGGCGGCGCGGAGGTGCTGCCGATACCCGTTCGCGTGTGGCACGAAGGCGCGGAGGCGCGAGAGACGCTGCGGCTGCGGGCCGGCGACGTCTTCGATGCGCTCGGGCTCGCGCCGGGCGCCACGCGTGAGGTCACCGTGCGGATGCCCGCAGGACGACGCGCCGAGTTCACCGTGCTCGCCCCCGACGGGAGCCCCCTCGCCCGCGGCGAACTCGCGCCGTCGAGCGAGCGCGTCCTCACGCTCCCCAGTTCGCTGCGCGGGCAGCTCGTCGTGCGCGACGACCGCGGGCTCTCCTCCACCCACCCGCTCCCGGAGACCGCCGCGACGCTCGCGGTGCCGCCGCAGCCCGCGGGCGTGGTTCACCTCCGCGTGCATGGGCCGGGCGACGCACCGCTGCCCGTTCACGTGCTGTTTCGCGGGCTCCGCGGGACGCCCGACCCCGAGCCGTTGGTGACCGCGCCCGACGTGGCGGCGGGGCGCTCGCTCTACCTGCGGCGCGGCGAGGCCGACGTGTCGCTCGCGCCGGGGCGATACCGGGTCGTGGCGACGCACGGGTTCACCTGGTCACTGGAGGCGCGAGAGATCGCGGTCACCGACGGCGGCGAGCAGACCTTCGACGCGACGCTGCGCCCGGTGACGGACACGGGCGCGTGGGTGTCGGGGGACTTCCACCTGCACGCCGCGCCGAGCCCCGACTCCGCGCTCTCGCTGGAGGCGCGCGTCCTCTCGCTCGCTTGCGAGGGCGTCGACCTCGCCGTCGCCACCGACCACAACCGGGTCACCGACTACGCGCCCGCCGCCCGCGCGCTCGGCCTTTCGGACGTCCTCGCGACGCTGCCGGGCGACGAGCTCACGCCCGCGGGCCGAGCATGGGGCCACTTCAACGCGTTCCCCCTCGCGCCGGGCGGGGGCGCGCCCGACGACGAGACGCCCGCGTACTTCGACCAGACGCCCGCGTCGATCTTCGCCGCGGCGCGTGAATCCGGCGCGCGCGTCGTCCAGGTGAACCACCCCCGCATGGGCCCGTACATCGGCTACTTCAACGTCGCGAACTTCGACGCGCGGACGGGCCGCGCCGACGCGACCTTCGCCGACGGCTTCGACGCGCTGGAGGCCTACAACGGCCTCTGGATCGAGTCGCCCGACCGCATTCGCGAGGGCCTGCGCGACGCGGTCGGACTCGCGCGGCGGGGGATGCGCCCGGCGCTCACGGGCAACAGCGACTCGCACGCGCTGCTCTTCGAAGAGGCGGGCTACCCGCGGACGTTCCTGCGCGCGCAAGCGGGGCCCGTGGCGACGCGGGGTGCGCGGGCGGTCGAGGCGCTCCTCCGCCGCGAGACGACCGTGAGCTCGGGGCCCTTCGTCGAGGTTCGGGTGGGCGACGCGCAGCCGGGCGCCACCGTGCGGCCGACGCGGGGGGTGGTGCGGCTGCACGTTCGGGTGTCGGCGCCGGCGTGGGTCCCGGTGGAGCGCGTGGAGGTGTGGCGCGACGACGTCGTGGTGCGGAGCTTCCCGGTCACCGCGGCGGCGGACGGGGTCCGCTTCGAGCGCGACGTCGACGTGCCGGTGAGCCGCGACGCGGTGGTGACGGCGTGGGCCGACGCGGAGACGTCGCTGCCCGACGTGCTGCCGTACGGCCGCGCACGCTCGATCGGGTTCGCGGGCTTCGTCTACGTCGACGCCGACGGCGACGGCCGCGCGGTGCCTCCGCCGGGCGACGCGCCGGGGCCTTGAGCGGGCGCCGCGCGAAGGCCCACGCGTGTCCGTCGCGCGCTGGTAGCATCGCCGCCCCGTCATGCGCGCCCGGTCCGCAACGCTCCTCGCCCTGTCGGCTGTCGCGTGCGTGCGCGCCGCCACCCCGCCGCCGCCCACGCCGCCTCGCCCGGCGTCGCCTCCACCCGCCGCGGTCGTTGCCTCCGCGCCGTCGACGCCGCCGCGCACCCCCGAAGCCGACCCCGCGGAATTTCGCGCCGACACCCGGGAGGTGGACGTCGACGGCGACGGCCTCCTCGACCGCGTGCGGGGGCTCCCTGCCTTCGAGTCCACGTCAGGGGACGGCCCGTTTCGCGCGACGGACGACCCGGTGGTGGTCGCGCACCGCCTCGCGGACGGGCGCTTCGCCGTCGACGACGAGGTGACGCGGGCCGTGCTCCGAGCCGCCTGCCCCGCGATGACGTACGAGCCGCCGCCGAGCGACGAGGTGCCGGAGGACGGGCTCCCCAAGCTCACGGGACTCTTCTGGGCTGGCTTCTGCGTCCGCGCGTGGGGAGGTTCGGTCGACGCGGCCGAGCGTGCGGTGCGCGCGTTCACCGCGAACCCCTACGCGGGCACCTGCGAGCCGGCGGAGGTGGACGCGGCGATCCGCGCCGTGCGCGAGGCCGTCGTGCCGCTCACGCTCCGGCCGATCGCGGCGAGGGCGCTCCGCGGGTGGCGGCCGACCCCCGACCCGCAGGAGCCTCCCGCGTTCATCACGCTTCCGCCCGAAGCCCCGCCGGAGCCCCGCTGCGCCTCCGTGGACGCGCACAACCGCGCGCGAGTGCTGCCGGTCAACCGACGCGCCGCGGCCTCCCACCGCGCGCACTCCCTCCCCTATGACCCGCCCGCGGTCGCGCTCCGGCCGGGGGACCACTGCGTCGCCACCGCGGCGGCGACGTGGTCGCTGAGGGCCGGCGCGGCGCGCTTCTTCACCGCGGAGAGCGAGCCCACGGTGACCGTCACCTTCGCGCTCACCTGGGCGCCGACGGCCGGACCGGTGGCCTCCCTCGACGCGCCCTTCGTAGCGGAGCAGCACGACCGCTACGGCGTCGGCCCGAGCCTCGCGGCGGCCTTCGACTGGGACGACGACGGGGCGCCCGAGGTCGCGGTGCGCGAGCGCCACCGGCAGATCGAGGGCCCGACGGAGAGCCCCGTGCGGGTGTTCACCGTGCGCGACGGCGGCGTGCGCCCGTTCGCGATCCCCTCGGCGACCACCCCTTGCGACGCGGTGGGCGATGTCGACGCCGACGGGCGGCCCGACCTCGTGCTCCGCTCGCCCTGGCGCGCGGTGAGCCGCTCGGGCCAGTTCGACAGCCCGCACGACGGACCGACCCTGGTGGCCCACGCGCTCCACGGCGGGGCGCTCTCCCTGCGAGACGAGGTCGCGCGGGCGTGGGTGGCGCGGCAGTGCGCGCGGGCCGAGCACCAGCGCATGGGGACGGCCGTGGACGTCGTTGACATCGCCTGCGCCCGCGCCTGGGGGCAGCCGCCCGAGGAGGCGGTCGCCGCGGCCTACGACGTGCTGCGCGCGGCGCGGCGGCGCGACCCCGTGGACGTCGCGCGCGACGAGGAGCGCCTGAGCTTCCGCGCGATCGCGGCGACCGCGGCGGTGACGGCGCCCTTCGAGCCGCTGCGCGAAGGGCTCCCGATGCTGCCGCCGGTGGCGTTGCGCTGACGGGCGATGCGCGGGGCGCAGGAGGCAACGCCTCGGGTGGCGACGGAGCCGCGGCGGTATGCTCCGCGGCGGAGGCTCGCTTGACCCGTGGCTGGCGTGGCGCATTCGTGGCGATGGTGGTGGCCGCGCTCCCGGTGAGCGCACAGGTGCAGCGCAGCGCACCCTGTCCGACGGCGTGCTCCTTCGAACTGCAACTCCGCGGCGACGGGTGCTGCCCGGCCCGCGTGGCGCCGCGATGCGGGTCGTGTCCGATGCGTTCGACGCGGGCGCGGCGGCGCAGGCGGCGGCGGTCCTCGACGGGGTGGGCGACTGGCGGGGCGCACTCGCGCTCTACCGGCGCCTGCTCGCGCAGCGCTCGCTCGACGCGGACTACTGCGCGTGGCGCGCGGCCGCGGAGCACGCGATGGTGTGCATTGCGCGGGCGCGGACGACACCGCACTGACCCGACCGCCGCTACCGCGCGAAGCTCCCGGTGACCTCGACGTCGTCGCCGCCCACCAGCACCACGTCGAGCGCATAGTCGCCCTCGCGCGCGCGCCCCGTCGCCGCGAGCGCGAGCCGCGCCATCGCCACCCCCTCGGGCGCCGCCGCCAGCGCCGCCGCGGGGATCGTGAACGCGCCCGGCGCCGCGGGGGCCGCGCACGTCACCAGCAGCCCCTCGCCGCGCCCGCCCGCGGGCTCGAGCGTGAGCGTGAGCGTCACGTGCGACGCGCTCCCGCCCGACCAGCGCACCGCGAGCCCCTGACCCGCGCGCGCGGTGAAGCCCGCCGCCGGGGCCTCGCGGTGAACCGCCGTCGGCACCGTCGCGGGCGTGCGGAAGCGGTGGGCCGGCACGTCGGCCGAGCCCGGGATGTTGCCCGCGAGCCGCGTGCCCGGCGCGAGCACCGTGCGCACCGCGGCTTGATACACCCCGTCGCCGTTGCGCTCGACGTGGCCGAGGATCGCGCCGCCCACCACCCACGCCTCCACGCGCCCCGCGTTGGCGGAGACGGGCTCGGCGCCGTCGTGCGTCGGCACCGCGAGGCAGTGGGCGTCGTGGTAGCGGACGTCGCGGGGGGCGGTGAAGCTCCCCATGATCACGGTGAAGGCCGCGCCGGGGCCCACCACCACGACGTTGCGCGGGGCCTTCGACTCGTCGGGCCGCGGGGCCTCGCGGCACGCGGCGAGCGCGAGGAGGAGCAAGAGCGCGCGCCTCACCGGAGCTCACCGGACTCGAGGCGGACGATGGTCTCGTAGAGCTCGCGCGCGGTGACGTAGTGGAGCAGGTAGCGCCGCGTGTCGGCGAAGCGGCCCTCGAGCAGCGACAGGAGCTGGTCGAAGGGCCCCCCCTCGTTGAGAAACCAGTCGGGCGCCTCGCCGTTGCACCCGTGCGCGTGGAGCTTGATGAAGCGGTGGTTGGGCGCCCCGCGGATCGCCGGCGCGTAGCGGACCCACGCCTCGACGCGCTGGTCGAGGGGGACGGGGCTCTCGGGCTCGAGCATCCCGGCCTCGATGCGCGGGACGATCCCCTTCGCGCGCGAGCGGAGGTGGAGCCCCAACGGGCCCGGCACCATCATCAGCTCGCCAGCCCGCCGCGCGCCGCCGACGTACACCGCGCGGCCGCGGTCGTGGCCGCGACGTCGCCCCGGCGCGCCGCGCGCGTAGTACACCGTGTTGACCACGCGCCCCTGGCAGGGCGACGGGACGCACGGGAGCGTGAGGTCGGCGTAGCAGCCCGACTCCACCAGCACCGAGAGCTCGTCGTCGACGCCGCAGAAGATGCCGTCGGGGTGCGAGTTGTCGAGCGCCCAGTTGCCGTGGATGAAGGCCCAGGTGATCTGCCCCGTCACCGGGTCGCGCCGCAGGAATCCGTGGCCCTCGTGGAGCGTGCGGGCGAAGTCGGTGAGCGTGCGGCGGAGGTTGTCGGCGGTGTCGTCCTCGTGGTGGAGGTGGACCTCGACGTCGAAGAGCCCGTCGCGCGCGACCGAGGCGATCGCGTCGAGGTGCTCGGGCCGGTACTCCTCCACGGGGAAGAAGAGCGTGCGGACGGGCGAGCGGCCGAAGGAGTCGGCGTGGCGGCGCGCGAGCTTCGGGTACTCCTCCACCCAGCGGCCGACGCGGCGGCGCTCCTCGTCGAGCGACGGGCGGCGCCAGCGGGGCTCGAAATGGTCGGAGACGCAGACGTAGAGGTGGACGGGGCGGGCGGGGTCGGGCGCCTCCCGCGCGCGCTCGGCGCGGAGGAGCCCCGGGCCCCAGAGGTGGACGCCGCGCGGGTCGACGCGGCGGAGGAGCGCTTCGAAGGGGGCGTTCATCGCGGGGGGCGTTCCCTACCACGGTCGTGTGCGTGGCGGCAGCGGTCGACGAAGGCGCGGGCGCGGTCGTCCCAGGACTCGCCCGCGAGCAGCGGGGCGCGCTCGGCGCGGCGGTCGCGGGCGTCGGCGAGCGAGCGCTCGACGGCGGCGACGAAGTCCCCGGGCGCGTCGGCGATCTCCACCGCGGGCGCGTAGCGCGCGACCTCGGGGAGCGACGTCGCGACAACCGGGCGCCCCGAGGCGAGGTACTCCCGGAGCTTGAGCGGGTTGATCGAGCGGGTGAGCTCGCTCCGCACGTACGGGAGGATGGCGACGTCGAACGCGGCGAGCGCCTCAAAGACGCGCTCGTAGGGGACCGCGGGCACGCGCCGCACGTTGGGGAGTGCGAGGCGCGGGTCGGGCGCGGCGTCGGTCGGGCCGACGAACACCACGTCCCAGTCGGGCCGCGCGCGCGCTACGGCCGTGACGAGCGCGACGTCGAGCCGCGCGTCGAGGAGCCCGAGGTACCCGAGCACCGGGCGCCCGCGCCGCACGCCCGCGAGCGGAACGGTGGCCGGGTCGGAGGCCCGCGCGAGGAGCTCGACGTCGACCCCGTGCGGGAGGAGCTCGGTGGGCCCGCGCGCGGCGCGGCGCGTGTCGGCGAGGCGCTGCGACGTCGCGAGGACGAGGTCGCAGCGATCGAGGAGTTCGCGCTCGAGCGAGGCCGCGGCGAGGGCGTCGACGCCGGGCCAGTTGGTGAAGTCGTCGACGCAGTAGTAGACGAGCGCGGGCGACCCCGCGAGGCCCGCGCCGTCGACGCCGTTGGGCACGGTGGTGACGACGACGGGCGCGCGCAGCCCGAGGCGCTCGCACGCGCGGCCGACGAGCGCGCGGACCGACGCGCGGTTGAGCGCGCGCAGCGGCGCCGGGCGCATCCACGGGAGCATCGGCGGCGCGACGACGTGCAGGTCGAGGCCCGCGCGGTCGTCGCGGGGACCGTCGTTGGAGGTGTCGGCGCGGGGCGCGGCCATCGCGCGGAGCTTGCGGACGACGCGTCCGGCGTCGGCGCGGTCGAGGCGCGGCGGGCGCAGGCCGAGGGTGTTGACCCAGAGCGTGCGGTGGTCGCGCGCGACGCGGCGGAAGAGGTGCTGCGCGCTCGACGGGTGCGCCCCCCAGTCGTCGGCGAAGACGACGAAGCCGAGGCTCACGGCGCGGTGCAGTAGGGCTGCGCGCGGAAGGGGTTGGGGCGGCAGCGGTTGGAGATCCAGCGCGAGAACACCTCGGCGTAGTCCGTGGGGTGGCCCGGCGCCCAGATGCCGCGGCCGGCGGCGCGCGCCTCGGCCTCGGCGTAGAGCAGCGCGTTGTGGATGGGCATCGGGGCGCAGCCGAAGTCGGTGTAGTACGCCGTCCGTCCCTCGCGGACGAGGCGCCGCTGCCAGAGCTCGCCGTCGGCGAAGACGAGCGCGAGGGTGCGGTCGTAGGGGTCGAGCGCGGGCTGCGTCGGGTTGCGCGAGTCGGCCTGCGGGACGAGCGTGTACTCGGCGACGGAGGGCATCACCTGCATCGCCCAGTTGCCGGTGGCGACGCCGAAGGCGGTGGTCTCCGTGCCGTGCGACTCCTCGGTGTTGACCCAGAGCATGCGGACGATGATCTCGCCGCGGATGGGGACCACGAAGTGCGCGGTGTCGCCGTCGACCGCGCGGACGAAGCGGGCCCGCACGGGCGCGAGGAAGCCCGTCGACGGCACCATCGAGAGGGGCACCGGGGCCGAGGCGGGGCAGCCGCTGTCGACGAAGGGGATGTCCTGCAGGAGCGACGCGTCGGGGCGCGCGGGGCCGTCGGCGGGCGGCGCGGTGGCGTCGGCGTCGGCGCTGACGCTGGCGTCGTTGCCGTTGCCCGAAGGCCCGGAGCCGATGCACCCGAGGAGCGCGAGGGGAAGCAAGGCGAAGGCGCGGGTCACGCCGAAGAGGTACGCGAGAATCCCCCGGGCGCACAAGGGGAGCCCCGCCATCTCGCCCCGAGCGCCCCGACGTCGTCGGAACGCGAGCGGCAAACCGCCGGGCGTCAGCCCGCGGGCGTCACATCATCGTCGTCTGGGAGGGAGGTCGCGGGCCGCGCACCGGCGGCCCGCAAGGAGGGGCGAGCGTCTCAGCAGGGGATGCAGATGACGGTCGAGCCGAGGCGGTGGATGTCGTACTGCCCGTTGTCACACATCGGGCGGCACTCCCACACCTCGGACTCGAAGGCGTAGTGCGGCGTCTGGCCGGGCGGGCAGGTCACGTCGGGGCGCGGGGCGCAGACGATGAGCCCGTCGTAGAGGGCGCCGTAGGTGATCACGACCTCGCAGCCGCGCTCGCAGCGCCACTGGCCGGCCTGCGTGTAGTACGGGTGCATGTCGGGCGGGCACGCGGGGGGCGGCTCGACGCAGCGGTACTGGTCGGGCCGCACCTCGACGGACACCTGGTTGGAGGCGCAGCGCATGGGCTCGCACATCGGGAGGAGCGTCGGGAGGTTGTCGCCCGGCGCGACCATCGAGCGGTCGCCGTGCATGTGGAAGTCGCGGCGGTGGTAGACGAGCGTCTGGCCCATGCTGCACACGCACCAGTCGCCGTCGACCTCGCCGTCGCAGTCGTTGTCCTGCATGTCGCACGCCTCGGCCGCGGGGCCGACGGCGCCCGTGCAGGGGCTCCAGTTGCCGCTGGAGATGCAGGTGCTGACGCCCGGGCGGCAGAGGCCGACGCCGGCGAGGGCGGGCGAGCCCGCGTAGCACATGCGCGTCTGGCCCGGCATGCAGCCGCAGCCCTCGTCGAGGCGGCCGTTGCAGTTGTTGTCGACGCCGTCGCAGTCCTCGGTGGCGGCGGGGGCGACCGCGCCGCGGCAGGGGCCCCAGTCGGAGGTGCCGTCGGGGTTGGCGTTGCACTGCTGCGAGCCGTTGGAGCAGGCGCCGACGCCCGCGGTGCCGGCGGGGCCGCCGTAGCAGGTGCGGACGGAGCCGACCTGGCAGTTGCAGCCCTCGTCGATCATGCCGTCGCAGTCGTTGTCGATGCGGTCGCAGCGCTCGATCACCGGGAGGAACTGCTCGTTGCACGCCCCCCAGGTGCGCATCGCGGTGCAGGTCTGCATGCCCGCGCGGCAGACGCCGACGTTGAGCGTGCCGGCCGGGCCCGCGTAGCACGAGCGGGTCATGCCCGGCGTGCAGTTGCAGGCGACGTCCTCGTCGACGTTGCGGTCGCAGTCGTTGTCCATGCCGTCGCAGGTCTCCATCGCGGGGGAGCCGGCGCCGGTG
The DNA here is from genome assembly GCA_046351555.1 of Polyangiales bacterium. Lineage (GTDB taxonomy): Bacteria > Myxococcota_A > Polyangia > Polyangiales > CAISKJ01. The sequence continues at coordinate 194,815 of JAXLYI010000013.1, forward strand.
CAGGGGCCCCAGGTGCCGACCGTCTGCGGGCCGCCGGGGCCGGCGCAGGTCTGCGTGCCCCAGTTGCAGCGCGACACGCCGGCCTGGGCGGGGTCGCCCGGGTAGCAGAACTGGCGGAGCCCGACGTAGCAGTCGCAGCCCTCGTCGACCTGGCCGTTCATGTTGTCGTCGAAGCCGTTGCGGCAGATCTCGCCGGGCACCGAGCTGTCGGGGCGCAGGTCGTCGGCGTCGTCACCGGCATCGGCGCGGTCGGCGCGGTCGTTGCGCGCGTCGGTCGCGGCGTCGCCGCCGGTGCCGCCGTCCATGCCCGAGCCCTCGCGGCAGGTGCCGTCGGTGCAGACGCCCGAGGCGCAGTCGGTCGCCGAGCCGCAGAGCGCGCCCACCGGGCGGCCGCCGCCGCCGGGCATCGACGCACAGCGGCCGTCGACGCAGAAGCCGCCGGCGCAGTCACCCGCGGCCGTGCACGACGCGCCGTTGGGGCGGCCGGTGCCGCCGGCGTTGGGCTGGCAGACGCCCGCGACGCAGAAGCCGCTCGCGCACTGCGCGGGGGCCGAGCAGGTGGTGCCGTTGGGCGAGCCGGTGCCGCCGGCCGGGGCGCAGGTGTTGGCGACGCAGTTGGCGCTGGTGCAGTCGGAGGCGACCGTGCACGCCGAGCCGTTGGGCCGCCCGCCGCCCGACGCGGGCTGGCACATCCCGCCCGCGCAGTTGCCGCTCGCGCAGTCGCCGGCCGCCATGCAGTTGCCGCCGTTGGGCCGGCCGGTGCCGCCCGCGCGGCCCTGACAGGCGCCGCCGACGCAGACGCCGCTGCCGCAGTCCGCGCCGCCCGTACACGCCGCGCCGTTGGCGCCGCCCATGCGGCCCTCGGAGACCTGGCAGACGCCGTTGGCGCAGGTGCCGCTCGCGCAGTCACCGTTGCCGCCGCACGACGAGCCGTTGCCGCGGCCCATCCCGCCCGGGGAGGCCTGACAGGCGCCCATCACGCAGAAGCTGCTGGCGCACTCGGCGTTGCCCCCGCAGGCCGAGCCGTTGGCGAGGCCGGTGCCGCCCGGCGTCGACTGGCAGACGTTGCCGAGGCAGATGTTGCTCACGCACTGGCCGTTGGAGGCGCAGGGCGAGCCGTTGGGGCGGTCACCGTTCCCGTCGGGGTTGGCGGTGTCGGGGGAGGTGCAGGCCGGCGCCGCGAGGGCGACGGCGAGCAGCAGGGCCGATGGTGTCCAGAGGGATCGCATTCGAAGGGCCTTTCAGTGAACGATGATCCGATCGACGACGCCGAGGGCGCTACCGAGCCCGGGGACGGACGACGCGGTGCTGCCGAGTTGGACGCGGCGGAAGCGCGCGCGCCAGTACATGTGCCAGAGCCACTGGTCGCGGTCTTCGGTGCCGTCGTAGTAGTACTCGGCCTGGGCGAAGCCGAAGCGCGCGAGGGCCTCGAAGGAGCTGAAGGCGCCGCCCCCGCCGCTGCTGCGGCCGAGGTTGGCGACGTTGACGCCCTGGACGTTGCGCGCGAAGGGCGTCGAGGTCGCCATCACCACGCCGCGGAGCTGGGTGTACTCGCACTGCTGGCCGGGCATGCCGTCGGTGCAGTCGCCGCCGCCGATGTCGAGGTCGTAGTTGCGCAGGCTCGGGCGGTCGTCGGGGCAGGTCGTCATCACCGCGATGCGCGAGAGCACCGACGAGACCGCGCCCCGGATGGGGTTGAGGAAGCCGAGGGAGAGCGGGTAGGTGAGGGCGTCGGCGATCTGGTTGCCCGCGCGCCGGCAGAGCCCGCCGGGCGACTCGGGGTACGGGCGCCGCGGCTCCTCGTCGAGCTTCACCGCCACCACCGGGAGCGTGCGCCCGATCGGCAGGAGCAGGCCGCCGGCCGAGGGCGGGCTGTAGGTGCCCGACGTCGCCGTCGCGATCGCGCGCGCCTGCGCCACCACCACCGGGAAGGTGGTGCGCACGGCCTCCTGCGCGGTGTGACCGAGCTGCAAGGCCGGCTGGAGGATCCCGCGCGAGTAGCCGCGGACCATGTTGTCGAGCACCCGCTCGGCCGCCTCGAGCGCGCCGAGCAGCGGGCAGAGGAAGATGCCGCAGATGATCATCGCGGCGAACACCGCCTGGTGCACCAGCTTGAGCGCCATGTACACGGTCATGAGCACCAGCAGCACGATGTTGATCATCGCGATGATGTTCATGCCGCGCGCGTGGACGACCGCGCCGGAGAAGGCGACCGCGTCGGCCGCGTCCTGCAGGCGCTCGCGGAAGATGATCGTGTTGCCGATCCCCACGATGTAATACAGGAACCCGACGACCAGCATCGCCATGAAGACGCCGATCACCATGATCGCGCCGCGCTGGTCGTCGCGCAGCGAGCGCTCGCCCGCTGCGTCGGGGAGCTCGTCGAACATTCCTGCCGTGGCGGCCACGCTCATGGGGGTTGATCCTCGTTGGGGGCTATCGCACCAGATGCCCGCGCGCAGCGTCAAGGGAGGACCGCTGCGATTCACCCCACCTCCCTTGCGCGATGCGGGCCACCGCCCCACGTCCTTCCAGCAAGGGATTTGCACGAAGCGCCCGTGGTCAGTCCGCTGGTCGGTGGGAGGTCGCAGTGGTCACTCGACCCCCACGCGGCGCAAGGGTTGCGGCGGTTGACGAGGCGCGCGCGCGGTGGTGGCATCGCGGGGCATGAAGCCGTTGCTGTTCGTCGCGTCGGTGCTCCTGGGCGTGTCGGGTTTGACGCAGGTGGTGCCCGACGCCGACCGCCTCGCCCAGCGCCGCGTCGTCCCGCGCCGCATCGGCCCGCGCCGCGGCGCGCCGGGTCCCGCGCCCGCGCCGCAGCGGGTGGTGATCGGTGAGGACGGCGCGGTGCGGGGCCCGGAGAGTCAGGACCCCGTGCGCTGCAACGCCGCCTGCGACCGCACGATGAACGCCTGCTCCGACCGCTGCCGCTCGGCGGGCGACGAGCGCTCGTGCAGCCGCCGGTGCTTCGCCGCGGCCGCCGACTGCATCCGCACCTGCCCGGGCGACGCGGCGGCGGTGTTCTTCGACGGCGGCGACATGATCGACGGGATGGTGGTGCACACCCTCCCGCGGCGCTGACGACTACCGTCGCTCGCGGCACACGCCCGGGCGCTGCGGCTCGGGGAGCGCGTCGCACCACGCGTACCACGCCGCGCGAGGCTCCGCGCCGTCGGGCGAGGTGCGGTACCAGGGCTCACCCCCGAGCGTGACGCACGGCGCCTCGGGGTACAGGAAGCCCGCCGCGCACACGCCCACCGCGACCCTCTCTTCGCGCGGCGTACGGAGCTCCGTCCGCGCGAACGAGCCGCCCTCGTCGGTGCAGCCGCGCACGGGGCTCTCGGCGCGCCGGCCGCCGTGGACGTGCTCTTCCCACGCGGTGCGGAGCACGACGTCGTCGCCCTCGCGCCGCCACGTGCCGCCGCTCGCGACGGCGTCGCGGAGGTTGCACGCGACGGTCGGCAGGTGGTCGTAGCCGGCCACGCGGAGTTCGAAGCGCCCGTCCTCGAAGAAGAGGTACGAGCGGTAGCGCCGCGTGTCCCCGGCGTGGCGGAAATCGGGCTCCCACACGCCGGGCCCGAACGTCCCCGCGCCCGGGCGCGGCGTCACAGCTTCGGGGCCCGGCGCCGCCTCAGGGGCGGTCGCGGTGGGCGCCGCGGGAACGGGGTCGGCGTGCGGCGCGGCGGGCGCGGGCGTCTGCGACGATGCGCAGGCCGCGAGGCTGGCGAGCGCGAGGGCGAGGTGCGTGGGGCGCATGGGAATGCTCTCCGATCGCCGCGAATGTAAGACCGAGCGCCGCGCCCGCACGCGCGAAATCGAGCTTCCCGCGCGCCGTGCGCCCGCGGCGGTGTATGGTCCGCCGCACCACCGATGGCGAAGCCCTGGATCACCCTCGACACCGCGGAGACGCCCGACGGGCCGCTCGTCTTGCGCCGCCACGACGGCCTCGGGTTCATCATCACGCACGAGGGGCGCGTGCTGATGAGCAGCCGCTCGCACGCGTCGGAGACGGCCCTCGGCGCGCTCGCCTGCGCGGGGCTCCGCGGCCGCCACGGGGCGCGCGTGCTGGTCGGCGGGCTCGGCATGGGGATCACCCTGCGCGCGGTGCTCGACGCGCTCGGGCGCGACGCGTCGGTGACGGTCGCCGAGCTCAACCCCGCGATCGTCGGGTGGTGCCGCGGGCCCCTCGCCGGGCTCACGGGCGGCGCCGTCGACGACCCGCGCGTGTCGGTGGAGCTCCGCGATTTCGCCGACGTTCTCCGCGCCGCCGCCGCGCGCGCCGCGAGCGTCGACGCGATCGCGATCGACCTCTACGTCGGCCCCGACGCCGACGCGCGCGACGACCATCCCCTCTACGGCACGGCCGCCACCGCGCAGGCCTTCAAGGCGCTGCGGCCCGGCTGCGTCTTCGCGGTGTGGGGCGAGGCGCACCACCCGAGCTACGAGCGCCGGCTCACCCGCGCGGGCTTCGCCGTCGCCCGCGAGAACCCCGCCCGCGGCAACGCCCGCGCGGTGGTGTACGTCGCCACGAAGCCCGCCGGGAAGCCTGCCGCGAGGCCCACGGAGAAGGGCCCCGCGAAGCCTCACGCGCGCCCGAAGGCGCGTCACTCGGGCGCGACGTCGAGGAAGGCGACGAAGGTGTAGGCGAAGTCGCCGGTCCGCTGCGAGCGGCCGCCGACCTCGAGCGTGAGGCTCCCGTCGCGCACCTCGACGCTCGCGCTACGCGTAAGGGTCGGCTGCGCGTCGGTGGTGGCGACGTCGTCGACCACGCGGACGCCCTCGACGACGGCGTTGTTCGGGTCGTCGGGGTAGCCCCGCGCGGGGCGGCCGACGCCGACGGTCACGCGGTAGCGCCCGTTCTCCAGCGCGAATTCGAAGCGGGCCGGGCGGCCGTTGTCGTCGTAGAGGAAGCTCCGCTGACGCTCGTCGTAGCCGTCGCGCTCGTCGTAGCCGTAGCGCGCCACCGCGGGGTTGCCGACGTTCTCGCCCGACCACCCGTAGCCGCGCGCGGGGTCGTAGGCGTCCCAGCCCACCTTGGTGTACGTGCGCCCGCCGACCACGAGCGGGTCGGCCGTCGGGCGGCCGCGCGGGTCCTGGAAGTTGATGGCGTAGGCCGCGCGCGGGTGCTGCCCGGGCTGCGGCGCGGCGACCACCACCGGGAGCGTCGTCCGCTCGTGCCCGAGGTAGCGCCCGAGCTCGTGACGGAGGGCGGTGAGGGCGTCGGGGTCCTGCGTCCAGCCGGTGAGGCTCGACGCGACCGAGTCGACCGCGGGGTCGGGCGTGGCCGCGTCGCCCGCGCGGGGGTGGGCGCCGCCGTTGGCGAGGTAGAGGTACTCGTAGTCTTCGAAGCCCTCGCGCAGGAGCTCCGCGCGCACCGTCGGGCGCACGCCGTCGAAGAAGCGCCCCGCGTCGTAGTAGGCCCAGCCCGTCGCGCGGTAGTGCCACGCGACCCACGGAATGATGCGGAAATGCAGCCCCTGCCGATCGACGCGGGTCGGGTTGAAGAAGGGGTCGGGGTCCTGGTCGAGGCTGTAGAACCAAACCCGCTCGCCGCGCTCGCGCTGGCGGCGCCAGGCGTAGTCCTGGCGGTAGTGCTGGAGGGCGGCGATCCAGATGTCCCAGCCGCAGGCGCCGCCGGCGTCCTCGGCGATCTCGGGCTTCGGCTCCTCGCTGATCGCGAGGCGGAGCCCCGGCGCGGCCGCGCGGGTGAGGCGGCAGAGGTGCGCGGCGAGGCGGTAGTCGTCGGCGTTCTGCGGCTCGTTCTGCGCGTAGTAGTAGGCGCGGTCGAGCATGCCGTGCTGCGCGAGGTAGCCGCGGAGCCCGCCGAGGTAGCGCGACCACGCGGCGTTGAAGGCGTCGGAGCCTTCGGGGGTCCCGCGATCGACGCCGCAGAGGCGCGCGGGGCGCGGGGTGTCGTTGTCGACGAAGGTGAGCGCCATCGCGCTGGGGAAGCCGACGCCGTTCCACCCGCGGCCGAGGAGGTACTTCGGCGCGAGGGAGCCGATGGAATACGCGGCCCCTTCGGTGGGCTCGTCCCAGAAGGCGGTGCAGCGCGTGGTCGACGCGGGGTTGTCCCAGGTGATGTCGTAGCGGAAGCCGCTCGGCCACGTCACCGACGCGGGCGTGAGCCGGTGCTCGAAGAGAAGGGTCTTCGCCGCCTCCTCGCCGCCCATCTCCGCGAGCGCCTGGACGGAGAGGTTGAGCTGCGAGTCGAAATGAACCTCCCGCGGCAGCGCGAAGTCGAACACGTGGAGCCGCACCGGGACGGCCACCGCCGCGCCGCCGACGCGGAGCGTGAGCGTGGTCTCGTGGTCGCCCGCGGGCGCGCCCTCGGGGACGTACACCGTGAGCCACAGCGCGGCGGGCGCGGACGCGTCGAGCGTGACGCTGCCCGCGCGGCCGAGCGGCGCGAGGCGGTCGAGCCAGCCTTGCTCGTAGGCTCCAGCGGCGAGCGTCACGCGTTGCCCGTCGCCGAGGCGCGGGAAGGGCGCGATCTCCGCGGAGACCGACCCCGTGGCCGCGGGGCCGAGGAGGAGCTGGGCGGCTTCGAACTCGCGGCGCGCGGCCGAGAGGCGCAGGCCGGAGTTGCGCGCATCGGGGGCGCGGTCGGCGGTGCGGATGCGGCGGGTGACGGGCGTCGTCCAGAGCGCGAGCGACGCAGGCGACTCGTTGAGCGTGTAGGAGAGCTCGCCCGAGCGGACGGGCGCGGGCTGCGTGGGGACGGGGGCGCCACCGCCGGGGCCGGCGGGCGCGTCGTCGCAGGCGGCGAGCGAGAGGGCGGCGAGGAGGGCGGCGCGTCGCATCGGGGCGATCATCGCACGAGGGGCGCCCCCAGCGCGTAGAGCAGCGCGCCGCGCAGGGCCACCTCGCCGCCGTCCCAGCGCGCGAGGTCGGCGAGGAGGCGCGGGTCGATCGCGCGGTGGCCGTAGAGCGCGCCGGCGATCTGCCCGGCGATGGCCGCGGTGCTGTCGGCGTCGCCGAGGTGGTTGGCGCACGCGGCGACGGCCTCGTCGAAGGACGCGCTGTGGGCGACCGCGTGCAGCGCGACTGCGAGGCCGTCGAGGCAGTACGCGCCGAAGTACTCGCGCAGCACGGGGTAGCCGTTGTAGCGGTCGCCGCGGCGCCGGAGCGTCGCCTCGACTTCGAGGTGCGTGCTCCGCCAGTTCCAACAGCGCTCGGGGCTGTCGTGGGGGTGGTCGCCGACGAGGAGGGCGCGGAGCGCGCGGGCGCCGTCGTCTGCCTCGGGGGCGATGCGCGCGGCGTACTCGGTCGCGGCCGCGTCAAGGAAGGCCATCGCGTCGACGGCCGCACCGCCGCGGCCGATGGCGCGCGCGAGGAGCCACGCGAGGAAGGCGGTCGCGGCCTGCGCGATCGGGCCCGGGTGCGTCGCGAGGCAGGACGCCGCCCCCCAGCGCGCCGCCGCGTCGGGGTCGCGGTGGAAGAGCGCGGGGATCGCCGCGAGCCGGATGAGTGGGCCGTTGCCCGAGTCCTGCGTCACGGCCTCGTAGCGGGGCGGCGGCGCGGCGCCGGCGGGCAGCGCGAAGAGCGCGTCGGCGACGTTGCGCCCGAGCCCCACCGACAGCGCCCGCGAGGGGTCGAGCCGGAAGGCGTTGTTGTAGCCACGGAACCACCAGTTCCAGAGGCGCGCGCGGAAGTCGCTGCCGTCGTAGCGGCGGCGGAGGAGGAGCGTGTCTGCGAGGCAGAGCCCCATCGCGGCGTCGTCGGTCCACTGGCCGCGCGCGAGTTCGAACGCGTTGTTGGCGCCGCGCCACGTCACGGTCGCGCGGTCGAAGCCCGGGCCGTCGGCGTCGGGGTCGTCCCGCGCGGGCAGGAATTCCAAGGGCGCGCCGACCGCGTCGCCGACGGCCATGCCGACCACGCACCCGACGGCCCGATCGCCGACGGGGTCGCCGACAGCGAGCGCCACGGCCTCGGCGCGCTCCGCCGCAGTGATCCCGTCGAAGATCGACCGACGGCACAGCGGGTCCTCCGCGCGGAGGTAGGACGCGCGCCCGACGTCCATCGGCAGGTCGACGAGGCGCAGGAGAAGCGCGCGGTAAACTGCTCCTTCGGGCAGCGAGGCGGGTGCGGCGGGTTCGTCGTGCGGAGAGGTCATCGCGCGCCCCCGATCAGCCCGGCGCGCAGAGCCCGGCGGCGCAGCTCCCGGAGCAGCAGTCCGCGGCGGAGGTGCACATCCCCGACGTGTTGCGGCAGGGCGGCGGCGCGCACCGACCCATCGCGCACGTCATCGAGCAGCAGTCCGCGGGCGTGGTGCAGGCGGCCCCCACGGCGCGGCAGGGCGGCGGCGGGGTGCAGCGGCCCATCGCGCAGGTCGCGGGCGCGCAGCACTCGGCGTCGACGCGGCAGGTCTCGCCGGCGGGGCGGCAGGTGGTGGGCGGCGCGCAGCGTCCCATCACGCAGGCGTTGGGGGCGCAGCAGTCCGCGTCGCGCATGCACGCCGCGCCGAGGCGGGTGCAGGGCGGGGCGCAGCGGCCGAGGACGCACTCCTGCGGCGCGCAGCACTCGCCCGCGGTGGCGCACGCCGCGCCGACGCCAGGGCACGGCTGCCAGACGCGGTAGGAGATCACCACCTCGTCGCCCATCGCGGGCCGGTACGTCGCCCCGCGGAACACCACCGTGTTGGACGCCTGGTCGTAGTCGAAGCCGTCGCGCCGCGAGCGGGGGACGTCGACGCCGCGCACCCGCACCTTGAGGGTGCTGGTGATCGGCTGGCGCTCGAGGCGGTAGGGCGACGAGGCGCCGACGACGGCGGCGACGATGCGGCGCATGGCGGCGGCGACGTCGGCGGGCGCGGCCGTGCGGATGGGGATGTACGCGCCGCCGTTGCCGGTGATGAGGCACTTGCGCATGTCGGCGACGGTGTTGCGGGCGCAGTCGGTCCCCTGGTCGTTGACCATGCCGAAGGTGAGGATGCCGCGGTCGCGGAAGAAGGCCGTCGCGGCGGCGAGGCGCGCGGGGTAGGTGGCGCCCCAGCGGGCGGTGTTCATCGAGAAGAAGCGGTTGTCGTCGTTGGCGCCGGTCTCGTCGCCGACGAAGAAGGCCACGAGGCGCGCGCCGTCGCGGGTGCGGCGGGCCTCGGGCGCGCCCGACGTCGCACCCGCGGCGAGTTGTTCGAAGGCGAGGACGCCCGCGGCGAGGGGCTCCTCGTCGACCTGCACCACGAACGACCCGCCGTTGCCGTAGGGCCAGAGGTTGTCCGCGGCCATGTTCTGGTAGCGCTCGACGGTGACGCGGTAGGCGAGCTCCTGCGCGCCGGTGGGCGACGCGCCCGACACCCAGACGAGCCCCGGGGCCGGGCGCGCGAAGTCGAACGCGGTCGACGCGGCCTTGAGCACCGCGACGCGGAAGTCGACGCCGGCGGCGTTGAGGTCCTGGAAGAAGCGCTGCGCGGTGTCGCCGATCGACACCTGGTAGGGGCCCATCGAGACGGAGACGTCCACCGTCCAGACGAAGTCGACCTTCGGCGGCGCCGGCGCGACCACGCGCTGGCAGCGGAACCCGAGGCCCTTGTCGCTCTCGGCCAGCGCGGTGGTGTTGGTGAGGTCGGCCACACGCAGGCCCGTCGGCATCGCGTCGTCGTCGTAGAGCGCGCGCGGCGCCACCGTCACCACCACGTCGTCGAAATTCACCGCCCGCCCCGCCGTCCGCCGCACGGTCGTGACGTCGACCAAAAACTCGCTCGCCATCCCGTACGCCATGCTCATCGTCGGCGTCGCCCCGGTGAGCGGCGCAAGCAGCGCGTCGCGGAGCGCGGGCGCGGTCGTCGCGCGGGCCACGCGGTAGGTAGAGGTAACGGCGGAGTTCATCTCGTGCGTCGTGAGCGCGCGGCCGACGAGCACCGGGGTAACGCCGGCGCCGAGGGCCGTGGTGATGAGCGCTTCGACGCGCGTGGCCTCCGCGCGGACGTCGCCGGTCGCGGGGACGACGGCGACGAGCGCGGCCACCTGCGCGGCGGCGTCGTCGAGGGCGGCGGCGCTGCGGCCCATGGTTCCAGTGAAACGGCGGGCGGCGCCCCAGCGCGGGTCGAAGCCCACCTGGACGGGCGCGCTCGCGAGGGCGCTCTGCGTCACGGTGGCGAGGCCGTCGGGGCGGCAGATGGCGAGGCCCGACATCCCGTCGCTGCGCCCGTCGCCGTCGGTGTCGAAGAGGCGCGGGTCGGTCTCGCCGCGGGCCGGGTCGATGGTCCCGTTGGCGTCGGGGTCTTCGGCGCCGTCCTCGACGCCGTCGCCGTCGGAGTCGGCGCGGCGCGGGTCGAGCCCGAGACAGCGCTCCCCCGCGGCGCAGCCCGAGTCCGCGGTGCACGCGACGGGCGGGCGGCGCTGGCGCGTCCGGTCGGTGGCGACGCAGGCGCGGGGGTAGCGGGACTCGGCGCCGTCGGAGACGCCGTCCATGTCGCTGTCGGCGTTGAAGGGGTCGGTTCCCGCGGCGCACTCCGCGTCGTTGGCGAGGCCGTCACCGTCGCTGTCGAGGCCGGCGGCGCAACGCACGCTCGCCGCGTCGGACGCCGCGTCGCGGGCGACGTCGGGCGACGCGTCGGGCGCGACGTCGGGGCGCGCGAGGTCGTTGGCGACGTCGGGCGCGGCGTCGGCGCGCGCGTCGAGCGACGCGTCGGGCGCAGCGCGGTCGCGGGCGACGTCGGGGAGCTCCGCCGCGTCGGGGGCGATCACCACAGGGTCGGCCGCGCACGCGGTCAGCGCGAGGCACACCAGCGTCGGGGCGAAGGAGCGCATGGCCCATCGAACCACCGCCGGGCGCGGCCTGTCGAGGGGCGCGTCGACCGAGCCGCAAATCCGTCGGGCGCGGCGCCGCGTACAGGGGGCGTCAACCGATCACACGGGGAACGAGGTGTTTCATGCACGTTCGCACGCTGCTCCAGGGGCTGTTCGTGATGGGTTCGCTCGCGCTGTCGGGGTGCGCCGGGGAGGAGAGTTCGCCGGCCGCAGCGGGGCCCTTCCGCGCGCCGACGGTCGCGACGACGGGCGGGACGTTCCGCACGCCGCGCGACGCGGCACCTTCGCCCGACGGGGCGACGATCTACTTCGTGGCCGACGGCGGCGCGCGCGGCCCCGGTCTCTTCCGGGTCGCGGCGCGCGGGGGCGACGCGGCGGAGGTGTTCACCGGCGCGCCCTTCGCCTCGCCGCGCGGCCTCGCGCTGAGCACCGACGGGCAGCGCGTCGTGGTCGTCGACCGAACCGCGGGGGCGGGCGGCGGGCTCTACGTCGTCCCCGCCGCGGGCGGCGCGCCGACGCTCCTCGCGGGCACCGAAGGGACCGCGCCGCGCGGCGCCGAGGTGGTCGCGCAGAACGGCGCCGACGTCGTGTACTTCACCGGCACGCGCGAGGGGACGCCCGGGGTGTTCCGCGTTCCGCTCGCGGGCGGCGCGCTCCAGGTGGTGGCGATGGGCGGGATGCTGCGCAACCCGAGCGGCGTCGCGGTGGCCGCGTCGGGCACGGTGTACGTCTCCGACCGAACCGACGACGCGACGGGCGTCGGCGCCGTCTACCGCGTCGAGGGCGGCGCGGTGAGCCCGCTCGTCAACAACGTCCGCCTCGGCGACCCCGCGGGCGTCACCCTCGCGCCTGGCGACGGTGTGCTCGGGGTCTCGTCGCACGACGCGCAGGGCCGCTGCCAGGTGCTCCTCGTGAACGTGATGACCGGCGCCGCGTCGACCTTCAACGACGTGATCAGCGCCAACCGCGCGGCCGGCGGCGTCCACCGCGCGCACGGCGGGAGCGCCACCGACCTCGCCTGGGCCGACCTCACCTCCGGCGGGCGCGGCACCGTGTACCGGATCGAGTTCCGCTGAGCCTTCGGGGCGCGCGCTCCCCGCGTGGGGCGCCGACGCCCCGGCCCGCGGCCCCACGAAACCGCTGTGATTCCAGTGATTTTCGCGGGGCACGGGGGCTGCACCAGGGGTGGACACGCGGCGCTCGACGAAGGCGCCGCGCCAGAAAGCGCAGGTCCACCATGAAGCTCTCCGCCGCCGCCCTCGCCGCCTCCTTCGCGATCACCGCCTTCGCCGCCGTCGCCGACGCGCAGTGCTTCCCGCAGCGGGGCGCCCCGGTGGTCGCGACGCCGCCCGCGTACGCGCCGCCGTCGTTCGCGCCGCCGGTGCCCGCGCCGCGGGCGATGTTCTTCCGCCGCCACGCGCAGCGCCCGGCGCCCGTCGTGGTGGTGGTGAACCCCGCCCCCGTCGCCCCGCCGCCCTCCGACGCGAACGGCTACCTCGTGCTCGGCGACACGCGCCTCGTCGAGGGCCAGCCCGTGCGGGTCGAGTGGGGCGCCGGCTACCACGACGCGCAGGTGGTCCGCGCGCTCGCCGACGGCACGGTGCTCATCCACTACACGGGCTGGAGCTCGATGTGGGACGAGGCCGTCGCCCGCTACCGCATCCGCCTCCCGCGCTGAAGCGCGCGGTCACCGCCGCCGCAGCGCCTCGACCTCCGCGAGCAGCGCCGCGACGCGCCGCTCGGCCTCCGCGCGCAACCGCTCGGCCTCCTCACGCTGCCGCTCGGCCTCCTCACGCTGCCGCTCGGCCTCCTCACGCTGCCGCTCGGCCTCCTCACGCTGCCGCACCTCCTCTTCCCTGGCGCGCTCGGCCCCCTCCGCGCGCCGCTCGGCCCCCTCCGCGCGCCGCTCGGCGTCCTCGCGCAAGAGCGCCTCCTGCTCCCGGGCGTGGGCCATCTCCTCCACCGACTCCTCCAGCGTGTGGATGATCTCGTCGCTGAAGAGCACCATCGCCGTGTCGCGGTAGAAGCGCAGGCGCCCGCCGACGATGGCGAGGTCGAGGCCGAGCACCTGCGACGGGATGCGCCCCACTTGCGCGGCGATGGGGGTGTACGTCCGCAGCCCCGGGGCGGCGAGGCGGTAGCCGTGGAGGTGGCGCCGGCGGCGGTCGAAGACGAAGTACTCCGCGATGCCGAGCGCGGCGTAGCGAACCACGTTGCGCTCCAGATCCTTGCGGCGGTCGCCGGAGACCAGCACCTCCAGCGCGAGGTCGACGCCCTTGCCCTCCGCGTTCACCACCCAGCGGCTCCGGTTGTGCGGCTCCACGTCCGTCACCGCGATCACGTCGGGCGCGAACCGCTCCTCCTCCGGGTAGAACACCGACACCCCCGCGCCCACGTACATCTGACGGCCCGACCGCTGGTAGAGCATCCGCAGCGTGTCGCGGGTGCCGACGGCGCCGTCGACGTGGTCGTCGCCCTCAGGGACGAGCAGGTGCGCGTCGGGCGGCGACATCGGCAGCGCGTCGACGAGGGCCGCGCGCTCCGCGGGGCTCAGCGCGTCCCATACGGCCTGCGAAGGCGCCCGGGTGATCGGCCCGCGCGCGAGCGTGGGAGGCGGCGGGGAGGAGGCGACGGCCGTCATGGCGACGACTATGCGCGCGTGCCTCTCGGCCGCGCAAGCTGCGGCGCGCGGGGAGGCCCTCGCGGGGGGGCCGTCGACCGCGCGCAGGAGCCGACTGCATCGGCCGCGGTCGCCACCCTGCGCGTGCAGGACGCCGCCTGCAGACGCCGCGGTCGCCACCTTGCGCGTGCAGGACGCCGCCTGCAGACGCCGCGGTCGCCACCCTGCGCGTACCGGACGCCGCCTGCAGACGCCGCGGTCGCTACCTTGCACGCACAGGACGCCGCCCGCGGCGACCGCCGCCGCCCTCCTGCGCACCCCGGCCGGCCCCGTCGCATTCGGCGCCGCGCCGCGCCCCGAAGCCCCGCTATCCTCCCGCGCGCCCATGACGCGCGACCTCCGCCGCCTCGAAGCCCTCCGCCTCGCCTACGAGCCCGCCGACGCCGACGCGAAGCGCGCACTCCTCGCGAAGCTCGCCCGCGCCGCCCTCCCCTCGCCCGCGGCGCTCCTGCGCTACCACGAGATGCTCCTCTGGGTGGCCGCGTACCCCGACGACGAGGCCCTCCACCGCCAGGCGCTCGACGCGCTCGACGCCTTCGCCCGCCGCCGCGACCTCGCCCGCCACCGCGCGCGCCTCGCCGACACCGGCGTCGTCGGCACCGCCACGCACTACCGCTTCTTCTGGATGTCGCTCCGCCACCTCGCGCGGCGCTTCCCCGACGCGCTCGCGCTCGACTGGAGCGCGCCCGAGTTCGAAGACCGCCTCCGCGCCGCGCTGCCCTACCTGCTCCGCTGGGACGTCGCCGAGGCCGTGCGACGCGCCGAGCTCCCGGTGCGCGACGCGCTCGAGCGCCTCCGCGGCGCGCAGACCGACGCCGCCTTCCTCGCGTCGCGCATCGCCGCCTTCTCGCCCGACACCGTCGTGCAGGAGCAGCTCCACGAGGCCGTCGACGCCGCGTACGTGCTCCGTGCGGGCGACGCCACGCCCTCGCGCACCGCCGCCCGCCTCCCGCCGCCGCACCCGGTCGCGCGCACCGTACCCGCGCGCGGCCGCCCCGACCTGCGCGCCGCCCTCGACCGCCCGCCCCGCGCGGTCACCCCGCTCGTGGGCGCCGAGGCCCGCGCCGCGCTCGACCTCGCGCGCGACTGCATGATCACCCGCCAGCGCGACCTCGCCGCCTTCGCCTGGGCAACCGAAGACGACGTCACCTACGTCGACGACGGCGACGGGCTCGCGTTCGTGCTCGTCGGGACGGAGCCCGCGCGGCGCCTGCCGCTCCCCGCGGTGCACGGGTGGGTGATGCTCCGCAACGGGATCCCCGTGGGCTACGTGCAGACCGACACGCTGCTCGCGGCGACGGAGGTGTCGTTCAACACCTTCCCCACCTTCCGCGGGGGCGAGGCCGCGCACCTCTTCTCGCGCGTGCTCGCGGTGAGCCGCCACGTGCTGGGGGCGCGGGCGTTCTCCATCGAGCCCTACCAGCTCGGCGCGCACAACGACGAGGGGATCGCCACGGGGGCCTTCTGGTTCTACCAGAAGCTCGGCTTCGCCCCGCGCGACGCGGCCGCGCGGAGGCTCCTCGCGCGCGAGCTCGCGGCGATGAAGCGGCGGCCGTCGCACCGGTCGAGCGAGGCCACGCTGCGCCGCCTCGCCCGCGCCCACGTGTACTGGGAGCCCTTCGCGCCCGACCGCTCGTGGCTGCCCGCGGCGCCGGGCCTGGGGCTGAAGCTCGCCCACGTCACGGGCGACGGCGCGGCGGCGCGGCTCGGGGCGCGGTCGTTCGAGGGCTGGACGGCCGACGAGCTCACCGCGTGGGAGCGCCTCGCGCCCGTGGTGTGCGCGCTGGAGGGCCTCGAGGCGTGGAGCGCCGAGGCGAAGGCCGCCGCCGTCGAGGTGATCCGCGCGAAGGGGGGCGCCGAGGAGCTCGCCTTCACGCGCGCCCTCGACGCGCACCCGCCGCTCCGCGAGTCGCTCACCGCGCTGCTGCGGGGGTGAGCGCCCCGCGCAGTGCTACCGTCGCGCCGTCATGGAACACGGCCGCACCGGTGCCCGCTACCGCTTCCTCATCCCCACGCCCGGCTCGAGCCGCGCCGGCAACATCGTCATCAACTTCTTCGCGGCGACGTTGGCGTTCTTCGTGCTGCTCGGGTGCGCCGCCGTCGCGCGGCGCGCGCTGCGCGAGGTCGCCTCGCCCGAAGGCGTGCTCCACCGCCTGCTGCGCGCCCCCACCGCCGACGACCTCGCCCGCGGCCGCACCTGGGGCGTCGGCGCGCTCCGCACCGCCGACGGCGCGCCCCTCTGCTACGTCGAGCGCCAGCACTACGTCAGCGGCAAGAACGGCGGCTGGCGCACGGACTCCTGGGCGTGGCTCGGCGACGCCCCGGCCGTCGACCTCGGCGGCGCCGCGCACGACCTCAACCCGCGCGCGGTGGGCTTCGACCCGCTCGAGCCCGCCGTGGTCGGCGACGAGGCCCCGTACCGCGCGCGCGTCCGCTTCGAGTACGGCGGCAGGCTCCGCGCGCAGTGCGTCGCCGCCGGCGAGTCCGTCTTCGCCGACCTCTGCGTCGGGCCCATCGGCGCCGCGGGCTCGTGCGCCGACGGCTCGCCCTCGGTGCTCACCCGCGGCCCCGGCGGCCCCGCGGCGCGCGTGCGGAGCCATGCCAACAACACCGCCGGGGGCCTCACCCTGGCCTTCCTCGCGGCCGCGCTCCTCGCGCTCTATGGCTGGCGCGTGGTGCGCGTCGGCGCCGTCGCCGACGCCCTCGTCGGGTGGAACCCCGCGCCCCCGCCCCCCTCGCGCGCAGGCGTCTGGGCCGCCCTCGGGCTCGCGGTCGGGTTCGCGCTGGCGGCGTGCCTCTTCTACGCGACGGCCAGCGCCGCGACGCCCTACTACGTCGGCGGCTACGCCTTCGCGGCCCTCACGCTGGGCGCGGCCGCCGTCGGGGTCGTGCTCGCGGCCGGGCGCCGCCGCACGCTCCTCCGTGCAATGGAGCCGGTGGACGCCGCGGAGACGGCGCGCCTCGCGCGCGTCGGCGAGGGGATGGCGGAGCTCGAGGTCCGCGTCCGGCCCGACGCGCCGACGGTGGATTTCCCCGGGCTGCCGCCCTGCGCGTGGCTGCGCGTCGAGGTGAAGCGCATCCTGGGCTCCGGCCGCAGCCAGCGGACGTACGTGCTGCGCTCGCGGTCGTGGCCCGACACCGTGCCCGTGGAGGACGAGACGGGCGCCGGCCTCGTCGACCTCACCGACACCGCGCTCGACCTGCGCGCGGTGTCGTTCCATGCGACGGGCGACGAGGCCCGCGGGCTGCTCCAGGCGCTCGCCGCGACGCCCTTCGGTTCGACCGGCGCCGAGCAGGACGCCGTCCTCTCCCTCGACGTGGAGGCGAGCTACCTCGCGCCCGGCGAAGCGCTCTACCTCCTCGGGCACATCCGCCGCGTCGAAGACCCCAACGCCTCCACCACCTACCGCGCGATGGGCACGCTCCCGGTGATCTCCGCCGCGAGCGACCGCCGGCTCATCGCCCACGCGGGCGGCGAGGCGACGCTGCGCCGCGGGCTCTCCCGGGAGCGCACGTACCTCGCGGCCGCGTCGGGGCTGGTCGGCGGGCTCGGCGCGGCCCTCGTGGCGGCGCTCGCCTGGCTCGCGACGCGCGCCTGAGGGCGTCCGTGGCGATGCGCCCTAGGTGCGGCGCGGCGCCACGCGGGGCGCGCGGAGAAGCGGCGATGCGCCTTGCGGCACATGCGCTGCACGCGCGTCGTGGCTTCGCGAGCAACCCCGAAGCCGAGGAGAGCCCATGCGCGCACTGGTCTTCCACCGCCCCAAGGGCGTGAGCGTCGACACCGTCGACGACCCGACCCTCCAGCAGCCCACCGACGTCATCCTGCGGGTCACGTCGACCGCCATCTGCGGGTCCGACCTGCACATCTACAACGGCTACTTCCCGCAGCCGAAGCCGATGGTGCTCGGGCACGAGTTCATGGGCGTCGTCGAGGACGTCGGCGCCGACGTGAAGAACCTGCGCCGCGGCGACCGCGTGGTGGTCCCCTTCCCCATCGCGTGCGGCACGTGCTTCTTCTGCCAGCGCGGCCTCCACCCCCACTGCCAGAACTCCAACCCCGCGCACTACGGCCCCGAGGGCGGGCTCCTCACGCAGAAGGGCGGCGCGCTCTTCGGCTACACCGACCTCTACGGCGGCTACCAGGGCGGCCAGGCCGAGTACGTGCGCGTCCCCTACGCCGACGTGGGCCCGCGCAAGGTGCCCGACGGCCTCACCGACGAGCAGGTCCTCTTCCTCACCGACATCTTCCCGACGGGGTGGAGCGCGGTCGACTGGGCCGGCGTCAAGCCCGGCGACACCGTGGCCGTCTTCGGCTGCGGCCCGGTGGGGCTGATGGCGATGAAGTCCGCGGCCGTCCGCGGCGCGCGCGTCGTCGGCCTCGACCGCGAGGCGTACCGCCTGCAGAAGGCCCGCGAGGTCGCCGGCGCGACCGTCATCAACATCGACGACAAGGACCACGTCGAGCAGGTGCGCGCGCTCACGCAAGGCCGCGGCGCCGACGTGGTGATCGACGCCGTCGGCATGGAGGCCCACCACGGCGCGCTCGACGCGGTGGCCAACGTGCTCCACGCGCAGGTGGGCTACATCGACGCGCTGAAGTCGTGCTTCTCCGCGGTGCGCCGCGGCGGCACCGTCTCCGTCGTCGGCGTGTACGGCACCACCTACGACAACTTCCCGCTCGGCCAGGCCTTCGACAAGGGCGTGCGGATCGTGATGGGCCAGGCGACCGTCCACCGCTACATCGACGAACTCCTGCGGCTCGTCGCCGAGGGCCACGTGCGCCTCGACGACGTGATGTCGCACCAGCTCCCGCTCGCCGACGCCCCGCGCGCCTACGAGATCTTCAACGAGAAGAAGGACGGCTGCGTGAAGGTCGTCCTCAAGCCGTGACGTCCCGCGTCGCGCCGTGGCGTGCGGCCACACCTGCGAACGAAGGCCTTTCGTGCGGCGTCGCGCGCGGCGACAGGCGTCGCCCCGGGTGACGCCGGGGCGCGCCTCGGGCGCGCGGATTCGCGCAGCGGTACGTCGGTTGCGTAGGGCGACGGGGCGCGACCGGCCGCCGCGTCGGTGCGCTTCACACCCCCATCCACGAGGTCACGATGAACCGAACCGCAGCCTCCCTCCTCGCCCTCGCCGTCAGCCTCGCGCCCCTCGCCGCGAACGCGCAGATCACCGTCAGCGGCCAGATCGCCGTCGGCACGCCCGTGTACGCCAACATGGCGCCGCCCGCGCCGCGCGTGGAGACGCCGCCGCCGTCGCCCGGCCCCGGCTACACCTGGGTCGGCGGCTACTGGAACCTCTCGGGTTCGCAGTACGTCTGGACGCCGGGCCGCTGGGAGACGCCGCCGCAGCCCGCGCAGGCGTGGGAGCCGCCGCAGTGGGAGCGCGACGGCGCGCGCTACCGCTTCCGCCCGGGTCGCTGGGGCCGCCGCGCGCAGGCGGGCGTCGACCCGACGACCGTGGTGGTCGCGCCGCCGGTGCCCGTCGCGCAGCCCATCGGGCAGCCGCCGACCACGGTGGTGGTGGGCGCGGCGCCGCCGCCGGTGGTGGTGCCGATGGCCCCGCCGCGCCCGCGCTTCGAGCGCCGCCCGCGCGCGACGCAGCCCGGCCAGGTGTGGGTCCCGGGCGCGTGGTCGTGGAACGGCTCGCAGCACGTCTGGGTCGCCGGCCACTGGGACACGCCCCCGCGCCCGCGCGCCCGGTGGGCCCAGCCGCAGTGGCGCCGCCAGGGTCGCCAGTGGGTGGTGGTGCCGGGCTACTGGCGCTGACGCTCGACGCGGGCGAGCCACCTTCGCTACGCTCGCGCCATGCGGACGTGGTGGCTCCTCGCGTGTTCCCTCTCGCTCGTCGCGGTCGGCTGCGGGGACGACCCGCCGCCGGCCGCCCCCCCGGCCGACGTGGTCGACGTGGTCGACGTCGCGGAGGCCGCCGCGCCCGACGTCGCTCCCGACCTCACCGCGCCTGACGCCGCCGACGCGGCGCCCGACGTCGCGAAGGACGCTGCGCCCGACGCTGTGCCCGACGTCGTCCCCGATGTCGCGGGCGACGCGGAGGCCGGCGTCGACGCGCTCCCCGTCACGTGCCGGAGCAACGTCGACTGCGCGGGCGACGAGCTCGGCAACCGCGTGTGCGACGTCCCCACGGGGCGCTGCGTCCAGTGCACCGCCACCGACCGCGGCCCTTGCGCGGCGGACCAGTACTGCGACGCCACCAGCCGCTGCGCCTCCGGCTGCGCGGCCGACGCCGACTGCGCGCGCGACGGGCGCATGGGCCGCTGCGACGTCGCGGCGCACCGCTGCGTGCAGTGCACCGCCGACGACCACTGCCCCGCCGGGCAGCTCTGCGACATGGGAACCTGCGCGCCCGGCTGCACCCCGGCCCACGCCTGCCCCGCGGGCGCCGGGTGCTGCGGCGGGTCGTGCGTCCCCGTGCAGGACGACGCGCTCAACTGCGGCGCCTGCGGGGCCGCGTGCGCCGTGCCCAACGCGACCGCGCGCTGCGCGTCGGGGCGCTGCGCGGTGGGCGCGTGCGGCGCCGGCTTCGGCGACTGCGACGGCGACGCCGCCAACGGCTGCGAGGTGAACACCCAGACGAGCGCCGCCCACTGCGGCGGCTGCGGGAGGCAGTGCCCGGCGGCGCCGCGCGCGACCGTCGCGTGCGTGATGGGCCGCTGCCAGGCCACCTGCGAGGCCGGCTTCGGCGACTGCGACGGCGCGGCGGCCAACGGCTGCGAGACGGGCCTCCAGACGACCGTCGCCCACTGCGGCGGCTGCGGGCGCGCGTGCGAGGCCCCCGCCCACGCAACTGCCACCTGCGCGGCGGGCGCGTGCGGCTTCACCTGCGACGCGGGCTTCGCCGACTGCGACATGAACCCCGCCAACGGCTGCGAGACCGACACCCGCACCGCCGTCGCCCACTGCGGCGCGTGCGGCGCCCGCTGCCCCGCGGTGGCCGGCGCGGCGCCCACCTGCGCGGCCGGTCGCTGCGGGTTCGCCTGCGACCCGGGGCAGGCCAACTGCGACGGCAACGCGGCCAACGGGTGCGAGGCCGACCTCTCCGGCACCGCGTCCTGCGGCGTCTGCGGCAACGCCTGCGCCGGGGGGACGCCCTTCTGCTCGGCGCCCGCCGGCGGGACGGCGACGTGCGTGAGCGGCTGCGCGGCGGGGCAGGCGCGCTGCGGCGGCGCGTGCGTCACCACCGCGTCCGACCCCGACCACTGCGGCGGCTGCGGCGCCGCGTGCCCGGTGGCCGCCAACGCCTCGCGCACCTGCGCGGCTGGGCGCTGCGGGTTCACCTGCGCGCCGGGCTTCGGCGACTGCGACGGCGACGCGACCAACGGCTGCGAGGCCGACCTCAACGCCAGCGCCGCCCACTGCGGCCGCTGCGGCAACGCCTGCCCGATGGGCCCCGGCGTGAGCGCGCGGGCCTGCGCCGCGGGGCGCTGCGCGGTCACCTGCGCGGCCGGACGCGCCGACTGCAACGCCGACGTCGCCGACGGCTGCGAGGCCGACCTCGCGGCGAGCGGGGCGCACTGCGGCGCGTGCGGGCGCTCGTGCGGCGACGGGTACTGCGCGGCGGGCGCGTGCGCGGCCTGCGGGGCCTGCGGCGCCGGCCGCGACGGGGCCTTCGCGCCCGCGGGGAGCCTCACGCTCGTGTCGGGCACGTACTACTTCACGTCCGTCACCATCCCCTCGGGGGTGACGGTGCGCGTGCGCGGGAGCGCGCCGTTGCGGATCTTCAGCGCGGGCCCGGTCCGCGTGCTCGGCACGCTCGACCTGTCGGGCGACCCGGGCGGCGAGGGCGTCGCGGGCAACGGCCCCGTCTCCAACGCGGGCGCCGCGGGCCCCGGCGGCGGCGCGGGCGGCGTCGGCGGGTACTACACCGGCGTGTACATCGACGCGACGGCGGGCGGCGGCGCGGGCGGCGGGCGCGGCGCGGGCGGCTCCTCCAGCGTGGGCGGCGGCGGAGGAGGCGGCGGCTTCGGGACGGCGGGCGCGGCGGGCGCGACGGGCACCTGCTGCGCGGCGCGGTGCGGCTCGGACTCGTCGTGGCCCGGCGGCGCGGGCGGGCCGGCGCACGGCGACGCGGCCCTCGCGACGCTGGTCGGCGGGAGCGGCGGCGGCGGCGGGATGTTCGGCGGCGCGGACAACGGCTGCGGTGGCGGCGGTGGCGGCGGAGGCGGCGCGGTGCAGGTGCTGGCGCCCTCGATCGAGGTGTCGGGCTCATTGCTCGCCAACGGCGGCGCGGGCGGCAACGAGAACCCGAGCTACGACGGCGGCGGCGGCGGCGGCGGCGCGGGCGGCGCGGTGTGGCTGCGCGCGCGCTCGGTGGCGATCACCGGGCGCGTGTCGGCGGCGGGCGGCGCGGGCGGCACCACGGCGGTCGGCGGCACCTGCGGGCTCCCGGGCGTGGGCGGCGCGGGGGCGGTGGGGCGCGTTCGAATCGACGCGATGACGGTGACGGGCGCGACGACGCCGGCGGCCTTCCTCGGGGCCTTCGCGTGCAGCGGCGCACCCTGCGAGTGACCGCTACCGCTTGCCCGCCGCGGCCTGCGCGGCGGCCTGCTGCCGGGCCTTCGCGAGCCGCGCGAGCTCGGCCGAGGGCTTGCGTTGCCGGCGCGACTGGAGCCGTGAGGCCTCGACGCCGCTCGCGCGGATGAAGCGCTGCACGTCCTCGTTGGGCGACTCGAGCACCGCGCCGGGCGGGCCCTGCGCCACCACGCGCCCCTTGATGAGCATCGCGATCTGGTCGGCGATGTCGAAGGCGCTCACCATGTCGTGGGTGATCACCGCGGAGGTCACGCCGAACTTCTCCCGCATCTCCTCGATGAGGTCGTCGACGGTGCGCGAGGTCACCGGGTCGAGGCCCGAGGTGGGCTCGTCGTAGATGAGCACCTCGGGCTCCATCACCAGGGCCCGCGCGATGCCGACGCGCTTGGCCATGCCGCCGGAGATCTGCGCCGGGGTGAGCTGCGCCGCGTGCTCGACGCCGAGGTCGCGGAGCTTGGCCATCACCCGCTCGCGGATCTCCTTCTCGCCGAGCTTCGTCTGCTCGCGGAGGGGGAAGGCGACGTTGTCGTAGTTGGTCATCGAGTCGAAGAGCGCGTACTTCTGGAAGACCATCCCGAAGCGCCGCCGGGCCTTGTTGAGCTCGAGGTCGGAGAGGGCCGCGACGTCCACGCCGTCGACGACGATCTTGCCGCTGGTGGGGCGCTCGAGCGCGATGAGGTGGCGCACCAGGGTGCTCTTGCCCGCGCCCGAGCCCCCGATGATGACCAGCGTCTCCGAGCGGTTGATGGTGAGGTCGACGCCGTGGAGCACCGTCCGGTCGCCGTAGACCTTCACCAGCTTCTCGATGACGACGTGGGGCGCCTCCTCCTCCATCGCGCTCAGGTCTCCGTGAGGACGGAGGTGATCGCCGTGTCGAGCACGAACACCCCGACCACCGACCAGACCACCGCCCGCGTGGTGGCGAGCCCGACGCCCACCGCGCCGCCCGAGGCGAAGTACCCGTGGCGGCAGGCGATCAGCGTCACCGCGTAGCCGAAGATGAGGGACTTGAGCCCGCCCTGGAGGAGGTCGTCGGGCTGGAGCATCGTGCGGATGCGGTCGGCGAAGATGCCCGGGTCGAGGTCGAGCAGGCCGATGCCGACCATCCACGCGCCCCCCATGCCGACGATGAAGAAGAAGAGCGAGAGGATGGGCACCATCACCACCCCGGCCGCCACGCGCGGGACGACGAGGTACTGCACCGGGTTGACGGCCATGGTCTCGAGCGCATCGATCTGCTCGGACGCGCGCATGTTGCCGAGCTCGGCGGCCATGCCCGAGCCCGCCCGCGCGGCGACCATGATGGCCGTGAGCACCGGGGCCATCTCGCGCGAGAGCGAGAGCCCGACGACGCCGCCGACCATGTTCTCCGCGCCGAATCGCCGGAAGCCGTAGACGGTCTGGACGGCGAAGACGATGCCCGTGAAGAAGCCGACGAGCCCCACCAGGAAGAGCGACTGCACCCCGACGAACTCGAGCTGCGTCACCATCACCTGGAGCCGGAAGGGCGGGCGCACGGCCCACGCGATGGACTTGCCCGCGAGCTCGCCGAGCACGCCCACCTCCTCCACCGCCTCGAGCGCGGGGTCGAGCGCGCGGCGCCACAGCGGGCGCGTGGCCGGCGGCTCGGCGCTCACGGCGCGGCCGCCTTCGCCACGCGCGGGACGCGGCGCGAGACGGCGGTCAGCACCTCGTAGGGGATCGTCCCGACGCGGGCGGCGATCTCTTCCGCGCGGATCACATCGAAGCCCGCGGGGCCCGACTGCGCGCCGAGCAGGACCACCTCGTCGCCGACCGAGACCCCGTGGCGGCGCGCGACGTCCGTCACGTCGAGGGTGCAGAGGTCCATCGAGACGTTGCCCACCACCGGGACGCGCGCGCCGCGCACCAGCGCCTGCGCCTCGGAGGAGAGCCGGCGGAAGAAGCCGTCGGCGTACCCGATCGGGATCGTTGCGATCACCGAGCGCCGCCCCGCGCGCCAGCGGCCCGCGTACCCGACGGGCGCGCCGCGCTCCACCTCGCGGAGCGAGATCACCTCCGTGCGGAGGCGCATCGCGGGCAGGAGCCCCGGCGCGGTGTGGGGGAAGGGCGCGACGCCGTAGAGCGCGATGCCGCAGCGCACCATGTCGTAGCGGGCGCGCTCGACGCGGAAGGCCGCCGCGCTCGCGGCGGCGTGAACCGTGGGCGGGTCGACGCCCTTCGCCCGCAGCGCCGCCCGCGCCTCCTCGAAGCGCGCGAGCTGCTCGTAGGTGAACGAGTCGTCGTCGCAGTCGGCGTTGGCGAAGTGGGTCATCACCCCCTCGACCCGCAGGTGCGCCGCGCCCGCGAGGCGCTCGCCCACGCGCCCCACGTCGGCCACGGGGACCCCGAGCCGCGCCATCCCCGTGTCGACCTTGAGGTGAACGCCCAGGGGCCGCGGCGCGCTCCACCGCAGCGCCCGCTCGACGCCCTCGACGTCGTAGAGCACCGGCGTGAGCCCCGCCCGCGCCGCCGCGTCGATCCCGTCGCCGTAGAGCCCCGACATCACCAGCACGGGCGCCGTCACCCCCGCGTCGCGCAGCGCGAGGCCCTCCTCCACCAGCGCGACGCAGAAGCCTGCCACGCCCGCCGACTGCATCGCGCGGGCGACCAGCGCGGCCCCGTGGCCGTAGGCGTCGGCCTTCACCACCCCGAACACCGCCGGCGGCGACGAGGCGCGGCCCTCGGCCACCACCTCGCGCACCACCCCGACGTTGTGGGCGATCGCCGCGAGGTCGACCTCCGCGCGCGTCGGGCGCACGGCTTCTGTCTCCTCGTCGGCGCCTCGTCGCACGGCAAGTGCTCTATCGACCGGCGCTCGACGCTGTCAAGCGGAGCCCGCCGGAGGGCGCGTGAGGCTGTTGTGGCGGTGGCGCGATTCTGGGTAGAGTCCAATCATGCGCCACTGCTTCAATCTTCTCCTGGCCTTCGGGCTCGCGCTGGGATGTACGACCACGACGTCCTCGCCCCCCGTCAACCGCGGCGACGCGATGAGCCCGACGGCGGACGCCGAGGAGGTGGGGACGAGCTGTCCGCTGGCGGGCTTCCGGCTGTGCGCGGGCGTCTGCGTCAACGCCGCCACCGACCCCGCCAACTGCGGCGCCTGCGGCCGCGCCTGCGCCGCCGCCGAGGTGTGCCTCGACGGCGCCTGCGCGCTCAACTGCGGGCCGCTCACCCGCTGCTTCGAGACGTCGGCCGCCGACGGCGGCGCCGACGGCAGCGCGGCCGACGCGCCGGCGCAGGGCGACGCGGCGGAGGGCGGCGCGCGCGGCGCCGCGGTGTGCGCCGACCTGATGTCGAACGGACGGCACTGCGGCGCGTGCAACCGCGCCTGCGCCGACGGCGAGGTGTGCCGCGCGGGCATGTGCGCGCCGCGGGGCTGCCCGACGGGCCTCACCGAGTGCATGGTGGCCGTCCCGCTCGACCCGGGGGACGGCGGCCTCGACGGGGGCGGCGGCGACGCGAGCGCCGACGCCGGCGAGGCCGCGACGCGCCTCGAGGCGCGCTGCCTCGACACGCAGAACCACGCGGAGCACTGCGGCGGCTGCGGGATGGCCTGCGCCTTCGGGCAGCGCTGCCGCGCGGGGCGCTGCGAGGCGTACTGCCCGGCGGGCACCTCGATGTGCGGCATGTCGGGCTGCACCGCGCTCCAGCTCGACCCGGCCAACTGCGGGTCGTGCGGGCGCGCGTGCCCGGCGGCCAACGTCTGCGTCGACGGCCAGTGCTCGCTCACCTGCGGCCCGCTCACCCGCTGCACGCGGACGCCCGACGCCGGCGCCCCCGACGGCGGCGACGCGGGCGCGCCCGTGGACTTCTGCGCCGACACCCAGTCCGACCCCGCCAACTGCGGCCGCTGCGGCAACGCCTGCGCCGCCCACGAGCGCTGCGAGTCCGGCGCCTGCCGCCTGCGCTGCCCGATGGGGCAGATCGAGTGCACCGGGCAGTGCGTCGACCCGCGCACCGACGCCCGCAACTGCGGCTCCTGCGGGCGCGCGTGCGCCGCGGGCCAGGCCTGCGCGGCCGACGCCGACGGCGGCGCGCCGAGCTGCGTCGCCACGTGCGCGGCGCCCTTCTCCGAGTGCGCGGCGGCGGGCGGGGCCGCGCCCTACTGCGCCAACCTCCAGGCCGACGCGGCCAACTGCGGCGCCTGCCGCCGCGCGTGCCCGGCGGGCCAGGCGTGCCTCAGCGGGATGTGCGGGCTCCCCTGCCCCGCGGGCCAGCTCGCGTGCCCGACGGCGGCCCCCACGGCGTGCGTCGACCCGCGCGTCGACCCCGCCAACTGCGGCGCCTGCGGCCGCGTCTGCGACCCGTCGCAGAGCTGCGCCGGCGGCGCGTGCTGCGCGGCCACCACCACGGCGACCGCGGCCTTCCGCGGGTGCACGTCGGGCGGCGCGGGCTGCACGTCGTCGTTCGTGCTGCGCAACGGGCAGTCGGCGGCGCAGGGCTTCTCCGTCGGGGCCTCGGGGGGCTTCCTGGTGCGGGCGCGGCTGCACGTGAGCAACCCCCACGCGGCCTTCGGGCGCGCGGCGCGGGTGTACGTCGTCCAGGGCACCTCGGGCACGTCGCTCGCGGACAACCCCTTCAACTTCGACCGCGACGCCATGGCCTCCGCGCCGCTCCTCGGCACCTCCACCGCGAACTGGGCCGACGCGGCCTTCGCGCCGCCCGTCCGCGTCGAGGCGGGGCGCACCTACTTCCTCGTGCTGCGGCTGCCGGACTTCCCCGTCTCGCCGTGCCCGGCGCCGTGCATCACCCGCGACGCCACCTGCGACTGCCCGGCGGTGACGTGGACGCTCGCCGACGACAACAGCAGCCCCTCCGCCGACCCCTTCTCGGGCGGCTTCGCGTTCTCGTGCGGCGCGACGTGCCCGAGCTTCATCCAGGAGCCCGCCCGCCGCGACCAGGCCTTCGAGGTCTACATCGCCAACGCCTGCGGGCTGTGACTCACTCGAGCAGCGCGCCCGCCCGCAGCGCCAGCCCCGGCGCCACCGCCGCGCGCCGCAGCTCCGCGTAGACCCCGCCGCCCGCCGCGCGCCGCTGAAACACCAGCGCCATCCCCTGCCGCACCGCGCGGACCTCGACGCCCTCCTCGCCCGCCCAGCACCGCAGCGATGCCACTTCGCCGCCGCGCCCCTGCCCGTCGACGAGGTCGCACTCGCCCGCGATCGCCCCGAGCTCGACGGGCGCGGCGCCCTCCACGCCCTCCAGCACCGCGCGCCACGCCCGCGCCGTCCCCGCGTCCGCCGACGCCGCTTCGAACGACACCGCCGCGCGCAGGTCGGCCTGCGGCGACGCCCGCGTCATGGATGCGAGCGCGGACAGCGCCCCCGCGCACGGTGCCGGGCCCGCGTCGGGGCGCGCGGGGCACTCCCGCCGGAGCTCGGCCTCCAACGACGACGGCGCCGCGCGCCAGAGCATCGCGCACGCGACCCTCGCCGCCGAGGCCCGCGCGTCGACCGGGCCTGCGTCCGCCCGGACCAGCAGCGGCGGCGTCGGCGGGGCCGGGCAGAGCCCGCGGTTGCGCGCGAGGGCCGCGCCCGACGAGAGCGCGAAGAGCCCGCCCGGGAGCGAGCGCGCGTAGAGCGCCGGGCCCCGCAGCGCGTCGTTCGGGCGCGCGTCGTCGACGCCCACCAGCTCGGCGTGCGTGCGGAGGTCGGGCCGGCCGTCGCCGTCGAAATCCTCCACGCCCACCGGGTGGAGCCCCATCGCGGGCTCGTAGGGGTCGAGCCGCGTCGCGGTCGCGCGCCACACCACCACGCGCGTCGCGGGGTCGCCCTCGGCCGGGCGCTCGGTCACCTCCGCGAGGAGCTCCGGCGCGCCGTCGCCGTCGTAGTCGAAGAGCCGCAGCGTCCCCAGTCGCGTCCGCGCGTCCTCGCCCTGACGCCAGGAGGTCTCCTGCGGGCGCAGCGCGAACGCGTCGCCCGCGTCGGCGACGGCGGGCCACGCCTCCGAGCGCGTCCCGTCGCGCCCGACGAACACCAGCTTGAAGCGCCCCGCCAGCGTCGCCGCGCGGGGGTCGCCGGCCGGGGGCCCGAGCACCGTCGCCCACAGCCGCTCGTCGGCCTCGACGCAGCGGTTGAAGGTCGCGAGGTCGCCCCACACGCCGTCGTCGACGGGCGCGCGCTGCCGGCGGCGCCACGCCTCGAGCGCGCGGCGGCCCTCGTCGAGCACCTCGTCGCAGGCCGAGCGCGGCGCCCGCGCGACGTCCCTCCGCACGGGCGCGGCGTCGCGGGCGACGGGCGGCGGCGCGGGCCGGCAGGCCGTGAGCGCGGCGAGGAGTGTCAGGACGGCCGGCGGGCGGCGCATGCCGCCGTCTCTACACCAGCGGCGACGTTCAGCGCAGGGGGAAGGTGGCGGTGCAGGCGCCCGAGGGGCCGCGGCCCGGGAGCGACGCGCCGTAGATCCAGCCGCGGTCGGTGCACTGGTACCAGAGCCGGTCGGACGCGCTCTGCACGCAGGCCCCGGCGGGCTGGTCGCGGCGCGTGGTGTGGCTGTAGCAGGTGACCGCGCGGGCCGGCGCCGAGGGCGCGGTCGACCCGAGGGGGTAGGTGCCGTTGCACGCGCCGTTGTTGCCCTGGCCCGGGCGCCAGACGCCGCCGGTGCACTGGTACCACGCGCTGTCCGAGCGGCTCTGCACGCAGGCGCGGACGGGCATGTTGCGGCTGAGCGTCGACGACCAGCAGGTGCCGTCGCTGCCGCCGCCGCTCGCGGGGCCCTGCGAGCCGGCGGGGCGCTCCCAGTGCCACACCTCGCTCGGCACCGTGCGGCGGAAGCCGTACTCCGCGCCGTGGGCGTTGAGCCAGCTCGTCACGCCGCCCGCGCTGGTGTTGAGGTCGAGCGCGAGGCCGCTCTGGTGGTTGGAGTAGCCCGGGCGCGCCGCGAGGTTGCCGCGGCCCGAGAGGTAGAGCTGGTAGAGCTCGCGCTGCTTCTCCATCGTGCGCCAGCCGCTGACGATCTGGAGGTGGACGCCCGCGCGCGCCGCCGCGGCCTTCATCCGCACGTACGCCTCCGCGGTGCGGTACTCCACCAGCTTGCCGTCGACCTCGGTGACGCAGATCGACATCGGGCGCCCGGCCGAGTAGCCCGTGGCGGGGCGGCACGCGGAGAGCGCGTCGACCCGCACCGCCGTGTCGCCGTCGCCGGCCACCACCGCCGCGCCGTCGAGCGGCGGGGCGAGCTCGTGCACGTCGCCGTCGATGCCGTCGGGCGGCATCACGTCGTGGTCGCGCGAGGCGTTGGGGTCGATCGAGCCCTCGTACTGCTCGCGCTCGGTGATGGGCGAGTCGGGGATCGGGGCGACACCCCCGGGAAGCTCGGGCGCCTCCTCCGGCGCGCACGCCGCGAGCAGCGTCGCGAGGGGGATCCAGCGGGCACGGGCGGTTCGCGTCGTCATCTCCGGGGCACCTCTCGCCTTCGAAGAGTGCACCCGGCGGGCCACCGATGGGAAGCGCCGACGCGCGCGGAGATCGCTCGAATTGCGGGCCGCGGGTGCGGGGTCGACCCGGCGCCGCCGGGGGTAGAGTGACCACCCGCGGCGCTCACCGCGGTGATCACCCGTTGGTGTTTCCGCCGCGTTGCGGGACGGCGAGCCCGAGGCGTGCCATCACGACCTTCATGTCGGCCCAGGTGTCGGCCTTCGCCTCGGGCGTGCGGAGCAGGTAG
This sequence comes from Polyangiales bacterium, assembly GCA_046351555.1. GTDB lineage: Bacteria > Myxococcota_A > Polyangia > Polyangiales > CAISKJ01. Next base: position 224,475 of record JAXLYI010000013.1, read on the forward strand.
GCGGGGTGCCACGTCGGGAGCACCGGGATGCCCTCGTACGAGTGCCACCGCCCGCGCAGCTTCGTCATCGAGTCCTTCGTGTCGAGCAGGAAGCTCACCGCTGTCCGCCCGAGCGCGACGATCACCTCGGGGCGCACGAGGTCGAGCTGGCGCACGAGGAAGGGCGTGCAGGCGCGCATCTCGTCGTGCTCGGGCACGCGGTTGTTGGGCGGCCTGCATTTCACGATGTTCGCGACGTACACGTCGTCGGGGCTCAGGCCCATCGCGACGATGATCTTGTCGAGGAGCTGGCCCGCGGGGCCGACGAAGGGGGACCCCTGCTTGTCCTCCTGCTCGCCGGGCCCCTCGCCGATGAAGCACAGCCGCGCGAAGGGGTTGCCGCGCGCGAACACCGTGTTGCGCCGCGTCGGCGCGAGGCGGCAGGCGGTGCAGCCCCGCACCTCGTCTTGAATCACCGAGAGCGCGTGCACCCGCGCCTCGCCCTCGAGCGGCGGCCCGGCGGAGATGCGCGGCGCAGGGGCCGGGGGCGCGGTGGGCTCGCCGAAGAGCGTTCGAACCACCGGCGCGGCGGGCGCGGCAGGCGCGACGGGGCGCGCGACCACGGACTTCGGCGCGGGCGCGACGGGCGCCGGGGACACAGCCATCGGTGCTGCCGACGCGACCAACGGCGGCGTCGGCTCGGCCGGTGGCGCTGTGACGGGCGCGGCCTCCACCGTCGGGCGCTCGACCGGGAGCCTCCCTTCGCGCGGGAGCTCCAGCGCGCCGAGCTCGCGCTGCCACGCGGCGTGGGCGGCGAGGAGGCGGGCGAGCTCCGAGAGGTCGTCGCGGAGGGGGTCGGCCATGGGCGCCGATTTCTACCACCCACGGGGGCGTTTCGGGCGAGTTTCGCGCAGCCCCGATGGTCACCCTCCCCCGCCGCGCCGTGCTCTTCGCCTTCGCCGCCGCCGCGTGCCGGCGCGGCCCCCCGGCGCCCGAGGCGGGCCGCCCCCGCGACCGACGTCTCGCGGGCCTCACGCTCCACACCGTGGAGCTCGGCGCGCGCCCGCGGCCCGTGCGGTACGCGCTGCACGGGGGGCCCGGGCTCGACCACACGTACCTGCGCCCGTGGCTCGACGGGCTCGCGCGCGACGCGTCGCTCGTCTACGTCGACCTGCGCGGGCACGGGCGCTCGTCGCCGCCGCCCGACGGCGACGGGTACACGATCGCGGGCGCGGCCGACGACCTCGCGGCGCTGGCCGAGGCGCGCGGCGACCCCCCGGTGGACGTCGTGGCGCACGACTTCGGGGCCGCGGTGGCGGTGGCCTTCGCGGCGCGGCACCCGGCGAGCGTGCGGAGGATCCTGCTGGTGAGCCCGCTGCGCGACGCGGCGCAGGTGCGGGCGGTGGCCGACCGCTCGCGCGAGGCCCTCGGCGAGGAGGGCTGGCGGCGGGTGCTCGCGCTGACCACGGCGCAGGGGACGCTGCGCGACCCGCGGTCGCTGCCGGAGCTCTTCCGGCGGTTGGGGCCGATGTGGTGGCACCGGCCGCCGGGCGACGCGGTGGTGGAGGGGATGGCGCGGCGGATGGTGTACCGGCCCGAGAGCGACGCGGGCTTCCTCCAGGCGATCCGGCGGTGGGACGCGCGGCTGCTGGCGCCGGAGGTCCGGTGCCCGGCGCGGGTGGTGGCCGGCGCGAGCGACCGGACCTTCCTGCCGGCGGAGAGCCGCGGGCTCGCGGAGGCGCTGCCCCACGGGTCGTTCGAGCGGGTGGAGGGGGCCGGGCACCTGCCTTTCATCGAGCAGAACGAGAGGTTCCTGCGCGCGGCGGAGGGCTTCCTGCGGGGGTGAAGGGGTGGAGGGGGTGCTGCGAGAGCGTTGACGCGCGGAAAGCGTCCGGGATAGCTTCCCGCTCGGTCGGCGCGGTGCGCTCACACGGCGTCGGGTGCCACGCAATCACGCAGGAGAGAGGTCGGTAGCAGTGGCAGGTCAACCCGTGCGCATGGAGATGTTCGGCGAGACGAACGTCGGGATGAAGCGCACGCACAACGAGGACAACTTCGCCATCATCCCGGACGAGAACCTCGTGATCGTCGCCGATGGTATGGGCGGCCACGCCTCGGGCGAGGTCGCGTCGAAGATGGCCGTCGACGCGCTGCGGGAGTTCTTCGAAGCGACCGCGAAGGACCCCGACGCGACCTGGCCCTACAAGATGGACAAGGCGCGCAGCTACGAGGAGAACCGGCTGATCACCGGGATCAAGCTCGCTAACCTGCGCATCTTCGAGTCGGCGCAGCGCGAGGCTCGCTACCGGGGCATGGGCACCACCATCGTGGTGATCGCCGCGGTGCGCGAGGGCATCATCGTCGGCCACGTCGGCGACTCGCGCGTCTACCGCATCCGCGACAGCAAGCTCGAGCAGCTCACGGAAGACCACTCCCTCCTCAACGACTACCTCAAGATGCGCAAGCTGACCGAGGAGGAGATCGCCAACTTCCCGCACAAGAACGTCATCGTGCGGGCCCTCGGGATGAAGGAAGTCGTGAAGGTCGACGCGCGCGTCGACCAGCCGCACGCGGGCGACATCTTCCTGCTCTGCTCCGACGGGCTGTCGGGCCCCGTCTCCGACCCGGAGCTCCTCCGCATCGTCGAGGAGAACAAGTCCGACCTGAAGACCGCCGCCTCCCGCCTCATCGCGAAGGCCAACGAGAACGGCGGCCCCGACAACATCACCTGCTGCCTCGTCCGCTGGCTCGGCGCCGCCAACTGAGCAGCGCCGCGAGCGCGACCCACCCCGGCATCCACGCGCGCCCCCTCCCCTCGCCCGCCCTGCACCCGCAGTCCGGCGCGGGCGGCGTGATCGTCCCGCCGTCCGTGCGCGCGTCGAGCCCTGCGTCCGCGCCTCCGTCACTCGTGACGCCCGCGTCGAGCGGTTGAAACATCGCGCGCACCACGGGCCAGCGCGGCGCGCAGAGCGAGGCGCCGCGGGTGCCGGGCGCGCAGGTCGGCGGGCCGTCGAGCGTTTCGAAGCGGACGAGCGGCGCGAAGGTGCGCCCGCCGTCGAGCGAGCGGCCGAGCGCGAAGGGGGCCGTGACGTACGGCGCGCACGCGTAGAGCCCCGACGGGTGCCACCGAAGGCAGAGCGAGCGGACGTCGGAGACGCGTTCGAACGTGTCGCCGCCGTCGAGCGAGCGGCGCAGGCCGTCGCGCGGGTCGGCGCCCCCGACCCACACCTGCGCGCCGTCGGCCGAGAGCGCGAAGCCGTACATCGGCCCCGCGGTGCGAGCGATTTCGCGGAAGCTCCTGCCGCCGTCGACCGAGCGCAGGAGGAGCGTGCCCCCGGCGCCGCCGTCGGCGTCCTCGGGCAGCGACGAGCGGACGAACACCACGTCGGGGCGCGCCGCCACCGTGCCCGACACGAACGCGTCGCGGCCGCCCTGCGCGTCGAAGGGGAGCTCGGTGAAGTTGCGCCCGCCGTCGTCGGAGCGGAAGAGCGACGGGCGACGAGGTTCGAGCACGACCCCTGCGACGTACACCCGCTCGCCCACCGCGCCGGTCGCCTCGATCGTCTCGGGGAGGAAGCCCTCGGGCAGCGTGCCCCGCGCTTCGAAGGTGGCGCCGCCGTCGCGCGAGGCGAGCACGCGGTTGGCGCCCGCGCCGTTGGACGACACCCACAGCGCGACGCCGTCGGGCGCGACGGTGACGTCGCCGGAGAAGTCCCGCGCGGCCTCAAAGACGCGCGAGGCGTTGCAGAAATCCGCCGAGCGCACGAGGCCGTCGGAGAGGCCGACGAGCAGCGAGGTGTCCCGCGGGCCGCGCGCCCAGGCGAGCCGCGGGTCCCACGGCGGGCCCGCGCTGCCGTAGTCGAAGAGCTCCTCGCAGAGCCAGTGCCACGAGGCGCCCGCGTCGACGCTCACGGCGATGCCGAAGGTGGTGCGGAGCGCGATCCGCTCGCCCCGCGCGTCCGCGGACAGCGTCACGAACTGGGCCGCCGGGAAGCGCCCGTTGGCCTCCGCCGCCGCACCGAAAAACAGCGCCGCCGCGGCGACAGAACGCGCCGCGGCGCGCACAAGAGAGCTGCCTCGCCGCGCCGTCACGGCGGGGGTTATGGCACATCCGCGGGGCCGCGGCGGGGGCGTTGATCGCGCTTGGGGGGCGGTGGGGCGCTGTGTAGTATCCGCGCCGCGCCCGAGGCTTCATTTCGCCGCCGCGCCCCCGAGGAGATTCATGGCCACCGCCTCGCCCACCGAGCTTCTGCGCAACGAACTCGAACAGCGCTTCGACCTCGACGCCCTCCACCGGCTCTCGCGCGACCTGCTCGCGCTCGCGCCCGACGACGTCGCGCCCGGCGCCACCAAGACGGCCTTCGCGCGGGCCCTCGTCGACCGCTGCGTCCGCGACGACCTCCAGGAGGCCCTGGCCGACGCGATCGCGCTCACCGACCGCGCCGCCGAGCCTGCGCTCCGCCCCGTCTTCGAGGGCCGCCAGGCCGACGACTTCAGCCCCGGCGCCGTCGTCGAGGGCCTGAAGGTCACCAAGCGCGTGCATGACGAGGGCATCAGCACGGTGTACCAGGCGACCGGCCCCGAGGGGCGCCAGGTGACGCTCAAGGTGCTGCGCGAGGGGCGCGTGCGCGACCGCCGCGGGCTCCACCGCTTCCTCGTCGCGCAGCGGGCGCTCAAGGCCGTCGACCACCCCGCGGTGCAGCGCGTGGTGACGGCGGGCGTGCTCCCCGACGGGCGCGCCTACCTCGCCTACGAGCACATCGACGGGCAGCTCCTCTCGGCGCGCCTCGGCCGCGCCGGCGCGATGCACATCAACGAGGCCAAGGGCGTGCTCCAGGGCCTCTGCGAGGGGCTCGACAAGGTGCACGCCGCCGGCCTCGCCCACGCCGACATCCGCGCCGACCACGTCGTGCTCGTGCGCCGCGAGGGCGGGCTCTCGGGCGTGCTCGTCGACTTCGGCATCGACCGGCTCCTCGGCGTGCGGCCCGGCGTCGACCCGTCGAACCTCGTCGTCCTCGCCAGCACCGCGCGCGGCCTCGCGCCCGAGCGCATCCGGCTGGGCTCGCCCGCGGACGCGCGCTCGGACGTGTACGCCCTCGGCGCGCTCACCTGGGAGATCCTCACGGCGAAGCCCGTCTTCGGCGCGGCCGCGGGCATCGACCTCGTCCTCGCCCACCTCGGCCAGGAGCCGGAGGCCCCGAGCAAGGCGGCGCCGCGCGGCTGGGTGACCAAGGAGGTCGACGCGGTGGTGCTCAAGGCCCTCGCGAAGAACCCCTCGGACCGCTATGGCTCGGCGGGGCACTTCTTCCAGGCCGTGACCGACGCGCTCAAGGGGAAGCGCTCGGGCGACATCACGCGCGACGAGTTCGAGGCGCGGAGGAAGCTCCTGGCGGAGGCGCCGGGCGACGACGAGATCGCCCTCGCCGTCGAGCAGTCGGGCGCACAGGGGATCCCCTGGGCCGACGTGGTCGACGCGCTGCGCACCACCGCGGACGCCACCGAGGACGCCGCGGCGAAGAAGGCGCTGCTCTTCCGCGTCGCCCGCGTGCTCGAGGCCGAGGTGAAAGACCTCGCCGCCGCCCGCGCGATCTACGTCACCCTCGCCGAGGGCGACCAGGGCGACGACGTCGCCAAGGCCCGCGCGCAGGACCTCCGCCGCGCCCTCGCCACCCCCGAGGAGCGGACGGAGATCCTGCTCGAGGACATCGACGCCGCGGCCAACGCCGCCGAGCGCGCCCGGCTCTACGTCACCCTCGCCCGCGTCTACGAGCGCGACCTCAAGGACGCCGAGAACGCCCTCGTCGCCTACACCCAGGCCGTGATCGAGTCGCCCGCCGACGAGGAGGTGGCCGGCGAGGTCGAGCGCCTCGCGGGCGACGACGCGAAGCTCTGGGGCGAGACGCTCTCGCACGTCTCCGAGGCCACCAAGGGCCGCGAGCCCGCCGAGGCCGTCCCGCTCTTCCTCCGCGCGGGCCGCTGGTACCAGGAGAAGACGCTGCGCCCGGAGTTCGCGCTGGCTTGCTTCAACCAGGCCGCCGCCCTGTCGCCGGGCAACGACGCCGCGCTCGAAGGTGCCGCGTCGATCTACCGCAAGGGCCAGCAGTGGCCCGAGCTCGCCGGCACCCTGCTCAAGCGCGCCGACGCGCTCGCCGGCACCGCCCGCGGCCGCGACGCGCGCGCCGAGGCCGCCGAGCTCCTCGAGCAGCGGCTCAACGACGCGACGCGCGCCCGCGAGCTCGCCGAGCGCGTGCTCAACGAGGACGCCGCGCACCCCAAGGCCAACGAGATCGTCGAGCGGCTCTACATCCGCGGCGAGGACTGGAAGGGCCTCGTCGGCCTCCTCGAGCGCAAGGCCGACGCGCTCGTCGGCGACAAGCGCGCCGACGCCCTCTGCGAGCTCGCCGAGGTCTACGAAGACCGCCTCTCCGACTCCGACAAGGCGGCCACGTACTACGAGCAGGCCCACGAGGCCGACCCGCGCAACGTCGCGGCGCTCAAGGGCCTCGAGCGCATCCACGCGCGCGGCGGCAACCACGAGCGGCTGCTCAAGTCCCTCCAGGCCCAGCTCCCGCTCGCGCCCACCGCGCGGCAGAAGGTGGAGCTCGGCAACCGGATCGGCGCGCTCCTCGAGGAGGAGTTCGTCGACCACGCGCGGGCGGCGGAGGCGTACGAAGAGGTGACCCGCCTCGACGCGGCCAACGACACGGGCCTCCGCGGGCTCGGCCGCACGCTCCGCGTCCTCGGCCGCTGGGACGACCTCGCCACCCTGCTCGAGCGCCACGCCGGCCTCGTCGAAGACCCCGCCAAGAAGGTGGAGCTGCTGGTCGGCGCGGGCCGCGTGCTGCTCGACCCCATCGGCGCCCTCGACCGCGCCCAGCGCTGCTTCGAGCGCGCCCTCGACGTCGAGAAGGGCCACGGCCCCGCCCTCGAAGCGCTCGGCCGCATCGCCGCGCTCAAGGGCGACGCGCGCGCCGCCACCGAGGCGTACGAGCAGCTCGCCCAGGCCGCCAAGACGCCGGGGGAGAAGGTCGAGGTGCTCCTCAAGCTCGGCAAAGTGCTGGAGGAGAAGGGCGACCGCGACGCCGCGATCGACCGCTACAAGCAGGCCCTCGACGCCGACCCCGACTCGGTGCAGGCCACCTCGCGCCTCCGCGAGCTCTACGCCGCGCGCGGCGACGCGCAGGGCGCGATCGAGCTGCTCCAGCGCGAGATCGAGGCGGCCGAGGGCACCAACCAGCGCGCGGCCCTGTGGGCCCAGGTGGCCCGCATCTACCGCGAGCGGGTGAAGGACACCGACAAGGCTCGCGAGGCCGCGGAGAAGGCCCGGCTGCTCGACGCCACCAACGACGACGCCGCCGCCCTGCTCGGCGACATGGCCTACGACGACGGCCGCTGGGACGAGGCCGCGAAGCTCCTCGCGGCCCGCGCCGCCCGCGCCAAGGAGCTGCCGCGCGCCGAGGGGCTCCACGTCGCCCTCCGCCACGGCCAGGCCCTCGCCCGCTCGGGCGACGGCGCCCGCGCGCTCACGGCATTCCGCACCGCCCGCGAGATCGCCCCGGAGGACCGCGAGGTGCTGCTCGCCGTGGCCCACGCGGCCTACGAGGCCGGCGCGTGGCAGGAGGCGCGGGACGTCTACGCCGACGCGCTCCGCCTCCACGCGAAGGAGCTCGACCTCGGTGACCGCGTCAACGCCCTCTGCGAGTACGCCGACGCCGCGCGCAAGGCGGGCAACAACGCCGAGGCGCTGCGGGCCGCGACGGAGGCCCACGAGCTCGACGGCCACTCCCTCAAGGCCGTCGAGCTCGCCGCCGAGCTGCACGCCGCCGACGGGCGCTGGGACGAGGTGGTGAAGCTCAAGCGCCGCCGCGCCGAGCTCCTCACCACCGAGCAGGCGCGCTTCGACGCGCACCTCGAGCTCGGCGAGCTGCTCTCGTCGAAGCTCGGCGAGAAGGGCAAGGCGGCGCGGGCCTACGCCGCGGCGCTGGAGATCAAGCCCGACGACCGCAAGCTCCTCACGCGCCTCGTCCAGCTCTACTCCGACGAGAAGGACTGGGGGCGGCTCGTCGAGGTGGTCCTCCGCCTCGCCGACCTCGTCGAAGACCGGGCGATGCTCGGGCGCTACTACCTCTCGGCGGCGCAGCTCTGCGACGTCCACCTCGGGCGCGTCGACGAGGCGATCGACTACTACGAGCTCGCCCTCGAGCACGACCCGGGCAGCGCGCGGGCGCTCGACGGCCTCGCCAACCTGCGCGCGGCCAAGAGCGACTGGGCGGGCCTGGAGAAGAGCTACCGCAAGGTGCTCGCGAAGATGCCCGAGTCGGCGCCGAAGGCCGCGCGGGCCAACCTGCACGCGCTGCTCGCGGGGCTCTACGAGGACAAGCGCAAGCTCAACCAGCCCGCGGACGCGGTGGCGGAGTACGAGAAGGCGATGGAGGTGGCGCCGGGCGAAGCGGACTACGCCGAGCGCCTCGCCGAGCTCTACCTTGCGGACTCCAAGCGCTACTTCGACCGGATCGTCACCACGCACCGCGCCCTCCTCGCGAAGAACCCGACGCGGGTGGAGTCGCTCCACGCGCTGCGCCGGGCCTTCACCGAGGCGCGCCGGCCCGACGAGGCGTGGTGCATGTGCCAGGCCCTCGTCTCCCTCAAGGGCGCCGAGCCCGAGGAGGAGAACTTCTTCAAGAAGTTCAAGACCGACCGCCCCGCCGAGGCGCAGGAGAAGCTCAACGACGAGCGCTGGGCGCGCGAGCTCGTGCACCCGTCGCAGGACGCGCTGCTCACCGCGCTCTTCGCGGCCATCACCCCCGCGGTGCTCCGGGCGCGCGCGCAGAAGCTCTCGGACTACGGCCTCTCCGACGCGACCCGCATCGACCCCGCCGCCGACGAGGGCGCGATGGCGCGCACCGTCCACTACGCCGCGGGCGTCCTCTCCGTGAAGCCCCCGTCGGTGCACGTGCTCGCCAACCACGACTCGGGCCTCAACTTCGCCGTCACCGACCCGCCGGCCCTCTTCCTCGGGCGCTCGGCGCTCGCGGGCGGCCCCTCCAAGGCCCTCGCCTTCCTCGCGGGCCTGCGGCTCTCGTACTTCCGCCCCGGCCACCAGGTGCGGCAGATCGTGCCCACCGGGACGGCGCTGCGCGCGTGGTTCCTCGCGGCCATCCGCGCGGTGCAGCCGTACTTCCCGGTGAGCGACGAGCTCTCGGCGACGGTGGCCGAGCACGTCGCGACCATCAAGCAGACCATCACCGGCTCGTCGCTCGACGTGCTCACGTCGGTGGTCACCAAGGTGGTGCAGTCCGAGGCCTCGCTCGACCTCAAGCGCTGGATGACCGGCGTCGACCTCACTGCCGACCGGGCGGGCTTCGTCCTCGCCAACGACCTCGCGATGTCCCTCGCCGTCGTCCGCGCGACCCCCGAAGACCAGTCGCCCGTCGCCCCCGCCGACCGCATCCGCGAGCTCCGCCTCTACGCGGTGAGCGAGGAGTACCTCCGCCTCCGCCAGCGCATCGGCGTCGCCATGGTCGTCGCCCAGAAGCAGGCGTGACGCCCCACCGCCTGCGCCCGTGGGCGTGGGCCGCGATCATCCTCGTCGGCGTCGCCCTGCGCGCCCCCGCCCTCGGCGTCGGGCGCCTCGGCGACGACTGGTACCACCTCGCGATGGTCGAGGGCACGTACCCCGTCGCCCGCTCCGCCACCGACCTCTACGACTTCATCGACGACGACCCCAAGGAGCACGGCCTCCTCCGCGACCGCGGCGCCTTCCCCTGGTGGACGTCCCCGTCGCTCGCCCTCTCGCCCTGGCGCCCGCTCACCAGCGCCACGCTCGCCCTCGACCACGCCCTCTTCGGCCGCGGCGCCGCCGGCCCGCACGCCGTCTCGCTCGCCGCGTGGGCCGCGCTCCTCCTCGCCGCCGCGTGGTGGCTGCGCGCGGTGCTCCCCGCGCCCGCGGGCCTCCTCGCGCTCGCGCTCCTCGCGCTCGACGAGTCGGCCACCGTCCCGATCGCCTGGATCGCCAACCGCGCCTCCCTCCTCGCCGGCGCCTTCGGCCTCGCCGCCGCCGGCGTCCTCGCGCGCACCCGCGGCCGCTCGGACCCGCGCGCCCTCGCCCTCGTCGCGCTCCCCGCGTCGCTCGCGGTCGCCGCCGGGGAGTACGGCCTCGCGGTGGTCGGCGCCGCCGTCGCGCACGAGCTCGTCGCCGACCCGCGCGCGCGCCGCGAGGGCCGCGGTCGCCTCGCCGCCGCCCTCGCCCCCTGCGTTCTCTACGTCGTCGCCTGGAAGCTCCTCGGCCACGGCGCGCGCGGCACCACCGCGTACGTCGACCCGCTCTCGCAGCCCGCCGCGTGGGCCGTCACGGTGCGGGAGCGCGCGCTGGCCTTCGTCGGCGAGCTCACCTGCGCCGTCCCCATCGACGTCACCAACACACGCCCGGCCGTCACCCTCGGCGCGCTCGCGGTCGCCGTCGCGCTCGCCGCGGTCGTCCTCGCGCGCGCCGAGGCCGCGCAGCGTCGCGCCGCCCTCGCGCTGCTGGCGGCGTCGGGCGTGGCGGTCGTCCCGGTGCTCTCGGCGCCGCTCAACGGGCGCGTGCTCCTGCCCGCGGCCCCGTGGTGGTCGGCGGCCCTCGCGGCGCTCGCGTGGTGCGCGTGGCGCGGCGCGCCGGGGCCCGCGACGTGGCTCCTCCGCGCGCTCGTGGGGCTCTGGGTCACGGCGCACCTCACCGTCGCGCCGACGCGCGCGTGGGCCGAGCTGCGCGAGCTCGCGGCGTGGAAGCCCGCGGCGATCCCCTGGCGCGCGCTGCCGGGCGTGGACGCGTGCCGCGCCGCGGGGCAGGCGCACGTGCTCCTGGCGGCGGGGGACTTCGGGCGGCTCCACACCGCGGGGCTCTACTGGCAGGCGCGCGGGTGCGAGCGGCCGCGCGCGTGGCGGGTGCTGTCGGCGCCGGCAGGAGCCGCGATCGTGCTGCGCGACGGACCGCGCTCGCTCGAACTGCGCGCGCCCGATGGGGCGCCGGTGATCGGGTGGCACGGGATGCTCTGGCGCGTCGACGCGCCCTTCCGCGCGGGCGAGCGCTTCCGCGTGGCGGGGATGGAGGCCGAGGTGCTCGCGGCGGAGGGCGGGCGGCCGACGCGGGTGCGCTACACGTTCGACGTGCCGCTCGACGACCCGCGGGTGGTGCTGTGGATGGCGACGGACGCGGGCTTCGAACAGGTGCCGCCGCCGCCGGTGGGGCGCGGGCGGTTGGTCCTGCCGACGACGACGCGCTTCTGGTGAGCTGGGGTTACGCCGCGTCGGGGTCGGCGAGCCAGGCGGCGAGCGCGCGGCCGAGGCCGCGGGTGTAGAGGTGCTCCAGGGGACGGAGGCCCGCGTCGAGGCCCTCTCGGTGGGGCTGAGCCGGGGATTCGTGGCGCGTTGATCGCCCGCCAAGGCGGCACCTCCGCTTGCCCCGCTGACCACCCCTCGCGCATAGTCGTCGCCATGACGGCCGCCACGCCGCTCCCCCGCCTCGCCCCCCGCGCGCCCCTCATGCGCGCGCCGTCGCAAGCCGACTGGGACGCGCTGAGCCCCGGGGAGCGCGCGGCCCTCGTCGACGCGCTGCCGATGTCGCCGCCCGACGCGCACGAGTTCGTGCCCGAGGGGGACGACCACGTCGACGGCGCGGTGGGCACGCGCGACACGCTGCGGATGTTCTACCAGCGGGCGGGGCGGCGGATGTACGTGGGCGCGGGGGTGGCGGTGTTCTACCCCGAGGAGGAGCGCTTCTCGCCCGACGTGATCGCGGTGGCCGACGTGGAGCCGCACAACCGAAGCCGCTGGGTGGTGAGCGCGGAGGGGAAGGGCGTCGACCTCGCGCTGGAGGTGCTGGTCTCCGGCGACCGCCGCAAAGACCTCCAGCGCAACGTGCAGCGCTACGCCGCCCTGGGCATCGCGGAGTACTTCGTCTTCGACCGCCGCAAGCGCCAGCTCCACGGCCACCGCCTCGCGGGCCCGGGGCTGCGGACGTACGAGCCCCTCCCCGCGCAGGTGGGACGCATCTCGTCGCAGGTGCTCGGCCTCGACCTCGCCATCGTCGGCGGGCGCCTGCGCTTCTACCGAGGCACGGCGATGGTGCTCTTCAGCGACGAGATCATCCACACGCTGGAGGAGGCGGTGGAGGAGATGGCCCTCGCCCGCGAGGAGGAGACGCTCCTGCGCGAAGACGCCGAACGTCGTGTCGAGGAGGCCGAGCGCGCTCGTGCCGAGGAGGCCAGGCTGCGCGCCGAGGCGGAGCAGCGCGTCGCGGAGCTCCTCGCCGAGCTCGAGGCGCTCCGTCGACGCTGACGGCCCTTCAGCTCCGGTCGATCGGCAGCGCGGCCACCGGCGGTCGACGTCCACGCGGGTCGCGCATCCAGGTGAGGTAGCGGTCGACCTCGGCGCGCGTGGGGACGTGGTCCATCACGCCGTTCTGCCCGAATCCTCCCGGCTGTGCGGCGAGGTCGAGCGCCTGGAGCAAGTACCGTCGACCGCCGCGGTTCTGCATCGGGAGCACTGCGATCACCACGGCGCTGTACTGCCCGGCGCCCGACGTCGGCGTCACCGGGAGCGTGCCCGTCGTCGGCAACCGTAGCGACTCCGGCGCGCGGCCGGGCGTCACCGTCACGACGCCTTCGGGCTGCGCGGCGAGCCACACGCGGACGGGCTCGTCGCTTCGAAACTGCCCGCCGAAGGGCTCCTTGCGCGGGTCGGTGAAGCCCGCGCCCGACGGAACGTGCCACGTCGCGGCCGCCCCCTCCGCGCGGAGGAAGCGGTGCTCGGGCACGTCGACGTCGGGCCCGAGCGCGCCGACCGTGACCCACCCCTCGCCCGCGGGGTTGCGGTGAACCTCCACGACGAGCGTGAGGTCGACGCGCGCGTGCTCGACGCCGTTGGTCTCGCCCGGCAGCGGCGCGTCGCTGCGCAGCCAGTGGTAGTACGAAAGAAGCGTGCGGGTGACGACGCGATCCGCCGGCGGCGGGGGCGGCGGAGGCGGCGGCGCGGGCGACGCGTCGGCGCGGTCACCCGTGGTGGCAGCGGGCGGCGGCCGCGGGCTGTCGCAGGCGGCGAGCGCGAGGGAGACGAGGGCGCAGAGGGCGGGCGCGCGCATGGCGTTCTAGAGGTTGGGGATCTGCCAGTCGATCGGGGGCTTCCCGAGCTTCGCGAGGGCGTCGTTGACCTGCGAGAAGGGCTTCGAGCCGAAGAAGAGCTTGGCGGAGAGCGGCGACGGGTGCGCGCCCTCGATGACCACGTGGCGCTTCGCGTCGATGAGCTTCTTCTTCTTCTTCGCGTACCCGCCCCAGAGGAGAAACACCGCAGGGTCCTCGCGGTCGCTCACCGCGCGGATCGCGGCGTCGGTGAAGGTCTCCCAGCCGTGGTTGGCGTGCGACGCGGGGGTGTGCGCCCGCACCGTCAGCACCGCGTTGATCATCAGCAGCCCCTGCTTCGCCCACGGCACGAGGTAGCCGTTGTTGGGCACCTTGCAGCCGAGGTCGGTCTTGAGCTCCTTGTACATGTTCTTGAGCGACGGGGGCGGGGTGACGCCAGGCTTCACCGAGAAGCACAGGCCGTGGGCCTGGCCATCGTCGTGGTACGGGTCCTGGCCGAGCAGCACCGCCCGCACGCCCGCGTACGGCGTCAGGTGGAAGGCCGTGAACACCTCGTCCGCGGGGGGGAACACCTGCTGGGTCTTCCGCTCCTCCGCGACGAAGTCCGTGAGCTCCTGCCAGTAGGGCTTCGCGAACTCGGGCGCGAGCACCTTCTTCCAGTCGTCGGGGAGCTGGGACGCGTCGGGCGTGGGCATCGGGTGGGGTCTCCGTCGTGGGTCTTCGGGCTGATGGTTCGGGGGGCGAACGAACTACGTGAGCGCCGCGCGCAGCTCGGCGGCGAGCGCGGCGGCCTGCGCGTGGTCGACCGGCGCGGCGGGCCACTTCACGCCCAGGCCCTGGTGCGCGTCGGGCTTCGGGATGATGTGGAAATGCACGTGGTGGACGGCCTGGTGGGCCATCGCGCCGTTGTTCTGGAGGACGTTGAAGTCCGCGCAGCCGGTGACGGCCTTCACGGCGCGACAGAGCCGCGGGAGCACGCGACCGATCGCGGCGGACGACTCGTCGGAGAGCGCGTCGAGCGTCTCGGCGGGCTCCTTCGGGATGACGAGCGTGTGCCCCTTCGAGAGCGGCCCCACGTCGAGGAAGGCGAGCACGAGGTCGTCCTCGTACACCTTGTGGCAGGGGACCTCGCCCCGGAGGATCTTCGCGAAGATGGTCTCAGCCATGGCGCGCGGAGGCTAACACCAGCCCCGCCCCGGATGCACCAGGGACGTCGCGCGCTGTTGCGGCTCACGGGGTCACGGCGATCTCCAGCGCGCGGGTGACGGCCCCGGCGCGGACGGTGGCGCGCACCACGCCCGGGGTGAGCGGGCGGACGTACACGTGGTCGTCGGCGACGCGGGTGCCGGTCATGAAGCCGAAGCCCAGCTCGGCGACGCCGGCGGACTCGAGCTCCCACACCACCGCGTCGTTGCCGAAGAGCCTGCGGCCCGCGGCGTCGCGCGCGAAGCCCGTCACCGAGCCCTGCGCCCCCATCCGCGTCGTGAAGCGGGCGGCCCCCGCGGAGAGCGCCCCCTGCTGCGCGTCCTCGTTGACGAGGTCGATCGCCGCGGCCTCGTCGACGCGCACAGCAACCCGGTCGACCACCGACCCGTCGCCGCGCCGCAGCTCCACCCGCGCCGACCCCCGCGCCACCGCCGTCAGACGGAACTGGTAGCGGTGCGGCGAGCGCTCGAGGTCGGGGCTCACCGACGTCGCCGCCGCCACAACATCGGGCGAGAGCGACGTCAGCGTGAGGTCGCCGCGCGGGTCGTCGGACGCGGACACCTCCACCTGAAGCGTCTCGTTGACCCCGACGAGCAGCGCGCCGCTCCCCACCACGCAGCCGTCGCCGAAGAGGTCGGCGCAGCCGCGGCTGCTGCGGTACGCGAAGGTCGCGTTGCCCATCTCGCCCTCGCGCGGGTCGCTCGAGCACCCCGTGAGCGCCGCCGCCGACACCGCGAGCATCGCCACCACACCGCGAAAGAAACCACGCTTCGTGTTGTTCATGCCCGAGGCGGAGAGCAGGACGCATGCCGCGTTGTGCCAGCCCGTGAATCCGGGCCACACCCGCGCGCCGCTGCGGCGGTGTGAAAGCGCACCACGTGCCGCCGCGGCACAGGGGGAAGCGCGCGTCACGCCCGCCGTCGGAGCGACACCAGCCCCTCGCGGCAAGGCTTCAGCCCCAAGCCCCCGTCGCCCCCGAGCGCCTCGACCAGCGCCGCCCACGTCGGCGCGCGCAACGCCCGGCGCGTCTGCGTGTAGCTGCACCACGCGGCCGTCCGGTCGTGCGCCACCGACGCGAAGCGCGGGCTCTTCCCGCACCCCGTCAAGCACGTCATCGACTGGAATGGGCCCCCCGCCACCGACGCCACGTCGCGATCACTGGGCGCGTCGTCGCCGGGGCCGCGCATCGGCAGGTACACCACGCGCTCGTTGCCAACGCCCGCCGCCCGCAACACACCAGCCGCGGCCCGCGCCTCGTCGAGCCGCGAGCGCCGCACCAGGAGGTTGACGCCGCTCCGCACACCCCGCGACGCGAGCTCCGTCACCTGCGCGACGACGCGCTCGACCTCGCGGGGGTTCTCCGGCGCGTGGATGGAGACGTGGACCTTGTCGGGCCGCGCCGCCACCAGCGCGTCGAGCGTCGGCCCGTCCAGCAGCGGCAGCCCGCTGGTCGTGAGCGAGCGGAACACCGCCCCCTCCAGCGCGCGGAGCACGTCGAAGACGCCGTCGTACTCCAGGGGCTCGCCGCCGCCGAGGGAAACGGCCTTCACCCCGTGGGCCGCGCAGTCCTTCGCGAAACCGATGAGCTCGCCCGGCGACCACGCGCCGTCGCCCTCGGGCCCCGACCCGTTGTAGCAGAACGAGCACCCCTTCGAACACCGCCGCGAGGGCTCGACGCTGACGCGGTCGAGGGCGATCACGGGAGCTTCTTCGACAGCACGATCGCGATCACCACGAGCAGGAAGATGAGCGCCGCCGCGAGCACGCCCACCGCGCGGGCGGGCGAGGCGGTGACCACGGCGCGGGGCGGCGGCGGGGGCGCGTTGGCCGGGTCGAGCGGTGTCCCCCAGGTCTGGACGTCGCCCTCCTTCATGTGGTCGGCGAGCTCCACCACCTCGGCCTCGGCGAAGCGAACCGGCAGCCGGAGCGACGCGAGCCTCTCGCGCACGCTCGGGTGGACGTCGTCGAGCGACAGCGGCTCGCCCGGCGCGGACGATCGCTCGTAGGTGCCCGACCCCCTGCCCTCGAACTGGTGGTGGTACTCGTACACGCCCGCCGGCGGCGCCTCCGCGCGCTCGCCCTCGTGCAGGACGTAGTAGAGGTCGCTCTGGACGAGCACCGTCGCGTCGGAGAACTCACGGAGCGCGTCGACCCGCGCGGGCGTGAGCTTGTCGCGCGACACCAGCACGCGGGGGTTGCTCGCCTTCACCACCACGAGTTCGCCGTCGCGGAAGGTCGCCTCGGCCCGGAGCGCGGGGCGCGCGGCGTCGCGGTAGCCGTCGGCCGCGTCGAGCGATGGGGTCCCGATGATCACCACCCGCTCGTCGTGGCGCTTCGGCGCGGGCGGTGGCGGGGCGCCGGGCGCGCCTTCCTCTTCGGGCGTCTCGGGCGCTTGGACGAGCTGATCGCGGAGCGCGAGGCCCGCGAGCAGGCCCTCGACCAGGAGCAGGTCGAAGTCGGGCTCGAGGTTGCCGCCCGCCCCCGCCGCGGCGTTGGGGATGGCGCCG
The DNA here is from genome assembly GCA_046351555.1 of Polyangiales bacterium. GTDB lineage: Bacteria > Myxococcota_A > Polyangia > Polyangiales > CAISKJ01. The sequence goes on from JAXLYI010000013.1 coordinate 241,282, forward strand.
TCCTCGCCGGTGTCGAAGCGCCCGACCTTGCCGTCGGCGTCGACCGCGAACCACGCGCTGTCCATGCTGTGGGCCGCGGGGAAGTCGGGCGTCGGGGCGTCGTCCATGGCGCGGCGGAGTATGGCGACCTTCGGGCGGCCATTCCAGAACGCGGGCGCTTCGTGGTAGGGGAGCCGCCGCCATGGCCCTGAAAGTCGCGATCGTCGGCCTGCCCAACGTCGGCAAGTCCACCCTCTTCAACGCCCTCACGCAGACCGCCGCGGCCCAGGCCGCCAACTACCCCTTCTGCACCATCGAGCCCAACGTCGGCGACGTGGCCGTGCCCGAGCCCCGGCTCGAAGCCCTCGCGAAGATCGCGGGGTCGAAGGAGATCATCCCCGCCCGCATCAACTTCGTCGACATCGCGGGCCTCGTGCGCGGCGCGTCGAAGGGCGAGGGGCTCGGCAACCAGTTTCTCGCCAACATCCGCGACTGCGACGCGGTGGCGCTGGTGGCGCGGTGCTTCCGCGACGACGACATCACCCACGTCGAGGGCCGCGTCGACCCGATCGCCGACCTCGACATCATCGAGACCGAGCTGATGCTCGCCGACCTCGACAGCCTCGAGAAGCGCCGCCCCGCGCTCGAGAAGAAGGTCCGCGGCGGCGACAAGGAGGGCGCGGCGACGCTGCGGCTCATCGACAAGGCGCTCGAGGCCCTCAACGCCGGCCGCCCCGCCCGCACCGTCGCCGTCGACAAGGAGGACGACAAGAACTGGCGGATGCTCCAGCTCCTCACCTCGAAGCCCGCGCTCTTCGTCTGCAACGTCGACGAGGCGTCCGCCGACAAGGGCAACGACCTCTCGGCCCGCGTGGCCGAGCGCGCCGCCCGCGACGGGGCCCGCAGCGTGGTCATCTCCGCGCGCATCGAGAGCGAGATCGCGATGCTCCCGCTCGCCGACCGCGGGGACTTCCTCGCGACGCTCGGGCTGGAGGAGCCGGGCCTCAACCGCCTGATCCGCGAGGCGTACAAGCTCCTCGGGCTCCAGACGTACTTCACCGCCGGGCCGAAGGAGGCGCGGGCCTGGACGATCCGCGTCGGCGACACCGGGCCGCAGGCCGCGGGCGTGATCCACACGGACTTCGAAAAAGGCTTCATCCGCGCGGAGACCATCGCCTACGAGGACTACGTGAAGTACCGCGGCGAGGCCGGCGCCCGCGACCACGGCAAGCTCCGCCTCGAGGGCAAGGAGTACGTGGTGCAGGACGGCGACGTGATGCACTTCCGCTTCACCTCGTAGGGGGGGAGCGCCTCGGCCGTCGACAGTCGCGCCCCGCGCGGTGTAGCAATGGAGCGGCACCATGGCGGACGAGGGCACCCACGACGGCCTGTCGGTGATCGGCGAGGTCTTCGACTTCGGCGCGAAGACCATCCACGACGTGACGCTCGACGGGCTGCGCGACGCCGTCGTGGCCGACCGCTACGCCTGGATCGACATCTCGTACGCCGACCCCGCCGCGGTGCGCGCGCTGCTCGGGGGGCGCGGGGTGGTGGGCGACGAGGTGCTCGACGCGGCCCTCTCGCGCGACGCCGCCACGCAGCTCGCCCGCTACGACGACTGCCTGCACCTCGCGCTCACCGGGTGCAGGCTCCGGGGCGACAGCTTCGCGCTCGAGCGGGTCGACGCGATCGTGACCGAGGCGTACCTGATCACGATCCACGCGGGGCCGGTGGTCTTCCTCGACGCCGTGCGCAAGCACCACCGGGCGGATTTCGTCCGCTTCGCCAAGAGCCCCAGCTTCCTCCTCTACGAGCTCTGGGACCACCTCATCGAGAACTACATCGGCGTGCAGAAGCGCTTCGAGGAGCGGGTGGAGAAGCTCCAGCACGGGCTCGACGGCGAGGTGACCGACGCGACCTTCTCGCACGTCTCCGAGCTCGCCTCCGACCTCCTCCACCTGCGCAAGGTGGTGCTCCCGGCGCGCGGGGTGCTCTCCGAGCTGGCGACGCGGCGCTCGCTCTTCGTCAGCGAGTCGACCCAGGGCTTCCTCGCCAACATGGTGGGCACCGTCGAGCGCGTGCTCCAGGATCTCCTGGTGGCCCGCGACATCCTCTCGGGCTCGCTCAACCTGTACCTCTCGCGCGTCAGCCACCAGACCAACATGGTGATGACCCGGCTCACCGTGGTCAGCATGATCTTCCTGCCCCTGAGCTTCCTCTGCGGCGTCTACGGGATGAACCTCAAGAACATCCCCGAGACCACCTGGGAGCACGGCTACGCCACCTTCTGGATCATCTGCTTCGGCATCGCCGGCGGGCTCACCTGGTTCATGCGCCGCAACAAGCTGCTCTGAGGTTCGAACGGCGACGCCGCGTTGCGCGAACGAACGGGTGACACCGGCGCCCCGCCGCCCCCATCATCGCGCCCATGCGACGACCCCTCGCGTGGCTCCTCCTCGCCCCGTGGCTCGCGGCCTGCGGCGACGACGCTCCGACGCCCGCCCCCGACGCCGCGGCCGACGTTTCTCCCGACGCCGCGCGTGACGCCGCGCCCGACGTCGCCCCCGACGTCGCCAGCGACCTCGCCGCCGACGTCGCGCCGGACATCGCCGCCGACGCCGCGCCGGACGTCACCGCCGACGCCGCGCCCGACGCCAGCAGTGACGTCACCGACGCCGGCGCCGACGTCACCGACGCCGCGGACGACGTCCGCCTGGTCAACGGGTGCCCGGTGCTCGAAGCCCCCGTGGCGCGGATGGGCGACGACCCGATGGGCGACACCTACGCGGGCTTCGCGCGCGACTTCTTCCAGCGTCTCTGCGTGCGCTGCCACGCCACCGCGCTCCGCACCTCGACCGAGCGCATGGGCGCCCCCGACGGCATGAACTGGGACGACGAGGCCGCCGTGCGCCGCGAGCTCGCGCGCATCCGCCGCGCGGTCGGCGTCGACAACTACATGCCGCTCAACCCGCCGCTCGCCACCTGCGCCGAGCGCCGCCGCCTCGTCCGCTGGGTCGACCTCGGAGCCCCGTGACGCGACCGCCGTCGGAGCGCGCCATCGTCCTCCTCGTGGGGGCCGTTCAGTTCGTCAACATCCTCGACTTCATGATCGTGATGCCGCTCGGGCCCGACTTCGCCCGCGCCCTCGCGATCCCGCCGTCGAGCCTCGGGTACATCGGCGGCGCCTACACCGCCTCGGCCTGCGTCACGGGCCTCGCGGGCTCGCTCTTCCTCGACCGCTTCGACCGCCGCACCGCGCTCGGCGTCGCGATGCTCGGCCTCGTCGCCGGCACCGCGATGGGCGGCTTCGCCACCGGCCTCGCCACGCTGCTCGCCGCCCGCGTCGTCGCCGGGGCCTTCGGCGGGCCCGCCACCTCGCTCGCCTTCTCCATCATCGCCGACGTGGTGCCCGTCGAGCGCCGCGGCCGCGCGATGAGCGCCGTGATGACCGCCTTCACCCTCTCGTCGATCGCGGGCGTCCCCGCCGGCCTCGAGCTCGCGCGCCGCGGCGGCTGGCGCCTGCCCTTCTTCGCCGTGTCGGGCATGGGGCTCGCGATCGCGATGCTCGCCGTCGTGCTCCTGCCGAGCCTCCGCGGCCACCTCGCGACCCGCGAGGCGCGCGCCGCCGACGCCTCGCTCGGGGAGATGCTCCGGCGCCCGGCGGTGGGCCTGTCGTACCTCGGCACCGTGGTGACGAGCGTCGGGATGTTCGCGCTCATCCCCAACATCTCGTCGTACGTGCAGAACAACCTCGGCTACCCCAGGGCCCACCTCGGCCGGCTCTATTTCGCCGGGGGCCTCGCGTCCTTCCTCGTGCTCCGCGCCGCCGGGCCCCTCGTCGACCGCTTCGGCCCCGCCCGCGTCGCCGCGCCCGCCACGCTGCTCACCGTCGCCGCCGTCGCCGCGGGCTTCCTCGCGGTGCCGCCGCCCGTCCCCGTGGAGGTGGTGTTCATCGGGTTCATGGCGAGCACGGGCTTCCGCAACGTCGCGGTCAACACGCTCTCGACGCGCGTCCCGCGGCCGGACGAGCGCGCGCGGTTCATGTCCTTCCAGAGCGCCGCGCAGCACGCCGCCTGCGCCGCGGGCTCGTTCGCCTCGTCGCGCATCCTCGGCGAGGGCCCCGGCGGCGCCCTCACCCACATGAACCGCGTCGCGTGGTTCACCATCGCGATGGCCGCGCTGCTCCCGGCGATCATGGCCCGCACCGAGCGCGCCGCCGCGACGCGGTGACGGGCGGCGCGGCGCGAGCGGCCCCACCACGCTGGTTGCGCGCCCGGCGGGCCCGCGCGTTTGCCGTCGACGGGAGGGCCCGGAATGCGATAGAACGCGCCCAAACCTGGGCGAGCGGAGCTCCCGGCGACACGCGAGGATCGGCATGAGCGGGCACGAGGCGGTGGCTGGGGAATCGGTTCTGCTCGAGGTGGCGCGGCAGTTCGGTTCGACGCTCGACCTCGACCTCCTCGTGCCGTTGGTGCTCGAGCGCATCGTCACGCTCCTGCGGGCGGAGCGCGCCTTCTTCGCCATCCTCGACGACCGCCAGGAGATCGAGCACGCCGTCACCCACAACCTCTCCTGGGCGGGGCCCCCGCACCCGCTCCCCGCCAGCATGGGGGCGGTGGCGCAGGTGATCGAACGGCGGCAGCCCGTGACCACGGCGATCGGGCCCAACGCGACCGAGAGCGTGCGGCTCTACGGGCTCAACTTCGTCGTCGCCGTCCCGGTGATGGTGCGGCAGCGGCTGGTGGGCGTGCTCTACGTCGACAGCAAGGTCAGCGGCCGCCAGGACATCGAGTCATTGCGCGAGACGCTCCTCGCCATCGCCTCGCTCGCGGGCGTCGCCGTGGAGAACGCCCGGCTCTTCGACGAGCAGCGGTTTCGCCGCCGCCTGCTCGCGCGGATGGTGCACGACTTCCGCAACCCGCTGACCAGCGTGCGGGCCTGCGGCGAGGCGCTCCAGCGGGAGGCGAGCAACGATCTCCGCGAGATGGGCAACGACCTGGTCGAGTGCGGCGACCGGATCGTGCGCATGATCGACAGCACGCTCGCGCTCTCGCGCATCGAGGAGGGCGGCGCGGTCCCGACGCTGGCGCCGGTCCGCGTCGACGAGGTGGTGCAGGCGCACGCCCGCGCCCTCGCGCTCGTCGCCCGCGGGATGGGCCTGCGCATCGCGGTGACGGCGGAGGCCGACCTCCCCGCAGCGCTCACCATCCTCGACCGCGTCGAGGTGGCGATCGACAACGTGCTCTTCAACGCCCTCAAGTACGGCGCGCGGGACTCGGTCGTCGTGGTCTCGGTCGCCTCCCGCGCCGACGCCGGACCAGAAGACGGACGCGGCCGACAGCGAACCGAGTCGCGCTTCATGTTCGACCACGTCCACACCTTCGTCGCCGCGCCAGGAGAGCGCTTCCTCGAGGTGTCCGTGCACAACTCCGGGCGGCCCATCCCTGACCACGTCCGCCGCCGGCTGTTTTCGCCCTACGTGCGCGGCGACGAGGCGCGCGGGGCCCACACCTCCACCGGCCTCGGGCTCTCCATCGTCGCCGAGTGCGTGCGCTCGCTCGGCGGCCGCGTGTGGCTCGCGGGCTCCGACGACACCGGCACCCGCTTCTGCTTCACCGTCCCCCTGCGCTCGACCCGGGACGCGTGACGGTGCGCGCGTGAGCGGCCCGCGCGCGGCGGTGATCGGCGGCGGCATCGGCGGCCTCGCCGCGGCCACGGCGCTCGCCGTCCGGGGCTGGCAGGTCTCCGTCTACGAGCGCGCCCCGGCGCTGCGCGCGGTCGGCGGCGCGCTGACGCTCTGGTCCAACGGGGTCGACGCCCTCGACCGCCTCGGCGTCGGCGCCGCCGTCCGCGCGCGCGGCGCGCCGCTCGAGCGGGCCGAGCTGCGCGCGTGGGACGGCGCCCTGCTCCAATCCCTCCCCGTGGGCCCGCACGCCCGGCGCCGGGGCGCGCTCCACCTGCTCGTCGACCGCGGGGCCCTGCTCGAGGCGCTCGCGGCCGCGCTCCCCGTCGGCGCCCTGCGCTGCGGCCGTGGCGTCGCGACGGTGCGCGCGACCGACGGCCGGGCGGAGATCGCGTTCGACGACGCGACGACCACCGCCGCCGACCTCGCCGTCGGCGCCGACGGCCTGCACTCGGTCGTGCGCGCGTCGCTCCTCGGCGCGGAGCCCCCGCGGGCGGCCGACCAGGAGGCCTGGGTGGGCCGCGCGCCCCCCGGCGTCGTTGGGCCGCCGTCCGGCGCGAGCGTCGGCGTCGTAGGGCGGGGCCTGCGCTTCTGGTACGCCCGCCTGGCGGACGCGGTGCACTGGTACGCGATCGTCTCGCGGCAGTCCGCGCGCGCGGCGGAGTTGCGCGACAAGGCGGGGCTCGCGGAGCTCTTCCGCGCGTGGGCCGCGCCTGTCGGGCCGCTCATCGCGTCGACCCCGGCGGAGGCGATCACCCGCGCCGAGATCCGCGACCGGCCGCCCGCCGCGCGCTGGAGCGGCGACGTCGCGACGCTCGTCGGGGACGCCGCCCACCCGATGACGCCCGACCTCGGACAAGGCGCCTGCCAGGCCCTCGAGGACGCCGTGGCCCTCGGGCGCGCGCTCGCGCCGTCGGAGCCCGTGCGCGCGGGGCTCGCGCGCTACGAGCGGACGCGCCGCGCGCGCGCGGACGCCGTCGCCGAGCTCTCGCGGCTGGTCGCGCGCCTCGCCATGCCGCCGAGCGACGCGGCCTGCGCGCTGCGCGATGCGACGTGGAGGGTCACGCCGGCCGAGGCGTTCCTCGCGCAGCTCGACCTGGTGACGAGCGATGGCGCCGCCACCTGAGCCGACCACCGGCGGGCCCGCCCCGCGGCATTTCCGCCACGACGGGACCGACCGTTTCGTCGTGGTCGAGCCCCTGTGGACCGGGCGAAGCAGCGCGGTGTACCGGGCCTTCGACACGCTTCGCCAGCGCGAGGTCGCGCTGAAGACGCTCGCGCCGGGCGCGGGGAGCGAGGCGGCCGGGCCCGACGGGGAGTACTTCCTCCGCCGGGAGTTTCGCTCGCGCGCGGGGATCGAACACCCCAACCTGGTGACCTTCTACGAGCTCGTCGTCGAGCCGCCGCAGTCGTTCTTCACGATGGAGCTGGTGCGGGGGGAAAACTTCCTCGCGCACGTCCGCCCCGCGCGCGCACCCGCCGCGGAGCCCGGCGCCGAGCTCCCCTGGCGCCGCTTCGCCCGCGCGGCGCTCCAGCTCGCGCTCGGGGTCGACGCCCTCCACGTCGGCCGCACGGTGCACCGCGACCTCAAGCCCGACAACGTCAAGGTCACGCCCGAAGGGCGCGTGGTGGTCCTCGACTTCGGCGCCGCCACCGCCCTCCAGGCGAGCAACGGCCTCCACCACGAGTGGGACCGCGTCGCGGGCACGCCAGCGTACTGGCCCCTCGAGGCCCTCTTTGGCGAGCCGGCGACGCCTGCATCGGATTGGTACTCCGTGGGCGTGATGTTCTTCGAGGCCCTCACGGGACGCCTGCCCTTCGTCCGCCGCAACGAGGTCACCTTCGACCTCGAGAACGCCCGCTCCGGCCCCTCCCCGCGCGACCTCGACCCGCGCGTCCCCGCCGAACTCGCCGCGCTCGTGGCGGAGATGCTCGCCGACGACCCCGCCGCCCGCCCGGACGCAGCCGAGATCTTCCGCGTGCTGCGCGGCTTCGTCGAGGCCTCCGACCACCCCGGCCCCGTGCGCCTGCGCCCGCCCTTCGTCGGCCGGGAGCGCGAGATGCAGGGGCTCGCCCGCGCGGTCGAGCGGCAGCAAGCCCGGGGCGCGCGCTGCGCGCTGGTGGTCCGCGGGCCCTCCGGGATCGGCAAGACGGAGCTGGTGACCCGCTTCGCCGACGCGCTCGACGCCTCGCCCGGATCGGCGTGCTTCCGTGGCCGGTGCCATGACCGGGAGTCGGTGCCGTACAAATCCCTCAACGGCGTCGTCGACGGGGTGGCCCGCTTCCTCCTCAACCTCCCGGACGACGAGTCGCGCGCGCTCGTGCCCGAACACGCCGCGGCGCTCGTCCGCCAGTTTCCCACCCTCGCGCCCGCGCTCCGCGTCGGCCCCGATCGCCGCGAGGCGCCGGCCGAGCCGCAGGAGGCGCTGCTCCGGGCCACGCGCGCGCTCTGCGACCTCCTCGACGCCATCGCCCGACGCTGGAAGCTCGTCGTCTGGATCGACGACCTCCAGTGGGGCGACAGCGACTCCGTCCCGCTGCTCCGCGAGCTGCTGGCGCGGCCCACGCCGGCCACCTTCGTGTTCGGGTGGTGCAGCGAGGACGAGGGCGCCGCGCCCGCCCTCGACGCGCTCCGCGACGTGCTCCAGGCGCTGCCCGAGGCCGACCGCGCCGAGGTCACCCTCCCCCCCCTCGCCCGCGCCGACGCCGCGGAGATCGCGCGGGCGCTCCTCGACGACGACGCGCCGCGCCACCTCGTCGACGCGGTCGCGGACGAGTGCGACGGCTCCCCCTTCCTCGCGCAGGCGATCGCCACCCTCCTCGGGGCGGGCCGCTCCGCCGACGCCCCCGCCGCGCCCCCGGGCCTGGCCGAGGCCTTCGCGCGGCGCCTCGACGAGCTCTCCCCCGCGGCGCGCGAGCTGCTCGAGGTGGTGGCGATCGCAGGCGCCCCCATCGCGCTCGACGGCGCCCTCGCGGCCTGTGCCCGCGCCGACGAGGCCCGGCGCGAGCTCGACGCGCTGCCCCCCGGGCTCGTGCGGGTGACCCGGCGCGGCGGCGCCTGGTCGGTGGTCACCTACCACGACCGGGTGCGGACGATCGTGCTCGCGCTCCTCTCGCCGGCACAGCGCGCGGCGCGCAGCGGGCAGCTCGCGCACGCGCTGGCCGCGCGGCCCGAGGGCGACCCCCTCGCGCTGGTCGACCTCTTCGTCGGCGCGGGCGACGCGCGCCGCGCCGGGCGCTTCGCCGTCCTCGCCGCCGCACAGGCCTCGGCGTCCCTCGCGTTCGAACTCGCGGCGCGGCTCTACCGCGTCGCGCTCGCGCAACGCGCGCTGGCCGCGCACCCCGAGGGGCCGACCGAGCAGGAGCTCGAGGCGCTCCTCGCGGAGGCGCTGGTCAACGCGGGGCGCGGCGCCGAGGCGGCGCACCACTTCCTCCGCGCCGCCGGGGCCTGTGCGCGGCAGGGGGGCGGGCGCTCCGAGGCGCTCCGCTTCGAACGCCTCGCCGTCGAGCAGCACCTCCGCAGCGGCGTCATCGAGGAGGGCGTGGCGGGCGCCGGCCGCGTGCTGGCCTTCTTCGGCGAGCGCATGCCGGAGAGCGACGCCGCCGCGATGCGCGAGGCGCTCCTCGCGCGCGGGCGCTTCCTGTTGCGCGGCACGCGCCGCCCCGCGGGCCCGGCGCGGCCCGACCCCGAAGCGCTGCCCTGGCTCGACGCCTGCTGGTCCGTCTGCACGAGCCTGGGCTTCGTGCGTCCGATGCACACCGACGCGCTCGCCATGCGCCACCTGCACCGCGCGCTGGCGCTCGGCGACCCGTCGCGCCTCTGCCGCGCGTTCGCGCTCGAGGCGAGCTTCGAAGCCTCGATCGGCGGCGCGCTCTTCCGCGCGCGGGCCGCCCGGCTCATCGACGTGGCCTTCGACCTCGCGCGCGAGACCGGCGCCCCCTACGACCACGCCTGGAGCCTCTCCTCCGCGGGCCTCATCGCCTTCGTCGGGACTCGTTGGCGGGAGGCGCTCGCCCTGCACGACCGCTCGCTCGCCTCCCTCCGCCAGGACTGCCGCGGCGTGGCGTGGGAGGTCGTCATGGCCGAGGCCTTCGCCGTGACCTCCGCGGCGTACCTCGGCGACCTTGCGGCGGTGTCGAAGCGCCTCCCGCGCGCCATCTCCGACGCCGAGGCCCGCGGCGACCGCTTCGGCGCGATGCACCTCAAGCTGGGCCAGCCGGGCGTGGCCTGGCTGGCCGCCGACCGCCCCGAGCACGCGCTCACCACGGTGGACGAGGCCGTCGCCCGCTGGCCCGCGGGCACGTTCCTCACGCAGCACTACCTGCACCTCCTCGCGGCCGTGCAGGCGCTGCTCTACCGCGGCGCCGCCGACGAGGCGTGGGCACGCGTCGAGGCGGCCTGGCCGCGGGTCCGCGCCGCCCACTGGGAACGCCTCGAGTTCGCGCGCGGCGAGCTCAACCACGTGCGCGGGCGCGCGGCGCTCGCCAGCGCGGCCGGGCGCGGCGGCTCGCAGCGCGAGCGGCTGCTGGCGGTCGCCGAACGCTCGGCGGGAGAGGTCGACGCGACGCGCCTGCCGTGGTCCGAGGCGCTCGCCGCCTCGCTGCGCGCGGGCGTGGCGGCGTGTCGGGGCGACCGGCCCGCCGCCGCCGCGCACCTGATGCTCGCGGCGCGCGGCTTCCGCTCGGTCGAGATGGCCCTGCACGCGGAGTGCGCCGAGCTCGCGCGGGGCGCGATGGCGAGCGACGTGGGCGCGGCCGCGCGCGCCGAGGCGGCCACGACGTGGCTGCGCGGGGCCGGGGTGCTGCGGCCGGCGCGCATGGCGGCGATGTTCTTCCCGGGGGCCGCGCTCAGCGAGGGGTGAAGGCGCGGAGCCACTCTCTCGCGCGCAAGAGCTCGGCCGCGTGGGCGAGGCCGTCGGCGTAGAGCGCGCGGTCGAGGCGCTTCAACGTCGCCGTCTCGGGGATCTCCAGGCGCTCCAGGGGGAAGATGGCGCAGCCGTCGCCCGCGTAGCTCCGGGCCCGGAGGATGCCGTTGACGGCGTGGCGAGCGGACTCGTTGGCGGCCTCCATCGTCGTCAGGCGGGTGAAGGTCTGCGTGTGCGGCCCGGCGAACACCAGCCGCCCCCCGAGCACGAGGTCGTAGCCCCGGCTCGGCTGCGCGATCTGCCCCGGGCGCAGCGCGTAGTCCCCGGGGCGGTTGATGAGGAGCAGGCCACCCGAGACCTTGTTCGAGGTGTCGATAAGTTCCGAGTCGATGTGCCACGCCCAGGGCACGTCGGGCAGCCTCGTTCTCGGGACGATCTCCCGATCGTTGACGTCGTCGGAGACCGCGCCCGAGCCCACGGCGTCGCGGAGCTGGCGCCAGACCTCGCGCGCGATTTCGATCCTGCTGGTCGCCTCCGACGCCGTATGGCCGCTGCCGCCCGTGGGACGTGCGTCCCAGACGCCGATGTCCACGGAGAGGATGGTGCCGACGTCGGGGTGCTGGTGGCGGAGGTCCTCGCGCCAGAACTGGCTCTGCGAGATCGCCGTGAGCCCCCACGGGGTGTTGACCCCGAAGACGTGCCCGCGGAGAAAATGCAGACGCTCCTTCAGGTAGAACTGGATCCCCGACTGCCGACCGAACCCGCGCTGCGTCGTCGCGGTGGGCGCGACGTCGTTGCCGACCCCCGACGTGCGGTTGCACGCCATCCAGAACGCGCGGACCCGCTGCAGGTCGGCGTCCTGAGGTGAGTTCAAGTCGTTGTAGGTGGACGCCTCGAGGAGCCGGCCGATCGCCTGGAGCGGCAGCGCGCAGACGACGAGGTCGAACTCGCTCCCGAACCGGTACACCTTCGTGTTCAGGCCCAGTTTGGTGTCCACGCCGGAGAGCGCCCCCGCGGCGTCCACCAGGAGCTGCGTCACCCGCTCACCCATGTTGAACGTCACCCCGAGCCGGCTCTCGAGGAAGAGCTTCCACGGCTCGAGCCACGCCTCGCTCGTCGGGCCGTTGAGCGTGCGGTCGGTGCGCGCGTCGTTGCCGAGCTGGTCGAGCATCATCTGGACGGCGATCGACCCGTAGGTGCGCGCGTCGCTCTGCTTCGCGCTCATCGCCACCAGGGCCTCGGGCGAGCGGTTCAACCACTCGCGCGCGGGTCGGGACATCTCGGGCGCGTGGATGAAGTCCCACCAGCTCACGCGCTCCAGGTCGCGCCGGCGCTCCGGCCCGGAGGTGACGTACTGCACGAGCGCGAGCTGCAGGAGCCCGAGGTCGGGCACGGCGAGGCTCGCCGCGGAGGTGAAGTCACTCACGAAGCCGGCGAAGGTCTCCAGGTTGATGGCGGCGCGCTCGAAGCGCCGGACCCGCACGGGCCCGCCGCCCGCGGCGCCCGGCGCGTAGCCGACGACCCGCGTCGGGATGAGGTTGTCCGCGAGCGTGCGCCGGCCGCGCTCGAGGTCGCCCTCGGCGCCGTTGGGTCGGTCGACGCAGGGGGTCCGCTCCATCGTGTCCGTGAGGTGGCGATAGAACGCCGGGAAGAACCTGTACCCGTGCTCTCCGGGCAGGTACGCTCGCGCCCCCGCCGCCGACACCTTGGTCGCTTCATCGAACGAGACCGGGTCCTCTGCGAGCGCGTGGAAGCCCCCCGCGCCCCCGGACTGCGGTACGCGGCAGTACTGGGAGCGCGCGAGCCCGCCGACCAGGAACGGGTGCTCCTCGACGACCGTCACGGAGAAGCCGCGCACGGCGAGCTCGTGCGCCGCGGTGAGCCCGGCGACCCCCGCGCCGAGGACGAGCACGCGCTTCCCCGCGCTGGCGTTGGCATCGCCCGCGCTGGGGTTGGCGCCGGCGGTGGGGTCGATCTTGGGCTTTTTGGTCTTGGGGGCCATGACATCACCTCGCGGAGTGATCGGGTGGGGGCGCGGCCACGTCGGCGCGCCACGCGCGAAGCAGGTTCGGCTGGGCGGGGCTGCGCACGGCCCCGTGGAGGTACGCGCGGAGCGCGCCGTCGAAGGCGAGGAGGTCGTCGAGCCGGCCCACCAGATCGAAGGCGCCGTCCAGCACCGCGCGCGCGAGCGTCGTCTCGCCGTCGACCATCCGTAGGATCGCCGCGCGGGTCGTGCGCACCGCCACGTCGGGGCGACGCGCGGCGAGCGTCTCGGCGACGGCCGCGCCGCGGAGCAGCCCGAGCCCGCGCGCGTCGGCCCGGAGCAGGACGGGCTCGGCGTCGACGACGAAGAGCACGTCGCGGCCCCCGAGCGCCGCGCGGAGGCGGGCCCACGCGAGCGGGACGTCCGCCCGCACCTCGTCGAGGGACCGCCCGAGGAAGGCGCCGAACGAGCGCGCGTCGAGGTCGTCCATCGCCCCCTCCTCAGCCCTCCAGGAATTCGAAGAAGCCCCGGCCCTCGAGCTCGACGCGCTCGCCGCGCACCGCGCCGCGCAGCGAGACCCGCCCGGACACCTCATGGATGCGCGTCACGCCGAGGTCGGCGTCGTTGGGCACCGCGACCTGCGCCACCGCCGACGGCGCGAACACGAAGCCCACCTCGTCGCCTCGCTCGCGGGCGCTCGCGCGGAAGCGGCGCGGCACGTCCGTCGTGCCGTCGTCGCAGACGAGGCCCATCACCCGCGGGACGCGCAGCACGTCGCCCGCGGCGAGGTAGCCGTCGCGGTGCACGGCCACCGCCTCGTTGCGAAACAGCCGGTGCTGCACGCTGCCCTTCCAGAGCATCAGGGCCTGCGCGCGCGTCACCAGCCGGGCCCGGTCGGTGAGCCGCGCGAACACCAGCGTCCAGGGGCTGCCCGGCGCGTCGGGCAGCGCGAAGCCCCACTCCCACGCGAAGTCGTCGCCCCAGCGGAAGCGCCCCCAGTTGTGGTCGTGGTACGCGAGCGCCGCGGTCAGCGGGGTGGCGCGGCCGTCGACGGTGAGGGTGCCGGTCGCCTCGAGGCGCGGCACGATCACCCAGTCGAGCGGCGGCGCGTCGCCGAGCGGGAGGCGCGGGATCACCGCGGGCAGCGCGCGCGGGCGCAGCACGACGTCGAGCGCGACCGGCTCGTCGCGCAGCGACGCGCGCAGCGAGAACGCGTCGCCGCGGAGGTCGAGGGCGCTCCCCCCGAGCGCAAACGCCAGCCCCCCGGCGGGCGCGTGGAAGTCGCCCGCGCCGAAGGAGTCGACCCCGGCGACGCGCCGGCGACCGTCGTCCGCGAGCATCACGAGGCGGGCCACCTCCGCCCGCCCGTCGGGGTCGCGGCCGGTCGGGCGGTCGCTCACCGAGAGGTTCACCATCACCTCGGCCTGCGCGGCGTGGACGCAGAAGTGCAGCCACTCCTTGCGCGGCCCCGGGGGGCGGGCGCGCCGGAGGAAGTCCGTCCGTCGGAGCGCGCTGGTGATCGCCGCGGGGTGCACGACGGCCCTACCGCAGCACGTCGTAGCGGCTGCGCGCCTCGCCGCCCCGGGCGGGCGGAGGGTCGTCACGCGAGGGCACGGCCGCGAGGTGCGCGTCGAGCCGGCGGGTGAGCGCGATGAGCCCCAGCAGCGCATCGACCCCCGGGTGGTCGACCGCCGTCGGCGGGTCGTCCTCGGCGGGCGCCGGGGCCGCGGCATCGAGGATCGCGCGCCACCGGGCGCTCGCGGAGACCAGGCCGAGCACGAGCCCGAGGAAGGGGTTGGCGCCGTCGAACTCGAGGCGCGTCTCGTGGAGCGCGTCGCTCACGGCGGGCCTCCGCGCGAGCCGGTGTAGAGCCGGGCGAGCGCCTGCTCGAGGGCGTCGAGCCCCGCCGCGGCGACGAACGCGTCGAGGAGCATCGACGGGAAGACGCGGTCGGTGTCGGCCTCGAGCATGTTCAGCGTCACGCCCTCCCACACCGCCTGTCCCTGGCGCACGAGCTCCGAGCCCGCGAGGCGCCGCTTCCACGCGGCGCCCTCCGGCGTGCTCGCGAAGCGCCGCCCCTCGTGGACGAGCGCCCGGAAGGCGGCCTGCGAGGCGGCGGGGTGCTTGAGGAGGACGAGCTGCAGGCTCCGGAGGAGTCGCACGATCTCCTCCATGGCCGCGTCGTCGGGGCCGTCGGGTGCCGGCGTCATGGCCCCGGCGCTGTCGGACCGCGCTGCACGTGCACGCGAAACACCTGGTGGATCCCGGGCCCGGAGGCGTAGATCTCTCCGACCCAGCGGCCCGGCGGGAGATCCGTCTCGATCGCGAAGTTCACGATCCGATCCTCGCCGACCGCCAGCGGCACGATCGGCCCGTTGTAGCCGGGCAAGCGCACCTCGGGGTGGACGGTCGCTCCAGCCGCGGAAACGAACCCGCCCGCGCTGACCGTGAGCTCGACCGCGCGCGCCGTCGGGTTGTCCAAGCGCAGGGCGCCCCGCTGGTCCTGCGGCTCGTATGCGAGGATGTCGACCTCACGCGCCCGCCCCACCACGCCGGCGGCGCGATCGGCGTGGCGCGGGCGCTCGGCGAAGTCGAGCATGGACTCCGCGTAGCGGAAGCCGAGCCCCGCGAGGCGCTCATACTGAGCGAACTCCCCGCGCAGAAATTCGTAGAGCACCTCCGCGCCGAGGCCGTGGTGCCGGCGCCGTCGTCCGTCCTCCTCGCGCGGCGCGTGCCCGGCGTCGTCGGGGAGCGCGGAATCCTGCTCCATGACGTCGTGGCCCAGGTCCGACGAGTTCTTCCCGCCCGACCGCGTCGCGTCACGCCGCTCGGCCTCGTACCGCGGCCCGTCCGCGGAGGCGAAGCCCATCCGCTGGTAGAGCAGGTCCAACGTCCGCAGCAGCCGGATCGTGCGCTCGATGCCCAGCGGCACGTACCGCCCGTCGTCGTCTTCGTGGCTCATCGGTGTCTCCCGTCCCGGTCACCTGGTGCGCTCTGTGACATACCGCGCGAGGGAGAGCAGCACCTCGCGGTGCACGGACGCCCGGAGCCAGGGGAGGCCCCCGAGTGAGCGCGCCGCGCGTGAAGCCCAGCGCGTCGCGACGGCCGTAGCGCGCGGCACGCTATCACGGCGCCCGATCAACTCGACGAGGAATTTCACCTCCTCTGGCGCCTTCTTCTCCCGCGGGAGCGCGAGCACCCGGCGGGCCTCGACGCGCTCGTCGGGCGTGCTGCGCGCGAGCGCGTCGAGCACGATCAGCGTGCGCTTGCCCTCCCAGAGGTCTCCGTACGGCTCCTTGCCGTAGCCCGCGGCGCGCGGGTCGAGGTTGAGCACGTCGTCGTGGATCTGGAACGCGACGCCCACCAGGATGGCGAAGCGCTCGATCGCCCACAGCCGCGCCGGGTCCGCGTCGGCCGACGCCGCGATGGCCCCGCAGAGCATCGGCGCGACGAAGGTGTACCAGCACGTCTTCTGGTACACGAGCCGCCGGTAGTCGCGCGCCTCGAGCGCCCACGCGCCGTCGCGGATCCAGTCGAGCTCGACCGCCTGCCCCTCGGCCGACTCGCGCGCCATGCGGCTGACGACGCGGAGGATGCGCAGCGCGCGCCCGAGGCCCAGGTGCTCGACGTTGTCGAGCAGCGGCTGGAGGCTGAGCGCCAGCATCGCGTCGCCCACGTTGACGGCGATGGGCGCGCCGTACAGCGTGTGCAGCGTGGGGCGGCCGCGGCGCAGCAGCGAGCCGTCCTCGACGTCGTCGTGGATGAGGAAGGCGTTGTGGTAGAGCTCCAGCGCCACCGCCGTGGGGAGCGCCTGCTCGACGCGCCCGCCGAGCGCGCGGCAGGTGGCGAGGCAGAGCGCCGGGCGCAGGGCCTTGGCCTCGCGCAGGGGGTAGTCGAGCATGCGCTCGTAGAGCCGCGCCGCGCGCCCCCGGCGAGGCACCAGGGACCGGAGGTGGTCGAGCACCAGCGCCCGGCACTCGGCCAGGTACCGCTCGAGCCCCTCGCCCGCGTCGCGCGTCGTCTCCATCCGCTGCGTATGCACCATCGCGCACGCCGCGCTCAACCCTGGACTGCGCGGCGGTGCCTGCCCGGCGTCAACACCGGCGCTCGCCGCCGCAAGGCGCGTCGGGCGGCGCGCTCGTCGCGTCGCGGCCGACCGGAAGCACGGTCCATCCGCGCGACCGCCGCCCCCTCCTACCCCACCACGAACAACCGCTGCCCCACCGCGTCGTGGAACTGCCGCGCCAGCTCCGTGGCGAACCGCGCGTCGTCCACCAGCACGCCCGCCTCGATGTTCCGCGCGTGCCCGCGGTCGGTGAAGTTCGCCGAGCCCACCAGCGCCCGCGCGCCGTCGACCACGATGCACTTGGCGTGGAGGCTGGCGTAGCTCTTCGGCACCGCCGCGCGCGGGTCGACGTAGAGCGTCGGCGTCGGCGCCCCGAAGGGCCAGTACCGCGTCCGCCACGCCGCCGCCTGCGCGCGCAGGTACCAGTCGGGGTCCACTGGCGCAGTCTCCGCCTCGTCGAGGTGGACGAACATCTCCACCGCCACGCCCCGGTCGCGCATCGCCGCGTGCAGCGGCGCCAGGATCGCCTCGCCCTTCTCGAACGCATACCCCGCGATCAGCACGTGCCGCGCGGCCCCCTCGAAGAGCTCGCGCACCACCACCGACGTGTCCCGCGCCCCGCTCGACCGCGTCTCCGGCCCCGTCCACACCAGCGACACCCGCGTCGCGGGCGGGCGCCGTCGCTCGGCGATCACTGCCGCGAGCACCGCCCGCGCCCCTGCCACGTCGCGCCCCACCAGCCCACCGAGGGCGGGCACGAGCGCGTCGAGCTGCGCCCGCACCAGCGCCTCCCGCGTGAGCGTCGCCGCGCCGTCGAGGCGGTCGAGCGCGTGGGCGAGGCGTTCGAGGTCGGGCAGCGAGAGCTCGACCAGGGAGCTCACGGCCTCTCCCGGAAGAAGGCCACCGCCGGGTCGCACCCGAGCGTCGGAACCACCAGCGCGCGGTCGAGGTACTGGTTGAAGCGCTCGCACGAGCACTCCGCCACGAACAGACACCCGTGGCACGCCGCGCCCTCCAGCAGCCGCCCGGTCTGCTCGCCCTTCGGCGAGTGGTGACCGCACACCGGGTCGTTGGAGCACAGCGCGCCGAGGTCCCACGCCGCGCGCAGGTGGCGGGCGACGTGGCGGCCCTGCTCGACCAGGCCCCCGAGCGTTCCTTCGGTGCCCGAACTACCCGTCGCCAGGAGGATCGCGCCCATCGCCACGGGCTCGTCGGGGAGCGAGCAGTAGATGCGCTCGCGGATCGCGCTCGCCGCGTACCCGCACTCCAGCGAGAGCGCCGTGAGCAGCAGGTGCGACAGCGAGTGGAGCAGGTAGAAGCGCACGCCGGGGAAGTCCGGCGGCTCCTTCAGCGCCTCCGCCCACTTCGCGAAGCCCGCGCGCAGCTCCCTCTCGCGGTCGCGCACCGCGTCGCGCTTCTCCCACTCCCGCAACGCCTTCTCGTCGAGGCGCACGAAGATCCCCTCGCCCTTCACCTCCGTCGCGGGGAGCCACGTCGTCTGCAACCCCAGCGCGGCGGGGACCACCTGGTACTCGCCCTGGAGGTCGCTGCTCGTCGGCAGCAGGCGCGTGAAGCCCACCTGCGCCCGCACCTCGCGGAGCTTGCTCGCGAGCACCACGCGCTCGATCGATGCGGGCAATGTGGGCTCGCGCGCGATTCGCACCGCGTGGAAGGAGTCGGTCGGCGCCGCGAGCTTCCCCGGCACCTCGTCCGCCGCCGCCACGAACTGACGGAACTCCGCCGTCCGCACCGGCCCGTGTTCCATCGGCGCCCCCGCCCTCCGCGCGGCGACGGCGGCGAGCACCTCGGCGTCGCTCCACCCGTCGAGCGCCTTCCGCACGTCGGGGATCATGCGGAACGCCGGGAGCGTCTCGGGCGTGGCGACCTGGAGGACGTTCCAGACGCCGTCGATGGCGTCGCGCAGCGCGAGCTCCTTCAGCGGGGGGATGGACAGCGCGCTCTCCACCAGCGCGAAGTACGCATCGCTCGCCGTCCGCACGAGGAGCTTCATCTCCTCGGGGCAGCCCTCCTCCTCGCCCTCGTCGCCGAGCCAGGGGCGCTGGCCGTGGCACGCGGGCAGGTTCGCGCGGGCCTTCGACAACTGCCGACGCGCCTTGCAGGTGCGGCAGCGCACCCAGATCTCGCTGAAGTCGCCCGACGCGCCCTCGTCGAGCACCAGCTTGGGGTGGTTGCAGCGGTCGACGCCGACGTGCGCGAACCACACCCACGGGAAGTCTTCGAGGTGCCCGCGCGGGCACGCCGCCACGAAGCGGACGGGCACGCAGATCGCCCCCGTCTTCCGGTCGTCGCAGCGGTGGAGGTAGCGGCCTCCCTTGCGCTCCAGGCCGTCCTGCGCCCGCGTCAGCGCCCGGCAGCCGGGGTTCTGACACACGAACCAGCGCGGGAACTCCACCGCCCGGATGCCGCTCCCCCGGCGCGGCTGCTGGTCGTCGCCCATCGGCGGCTCGCGGAACGGGTCGTCGGAGCGGATCTCCTTCAGCCCGTGCTGGCGCCGCCGCGCGTTGATGCTCGCGCAGAGGCGCGGCTCGCGGAGGACGTGCATCCCGTCGCCCTCCCAGAAGTCCAGGCCCCCGACCACCACCGCGTCCTCCACGAGGTCGACCATCGCGCCGGGGCCGTACGCGGTGATGAGCTGGCTCCGGCGGATCTTCCCCTCGGGCTGCGCGACCTGCGTGCTCGCCGCCCACGGCGCCTTCTTGCCGCTCACGCGCCCCCCCCCTTGCGCGAGAGGCCGCGCCGCTCGACCCAGAGGTGCGCGGTCGGCTCCACGTCGCGCATCGAGGTCGGGGCCGCGAAGCGCGCGTCGTCGCTCCCGGCCGGAGGCGCCTCCGCGTCGAGCACCGTGAACAGCATCGCCTTCCCCTTCCGGTCCCTGTCGTAGGGCGACCAGCAGCGCGTCGCGGCGCCCTCCCGGCTCGCCCGCACCAGCGCGACCCAACTGTCGACGAGGCTCTGCCCGCGCTGGCGGAGCGTCTCCACGAGGGCCTCGTGGCCGCGCGCGTCGAGCCCGAATCGCTCCCGGCCCGCCCGCGTCGCGAAGGTCTCCACCGCCTGCGCCACGGCCGCGCGGTGGGCCTCGACGTCCATCACCCCGTCGCTCGGCTGGAGCGCCCCGTCACCGTGCCGCGCCATCGCGAGGAGCGCGCCCGCGAAGCCACGCTCCAGGGCGGGGGCGGAGAAGGGCGTCAGGCTCGCGGCCTCGACGTGGCGGTAGAAGCACTCGTGCCACGCGGTGAACCGTTCGTAGTGCGAACGATCGCGCGGCTTGTGGAGGTTGAGCGCCGTCACCACGAGGCCCGGCCACTTCGCCTGGCGCCCCACCCGCGACGTCGCCTGGATGTACTCGCTGGTGGTCTTGGGCTGCCCCGCCACCACCATGAGCCCGAGGCGGTCGATGTCGACGCCGACGGAGATCATGTTGGACGCGAGGAGGACGTCGACGTGCTCGTCGTGGTCGTGCGTGAGCTTCAGCCTCCCGCGCGTGCGGCTGATGCTGCCCGTCCCCTCGCGCGAGGTGAGCTCGACGGGTTCGCCCAGCTCCCGCGCGCGGAACCACCGCTCGCCGCCCCTGCCATCCTCGGTTCCCCGCTCGCCGATCTTGGCGCAGCGCTGGCGAACCTCGTCCTCGACGAGGCGGCGCATCCCGCCGAGCTCGCGCAGCGCGTTGAAGTAGCCGACGAGCGTGGTGTACGGGTCGGCGGGCGCCTCGGCCTGCTTCGCCCCGCCGAGCTGGTGCCACGCGGCGGTGAGCAGGGTGACGTACACGCGCAGGAGCACGGCCTTCATCGCCCGACCGCCCGCCGCGACGCCGAGGTAGAGCCTGCCGTCGGCGCTTCGATCGACCCGCGCGAAGAAGGTGTCGCCTTCGTCGATGCCCGGCGGCGGGAAGAGCGACACGGCATCGCGGCCGAAGAGCGAGAGGATCTGCCGGCGCGATCGCCGCACCGTCGCCGTCGACGCCAACAGCTTCGGGCGGACGCGCGACCCATCGGCGCCGCGCGTCTCGCAGAGCGCCTCGATCGCCGTCTCATACAACCCCACCATCGTGCCGAGGGGGCCGCTGATGAGGTGGAGCTCGTCCTGCACGATGAGCTCGGGCGGTCGCAGCCCCTCGGGCAGCACCTCCGCGCTCCGCGCCGCCGTCGGGCCGTCGGGCGTGCCGAAGAACCTCCTGCCCGCGCGCGAGTGGACGCGCCCGAAGAGCATCCCCGCCTCCGCCCGCCACGGCACCATCGCGAATTTGTCCACCGTCGCCACCAGGAACGACGGCAGCTCGCGGTACACCTGCTCGTCGACGAACACGAGCGGGAGCCCCTCCTCGGTGTACCCCTTGGCGCCCTGGCCGAAGTCGCACGAGCGGAAGTTGCGGCAGAGCACCTGGACGTGGGTCGGCGCGCTCTTCGACGGCTGGAGCGTGGCGCAGTCGGGCGTGAGCTCGAAGCCGCACCAGGGGCAGTGCGTGAGCGGCAGCGGCGAAGGCGCCGTCTTGCTGTCGCGCTGCTGCTTCCAGGTGGTGATCTTCTCGCTCACCTCGGCGAGCG
>JAXLYI010000014.1:0-260213 GCA_046351555.1 Polyangiales bacterium
GCTCGTTGGCGCAGCCGAGCGCGGCGAGCGAAGTGAACACGAGGGACCAGACCCAGGGCGAAGTACGCACGAGGCACCTCCAGTGGAAGACAGGCGACTATCGCGCCGTGCGGCGGGCGACGTCCAGGGCTCACCGCGCGGCGGGGACTCCGAGTCGGGCGCGGGGCGGAGGTGGGGTGATGCCTGCGGGCTGACGCCCGGCGGTTTGTCTGACGCGTTCTGCACCCTCGAGGCCGTCAGCGACGGGCGGCGATCCGCCGCGCGTGAGTCGGTCGTGGGAATGACAGCGCGCGGGCGTGGGCTCGTGCGCCGGGCGCCTGCTACGAGGCCGACGGCCGGAAGACGAAGGGGAGCACGACGGTCACGGTGCCGTCGGTCATCGGCGGGAAGACCCACGTGCGAACGGCGGCGAGCACGGAGGCTTCGAGCGCGGCCTCGCGCATCGTGGACGAGGGCTCGACCGCCGCCGCCACGACGCGCCCGTTGGGGCCGATGACGATCCGCACTGAGAGCCTCCCCGCGAGGGCCGGGTTGCGCGCGAGCGCGGTGGCGTAGAGGGCCCGCACGCCCGGGGCGTTGCGCATCATCACGCGGCGGATCACGTCGCCCGAGAGCGACCCCATCACGGCCGGCGCGTCGGCCCGCACCACCGGCGCGTCGGCCGCCCGCCCGCGCAGCCCGCCGCCGTAGCCGGTTCCGTTGCCGGAGCCCGCGGCGTGACCCACGGTGCCGACGGAGCCGAGGCCGATGGTCCCCTCGCCGCGACCGCCGGCGCCGTGGCCGTACCCTGCCACGCCGAGGCCGCCCGCGCCGAAGGTGCCGCCGGCCATCGCACCGCCAGCCGCGCGGAGGTCGACGCCCGCGGGCCCGTCGAGGAGCTGGTCGACGCGGACGGGGCGGCCCTGGCCCGTCCCGTCGCGGTCGTCGATCGCGACGAAGGAGGTGTAGCGCGACACGAGGTGGTGGCGGAGCGCGAGGCCCGTGATGCTCTCCTCGATCGCGGGGTCGTCGGGGCGCGCGTGGCCCTCGCGCGAGAGCGACTCGATGCGCTGGCGGGCCCACAGGCTCGCGAGTGCGCCGTGCGCGGCGGAGTCCGCGGGGAGCGTCACGCGGATCGTCTGGCGGTACGGGCGGCCCCCGAGGCGGCCCGACACGGTGACGTCGCCCGCGCCCGGCGCGTCGTAGCGGGCGAGCACGGTGAGCGGCGAGAGCGACGACACGTCGGGGATCGCCCCGGGCTCCGCGTCGCGCACCGCGAGGCCGCCCCAGTCGACACGGACGTCGGTGAGGTAGGGGCGCGCGATCCGGTCGTAGAAGCGCGACACCATCGCCTCGGGGTCCTCCTCGTTGCGCAGGAACTCCGCGCCCCCGCGCCCCGCGATCGCGACCTCCTCGAGCAGGTAGCGGTTGACCGACGAGCCCACGCCGAAGGAGAAGATGCGCGCGCTGCCGATCTCGCGCTGCGTGAGGGCGATCACCTCGGACTCGTTGCCGATGTACCCGTCGGTCATGAAGACCACGTAGCGGAGGCGCATCGGGTCGCCGGGGGCGGAGAGCGCGGCGTGGATGCCGGCGAGCTGGTTGGTGCCGCCGCCGGGCGCGAGCGACGCGAGGTGGGCGCGGCCGCGGGCGACGTTCTCGGGCGTGGCGGGGAGGGGCAGGGGGGAGAGGGACGAGGCGCGGTCGGCGAAGTCGATGATCTGGAAGGAGTCGTCGGGGCGCATCCCGACGAGCGCGCGGTCGACGGCGCGCTTCACCGCGTCGAGCGGGGGGCCCATCATCGAGCCCGACGTGTCGAGCAGGAAGAACACCTCGCGCGCCGCGGTCTCCTCGGGCGGCGCGTCGTGGCGCGGCTCGAGCGTGAGTGCGAGGTACCCGGGGCCCTCGCCCGAGGCGCGATGCGCGAGGAGCGAGGCGCGCAGCGTCGGCGCGGCCACCTTCCAGCGCAGGAGGAAGTCACGGTTGGGGATCTCGTCCTTGTCGACGAGCGTGACCTCGGCGACGTCAGGCGACGGGCGGGCGACCGCGACCTCGTGGGCCGGCGACTCCACCCGCTCGAGCGCGGCGCCCGCGTCGAGGCGGACGCGGATCGACACCGCGTGCCCCGAGCGCGTGCCCGGCGGCACGTAGCCCGGCGAGATGCGCGAGGCGTCGGGGACGCGGTCGGTGTCGAGCTGCGCGCCGGTGCCCGAGGGTGCGCGGGGCAGCGGTGCGCCGGGGATGTACCGCGGGCCCACCACCAGCGGGAGCGCCCAGCCGTAGGTGTGGTCGTCGTAGCGGGCGCTGCCGAAGAAGTGGAGGCTCACGTCGACGTCCGCGCCGGCGTCGATGTTGGCGACGTTGAAGGTGAAGACGTTGGGCCGCTCCTGCTCGAGGAGGGCCGCGCGGGCGCCGCGGTCGCGGGCCTCCTCGTAGCGCTGGCGGGCGCTGGCGCGGCGGTCGATCTGCGCGCGGAGCACGCGCCGGCCGATGCGCATCTCCATCGCGTCGACGGCGGCGTCCTCGGGGAGCGGAAAGACGTACACCGCCTCGATGGGCCTCGCGCTGTCGTTGTGGAAGCGCTGCGTGACGTTGACCGAGGTGACGCGCCCGGCGATGTCGGCGTCGACCGACGTGCGCACGAGCGGCAGGGTGACGGCCTCGCCGCCGGGGCGGAGGACGACGAGGGCCCCCTCGGCGCTTGCGAGCGAGGGGGCGACGAGGCAACAGAGCGCCGCGAGCGCGGCCAGCAGACCACGAACCATGGTGCGAACACCTCCCTGGGAGTGTCGGTTGTCGTGCGAGGGACAGCCGAGCTGTGGGCGCGGTTCCGCGGGAAAGTGGGCGAGCCGCGCGGGGCGCGAGGGAGGTTCGCGCGGGGCCGCGGGGCGTGTACCATGCGGGGGCGATGTCACCCCGGGAGCTCCTCCCAGCAGGCACGGTGCTCGGGCGCTACCGCGTCGTCCGCGCGATCGGGCTCGGGGGCAACGGGGCGGTGTACGAGGCCGTCCACGGCGAGCTCGGCAAGCGCGTGGCGCTCAAGGTGCTCCACGACGACGTGACGCTCGACCCGGTGGCGCGGCAGCGCTTCCTGCAGGAGGGAAGGGTGGCGGCGAGCATCCACCACCCGCACGTCGTCGAGCTCTTCGACGTGGGCCAGGCCGACGGTCGGCTCTACCTCGTGATGGAGCTGCTCGAGGGGCGCAGCCTCGCCGACCAGTACGACGTGCACGGCGCGATGGAGGTGCCGCGCGTGGTCGACCTGCTCCTCCCGGTGTGCGCGGCGCTCGCGACGGCGCACGAGGAGGGCATCGTCCACCGCGACCTCAAGCCCGACAACATCTTCCTCGCCAAGGCGCGGCACGGGGCCATCCAGCCCAAGCTCCTCGACTTCGGCATCTCGAAGCTCACGCGCCAGGGCGGCCGCTCGCTCACCGAGCAGGAGATCCTCGGGACGCCGGACTACATGTCCCCCGAGCAGATCCGCGAGACCTCCACGGTCGACGGCCGCACCGACCAGTACGCCCTCGGGGTGCTTCTCTACGAGGGCGCGACGGGCCGCCGCCCCTTCGTCGGCGACGACCTCCAGGAGCTCCTCGACGCCATCTTGAACGGCCGCGCGCCGAAGCCCTCGTCGCTCGTCCCGACGATCCCGCCCGGCTTCGAAGCCGTGGTGCTCCAGGCGATGGCGCGCAAGGCCGACGACCGCTTCGAGAGCGTGTACGAGCTCGGCCGGGCGCTCCTCCCCTTCGCGAGCGACGCGGCGCGGGGCGTCTGGGCGCCGGTGTTCTACCGCACGCACACGCCCTCGTCGGGCCCGGCCGCGGCGCTCCGCGCGTCGCAGCCGACCATCACCGACGGGGCCACGCTCGCGGTCGCCGCCGCGCCGCCGCGCCGCCGCCTCGCGTGGGCCTGGGGGGGCGCCTTCGCGCTCGCCGCGCTGGGGGGCGTGGTGACTGTCCGCCACAACGGCCGCGCCGCGCCGCCGGAGCCTCCGCGCGCCGCGGCCGCGCCCGCCCCGCCGTCGCCGCCGCCCGTGGTCGCCGCAACGCCCCCAGCGCCTCCTGCGCCCGCGCCGGTGCCCGAGCACGCCCCGACGCCCGCCGCGCCTGTGACGGCGCCGGTGGCCGCGGTCGAGCCCGAGCCCGAGGCGCGCGCGTCGCGGCGGCACAGGTCGCGACGTCCGCACCGGGCGCGGTCGCGGCGGTCGGTCGTTCGTGGGCCCAACGGCGCGCCCATTGTGGAATGATCGCGGCTGATGCCGCGGGCCGCCTTCCCCCTCGCCCTCGCGCTCCTCGCGGCCGCCGCGGGGGCGCGGGCGGATGACGTCGACGACCTGATCCGCCGCGCCAACGACCTGCGCCGCGACGGCCAGGACGCCGAGGCGCTCGCCCTCCTCGAGCGGGGTTGGCGGTCTTCGCCGTCGCCGCGGGTGCGCGCGCAGATGGGCTTCGCGGCGCAGGCGCTCGGCCGCTGGCTCGACGCCGACGTCCACCTGCGCGCGGCGCTCGCGGCCCCCGACGCGTGGGTGGGCGAGCACCGGGCCATCGTCGAGGACGCGCTGCGCACCATCGGGCGGCACGTGGCGTCGTTCGAGGTGCGCTGCGACGCGCCGGGGGCGACGCTGCACGTCGACGGGCTCGACCCGGTGGCCCTGCCGCTGCCGACGCCGCTGCGGGTGGCGGCGGGGGTGGTGCGCTACGAGGTGCGGGCGGAGGGCTACGCGCCGACGCGGAGGGAGTCGCAGGCGCCCGCGGCGATGCTCACGCGCGACGAGGTGGTGCTGCTCCCGCCGGGCGCCGCGAGAATTCCCTCGGCGAGTGCGTGGGGGCCGCAGCGCGCGGTGGCCGTGGCGACGAGCGCGGGCGCCGCGGCGGGCGTCGGGCTCGGCGTCGCGATGCTCCTCGTCCGCAACGCCGCCGCCGACCGGTGGAACGCCCCCGCCTGCCTCGCCGGCGACCGAACCCGCGCGGAGAACTGCGAGCCCGACCGCGCCGCCGCCGAGACCGCCGGGGCCGTCAGCGCCGCGGGCTTCGCCGCCGGGGGCGCGCTCGCGGTGACCGCCGCCGTCCTCTGGCTCACCGCGCCCTCGTCGCGCGGCGCGCGTGCGGTGCTGTGCGGGCCCGGCGCGAACGGCCTCGCCTGCGGGGGGCGCTTCTGATGCGCGCGCTGTGGGCGCTCCTCGCGCTCGGGTGCGTCGGGCTGCGCCCCGGGGGCGACCGCGCCGACGCCGCGAGCGCGGCCGACGTCGTCGACGCGGGCGACGCGTCGCGCGCCGACGCGCCCGTGGACGCCGGCTGCGGGGCGCCGGGGCAGGCGTGCTGTGCGGGCGCGCCTGCGTGCGCGGCGGGCGCGTGCAACCCGATGACGCGCCGCTGCCCGTAGCTACAGGGCGCGGCGGAGGTCGCGGGCGAGGAGCGCGGCGGACGCGGCGGCGCCGGCGAGCAGCGACGCGCCGAGCGCGCGCTCACCGAGCACGAGCTTGCCGACGCCGAAGAGGCTCAGGTACACGAGCGCGCAGCCGAGCGCCCAGTCACGCAAGCGCACGCCGAGGCCGGCGCTCGCGGTGGGTGCGGCCTGGCTCTTCGCGGCGACCGGGGCCCAGCCCGGCCCGTCGGGGCGGACGCGCTCGTAGAAGGCGACGAGCGTGCGGTCGTCCTCGGGCTTCGTGGCGAAGGTGACGGCGACCCACGCCACGGTGGTCACGCCGAGGGTGCCGAGCATGAGGTACGCGAAGTCGAGTGGGCGGTCGGGGTCGAGGCCGGCGCCGTAGCGGAGCGCGAGCGAGGCGACGAGCGAGGCCACCATCGCGCTGATCTCGCTCCAGGCGTTGATGCGCCACCAGTACCACCGGAGGATGAGGACGAGCCCGGTGCCCGAGCCGAGCGCGAGGAGCACCTTCCACGCGCCGGAGACCGAGTCGAGGTGGCGCGTGACAATGGCCGCGGCGATGATGGTGAGCACGGTGGCGGCGCGCGAGGCGCGGACGTAGTGGGCCTCGTCGGCGTCGGGGCGGACGAAGCGCTTGTAGAGGTCGTTGACGAGGTACGACGCGCCCCAGTTGAGGTGCGTGGCCACGGTGGACATGTAGGCCGCGAGGAAGCCCGCCATCATGAGGCCGCGGAGGCTCGGCGGGAGGTGGTCGACCATCACGCGGACGTAGGCGCCCTCGGGGTCGGCGGCGCGGGGGTAGAGGACGGCGCAGGCGAGGGCGGTGAGGATCCAGGGCCAGGAGCGGACGCAGTAGTGGGCGACGTTGAACCACAGCGTGGCGTAGACGCCGTCGCGCTCGCTCTTCGCAGAGAAGATGCGCTGGGCGACGTAGCCGCCGCCGCCGGGCTCGGCGCCCGGGTACCACGCGGCCCACCACTGGACGCCCATGTACACGGCGAAGGTGAGGGCGGGCATCCAGGCCGAGCCCACCTCGGGCACGAAGGAGAGCGAGGCGGGCGGCAGGGCCTCGCGGATGTGGGCGACGCCGCCGGCCGCGTCGACGGCCACCACCGCGAGCACCACCGTCATCGCCATCATCACGAGGAACTGCACGAGGTCGGTGACGAGCACGCCCCACAGGCCCGACACGGACACGTAGAGCCCGGTGAGCGCGAGGCAGAGCACGACCGCGGCGTCGCGCCCGAGGCCGAGCGTCTGGCCGAGGATCTTCACCATCGCGAGGTTGACCCAGCCGAGGATGATGCAGTTGATCGGGAGCGCGAGGTAGGCGGCGCGGAAGGCGCGGAGCGCGGCCGCGGGCTTGCCGCCGTAGCGGATCTCGACGAGCTCGACGTCGGTCATCACGCCGGCGCGGCGCCAGAGGGCGGCGAAGAAGAAGACGGTGAGCATCCCGGAGGCGACGGCGTTCCACCAGAGCCAGTTGCCGGCGACGCCGTTGCGGAGGACCATGCCGGTGACCGCGAGGGGCGTGTCGGCGGAGAAGGTGGTGGCCACCATCGAGGTGCCCGCGAGCCACCACGGCACGTCGCGCCCCGACAGGAAGAACTCGCTCACGCTCTTCCCGCCGCGCCGGCCGAAGTAGAGCCCGACGCCGATGCTCAGCGCGAAGAAGCCCGCGATGACCGCCCAGTCGAGTCCCGTCAAATGCATTGGGGTCGCGCGAGCGTAGCGGATCGCCCGCGCGAACACCGCGTTTTGTGCGGCGGGGTGGGTTAGCGCGCGAGGGCGGCGGCGGGGCGCGCGGCGGCGTGCGCGGCGGGGCGGTGGCGCAGGGCCTGGCCGACGGCGACGCCGAAGAGCCCGCCGAGGGTGAGCGCGCAGGCGACGGTGGCGGCGGCGGCGAGGGCGTCGCGGCGGCGGGCGGCGGGGAGCGGGCGGGTGACGGCGTTCGCGCCGGGGCGGCGGCGGCGGGGGGCGAGGGAGTCGGCGAGGTCGGCGGGCGGCGGGCGGAGCGGGCGGAGGTCGGCGGCGAGGTGCCACGCTGGGACGCTCCCGCGCTCGGGTGGCGGGGGCATCAGGGTGGGGCGCGAGGGCGTCGCGGGGCGGAAGGAGTCCGACGCGGCGGGCGGGGCGGAGAGGGTCATCGGGCGTCGTCCGTGCGTTCGAACGGCGCGGCGCCCCGCCGACCTGAGGCGAATCGGCCGTCGGGCCGCCGGGGGGGTCGTGATAGTGTCGCGCGCGGCGGCGGTACCCCACCATGTTCGACCCCTCCCTGATCCCGCTCGTGCAGCGCCTCGAGCGCGACCCCGACGACCAGGACGCGCTCGAGGCGCTCTGGCGCGCGCTCACCGACCGCGGCGAGCACCAGACGCTCGCCGTCCTCGCCGAGAAGGTCGCCCTGCGGCGCCGCGCGCCCGAGCGCGCCGTCGAGCTCCTGCACCGCGCCGCCGAGCTCTGGGCGCGCGACCTCAACCGCGACGACCGCGCCGTCCCCCTCTGGCAGAAGGTGCTCGAGGCCGACCCCGGCCACGCCCTCGCCATGGCCGGCCTCGCCTCGGCCTACGCCCGCGCCGGGCGCCACGAGCAGGCCGGCGCGCTCCACCAGCGCATCCTCGAGCGCGTCCGCGATCCGCGCGCCCGGCTCCCGGTGCTCGAGGCCGTCGCCCGCGCCCGCGCCGCCGCCGGCGACCAGGCGGGCGAGATCGCCGCCCTCCGCGAGGCCGTCTCCCTCGAGCTGCCCGTCGCCGCCACCGTGGAGACCCGCCGCGGGGGGGGCCCGCGGGGCGTGCCGCGCCCCCCCCCCCCCCCCCCCCGGGGGGCCGCCCCCCCCCCCCCCCGCCCCCCGGCGGCCCCGGCCGGGGCCCGCCGGCCCGGCGCCGCGGTCTCGCTGCTACTCGGTGATGATGCGGCCGGTGCCGAACACCGCGGTGAGCCGGCGCACGACGTGGAGCAGGTCGAGGTAGCGCTGCTCCTCCGTCCGCAGGGACGCGGCGGTGGAGGCGTCGTTGCGCGCGAGCGCCTGGAGGCGGAGCGCGTCGAGGTCGGCGAGGCGGAGGAGCATCCTGGCGCCGATGCCGGCCTCGCCCACGGCGGTGCCGGTGGAGGGGTGGACGAGCGCCGAGGCGCCGACGTCCGCGCCCGACTCGCCGGGGCCCGTGCCGACGTGGAGCGCGCGGTACGTCACGCCCGTCCACGGGTCGGTGAAGGCCACGGTGTTGCGCGCGGGGTCGGCGACGGTGATCGACTCCGAGCTCCCGTCGGCCCACACCCGCGCGTAGTCCATGAAGCGCTGGTCGAACGTCGCGGGGAACTCCGCCACCCCCGCGACGGCGGCGCGGAGCTGCACGGTGAAGTGCGCCTGCGGGTCGAGCGCGACGTTGTTGCCGTCGATCACGCGGCCGCTGCGCCCCGGGCCGGTGCCGGGCGGCAGGTGGAGCGTCGCGAGGTGCGTGCGGCGGACCGCGTGGTCGCCGCCGAGCGACACGATGGGCGCGTAGTCGTCGTAGTCCTCGGAGAGGATGCCCCCGAAGAGCCGGATCGTCTGCGCGGGGTACATCGAGTAGAACGAGAGCTGGAAGAGGCGCAGGTCGGTGGGGGTGTCGCGGCCGATGAGGTAGAGCTCGGGGTCGGCGAAGGCGTCGAGCGCGAGCATCTTGTCGTAGTACGACCCGACGCGGTTGAGCTGCTCGTACCACCAGTAGCCGACGTCGTAGCGGTAGTTGCTCTCGAAGCCGCGGCCCTGGTTGATGGTGATGGGGAAGCCGGTGTTGGTGTCGAAGTTGGGCGTGACGAGGCGCGGCCCGAGCGACGTGCGGACGGGGCGGTGGAGGCCCATCTCGGGCATGGTCATCTGGCCGACGAAGGCGTCGGCGACGAGGCTCATCGCGGCCTGGTTGACGAAGCCGCCGTACTGCGCCGGGTCGTCGCGGTAGGCGGGCCAGCCCGCGTTGGTGGCGAGGAAGTCCTGGTAGGACACGAGGTCGAAGGCGAGCGTTTGCGCGCACTGGCGGAGCTGCTCGACGTAGCGGCCCCACTGCCGACCGACGTACGCCTCGGTGCTGAAGCCCGCGCGGTAGCGGGCGAAGCTGTTGGCGAAGTAGTAGTCGATGTAGCGGGAGGCGACGTAGTGCATCGACTCGAAGGCGTCGGCGCCGGCGTCGTTGGTCTGGTTCTCCCAGATGAGGCCGGCGCGCTCGTCGGAGTCGAAGCGGTAGGGGACGAGCACGTGGCCGTCGGCGGTGACGTTGGTGAAGTCGGGGTCGCCCCAGCCCGCGATCGGCGTCGAGCGCGTCTCGCGGAGGAAGACGTCGTAGCGGTTGTCCTCGCGGACGTCCGGGGTGCCGTCGTCGCGGCGCCCGAAGATCTCGGGGATCTGCGTGTAGTGGACGCCGTGCGGCGGGCCCCCGCGGGCCCAGTCGCGCAGGTCGAGCGGGGTGCTCGAGCCGCCGCCCGCGGTGTTGATCGAGTACACGATCGCGCGGTCGCGGTCGGCGACGCGGCGGAAGGCCTCGACGAGGCCGGCGTAGTTGTGGCGGACGAAGGCGCGGTCGTAGCGGCCGAGGCCGTGCGCGTCCTCGTTGAGGCCCTTGTAGTCCATCACCGAGGAGTACGAGAACTCCTCCACGCGCCCGTCGATCTCCTCCTGGGAGTAGTAGTTGCCGTCGGCCGGGTCGGACAGGTACTCGTAGCGGGGGCGGAGGCCGCGCGCGTGGCCGCGGCCGCGCACCTCCCAGTAGCGGTCGTTGTAGTTGATCGCGTCGGCGCTGGCGGAGAAGTTGTGGCGCTGCCCGACGGCGTGGCCGAGCTCGTGGGCGAGCACGCCCTGGTGGATGAACTGGAGCGCGTACGTGTGGACGAGCTCGTAGTCGACGGTGCCGTCGGCGCGGCGGAAGGTCCAGTCGCGGCCGTAGGCGACAGGGCGGTCGACGGGGTCGCTCTGGCGGATGGGGCCGCCGGTGGCGATGCGGTTGGCGAGGCCCTGGAGCACGTCGTCGCCGAAGGCCGCCTCGTGGTCGCACTGCCACGCGCTGAGCTGCTGGCGGAGGCGGCGGACGGCGCGGCGCTGGGCGGGGTTCTGCCCGCGCAGGGGCGAGGCGAACTCGCGGGTGAGCGGGAGCGACGCGCTCGGGTCGGGCTCCGCGGTGGGCGCGAGGCGGGCCTGCATGTCGTTGAGCAGGCGAGACTCGATGTCGGTGTTGCGCAGCGCGAGGCGGCGGTCGTTGCCGGTGTTGCTGCCGTCGCCGAGGGCGCGCGTCTGGCGGAGGCGCCGCGCGGCGAGTTCGAAGGCGCCGGGCACGTCGGGGTCGTGCGAGCGAAGCGTGCGGCCCGCGCCCGGGGTGAACCACCCGGCCCCCTCCGCGCGGAATCGCTCGAGGGAGGGGCCCGTCACCGACGCGAGCTCGCCGAGCGCCCCCGCGCCCCGGAAGGGAGCGTCGAGGAACTCCGTGCTCGCCGTCCGCCCGCTCCCGATCTGCCGCATGGAGTCGACGAGGTAGCGCCCGTTGGCGATGTCCGTCGGCACGCCCTCGCCGGAGAGCAGGCGCACGAGCGTGACGAGCCACGCGGCGTAGTTCTCGGTGACGGTCTGCCAGACGGCGCCGCGGCCCGCGATGATCTCGCCCGTGTCCGGGTCGGCGGCGATGTTGGCGAGGCCCCAGTAGCCCTGCGCGTCGTGGTCGGTGATCGACCCGATCATGTTGTAGCGGAGGTCGCCGAGGCGGGCGACGGTGCCCTGCGGGCCGCACTCGGGGAGGTCCCACCCGGCGGCGCGGGCGGCGTCGACCTCGGCCTGCGTGTGGGCGCCGGGCTTCGACGCGTCGGTGCCCCAGACGGGCGCGTGGCAGCCGACGTAGACGTTGACCGCGTCGGCCCCGAAGCGCGGATCGGTGCCGGTCACCTCGGGGGTGTTGCAGGGGTTGGTGGCGAGGGCGGTGGTCGACGGGTCGAGGTTGCGCTCGACCTCGCACTCGTGGCGTCGCGCGGCGCGGACGGCCTCGGCGAAGGCGAGGTTCCAGTCGCGCACCACGGCGTCGGTGACGGGCTGCATCGACGCGGGGTAGTTGGCCGACTCGTGGTAGACGACGCGCCGCACCTGGCGCTGGCGGAAGGGGAGCAGGCACAGCCCGCGGTTGTCGGGGCGCGTGTACGCCGCCGCGAGGTCACACGTCGACTGCGGGTCGACCTGCGCGCAGTCGGCGTCGGCCGAGCAGCGCACGTAGCGCTCGCCGCAGGTGTGGGTGGCCGCATCGCACGCCGCCGTCGCGCTGATGGCGTTGGCGCCGTAGCGGCAGTCGTCGTCGGTGGCGCAGCGGGCCTCGCTGGCGGCCGCGAGGTGGGCGACGCCCCAGGGCGCGCAGGCGCCGCGGTGGGAGGCGTCGGCGGGGCGGCTGCCGATGCGGCACGCGCTGCCGTCGGCGCAGTCGCTGTCGCGGTTGCAGAGGGCGCTGGTGGGCGCGCCGAGGACGGGCGCGTGGTGGCGCGTCCAGAGGTTGTGGCGCGTGGCGAGGTGGAGGCGCTGCGTGTCGAGGATCGCGCTGTTGGCGCGGTCGTAGCCCATGCGCAGGGTGTCGAAGGAGCCGAAGCGGTCCATGTCGAGCGAGCGCGGCGGGTTGGTCGCGCCGGGCAGGGCGCGCGTGAGGCTCGCGGTCTCGTAGTCGCGCGTCGGGTCGGCGCGGAGGAACGACACGCGGAACGTGAGCTCGGCCGGGTTGCACGCCTGCTCGCCCGACCCGAGCCAGCACACCGGGATGCGGAAGTTGTCGCCGAGGTCGACGCGCTCGGGGTGGACGATCGCGCGGTTGACGACGTCGAAGTACCGCAGCTCGCGGTGGCCCTGGCGCGTGGCGTATTCGAACTGCGGCGCGTTGGGGTCGTCGGGCGAGTTGACGAACACCGGCACGGGCTCGGCCTCGACCTTGCCCTCCCACTCCTCGAACTCGAGCACGCTGTTGTAGCCCTCGATGAGGTTGCGCGACCAGTCGACCCGCATGTACTGCCGCTGGTACCAGGGGCGGTCGGTGGTGTTCTCGAGGAGGACGTTGGCGGGCTCGCCCGTCGTCGGGTTGTAGTCGTAGACGGCGTCGAAGTGCGACGTGATCGCGAAGGCCGCAACGATCTCGCCGGTGCGCGGGTTCTGCCCGATGCCGCCCTGGCCGCCGGGCGCGTTGCGCACGTAGCGCTGCGCCGAGCGGGCGATCAGCGCGCGCTCGGTCACCTCCCACCGCACCTTCTGGAGCTCGCTGTACGACGTGAGCCCGACGAAGCCCGTGGTCGTGGGCTTCGCGATCAGCGTCGTCTGCGTGTAGTACGCGGGCTCCCGCGCGAGCGTCGCCTCGCTCACCGCGCCGGGCTGCGCGCCCGCGACGAGCTGGGCGTACTGGGCGGGGATGAGGTCGCGCTTGTCGAGGAAGTCGGGCTGGACGCGGTTGATCGCGGGCCGCTCCTCGGCGCAGCCGGGTGCGACCGCGACGGGCAGGGCGACGGCCGCGGCCACCACCAGCGCGCGGCGGAAATTCGGGGTGGGCATGGCGCAGTGGAGTACCCCAACGGGCCCCGCGCCCGCAACGGGGGCCCTACGGCACCGTGCACTGCCAGTCGCGCGCCCGGCAGGCGGGGGTGTCGTGGCAGGAGATGCACGACTGCACGCGCCCGTCGACGAGCACCGCCCGGTCGGAGGCGCGCACCCGCTGCCAGTGCCAGTCGCCGTGCGCGGCGTCGTAGCCCGCGGGCTCCTTGCGCAGCACCGTCCAGGCCCGCAGCCGCGAGCAGGAGGCCTCGGCGTACTCCTCCTTCACGATCAGCGAGCCCACGGGGAGCGCCGCGGCGTTGGCGCGGTACGGCCCGGCGGCCTCGGGGCTCGCGAGCACGCGGATGTGGCTCACCACGAGGCCCGGCGTGGTGGCGGTGTGCTCGGTGGTCATCCTGCAGCCGCGCACCTCGACGAAGGTGGCGTCGTAGCCCGCGGGGACGAGCGAGGCCGGGGGAGGGGACTCGTCCGGGCCGCAGGAGAGGAGCGCGAGGGGGAGGGCGAAGAGGAAGGCGCGCGGGCGGTTCACGCCGGCGAGATTAGCGCAGGGTGACGACGCGGATGCGCTGGTTGTGGGTGTCGGCGACCCAGAGGCGGCCCTGCGTGTCGACCTCGATGCCGTAGGGCCGGTCGAGCAGGGCCGTGGCGACGGGCGCGCCGTCGCCCTGGAAGCCGCGCGTGCCGCAGCGCCCGACCACCGTGCGGATGTTGCCGTCGGCGCCGATCGCGCGGACGCAGGAGTTCTGCGTGTCGGCGATGTAGAGCGTGCCGTCGGGGGCGACGTCGATGTCGGTCGGGCCGTTGAGCAGCGCCATCCGCGCGGGGCCGCCGTCGCCGGTCGAGCCCGCCGTCCCGTTGCCCGCGATGGTGGTGATGATGCCCTGCGGGGTCACCTTGCGGATCGCGTTGTTGCCCGTGTCGGCGATGTAGAGGTTGCCCTGCGGGTCGAGCTCGATGCGCGCGGCGGGGGGCGCGGCCTGGCCGATGGGCGCGTTGAGCGAGGCCATCAGCGCCGGGCCGTTGTCGCCCGCGTAGGCGCGCATCCCGTTGCCGACGATGGTGTTGATGATCCCCATCCCGTCGACGCGGCGGATGCGCTGGTTGGCCTGGTCGGAGATGTACACGTCGCCGCTGGGGCTCACCGCGACGCCGACGGGGAGGTCGAGGACGGCGTTGATCGCGGGGCCGCCGTCGCCGGCGAAGTTGCGCCCGCCGGTGCCGCAGAAATCCTCGATCATCGCCGTCGGGGTGCCGATGTTGAGCACCCGCTTGATCATGCTGTTGTGCCACGCGGCGATCAGCAGCCGCCCCTGCGCGTCGAACACCATCTGCGTCGGGTGGTTGAGCCGCTGCCGGAGCGCGGGCTGCGGCATGCGGGGCGTGCCCGGCGGGACGGGCGGGTCCTCGCCGTCCTGGAGCTCGCCGGTGCCCGCGACGGTGCGGACGCGGTAGTCGGCGCCGATCTCGCGGATGGTGTGGTTGTTCCAGTCGAGGTAGTAGGCCTTGCGGTTGTCGGGGCCGATGGTGACGTCGAGCGGGAGGAAGGTGCGGGTCTGCGTGCCCGCGACGTCCTCCGAGCCGACGCCCGCCTCGCCGTTGCCGACGACGGTGCAGATGGTGCCAGCGCGGGGCGTGCAGGTGGCGGCCTGGGGGCGGACGTCGCTCTGCGCGTTGCAGGTGGAGGCGAGGGCCTCCTCGACGGTGCGGACCTCGGCGCACGGGTCGTCGTTGCACCCGAGGGCCGCGAAGGTGAAGAAGGCGATGGGGGCGTAGCGCTTCATGAAGGTCACCGGAGCTGGAGGCGGCGGATGCGGTTGTTGAGCGTGTCGGAGATGAAGAGGTTGCCGTCGCGGTCGAAGGCGAGGCCCCAGGGGCGCCAGAGCTGCGCCTCGCGCGCGGGGCCGCGGTCGCCGGAGTAGCCGTGGGTGCCGGTGCCCGCGACCGTGGTGATGACGCCGGTCATGAGGTTGACCGTGCGGATGCGGTGGTTCTGCGAATCGGCGATGTAGAGGTTGCCGTCGGGGCCGAACTCGATGTCCTGCGGCGCGTAGAGCGACGCCATCCGCGCGGGCCCGTCGTCGCCGGCGAAGCGGAACATCCCGTCGCCCACCACCGTGTCGATCGTCATCGCGGTGAGGTCGATGCGGCGGACGCGGTGGTTGCCCGTGTCGGCGACGTAGAGGTTGCCGTCGGGGCCGATCGCGAGGCCGCCCTCGGGCTCGGGGTTCTCGCCCGCCTGCCAGTTGAAGACGGCCATCGCCGCGGGGCCGCCGTCGCCGGCGAAGCCGCGCATGCCGTTGCCCGCGATGGTGGTGATCATCCCGTCGGTGCCGATGCGCCGGATGCGCCCGTTGCCCTGGTCGAGGATGTACATGTTGCCCGCCCGGTCGAAGACGGCCTTCGAGGGCTGCTTGAGGCGCGACATCGCCGCGGGCACGCCGTCCATCAGCCCCGGGCCGCGCCCGATGGTGACGAAGACGCGCCCCGACTGCGGGTCGAAGCGGCGGATCTTGTGGTTGTGCCACGCGACCATCAGCATCCGGCCGTCGTTGCCGAAGATGAGGTCGGTCGGGTGGTTGAGGGAGACCGTGGTGCCCAACGCGCCCGGCTCGGTGAGGTCGCCCATTCCATCGGGGGGCCCGTCGCCGGGGAGGTCGGTGCCCATCACCGTCTCGAAGGTGCCGGCGGCGGTGGCGCGGCGGATCTTGTGGTTGTTCCAGTCGATGACGTAGGGCGTCCCGTCGGGGGCGAACTCCATGTCGAGCGGCCAGTACATCGCGGTGTCGCGCAGCGCGCGGCCGTCGCCGTTGAAGCCCTGCACGCCGTTGCCGGCCCACGTGCAGATGGTCCCGCGCTCGTTGGGGCACGCGGTGAGCTCGGGCGGCGTCGTCACCGCCGTCGGCAGCGCCGCGCCGGTGGAGAAGCGCATCACCAGACCCGACACCAGCGGCGTCGACTGAACCTGCCCCCCGACCGCCCACACCGCGCCCGTGTCGGGCTCGACCCAGGTCGCGTGGAAGTCGAGGTCGGTCTGCGGCGGGCGCGACGCGAGCCTCCACGAGCCCCCGTGGCGGAGGTACACCGACCCCTCGTTGCCCACCGCGAGCGGCGCGCCCGAGGCCGGCGCGTACACGCCCGCGAGCCGCGGCGCGTCGAGGAGCTCCACCTGCTTCCACCCGGCGCCGTCGGCCTCGAGGAGGATGCCCGAGGCGTTGCCGCCCACCGCGTAACGGGCCGCACCCGCGCCGTGCACGGTGAAGAGGGGCCCGCGCGCCGTCGTCGGGATCGCCACCTGCGACCACGCCCGCCCGTCGTAGTAGACGGTGGTTCCGTTGGCGCCGACGGCCCACACGTCGTTGGCCGCGCGGCCCCACACCTTGTAGAGGATCGCGGTGTCGCCGACGTTGCCGGGCAGCGCGACGTTGCTCCACGCGTTGCCGTCGAAGTGCCAGAGGACGCCGGTGCTCGCGCGCGTGTCGCCGCCGACGGCCCACACGTCGCTGGCCGACGGGCCCCACACGCCGAAGAGGGTCGGCGCGGCGGAGGGCGTCGTCATGCGCGTCATCGCCCGCGTGGTGGGGTTGTATCGCAACACCGTGCCGCCGCTTCCCACCATGAACACCGAGTCGGCCGCCGCGCCGTGGACCCACCAGAGGTCGCCGCTGCGCTGGCTGGTGTTGAGCCGCGTCCAGGCGCGGCCGTCGAAGTGGAGGGCGTAGGGGCCGGAGCCGTCCTGCGCCTGCGCGCCGACGACGTAGACGTCCCGGCTGGAGCTCCCCCAGATCGAGAGCATCGCGCCGGGCACGTCGGAGAGCACCGTCTGCCAGGCGAAGGAGGGGGCGGGGTCGACACAACCCGGCACGGTCACTACGGGGAGCGTCAGGGCTGCCGCCGCGAAGAAGGTGCGGAGCACGCGGTTGGTTGCGTTGATCATGGTCTCGAACGATCCTCCCATGCAGGTCATGTTCCGAAGCGAGACGGGCGCGAGCCTATGACAGCCCACCGGTGGATGCGAGCGATCTGCGCAGGAATTGGCGGGCTTCTGATTCTCCAGTCCGCACCCGCGGCGGCCAACGGGCGCTTCCCTCGCGCGCAGTTTCTCGCGGTGGGCCCGGGGCGCTCGGACGAGCTCTTCGCGCTTCGAACCACCTTCGGGCTGGTGCTGAGCGACGACGGCGGGCAGCGCTTCCGGTTCTTCTGCGAGGAGGCCTACCAGGTGCCCGACGGCTACGACGCGGCGGTCGCGTGGACGGGCGACGGCGCGCTCCTCGTGGGCACGCCGACGGGCCTCGCCACCACGCGCGACCTCTGCGACCCGACGCGCGGAACCGGTCTCGACGGGCACGACGTCGTCGACCTCGCGGGCGACGCCACCGGGCGCACCGTGCTCGCCGCGCTGCAATCGCGCGACGCCGTCCCGGTGCTCCGCGTCGCGCGCACCGAGGACGCGGGCGGCGCGTGGGAGGTGCCGCGCGAGGGGGTGGAGGGAGAGGTCCCGTTGACGGTGGAGGTCGCGCCGTCCGACCCGCGCCGGGCCTACCTCACGTCGGCGGCGTGGTCGGGCGAGGGGCTCACCTTCCGGCGGAGCGACGACGGCGGGCGGACGTGGCGCGCGTCGGCGTTCCGCTTCCCGGGGAGGCCCTTCGTCGCGGGCGTCGACCCGGCGCGGCCCGACGTGGTGTACGTGCGCGCGGAGCTCCCGCTCTCCCTCGACGGCGGCGCGCTCGACGGGGGCACGGCGCTCCTGCGCAGCGACGACGGCGGCGACACCTTCCGCGAGGCGGGGCGGACGCGCGGCGCGATGCTGGGCTTCGCGCTCTCGGGCGACGGGCGCCACGTCTGGATCGGCTCGCCCGGCGACGACGACGGCCTCCTCCGCAGCGACGACGGCGGCCCCTTCACCCGCGTGAACCCCGCGGGCGTCGACTGCCTCCGCTGGCAGGCCGGCGCGCTCTACGCCTGCGAGCCGCTCGGCGGACGCATGGGGACCGCGCTCCTCTCGCGCTCCACCGACCTCGGCGCCACGCGCCAGGTGATCCTCCGCATGGAGGACGTTCTCCCGCCGCCGCAGCGCTGCCCGCAGGGCTCCATCGTGCGCGGCTTCTGCAGCGAGCGCTGGCCTGCGGTGCGGTCGTTCGTGCTCGGGCAGGCGCGGGGTGATGCGGGCGCGCCCGACGCGTCTTCGGCGATGGACGCTTCACCCGACGCGGGCGGCGGTGGCGGCGGCGGCGATTGCGACTGCGGCGCGGCGCCGGGCCGGAGCGCGTCACGCGTCGCGTGGTGGGCGCTCGCGTGGCTCGCAGCGCGCGGTCGACGACGAAGGGTGTGAGGGGAATCGGGCCGCGGCGCCCGCACGGACGCCGCGGCGAGGGGGAAACGGTCAGGTCAGCGGCAGGCGCCCATCATGCAGGTGGTGCCCGTCGGGCACGTGTACCCGCACATGCCGCAGTTGGTGTTGCTGGTCTGGGTGTTCTGGCACGAGGTGCCGCCGCCGCCGCCGCCGCCGCCCACGCAGCGGGTCTGGCCGGTCGGGCAGGTCATCCCGCCGGTGTTGACGCAGTTGCCGTTGAAGCACACCTGCGTGCCGGTGCAGGCGCGGCCGCACATGCCGCAGTTGATGTTGCTCACCTGCGTGTTGACGCAGAGCGTCCCGCAGCGCGTGGTGCCCATCGGGCAGGCGGTGGAGCAGGTGCCGGCGACGCACGACTGACCCGTCGGGCAGGCGCGGCCGCACATGCCGCAGTTGGCGGCGGAGGTCTGCGTGTCGACGCAGGCGGTGCTGCAGAACGTCTGGCCCGGGGCGCAGGCGATGCCGCAGGTGCCGCTGACGCACATCTGCCCGGCGGCGCAGGCGCGGCCGCACATGCCGCAGTTGGTGGTGCTGGTCTGGAGGTTCTGGCAGGTGGTGCCGCAGCGGGTGAGGCCGGTGCCGCAGGTGCAGGCGCCCATCGCGCAGGTGCCGCCCATCCCACAGGAGTTGCCGCACATGCCGCAGTTGGTGCCGCTGGTCTGGAGGTTCACGCACTGCGTCCCGCAGCGGGTCTGGCCCATCGGGCAGGAGCACACGCCCGCGGTGCAGGTCGAGCCGAACCCGCAGGCGTTGCCGCACATGCCGCAGTTCTGGTTGCTGGTCTGGAGGTTGGTGCAGAAGCCGCCGCCGCCGCCGCCGCCCGTGCAGCGGGTCTGGCCGGTCGGGCACGAGCAGACGCCGGCGGCGCAGGTCGAGCCCATGCCGCAGTTGTTGCCGCACATGCCGCAGTTGCCGTTGCTCGTCTGGAGGTTGACGCACTGGCCGTTGCAGAGCGTGGTGCCCATCGGGCAGGCGCAGGCGCCGGCGGTGCAGACGCGGCCGCCGGTGCAGGCGTTGCCGCAGCGCCCGCAGTTGGCGGTGCTGGTCTGGAGGTTGGCGCAGGTGGTGCCGCACTGGGTGGTGCCCGTGGCGCAGGCGCAGCGGCCCGCGGCGCAGGTGCTGCCGCCGGTGCAGATCACGCTGCACGCGCCGCAGTTGGTGGCGCTCGTCTGGAGGTTGACGCACACGCCGTTGCAGAGCGAGCTGCCGGTCGGGCAGGCGCAGCGGCCGGCGGTGCAGGTGGCGCCGCCGGTGCACGAGACGCCGCAGGCGCCGCAGTTGCTGTTGTCGGTCTGCGTGTCGGTGCAGGCGCCGGCGCAGGCCGTCCGGCCCATCGGGCAGACGAGCGCGCAGGAGCCGGCGCTGCACGACTGGGGCGCCATGCAGGTGGTGCCGCAGCGGCCGCAGTTGCTGCTGCTGGTCTGGAGGTTGACGCAGACGCCGCCGCAGAGGGTGCCGCCCGACGGGCAGGTGCAGGTGCCCATCGCGCAGGTGGCGCCGCCGGTGCACGAGACGCCGCAGGCGCCGCAGTTGGCGTTGTCGCTGGCGGTGTCGACGCAGACGCCGGCGCAGACGGTCTGGCCGGTGCCGCAGGTGGAGGCGCAGGAGCCGGCGGCGCAGGTCTGGGTGGCGCCGCAGGCGTTGTTGCACATGCCGCAGTGGGCGTTGCTGGTCTGGAGGTTGGTGCAGACGCCGCCGCAGAGGGTCTGGCCCGCGGGGCAGGCGCACACGCCCATCGAGCACTGGGTGCCGCCGGCGCAGGTGCGGCCGCAGGCGCCGCAGTTGCCGTTGTCGCTCTGGGTGTCGACGCACGACGCGCCGCAGGCGGTGAGGCCCGCGGTGCAGGCCGCGCGGCAGACGCCCGACGAGCACACCTGGCCGCCGGCGCAGGCGCGGCCGCAGGCGCCGCAGTTGGTGGCGCTCGACGCGGTGTCGACGCAGGCGGTGCCGCAGCGGGTCTGGCCGGCGGGGCAGACGCACATGCCGCCCGAGCAGATGAGGCCGCCGCCGCCGCAGTTGTTGCCGCAGGTGCCGCAGTTCTCGGTGTCGCTGCGGGTGTCGACGCAGGAGGAGCCGCAGGCCGTGAGGCCCATCGAGCACATGGTCTGGCAGCGGCCCGAGGAGCACACCTGGCCGGCGCCGCAGGTGGTGCCGCAGGCGCCGCAGTTGGTCGCGTCGGAGGTGGTGTCGACGCAGGCCGCGCCGCAGCGGGCGGTGCCCGCCGGGCAGACGCACGTGCCCATCGAGCAGGTGGTGCCGGCGCCGCAGGCCGTCCCGCAGGCGCCGCAGTTGCTGTTGTCGCTCTGCAGGTCGACGCAGGCGCCGCTACAGCTCATGAGGCCCATCGTGCAGGTGGTCGTGCAGACGCCCGACGAGCACACCTGGCCGGCCGCGCAGGCGGCGCCGCACATCCCGCAGTTGGCGGGGCTCGACTGGAGGTCGACGCACTCGGCGCCGCAGCGAACGTCGGTGCCCATGCAGGGCGTCGGGCCCATGTCGACGGGCACGTCGGCGCCCTCGTCGGGCGGCACCGAGGCGTCGTCGGCGTCGGGCGGGCTCACCGCGTCGTCGCCCCCGTCGGGGGTCTTCGGGGTGTCGGAGGTCGCGTCGTCGCCGGGCTGGTCGGGCGTGTCGCCGTCGGGGGCCACGGTGTCGCCGGGCGCGTCGATCGACGGGTTGTCGCCCTGCGTGTCGACCGAGACGTCGGGGCGGTTCCCGACGACCGGGTCGTCGCCGCACGCCACGAGGAACATGGCGCCGGCGACGGGGAGCAGAAGTCTTCTCAAATCCATAGGAATGGTCTCCATCTGGGTGACCCCCCGACGTCCGGACCGCTCCGTCCATTCGGCGCGCGGATCGGGGGCAGCAGACCTTGCGATGGGAACACAATTTCACCGCCCTCGCGTGAGGGGGCGATGCCGCATTTCCAGCGTCCCACCGCTGCGCATTGCCGCGGCGAAGCCCTTGCGGGGAGGGGTCAGGGCTTGCGGGCGAAGAGCCGGACGGGGGTGGTGTCGGGGTCGATGACGCGCGGCATCTCGCTGGGCGGCGCGCTCACGACGGTGGGGTCGGCCTCGGGCGCGTCGGCGTCGTCGGCGGGGAGCGCGGCGAGGGCGCGCTGCATCTCGGCCGCGTCGGAGAAGCGCTTCGTGCGGTCGCGCGCGATGGCCTTCATCACCGCGGCGTCGAGGGCGGTGGGCACCTCGGGGC
This sequence comes from Polyangiales bacterium, assembly GCA_046351555.1. Classification (GTDB taxonomy): domain Bacteria; phylum Myxococcota_A; class Polyangia; order Polyangiales; genus CAISKJ01. The sequence continues at coordinate 21,459 of JAXLYI010000014.1, forward strand.
GGACGAGGCGCGGCGTCGGCGGGCGGACGCGACCGATCTCCTGCATGAGCGCGGCGGGCGTCCGCGCGGTGTAGAGCGGGCGCCCGAGGAGCGCCTCGTACAGGATCATCCCGAGCGCGTAGAGGTCGACCCGCGCGTCGAGGTCGGGCGCGCCCATCGCCTGCTCGGGGGCCATGTACGAGGGCGTGCCCATCACGACGCCGCTGCGGGTGAGTCGGGCGGCGTCCTCGACGGGCGCCATGGCCTTGGAGAGCCCGAAGTCGAGCACCTTCACGCGCGCCACGCCGTCGGCCGCGCGCATGAGGAAGAGGTTGTCGGGCTTGAGGTCGCGGTGGAGGATGCCGCGCGCGTGCGTGGCGGCGAGGGCGCTCAGCGTCTGCCGCGCGACCGCGACGACGAGGGGGATGGGGAGCTTGCGCTCGCGCTGGATCCGCGCGCCGAGCGTCTCGCCGTCGAGGCGCTCCATCACGAGGTAGGGCGCGCGCGCGTCGTCGAGCCAGCCGAGGTCGAACACCTCCACGATGTGCGGGTGGCCGAAGCTCCCGGAGACCATCGCCTCGTTTTGAAAGCGCGCGATCGCGACGGTGTCGGTGGCGAAGCGCGGGTGCAGGCACTTGATCGCGACGCGCCGCCCGAGCGCCACCTGGAGGCCGTCGTACACCACGCCCATGCCGCCCGCGGCGATGACGCCGGTGACCTTGTAGCGCCCCGAGAGCAGGCGGCCGATGAGCGAGGCGGGCGTCGGCGCGGCCGTCGGTCGCGACGCGGGCAGCGGCGGGGGCGACGAGGGCGGCGCCGAGGGGCGCGCGTCGACCTTCGCCGCGGCCACGATGGGCTTGCGGTGGATCGGGCACTCGCGCACGTCCGCGGGGTGGGGAATGCCGCAGAGCTGGCACCGGACGAAGCGCTCGGCCATCGCAGCGCGCGAGTATATCGACGCAGCCGCGCGGCCGGTACGGCCATGTGACGCGAACCGCCCGCCGCCCGCCGCACGTTTCTCCGCGCGATCGGGGCCCCGCGGCGCTACCCTCCGCCTCCCCCCGCCGTGCCGCGCGCCCTCGCCACCGCCGTGAGCCTCCTCGTGCTGGCCTCCGCGCGCGCCGCGGCGGCGCAGGACGTCGGCGGCGCGTATGGGCGCCTCGGCGGCGACCTGGTGCTCTCGGTGGAGGCCCTCGGCGCGTGGAGCGACGGGCCCGGCGGCGCGGCGGGCGCGCTCAGCGTCGCGGCCCGCGCGCGCTACCTGGAGATGACCGGCGTCGCCCTCGGGTACGACCGCGCCTTCGCCGACGGGCGCCGCGACGCGCTCTGGCTCGCGGTGGACTTCCGCCCCGCGTGGCTCGCGCGCTTCACCAACGACCTCGAGCGCGGGCCGCGGTGGCTCGACCTGATGCTCGACTCGATCGGCGTCGAGCTCGGCGGCGCGTGGGTGCGGCCGGGCGAAGCGCTCGGGCGCGGCGGGGGTTTTGGCTTCGTGCTCGGCGGCGGCGTCGAGCTCCCGCTGGTGTGGTCGCGCGGCGACGGGCTGATGCTCCGCGTCGGCGCCCGCTGGGTGAGCGCGCGGGCGTGGGACGCGCAGGGCACCGGCGCGCAGGACGGGTGGGCGGAGCTCGGGGCGGGGCTCGTGCTCCGGACGCTCATCCGTACGCCGCTGGTGGGCCGCCACGAGTAGCGGACAGGGTACGTCCCCGGGGTCTCCGCATGGGACTGTACAAGTGTTCAGTGGCTTGCTAGGGTTCGCCTCGCTCGAAGGCACGCGCGGAGATGGAGCGCGCGGCTGGACGGAAGGGAGTGCGACCATGACGACGACGACGCCGCGCAAGGCGAACCTCTACAAGGGCTCGATGACCGGGGGGGAGGCGCGCGAGAAGATCCAGCGGACGGCCGAGCGCCTGGGGCTCACGGACGTGAAGTTCGCGCCGGGCACGGGACTCGACGCGGGGGCGATGAGCGTGACGTTCCGCTTCGGGGAGGCGCGGGTCGAGCGGACGTGCGCGACGCAGCCGACGCTCGACGCCAACGTGGCGTGCCTCGCGCTCTGGCTCGACGACCGCGCGCGCAACCTCGAGCGCGGCATCGAGACCTTCGCCGAGGCCTTCGCCGACAGCTTCGTGCAGGCCACCAACGACAACGCCGCCCCGGTGTGGAACCTCACGCGCGTCAACTACTACGAGGGCTCCAAGTCCGTGGAGGAGTGCATCGAGGTGTTCCGCTCGGCCTTCGCGCGGCTCCACATCCCGGAGACGGACGTGAAGGTCACCTGGGACACCGAGGCCAACTGGGCGCGCCTGCGCATGCGCCTCCCTTCGGGCGCCATCGTCGAGAAGGTGTCGCGCGCGCAGAAGACCTGCCTCGCCAACCTCGCCTGCCTCGCCCTCTGGCTCCAGTCGCGCGCCCGCAACTGGGAGCGCGGCATCGAGAGCCTCGACCTCGACCGGGTGTTCGCCGGCAACCTCCTCCCCGCCAAGGTGGCCTGAGCGCCCCCTCGTACCGCACCGCTACCCGCCACGGAGGTCCGCGCATGATCCGCAGGATCCAGCTCACCCTGCGCCCGTCCGAAGCCCTCGCCGCGCTCACCGCGCTGCACGCCCCGCCCGGGGACGTCCCCGCGGCGCCCGGCGCTTCGGCGGCCGCGGCGGTCTTCGGCCAGCGCCTCGGCCAGGAGGTGGCGCGCGCCTTCGACGCCCACGCCCGCTCCCTCGACGCGCTCGGCCAGTGCCTCGACTGGCTCGAGCGCCGGGGCCTCTGCGACGTCGACCGCCCCCGCGCCCGCGCCGGCGTGCGCGAGCCCACGTGGCGCTCGCCCGCGGAGGTGAAGCTCGACGTGCGCGCCCTCTGCCGTGACCTCGCCGCCGAACGCGACGACCCCGACAGCAAGGCCCGCGCGAGCGCCTGGGCCGTCCGCGCGGTGCTCCGCCACCTCGCCGGCGCGTCGCTCCACGCCTGCGAGGTGAAGGTGGGCAACGAGCGCATCCCCGCGGCCGAGGCGCTGGCGGCCTACGACACCGAGCTCGCGCAGGCGGGCTACGGGCCCCACGCCGCGCCGCCCGCGCGCCTCGCGCACCTCGCGAAGGGCGCGCGCCGCAAGGACGACGCACCCGAGGCGCCCGGCGGAGCTCCGGCCGTGAAGGCTGAGGTGAAGCGCGAGGCGAAGGTGGACGCGCCGGCGACGAAGCGCGTGCCCGAGGTGAAGACTGCGCCCGAGGCGAAGCGTGAGGTGAAGGCTGCACCCGAGGTGAAGCGCGCGCCCGAGGTGAAGGCCGAGGCGCCGAAGCGCGGCCGCGCGAAGGAGAAGCCGTTCGCCGCGGGCTTCGGGGGGCTGCCCGACGACGCGATGCCCGAGGATCGCCGCACGGGCGACGTGTTCGGGCCGCGCGGGCTGACGCTCGACGCGGAGTTCTTCCTCACGGAGGCGGCGATCGCGCAGTGGCCGTGCGACGCGACGTCGCTCGAGCGCGGGCGGCGCGCGGTGGTGACGCGGCTCCACCCCGACCGCGCGGGCGAGGCGTCGGCGGCGGCGTTCCATCGCGCGATCAAGGGCCACGCGGAGCTGGTGAAGAAGCTCCCGGCGGCGCCGCCCGCGACTGCGACGGTGGGCGTGGCGGCCGCGACGCAGACGGCGCCGAAGCCTGAAGTGAAGCCTGAAGTGAAGCCTGAGGCGCCCGTCGCCGCGCCGCCGGTGGTGACCGCGGTGGAGGCCCCGGCCGCGCCCGCGAAGCCCGCCCGCCGCGCGAGCCCGCGCAAGCGCGCCGACGCGACGGCGACGGCGACCGTGACCGGCGAGCACCCGCGCGCCACGACGCCCCCGCCTGCGCCGACGCGTCCAGCCGACGCGAACAGCGCGACGCGCTCGACGGTGCGGCCGATCGAGCCGGCGCGCGCGACGACCTTCGAGTGGCCCCCGCGCCCCGCGGAGGTCGAGGTGCCGCGCGCTCGCACGGCGTGAGCGCGTCTGTCGCTACGCCCCCGCGGGGCCGCGCGAGAGGCGCTCCGCGGGCACCACCACGTCCACCGGGTAGTCGCCGGTGAAGCACGCCTCGCAGAAGCCCTCGCCCGAGGGGTAGCCCACGGCCTCGCGCAGGCCCTCCACCGGGAGGTACGCGAGGGAGTCGGAGGTGACGTAGCGCGCGATCTCCTCGGTGGAGTGGCTCGCGGCGATGAGCTCGCGGCGCGTCGGTGTGTCGATGCCGTAGAAGCACGGCCAGCGCGTCGGCGGCGACGAGATGCGCAAATGAACCTCCCGCGCCCCCGCGTCGCGGAGCATCTTGACGATCTTGCGCGAGGTGGTGCCGCGGACGATCGAGTCGTCGACCACCACCACGCGCCGGCCCTGGATCACCGAGCGCACGGGGTTGAGCTTGAGTCGCACGCCGAAGTGGCGGATCGACTGGCTCGGCTCGATGAAGGTGCGGCCGACGTAGTGCGAGCGGATGAGCCCCATCTCGAAGGGGAGCTTCGCGGCCTCGGCGTAGCCCACCGCGGCGGGCACGCCGGAGTCGGGGACGGGGATCACCAGGTCGGCCTCGACCGGCGCGACGCGCGAGAGCACCGCGCCGAGGCGCTTGCGCGTGGCGTACACCGCGCGCCCGCCGAGGACGCTGTCGGGCCGCGCGAAATACACGTGCTCGAAGACGCAGAAGCGCGCCGGGGCGGGCTCGAAGGGGCGGAAGGAGCGGACGCCGGAGCCGTCGACCACCACCATCTCGCCGGGCTCGATGTCGCGGACGAACTCCGCGGCGATGAGGTCGAACGCGGTGGGCTCGCTCGCGACGACGTGCGCGCGGTTGAGGATGCCGAGCGAGAGCGGGCGGAAGCCGTGCGGGTCGCGCACCGCCACCAGCGCGTCGCCCACCAGGAACACCGCCGAGAACGCCCCCTTCGTCTGCCGCAGCGCGTGGGCCACGCGGACCTCGGGCGGCCCCTTCGGCGCGCGCGCCGTGAGGTGGAGGAAGAGCTCGGTGTCCGAGCTGGTCTGGAAGATCGCGCCAGCACCATCGAGCTCGGCGCGCAGCGCGTCGGTGTTGGTGAGGTTGCCGTTGTGGGCGCAGGCGAGGGGGGCGCCGGCGTGCTCCACCGCGAAGGGCTGCGCGTTGCGCACGTGCGAGCCGCCGGCGGTGGAGTAGCGCACGTGCCCGATGGCCACGGTGCCCGGGAGCTTCGCCAGCTCGTCGGGGGTGAAGACCTCCTGCACGAGGCCCATCGCGCGGTGGACGTGGAGGCGGCCGGCGTCGATGGTGACGATGCCGGCGGACTCCTGCCCCCGGTGCTGCAGCGCGTGCAGGCCGAGGTACGCGAGGTTGGCCGCCTCGGGGTGGCCGTACACCGCCACCACGCCGCATTCGTCGTGGAAGTGGTCGTCGTCGGGCTCGGGCGCGTCGCTCATGGGCGGCCGCACCATACCCCACCGCCCCCGCGAACGCACAGGAACCGGCGCCCCCGTCGACGTCGCGCCGTCGCGCCCGTACGTGCGATGCTGCGCCGCGGAGGCACCCTTCCGATGCGCCACGCCGTCACCCCGCGCCGCCGCGCGGTTCTCGTCGCGTTCGCCCTGCTCGCCGCCGGCACGCCCGTCGGCGCATATCGCCTGGAGGACACGCTGCGCGGCGCCACGCGCGGCAACGTGGTCGGTGGCGCGGTGATGGCCGACGGGTGGCACGTCACCGACCGGCGCGACCGCGTCTGGTACGCGCTCCCGCGGCTGGTGTCGGGGTCGGCGGAGTTCACCGTGACGGGGCTCACGATGGACCGGCTCGGCGACACCTTCGACAACGAGCTCTTCGCGATGTACGAGGCGGGCCACGGCATCGCCGAGCCCATCTCCTACAGCGCGTTTCGCGAGAACCACTACAAGTGCATGATCCGCGTCTACGGCAACGGCGAGGCGGGGCGGCAGGGCTTCCAGAAGCTCATGTGGGGCATGTGCCCGTCGGGCGCGCCGGGCTACGGGGCGTGCGGGTGCGCGTCGTTCTTCGAAGAGCCCTTCGCGGGGCCCGGGGCGTGGGACGGCACACCGCAGCGGATGCGCGTGGAGTGGGGCGCGGGCGCGACCCGGCTGCTGCGAAACGGGCGCGTGGTCACCTCGGTCGACTGGTCGCGGTCCGGGCTCACCTTCGGGCCCGCCGAGCTCCACCTCTCGCTCGGCACCTCGCGCCCGAGCGCCGTCGACACCGCGCAGCTCCCGGTGGGGATCGTCTTCTCCGACCTCGTCGTCGAAGGGACGGAGGGCCCGCTCGGCGTGTGCCCGGGCGCGACCATGAGCGACGCGGGATCGCCCGACGCGCCGCCCCCCGTGATGAGCGGCGACACGCTGGAGCTGCCCGCGGTGGAGGACGTCACCGTCGCCCCGTCGTCGCCGACCGCGGTGTACCCCGACGTGCGCGACCTCTCGGTGGGCGCGGGGGACAGCGAGTTCTACGTGAAGTTCAGGGTGCCGGCGCTGCGGGGGCGGGTGGTGCGGGCGCAGCTCGTCCTGCAGAGCGCGACGATCGCGAGCGCGCGGGGGACGGGGGCGAGCGTGTTCCGCGCGGCGAGCGACGCGTGGTCGGAGTCGACGCTCACGTGGAACGCGCGCCCCGGCCCCACCGGCGCGCGCCTCGCCCGCGTCGACGGCATCGCGCCCGACGGGGCGTACGTGTTCGACCTGCCCGCGACGAGCGTGTCGGGCGAGGGCGTGGCGGCCTTCGCGGTCGTCCCCGAGGCGGGCGACGCGGACTCGGCCCACTTCGACGCGCGCGAGGTCTCCGCGTCGCGCGGGCCCCGGCTCCGGCTCACGGTCGACCCGACCATGGCATCCGATGCCGCCGTTGTCCCCGACGTCACTGCCCCGGTCGACGCGGCGAGGGTGATCGACGTACCGCTGCCCGACGCCGCCACGCGGCCCGACGCGTTCGTTGCGCTCGATGTGATGACCGACGACGTCCCGCCCGCGCGCGACGCGACGCTCGACCGCCCCGAGCTCGGGCCCGACGAGGGGGGCTACGGCATCCCGCCGTCCGACGGGTGCTCCTGCCGCGCTGCGGGGCGCGCCGCGGGCCGTGGCGAGCGGGCGGCGGGGTGGTTCGCGCTCCTCGTGCTGGGCGCGTGGGCGCGTCGGCGGCGGGACGTCGTGCGCGGCTGAGTCTCTGGCGTCGCGGGTCGGTCTGGGGAATCATCCGCCGCCCCCATGGATGCTTCCGCGACGATCGACCTCGGCTCCTTCGACTTCGGCCCGTGGCGTTTGCGGGCGGGCGAGCCCATCCACCTCGGCGTCGTGGTGGAGGGGATCGCGGGCGAGGGGGACGCCCCCGCGGACTACGTCAACGATGTGCTGCTCACGACCGAGCACCGCGAGGCGTTCTTCTCGCTCGTCGACCGGGCGGGGCTGGTGGTGTGCCGCAACGTCGGCGGCGACGACGCACGCCACCGCGACGTGCGCGGGCGATCGAGTCGGGGGCGGCTGAGCCAGGGGGAGTTCTTCCACCACGACGGGTGCTCGGGGCCGGTGAAGCCGCGCGTGCTGGAGATCCGCTGCCCCTACCAGGACGTCGCGCGCCACACGGCCACGGCGGTGGCACCCTTCCCGGAGGTGGTGGTCGCGATGCTCTCGGTGCTGCCGCCGCACCTGCGCCTCGACGACCTCGCGCGCTGGCACGACCTCGCGACCTCGGGCGGCCCCGTCGACGACTGGGACGAGGTGCAGGGCGCGCTCAACCGCGTGGTTCGCCGCTCGATGGACGCCGAGTCGCAGCGCGCGTACCTGCGCGACGTCGACGGCGCCGCGCGGGCCTACCGGGCGCCGTGGGCGATGGGCGAGAGCCGCTTCATCGCCAACGCCAACCCGGTGAAGACGATGCAACACCGCCGCGCGTACCTCACCGAGCACACCGGCTTCGTGCCCAACGGGCGGCTGCTCAAGCGCTGGCCGGCCGGGCCCGAGGTCGACGACGAGACCCTCTGCGCGACGTAGCGGTCGCGCCGGTGACGGGCGGGGGTGGCTGCGTGACGACGTCGCGTCGCGTGTGACGGCGGGGTCGACGCGCCGTGACGCACGCCGCTGTCACGAACGCGTCGCGCGACCGGCAACCGGCGGGCGCTGAATCCGCCGTGCGAACAACCCCGCGCGGAAGGACCATCCATGCACCGCTTCTCCCTCATCAAGACGTTCACCTCCTTCGCGATGCTCGGCGCGGAGTGGGTGATGTGGATCCTCGTCGGCCTCTCGGTCGCCTCCGTCGCCGTGATGGTCGACCGCTACCGCTTCTACCGATCGCTCGAGGCAGACCTCGACGCGCTCGCCGCGAAGCTCGAGTCCGCGCTCGCGGGCGGCGACGTCGGCGGCGCGGCGGCCCTCCTCCGCCCGTCGAAGTCCCCCGCGGCCCTGGTGGCGCTGCGCGGACTCGAAGCGCTCCCACGCGGCGCCGCGGCGGCCGAGCACGCGATGGGCGGCACGCTCGCCCGCGCGCGGCAACAGCTCGAGCGGGGCCTCGCCTTCCTCGGCACCATCGGCAACAACGCGCCCTTCGTGGGGCTCTTCGGCACGGTGATCGGGATCATCCAGGCCTTCGACGCGCTCAAGCCCCCGCCCGGGCTCCGCGGCGCGGCGGCGGCTGCTGCGGCGGCGCAGGCCACCGGGCGCGTGATGGGGACCATCGCCGAGGCGCTCGTCGCGACCGCGATCGGGCTGCTCGTCGCGATCCCCGCGGTGGCCGCCTACAACTACTTCCAGCGGCGGGTGAAGATCATGCTGGCCTCGACCGAGGTGCTCTCGCAGATCGTGCTGGCCCACGCGCCCGCCGGCCACGGCGCGCCCGTGACTGTGCCCGTTCGCCCGGTGGTGAGCGAGCGCGCGCACGTCGCCGAGCCCCGCGGCCTCGACCTCGCGACCCCGGCGGTGGGCTGACCGTGGCCGGCGGCGCGCAGGCCTCCGACGACGACATCGTCGGCATCAACGTCACCCCCTTCGTCGACATCGCGCTGGTGCTCCTGATCATCTTCCTGGTGACGGCGAAGTACCTCGTGGCCCAGTCGATCCCGGTCGACCTGCCCGCGGCAGCCACCGGCGCCGACACCGAGGTGTCAGCCATGCTCAACGTCTCGGTCGACGCGCGGGGCCAGATCTTCCTCGACGGGCGCCCGGCCACCGAGCAGGCGCTGCTCGACGGCGTGCGCGTGCGGTCGGCGGGCAACGCCGAGCTCCGCGCGGTGATCAACGCCGACGGCGCCGTGGCCCACCGCCGCGTCACGCAGGTGATCGACCTCGTTCGGCAGGGCGGGGTCACGCGCTTCGCGATCCAGACCGAGCAGCCGGGGGCGGGCGACCCCCACAACGTGGCGGCGCCGTGAACGAGTCCTCCGCCGCCGAGGGCGCGCTCTTCGCGAAGCGGCGCGGCGTCTCGTCGACCGTCATCGCCGTCGCGCTCCAGGCCCTCACCGTCGCGGGGCTCCTGGTCGTGGCGAGGGTGCGCGGCGACGTGAGGGCGCGCGCTCCCTCGCGGACGATGGTGGAGTTCACCGCGCCGCCGCCGCGCCGCGAGGAGCAGCCGCCGCCACCACCTCCTCCTCCGCCGCCTCCGCCCGCGCCGCGCCCGCGCCCGAGGCCCGTCGCGCGGCAGACGTCCGCGCCCGCGCCGCAGACCCCGCCGCCCGCGGTGAACGAAGCCCCGCCCGTGATGACCGCGGGGCAGGGGAGCCGCGGCGACCGCGTGCCGACGGGCCACAACACCGACTTCCACGGCGGCGACACCCGCCGAGGCGCGCAGGGCAACGCGCCGCCCGAGGCCCAGCCCGCGCCTCCCGCGCCTCCCGCGCCTCCGCCGCGTGGCCCGATCCAGCTCCCGGAGGACGGGGCGCCGCCCGAGCCGCTCGCCTCCAACGCGCCGCCCGAGTACCCCGCCGACGCGCGCGAGCAGGGCGTCGAGGCGATGGTGATCGCGACCGTGGTGATCGCCGCCGACGGGCGCGTCACGCGGGTGGTGATCCGCCGGGGGCATCCCCTCTTCGACGAGGTCGTCCGCCGCGCGCTGATGGCCTGGCGCTACACGCCCGCCCGCGTCGCCGGCGAGGCCGTCGAGGTCTACTGGAACGTCCGCGTCCCCTTCCGCCTGCAAGCGAGCTGAACGCACCGCCATGACGAACTCCTTCACCGCCCGCCTTCGCGCCGCGGCCTTCGCCGCGGTGTGCGCGCTCCTCCCGCTCTCCGCCGCCGCGCAGTCGTCCCCCGACGGCGGCGTCGCGCTCGCGACACCTGACGGCGGCCTCGCAGCGCCCGACCTCCGCGAGGCCCAGACCATCGGCCGCGGCGACGAGAACCTCCCGCCGATCGGCGACGAGAACCTCCCCCCCATCGCCGACGAGCCGCCGCGCGCGCGCACCGGCATCGTCGGCCGCGTGATCGACGACTCGCTCCACGAGGGCGCGATCGAGGCGCCGGTGATCGTGGTGGGGACCGAGCGGCGCACGCGGACCGACCTCGACGGCAACTTCGCGCTGGAGCTCCCGCCGGGCACGTACACCCTGCGCTCGTACCAGGGCGGGCTCCAGCCCGCGCGCATGGAGAACGTGGTGGTGCGCCAGGGGGAGTCGACGCGCGTCGAGATCGTGCTGCGTGCTACGCCCCGCTCGCGGCCTCAGGAGGTGGTGGTCACCGCGCGCGCGCAGACCGGGACGGCCGCGGGCAACCTCCAGCAGCGGCGCGACAGCGCGGGCGTGAGCGACGGGGTGAGCGCGCAGGAGATCCAACGCTCGCCCGACCAGAGCGCGGGCGACGCGATCCGCCGCGTGGTGGGGGCGAGCATCGTCGGCGGGCAGTACGCGTACATCCGCGGGCTCGGCGGGCGCTACGTCAACGTCACGCTCAACGGGATGCCGCTGCCGTCGCTCGACCCCGACGTGCCCGGCGTGCAGCTCGACCTCTTCCCCTCGGCGCTCCTCAACTCGCTCAACATCGTCAAGACCTTCTCGCCCGACCTGCCGGGGGACTTCGCGGGCGGCCAGCTCCAGATCGCGACGCGGGATTTCCCTGCGCGCCTCACGCTCAACGCGACGCTCTCGGTCGGCGGCGACTCGCTCACGCACACCGGGCCCGTGCTCGGCTACGCGGGCGGCGGCACGGACTTCCTCGGCGTCGACGACGGCACCCGCCGCCTCCCGACGTCCGTCCCCGGCACGCGCGCGACCGACCCGCCGGTGCCCGCCGCGCAGCTCGGCGCGATGAGCCGAGGCTTCGCCGATCGCTGGAACGTGACGCGCGGCGCTGCGCTCCCCAACCTCCAGGCGGGCGTGAGCGTCGGCAACACGGTTCGCGTCGGCGGGCGACCGCTCGGGATGCTCTTCTCGCTGAGCTACCAGCTCAACACGAGGCGCCAGGTGGAGGACGTGGCGACGGTGGGCAACGAGGGCGACGCGGCCCACCCCCAGTACGTCCGCCGCAACGACTTCACGCGCGACCGCAACCCCGCCTGGGGCCAGGAGAACACCACCGAGACCGCGCTCTGGGGCGCCCTCGCGTCGCTCAACCTCCAGCCCGCGCCCAACCACGAGCTCTCGCTCACCGCGATGTGGAACCAGTCGGCGACCGACTTCACCAACTACCGGACGGGCTTCCTCGAGAGCGTCAGCGACACCGTGGCCGAGCGGCAGATGCGCTTCGTCCAGCGCTCGCTCTTCTTCGCCCAGCTCGCCGGCGACCACCGCGAGATGGGCGGAACCTCCCACGTCCGCGCCCGCTGGCAGCTCTTCGCCAACGTGGCCGAACGCTACGAGCCCGACACGCGCGGGATGCAGTACGTCACCGGCGGCTCTGCGCCCACGCTCATCAACGACCGGAGCGCGACCTTCCGGCTCTTCCAGGACCTCGGCCAGGTGGAGGTCGGCGGCAGCGCGGACGTGCAGGCCAACCTCGCGCGGAGCTTCACCGTGCGGGCCGGCGCGATGGTGCGCTACGCCTCGCGGCAGTTCGACCTCCGGCGCTTCAGCATCGAGGACCGCCGCGCGGACTCGAGCCGCCGCCGCCTCGACGCGCCCGAGAGCTACCTCGACGCGTCCAACTTCAACGACCTCTTCCACTACGCCGAGAGCACCGAGCCGGCGGACGGGTACCGCGGGACGCAGCTCCTCGGGGCGCCCTTCGTCCGCGCCGACCTCAACCTCGCGAACGACAAGCTGCGCCTGATGGCGGGCGTGCGCGTCGAGGTCTTCCGCCAGACGCTCGCGCAGCGCTCGGCCTACGCCGCCGACAACTCCGTCTTCCCCGCGCCCGTCGAGCGGACCGACGTCAACCCGCTCCCCGCCTTCAGCGCCACCTGGGCCCTCTCGCGCTCCATGAACCTCCGCGCCGCCTACGGCGCCACCGTCGCGCGCCCCATCCTCCGCGAGCTCGCGTCGGTGCCCTACTTCGACTTCGTCCGGACGCGGCTCGTGTACGGGCTCGGGAGCCTCCAGTCGACCACCATCCACAGCGCCGACCTGCGGTGGGAGTGGTTCCTCGGGGCGACCGAGGTGCTGGCGGCGTCGGCCTTCTACAAGTACTTCGACGCGCCGATCGAGCAGCGGCTCGAGCTCAACAACGCCAACGTCTCCTTCTACAACGCCGACTCCGCGCAGACCTTCGGCGGCGAGCTCGAGGCCCGCTTCGGCCTCGGCCGCCTCGCCCGCTCGCTCGACTTCGTGCAGCTCGGGGCCAACGTCACCGTCTCGTACTCCCGCGTCGCCACCGACCCGACGCGCCCCGGCGTCGACCGCCCGCTCATCGGCCAGTCGCCGGTGCTCGTCAACGTCAACCTCGCCCTCGGCCGCGAGGGCTTCCCCCTCTCCGGAATGCTCTTCTACAACGCCTACGGATCGCGCGTGGAAGACGTCGGCCGCGCGGGCATCCCCGACGTCTACCAGGACCCCTTCCACCAGCTCGACGCGGTGGTCAACTGGGAGGTGCGCCCCGGGCTCCAGCTCCGGCTCACCGCACGCAACCTCGCGTACCAGGCCGTCGTGCTGCGCCAGGGCGACCTCGTCGTGCTGCGCCAGTCGCCCGCGACCAGCCTCGGGCTCCGCCTCGCGTGGACGTACTGACCGCGCCGTCACGCGCCCGCCACGCGCGCCACCAACTCACCACCGACCCAACGCCGCGACGTCACCGTGGGCCGATACACCTCAGCGCACCAGGAGGACCGATGAACCTTTCCAAGACCGCCTTCGCCCTCTCGCTCGTCGCCGCGTCGCTCGCCGCCTGCAGCGACAACGGCGGCGACGTGATGGGCGCCGACGCCGCGCCCGACCGCGCCACCCTCAACGACATCGCCACCCCCGACGCCACGCCCGACCAGCCCGCCACGCCCGACGCCACGCCCGACGTCCCTGTGGCGCCCGATGCCGCCGCGGACGCTGCCTCTGATGCTTCTGCCGACGCGCCCGCGGACGTCGCGATGGTCACCTGCCCCGCCGACCCGCCCGTCGAGATGCACGCGACGGACGTCACCGCCGACGCCACCTGGGACTGCACCCGCACGCACGTCCTCGCCAACACCAGCGTGTTCGTCCGCAACAACGCGACGCTGCGCATCACCCCGGGCACCGTGATCAAGGGCGGCGGCGAGCGCGCGGCCCTCGTCGTCACCACCTCCGGCCGCATCGACGCGCAGGGGACGCGCGCGCAGCCGATCGTCTTCACCAGCAACCAGCCCGCCGGGATGCGCCGCGCGGCGCAGTGGGGCGGCGTGGTGCTGCTCGGCCTCGCGCGCATCAACAACGCCAACTCCGACGGCGACGGCGGCGTCACCGCGACGCCCGGCACCGGCCAGATCGAGGGGATCGACCCGACCGAGGGCCGCGCCCGCTTCGGCGGCTCGGACGACGCCCACAACTGCGGGACGCTGCGCTACGTGCGGATCGAGTTTCCGGGCTACGAGCTGTCGACCAACAACGAGCTCAACGGGCTCACGCTCGGCGGCTGCGGGCGGGGCACCGTGATCGACTACGTCTCGGTGCACAAGAGCGCCGACGACGGCATCGAGGTCTTCGGCGGCACGGTGGACCTGAAGCACGTCTTCATCAACGAAGCCGAGGACGACGGGCTCGACTGGGACAACGGGTGGACGGGGCGCGCCCAGTTCGTCGCGGTGCGCTCGCCGACGACGTCCACCGAGGCCGACCCCAACGGCTTCGAAGCCGACAACGAGCCGCGCGTGTTCGCCGCCACGCCCGTCGCCGACCCGCAGATCTTCAACGCCACCTTCCGCGGCCCCGGCGCGGACAACATGGTCACCGTCGGCTACCGCGGCGGCGTCCTGCGCCGCGGCACCGCCGGCCGTCTCAACAACCTCGTGATGGTCGGCTACCCCACGCAGGCCATCGACGTGCGCGACACGCCCACGATCGCCTTCGCCAACGCGACCCCCGCGCGGCTCTTCGCCAACAACAGCATCTTCTTCGGCAACAACCCGACGGGGACGCAGTTCGCCGACAACGGGATGGACATGTTCGACGAGGACGCCTTCTTCACCAACGCCGCCCGCATGAACCGCGCGGTCGACCCGATGCTCCCGGCGTACACCACGGGGAGCCTCGTGCCCGCCGCGGGCTCTCCCGCCGCGACGGGCGCCGCGACGCCGCCGACCGACGGCTTCTTCGAAGCGGTGACGTACGTGGGCGCCTTCCCGCCGGGCGCGGCCGACCACTGGGCCTCCGGCTGGACGGCGTTTCCCGCGAACTGACCGTCAGAGGTTGACGCGGACGGGCACGACGGACGAGCGGGCCGTGCCGTCGCCCAGCGTCCCGAAGATGCCGTAGCCCCAGCACCACACGGTGCCGTCGGACTTGAGCGCGCAGGAGGTGGCGTTGCCCAGCGCGAGGTCGACCACCTGCGTGAGGCCGTACACCTCGACGGCGGTGCTGCGCGAGACCGCGTCGCGATCGCCGAGCTGGCCCGACGTGCCGAAGCCCCAGCAGTACACCTTGCCGTCCGTGCGGAGCGCACAGGTGTGGCGCGAGCCCGCCGCGACCCGGGAGTACTCCCCGGTGAGGCCCACCACCGCGACGGGGCTGACGCTCGTCGTCATGCTGTTGTTGCCGAGCTGCCCGTCCGAGTTGCCGCCCACGCAGCGGACCGTCCCGTTGGCGAGGGTCGCGCAGAGGTGGTCGGTGCCGAACGCGAACGAGCGCGCGGGGCGGAGGGGCGAGATGCCGCCGGTCGCCCCCCACCACGTGTTGGTGTTCGCGCCCGCGCAGGTCGTGTCCGTCCCGTTGCTGGAGCAAAGCGTATTCAGGCCGAGGGCGAAGGGCTCACCCTGCGCAGGGGCGGCCACCCCGAAGCGCGTGGGGACGAGCACGGGCGCGTAGGGCGCAACCTGGTTGCCGAGGGTGCCGCCCGCGCCGGTCGACAGGCCCCAGCAGTAGAGCGCCGGGGTGGTCCCGGTCGCCGCCGCGCACGTCCGCAAGCCGGCGGCCGCGATCGCGCGGAAGGTGACCCCCGCGGGCATGGTCACCGCCACCGCGGTCGCGCTCGGGGTCGCGCTCGTGGTCCCGTTGCCGAGCTCGCCGTTGGTGTTGGCGCCCCAGCACGCCGCCGTCCCGTCGCTTCGCAGCGCGCAGCCGCTCGTCCCGCGCGGCGCCACCTGGACCACGTTGGTGAGGCCCGCCACCGTCTCCGCGACGCCCGTGACGGCCGTCCCGTAGCCCCAGCGGCGCACCGTCCCGTCGGCCATCACCGCGTAGAAGTTCAGGTCGGACCCCGCGATGCTGCGCACGGGAAGGACGAAGTCCACCGTGGCGGTGGTCCCCGCGTTGGGGCGGAGCGTCAGGGAGAGCGCCGTGCCTTCGCCCGCGCGCACCGTGGCCGTCGCCGCCTCGCCCGCCCACGTCGCCGCCGTGCTCCCGGTCACCGACGCGCACGCCACGTTGAACGCGCTCGGCGTCACGCTGAGCGCGCCGGGCGCGAGGACGCCGAGGTCGAGCGTGGTCGCCTGACCCGCGGTGACCGAGAAGTCACGGTTGGTCGCCGTCGTCGCGCCGCCCGCCCGCACCGCCAGCCGGATGCACAGGACGCCCGACGGCACCGAGGTGATCTCCGCGCGCACCGTGCCCGGCGCCTCGCCCCCCTCGAGCGCGCACCCGAGGACCGCCACACAGGGAAGCCCGATTCCCACGAACCTCTTCATCGTTTCCTCCACCTTGCCGGGGCGATGCCCTCGGCGGCGGGGAAAGTCACAGAACCGTCGCGGTCCGTCAACGATTGGAGGCGCGAAAAGTCGCGCGCAATTCGCGCGCTACAGCGACGGGTCGATGGGCTGGCCGAGCACGAGGTCCGCGTGGATCTCGCAGAGCTGGTTGACGCCCTGGAGCACGTCGTCGCCTGCGCCGCCGCGCGCGAGCACGGTGGCGCGTCGGCGGAGCGCGGCGCACGACACCTCCCAGCGGTTGCGCAGGTTGTTTCTGACCGCGAGCAGCCCCGGCATCCGCGGGTCGGTCGGCGCCGTCGGGCGCGCGGCCATCATCCCCGCGATGTTCTCGTGGCGCATGAACTGAGCGCGGAGCGTGCGGGTGCGCGCGAAGAGCCGCGCGAACTCGGCGTCGTACACGTACGGCGCGCGCAGCGGGTAGCGCGATGGCCGCGGCGCGGCGGACTGAACGGCCACCGCGAGGTCGAGGCGCGCGGGCTCAGCGGGGCCTTCGTCGCCGGGTGCGAAGAAGCGAAGCGGGCCGCTCCAGGTTCCTTCGCGCGTGAAGATGAGGTGCGCGCCGCCTGCGCCCGGCAGCACCGCCGCGTCGTAGAAGAACGACGGCGTCGTCGCGAGCAGCGTCGCCCCGCCGCGCGGCCGCACCAGCGCCACGCCGCGACGGTCGGAGGTGATCGCCACCGCGGGCGCACCGTCCGTCTCTGGCGCGCCACGCAGCCCGCGCGGCGGAGAGAGGAGCGCGGTCAACGTCGCGGGCGAGGGGAGATCGGGCGGGGGCATCGGCCGCTCGCCGACGACGTAGGTGAAGTCGGGCGCGGGGTGGTGGAGGTTCTCGGTGGACTGAGGCGATGCCTCAGGGCGCGGGGCCGGCGTGATCGACGCGCCCGTCACGAAGTCCGTCGCGGCCCCAAGCGCGAACTCGTTGAAGCGCAGGCGCGCGAACGTGACGCCCGCGGCGGTCCCCACCGGGACGATCACCGCGCCCTGGCCGAGCGTTCCGGTGTCGGCGGGGAGCCAGGGGCCGAGGAAGGGCGTGCCAAGCGTGTGGTCGTCGCGCAGCCGTGCGAGGTGGAGCGAGGTGGGCCCGCACTCCACCGGCGGCCCCGGCGCGCGGACGACGGGGGCCTGCGGCTGCGGGTTGCGGTTGGGCGGGTCGATGTCGCGCGAGGGTTCTTCGTTGACCGACTGCGGCGGCGCGGGCTCACCGACGCGCGCCACACACCGCGCGCCCGAGAACACCAGCGCCGTCACGTCGCCGATGCGCGCGATGGTGAGCTGGTCGCCGACGTCGCCCGACCACCCGTTGGCCGAGGCCATCGGGCGCGCGGGCGTCCCGTCGGGGGCGAGGCGGAGCGCGCGGACGGTTCCTCGCACCTCGTCGTCGGTCACCACGCCGCCCGTCCACGCGACGGCCCAGCCCGAGGGTTCCGCGGTGATGGCGGTGCGCCAGAGGCGGTTGTTCTCGGTGAAGACGACGCGGGGTTCGCCGACGGGCGCTCCCTCTGCGTCGAGCGCGAGGAAGGCGACCTCCCCGCCGGAGCCCACCACCGGCCCGAGGGGATCGTCCGCCGACGCGGGGACCCCGACGCGCGGGCGCGCGATGATGCGGGGCCGCGGGCGCTCGCTGGGCGGTGGCACGTACGCGACGCGCGGGACCACGAACGCGACGGCGCCGCGCCGCCCGTCCCAGGTGAGCGACACGGAGCGGACGTTGGGGGCGAGGGTGACGTCGTCGCGGGCGCGGGCGAGGGAGGTGACGCCGTCGGCGACGGTTCGCGTGAAGAGGGCCGAGCGGAGGGCGCCGCGGGGGCCGTCGTTCTCCACGTAGACGACGAGGACGCGGTCGCCGTCGCGGGCCGCGGCGAAGGTGCGGGCGAACGCGACGGGCGCGCCGGCCGCGGCGGTGCGCGGGTGCGGCGCGGCGCGGGTGGCCTCGAGCGGCGGGTACTGCGCGGAGGCCAGCGCGGGCGCGATGACGAGCGCGGTCACGGCCACGGGGCGAAGGGCGTCGGGGGCTCTCACACGCGCCGGAGGTGTGTCGGGTACGGGGGCGCGTCCTGTCAAGTAAAGCGTGCGCCGCTGAGATTCGGAGCAGGTTTTGTCTCGCGGTGCGTGCCCGCTCGCCAAGCCTCGCGCGTTTCCCCATACCTCCGCCGCCCACCAGATGCGCAACGCCTTGCGCGCGTTGGCTTTCCTGTAGGGCTTTTCGAGAGGATGGAGCGTTTGGCTCACCTGCTCGCGGCCCCGAGTGCCCAGGGTTCGCCCGCCCGCCCTCACTGAACGGGTTAGGCTCACCCTGGGCAACCGGCATGGGATCATCCGCCTGGTGGCGGATTCAGGCGACGAGCTGCGAGCGACAAACAACGAGCCACACAGCCACGCAGCCACGTAGCCACGCAGCCACGCAGCCTCGCAGCCACGCAGCCACGCAGCCTCGCAGCCTGAATCCGCCACCAAGCGGATGATCCCATGCCGGTTGCCCAGGGTGAGCCTAACCCGTTCAGTGAGGGCGGGCGGGCGAACCCTGGGCACTCGGGGCCGCGAGCAGGTGAGCCAAACGCTCCATCCTCTCGAAAAGCCCTACAGGAAAGCCAACGCGCGAGGCGTTGCGCATCTGGTGGGCGGCGGAGGTATGGGGAAACGCGCGAGGCTCGGCGAGCGGGGATGGTGGCTCGGCGAGCGGGCACGCATCGCGAGACAAAACCTGCTCCGAATCCCCGCACGCCAAGGCGCTCACGGGGCGGTGCAGCGGAGCCCGACGCGGAGTTCCTCGGTTCGCCACTGCGCGAGGTACGCGTCGCCCGTTGGAGCGACGCTGGTGACGGTGACGGGCCCGTCGCCGTCCCGGTCGGGGCCGGGCCTCGGCGTGCTGGGGACGCACAGGCCGCGTCGGTCGATCGCGAGGTGGAGCGCGCCGCGCACCGGCTCGGTGAGGGGGTCGATCGTCACCAGCACGCGGAGCGCGAGGTCGCCGCGAGCGCCACCCTCACACGCGCGAGGACTGGCGCGGCCGAGGGGGCGCGCCTCGCCGCGGGCAGACACCGCCACGAGCTCGCCGTCCCTTCGCGCGTGGAGTCGGCCGACGTCGCCGTCGAGCGCGAAGGGGCCCTCGCCCACGGGGTCGTCGGTCTCGCCGTTCCTCGGCGGCCACGTCGCGCGCAAGAGCTCGCTGGTGATCGATCGAGGCCCGGCGCGCGCGGTGAGGGAAGCGTCGTCGCGCAGCGGCGTGGTCGACGCGGAGGTGCCGTCGACGGCGCACCGCCACCACCGCGCGCGGGCCGCATCCAGGTCATCGTCCAGGGAAGGCGCGTCGTCGCCGAGGAGCGTCCCGTCGTCCGTGCGCGTCGGGCCCCAGCCGCGGCCCTCCCAGGCCACCGGGATGTCGCCCCCCGAGACGCCGCCGCCGCTTTCGGGCAGGGTGCGGAGCTGCCAGGACGCGGCGGTGCACTGCACCCGCGCCGACCATCTCCCCCAGGCGCTGGCCGCCGCGAGGCGCCGCCACTGCCCGCGCGCGTCGGCGGAGGCCCACTCCACGCCGCCGCGGTCGATCCCCACGACGACGCCCTCGTCGCCGCACAGGCTGGCGTCCCGCAGCCGCGGCCCGTCGCGCCGCGTCCACGCGCCGCCGGGCCACCCGTCGAGCACCGCGAGCGTGTCGTCCGCGCCGCGCGCGAGGAGGTGGAGGCGGCCGTTCCGGTCGAGGCGGGGAGCGAGGGCTTCGAGCGTCCACGACCCCGCGGGCCACGCGTCGCCGAGCGCGCGCGGGGCTTCGTCGCCGACGCGCACGCGCAGTGCGTCGAGGGCGTCGCCGCGCGCGACGGAGACGAGTGCGCCGTCGCGGAAGCCCACGGGCACGAAGCCGCCCTCGTCGATCCCGTGGAGCGTCACCGGCGGGGCCTCGCCGTGGACGACGCAGACGCCGCGCGCGCCACGGTCGGCGTCTGTCGCGCAGGGGCCGAGGCACGCGAGGTCGAGGCCGTCGGCGGACGCGACGCAGACGCCGTACCCGGTCGAGCGGAAGCGCATCCGGCGGCGCCACGACCCGTCGAACGAGAGGAGCTCGTCGTCACCTTCACGGCGGCATGCGGCGAAGAGGCGCTCCGCGAAGAAGGCGTGGTCGACGGAGCAGCCGGGGGCCTCGGCGGCAGCGACACGGTCGGTGGCGACGTCGTACACACCGAAGCGGGACGCGTCGAAGAGCGCGATGCGGCCGTGATCCCAGGCGAGGGGGACGGCCAGCGCCCACCACACCCGCCAGTGGAGGAGCTCCCGGTCCGACACGGCGGGTGCCCCCATCGGGAGCGGGAGCGGCTCCCAACGGTTGGCCCGGAGGATCCAGCGGGCCCCGTACGCGCCCACCGACGCGTGGACGGACCGCAGGCGCACCGTGAGCTCCGTCACGAGCGGCCCCGGCGAGGGGAGCCTCCGCCACGTCCCACCGGCGTCGGTCGTCTCCAGGATGACCCCGGGTTCGGTCAGCGCGAAGCCGTGGCGGTCGTCGACGAAGCCCGCCGTGATCACCCAGCGCCGCGGCGGCGAAGGCACGCCGAAGAGGACGCCTTCGCGCACGGCCACCGGGCGGCCCGGCGCGGGGACGGGCGACGCGTCGGGCCACGCCGCCACGCGGTGGAGCGGCCCGAGCCACGTCGCGGAGGCCCACACCTCGCGCGCGGTGAACCACCGCCACCCGTCGGCCGTGGGCACCGCGGCCACGATCGGTGCGCGCAGGGTCTCCTCGGCGGCGCGGCTCTCGTCTCCTTCGACCTCGAAGCGCGAGCCGCCCCGCACCCATCGCTCCCGCGCCGGCTCGCCGCACTCGGAGGGCGCGTCGACGCGCGTGCCGCCCACGAAATGCCATGGTGGGATGCTCCGCCAGACGCGGCTCCCGGCGTAGTCGATCCACCGCTCCGGCGGGGGGCCTACGGCGGGGCGTGGCGCGCGTGGCGGCGGGGCGTGGGCGCGCGGCACGGCCCCGCACGCGGCGAGCGCGAGGGCGGCCGCGGCGGCGTTCAGGGCGCGGTGCATCGCACGCTCCAGGCGGTGTCGCCGTCGAGTTCGAAGCCGGCCAGCGTGCCGTCGGGCTGCGCGGCGAGCACGCGGCTCGGGCTCCCGTCGAGCGCGGCGACCGCGCGCCGCAGGCACACCGTCTCGCCGACCGACTCGTACTCGCGGTCCACGAACTCGGACGCGAGCCGAAGGGGTGAGCCGTCGTCCGTGGCGTAGGTGCGCCACCGCGTCGCGTCCGGCGGGGTCGCCGTCACGCAGGGGCGCGCGGATTCGAAGGCCGGGCGCGGCTCCCGGCGCGGCGTCGCCAGGCCGTCGCGGAGAAAATCATGGACGGCGAGGGCGTCCTCACCGGCGCGTTCCACGGCCACGCCGCACACCTCACCTCGGGCGAAGAGCCAGCGCGGCGCGTCGTAGACGAGGTGCGCGGCGGTGTGCCACGCGATCGGCGCGCGGGCGTCACGCGGGCGCAGGTCGACCGTCATCTCGTGGGGCTGCGAGGCGCTGAAGTCGCAGGCGCCGACACGCCTCCAGGGCCTCGTGAACTCGCCGGGCAGCGCGCGGCGTGCCCGCGCCCCCGTCGCGCCCACCTCGATCAGGCGCGCGAAGCCGACTTCGAAGGAGTGGACCGCCACGACGCCCGCGCGGGACACCTCGACGAGCCCGACGACGCCCTCCCAGAAGGCGACGTCGGCGGTGATGGGGCCGCGCCCGCCGAAGACGCCGCGCGCGTCGACCCCGAGCCAGTCCGCGTGGTGACGCGTGGGGGTCGACAGGTCGTCCGTCCACACGAGGCCCGTCGAGGAGAGCTGTGCGCCCTCGCCGACACGCGCGACGCGGTCGCCGCGGACGCAGGCATAGGCGCTTGCTGCCGGCGAAGGAGCAGGCGCGGGCGGCGCGGTGGGCGGAGGCTCCTCCGTCACGCCCGCCGATGGGTTGACCACGACGACGCCGGGCGTCACCTGGCAGTACGCCCCGGCGCAGAGGTGCCCCCGTCGGTTCTCGTCGCGCCACGTCACGGGCACGCGGAGGGGGAGCAGCGCCCAGCCCTCGTCCCAAGGGCTCATCCGCCAGAGGCGGCCCTCGGTGTCCGCCGCGAAGGCGAGCGAAGGGGACGCGAAGGCGACCTTCCACGCGGCGCCCGGGAGCGAGACAGACGACCAGGGCGCTTCGGCGTCGCCCCAGGCCAGCTCCCCCGCGTCGTCGCTCCCGCGCCGACCGATCGCATAGAGCCAGCGGCCGTCGGGCGTGGCCTCGAACAGGTCGATGTCCGTCGCCTCGTAGAGCGTCCGCTCGACGGCCCCGGGCGTCAGCGACCACGCGCGGAGGGTGCCTCCCGCCGTGCCGTCGTGCTCCACCGCGTCGTCGCCGAACAGGATCGCCGCGCGGAACGAGCAAGGGCGGCCCAGGTCGGTCGCCGCATCGTCGAGCGTGTGCCAGGTCCGGTCGCAGCGGAGCGCGGTCACGGCGTGGCCCTCCGCGCGGTCGGCTCGCAGCGCGAAGAGGGGCCCGTCCTCGAACCACGTCGAACCGCCGTCGGCGCGCAGTCGCAGCGCGCGGTTGGCGGTGCGGCCGAGCAGGCCGTTCGGGAGCCGCCTTTCGACGCGGAGGTCGTCGGGCCACGTCGTGGGGACGCGGTCGCGTTCGCGCCACGTCGCGGCGTCGTAGCGTCGGAGGTGCGTCCCGTCGAAGGCCGCGAGCGTGCCGGCCTCCAGCACCACGGGCTCGACCAGCGGGAGGAAGGCGGGCTCGCGGTCGGCGAGGTCGAAGGCGAGGCGGCGCCGGAGGCGGGGGGCGAGCCGCGGAGGGGGCTCCCACTCGGCGCAGCGGAGCTCGTCGCCGTCCGGCGGCACGGCGAGCAGCGGGAGGCGCCAGGAGTCGTCGAGCCAGTCGGCGCAGCTCGCCGGGGCACGCCCCACCTGCCAGGTCGCGCCGGCGTCGTGGGTGTAGAGCCAGTGGGGCCCGTCGACCGCGGCGACGCCATCGCGCGGCGTGGTGAAGTGGCGCCCGAGGACATGCGCGGGCCACGGGAGCGCCGCCGGCAGAACGGCGCCGTCGTGGACCCGCCACAGGCGCGCGCGCTCGTCGAGGAACACGGCGGGGCCGACGAACGCGCTCGCCCGCGGCGTGCTCGATGCGGTGCGCAGTGGCGCCGCAGTGGCGATCCGCACCCTCGGGGCGAGGAAGGAGTCGCTCAGGAAGACCGCGCCGCCCTCCATGAGGAACACCCAGCGCGCCCCGTCGCGCGCCACTTCGAGGATCAGGTCGGCGTCGGCGAGGTCGCCCCACGCGATCGAGGCGCCCCGCAGCTCGGCGCGGAGGCCGCCCCACACGACCCGCGTTACTTCGGGGGTGCGCTCGACGACGGCGAGCTCTTCGGGTGCAGGGAGGCGGACGACGCGGAACGCCGTCGACGCGGCGGCCGCGGGGGCCGGCGTCCGAGCGACAGTTGGCGCCGAGACGGGAGGCGGCGGCCCGTGCGCGCACGCAAGGAGCGCGGATGCGAGCGCAGCGGCCTTCGTCATGCGGCGGGGCACGGCCAAACACCCTTGCACCACACCGGCGTCGGTGAAGTCTCTTCGGGCGGGGCAAGCCCCGCCCCTACCTCGCCTGTTCAACCCCCCGACGCGAGCGGGGCCACAGCGGTAGGGGCGGGGCTTGCCCCGCCCGAACGACAATTCGCGAACGACCCAAGGCCACATCGGCCGAATTCTCTCACGGCCGTGCGGGGTCACGCGCCGTCGACCATGCGGCGCGGGCGCGAGGCCATGACGCGCTGCCGCGAGGCCATCGGGGCGTGCCCGCACGAGCCTCGGGCGTCTGCGCGAAGGTCACATTTGCCGCAGCGAGGGCCTCCCGCGGCGCTGCCGAGGTCACTCCTGGCTGTTCCGAGGCCGCGCGGTGGGGTCACCGAGGCGGTACGGGGGGCTTCCGAGGGCCCCGCACCGACGCGACATGGTCTCGCGGACGCGCGTGATGGTCTCGCGGACGTGCGTGATGGTCTCGGCGGCGCTCGCGAAGGGTCCCGTCAGCGCTCATGCGGGGGGCGTCGGCGCCGCGTGAGGGCCACGGCCGCGAGCCCGAGGGCCAAGACCGGCGCCCCGTTCGATCCTCCACGCTCACCACCGGGCACCGCGCACCCGCAGCCTCCGCCCTGGTAGAGCACCAGCTCGCGCCCCGCGGCGTCCATCCCGATGTCCGCCGCCGCGTCCGCCGCGTCGGCGCTCGCGTCCACGGCGGCCTCGCTCGCGTCCGCGCCCACTTCGGCGACCTCCATCGCATCCATGGCGCTGTCCATCGCCGCATCCACCGCCGCATCGGGCGCGTCACTCGCCGCATCCATCGCGGCGTCCATCGCATCCGCCGCAGCATCCATGGCGCTGTCCATCGCGGCGTCGACGCTCGCCTCCATCGCCGCGTCGACGCTCGCCTCCATCGCCGCATCGACGCCGGCGTCGGGCAGCGGGTCGCGCAGCGTGGTGTCGTGCTCGTTGTTGCGCTCGTCGCACTCGACCACGCGCGACGTGATCGCCCCCGCCGTGGAGCCGTCGTCGTCGGCCGCGACCCACACGCGCGCGCCGTCGAGCGGCGGCGGCGTCATCCAGGTCACCGTGACGTCGACCGAGCGCCCGGGAAGCAGCGCCGCGCTCAGCGTCGCGACGCCGATGCGCGTCGTCCCTGTCACGCGGGGATCGCCGGTGTAGAAGGCCACGCGCGTCCCCGCCGGAACCGGCGCGCGGCCCCCGTTGCCGATGCGCGCGGTGATTCCCGCAGACGCGGGGAGCCCGGTGCGGTCGACGCGGAGGAAGGACGCCGTCACGTCGGCGAGCCCGTCGCCCGCGGCGGCTTCGGCGCGCGTCGGCTGCTGGCAGCGGTACGTGTTGTGGTCGAGCCACGAGGGGAACGGCCGTCGCGGGATCGTCCCCCGCACGTCGCTGACGTTGTTGACGCTGTACGGCTGCTGGTGGAGCACCGCGCGCGCCCCGCGCCAGCGGCCGGTGTCGGCGCCGAAGGCGTACACGCCGTTCTGCATGCGCGGGATCCAGCCGAAGCCGCTGTAGGTGGCGACGAGGATCTCGGCCGAGCCGTCCTGGTCGACGTCGGCGACGGTGGGGTAGGCGAGGGCGGTCGCGTTGTGGAAGGTGCGGCGGAGGAGCTCGCGGCCGTCGGCGCCGTTCCACACGAAGAGGGTGAACTCGTCGCCGTAGACGAGTTCGAGGCGGCCGTCGCCGTTGAAGTCGAAGGCCGTCGCGCCGGTGGCCGCGCTCGAGTCGTTGGTGGTCGCCTGCCACAGCACCGTCCCGTCGCCGTCGAACATCACGAAGCGCGACGAGCCCGCCACGCCGACCTCGGGCTGCGGGTCGCCGTCGACGTTGGCCACCACCGGCGACCCGAGGATGCCGAGGAAGGTCGCCCCGTTGCCGACCGGCGCCGCCGTCATCCCGCCCGCGTGCGCCGTGCTCCAGAGTACGGTTCCGTCGTGGTCGAGGAGGATCACCCGCGCGCCGCCCGAGAGCACCACCTCGGGGTAAGGGTCGGCGTCGAAGTTGCCCACCGCCGTCATCCCGTCGGGCGCGTTCGCCTGCCACAGGATCGACCCGTCGGCGCGGTACGCGGTGTTGCCCGCGATCACCTCCTGCCGGCCGTCGAGGTCGACGTCGGCGGCGATGGCCGCGAGGCTGAACCCGCCGCCCGCCGTCCGCTGCGAGTAGCCTCGGCCCGCGGTGCCGCTCCAGAGCTGGCGGCCCGTCGCGTCGAACACGGTCGCGCCGACAAACACTTCGGGGGTTCCGTCGCCGTCGAGGTCGGCGATGGTGGGCGCGCCGTAGATCGCCGTCGTGAGCGCGCCCGCGAGGGCGGGGAGCGCGGCGGCCGAGGTCCACTTCACGGTGAGATCGTCTTCGAGCACGACGACGCGGTTGGTCCGGTCGAGGGCGACGATCTCGGCGCGGCCGTCGTTGTCGATGTCGCCGACCGCGATCGAGGCGCCGGCGTTGAGGTTGGCGAGCGCCGACGTGCGAAGGAGCCGCCCGGTGGCCCCGTCGAGCACGCGGATGGAGGCGTTGAGGTAGTCCGCGTCGGGCGATCCCGTGTTGGGGCACATCGGAACCACCACCTCGGAGGTCCCGTTGCCGTCGAGGTCGACGACCGTCACCTGCGAGACCGACGCGCCGTCCCCGTACGACCACTCTTCGCGCAGCGCGACCGCGGCGAGCGTCGTGGGCGGCGCGACGCAGTCGGCGCCCGTCCGCGCGACGTTGTTGTCCT
Source organism: Polyangiales bacterium (assembly GCA_046351555.1). GTDB lineage: Bacteria > Myxococcota_A > Polyangia > Polyangiales > CAISKJ01. The sequence goes on from JAXLYI010000014.1 coordinate 47,870, forward strand.
CGCGCGACTCGCGGACGGCGTCGGCGCTGTCGACCATCGCGTAGAGGGGTTCTGCCCGGAAGCCCAGCGTGGTGGAGACGCCCGTCACCGTCACCATCGCCGTCGCGCCCGCCGCCAGCGCGGTGCCCACGGTGGCCGAGCCGAGCGCGACGTCCGTCCCCGCGGTGACGGCGCCGTCGCCGTTCACGTCGCGGAACACCGTCACCGCGAAGCCGCCCGCGACGGGGGTGACGCCTTGGTTGCGCGCGGTCACCGTCACGCTCCCGGCGAAGGCCAGCGTCTGCGCGTCGGTGGTGCCGGTGGCGGTGACGAGGGTCGCGACGAGGTCCTTGTTGTCGAGCCAGTCGGGGACGCGGTCGGCGTCGGTGTCGCGGGCGTCGGCGGGGTCGCCGTCGCGGTTGGGGTCGGCGGCCTCGTCCGCGGTGAGCGCGCCGTCGCCGTCGTCGTCGGGGTCGAGCAGGTCGGGGAGGCCGTCGCCGTCGGTGTCGCGCTGCGGCGCGCAGGGCGAGTCGGCGAGCGAGCGTTCGAAGCGCGACTGGACGCCGTCGCCGTCGTCGTCCGAGGGGCGGAGGGGCGCGGCCATGTCGGTGAGGCCGGCGTTCTGCGGGTGGACGTTGGCCGCGAGGACCTGCGTGGTGGGGAGGCGACCGCAGAGAGACGCGAGGAGGATGTCGTCGGTGCCGTCGCCGTCGAAGACGAGCGCCTGGCCGTAGAGCAGGCGGTTGGTGAAGGTCATCCCGAGGCTGAAGCCGCCGAGGCTCGCGGGGATGCCGAGGGCGCGCAGGAGCGTGGTGCGGCCGGTGGCGACGTCGATCGTCGCGACGCGGTCGTAGTCGGTCATCGGCGAGTCGCTGTCGAGGACGGCGAGGCCGCCTTGCGGGAGCGCGGCGATGTCCATCGCGGGGATGTACTGGGCGAAGGGCCCGGCGATGTCGCCGGTGTAGGGGCGCGTGCCGAGGCCGGCGCCGGTCGTCGGGTTCACCTGCGCGAAGACGCGCTCGAAGCGCGGGGCGGTGGGGGTGGTGCCGACGACCCAGAGCCTGTCGTCGAGGTCGAAGGTGGCGCCGAACACCAGCAGGTCGAGGGCGGTGCCCACGCGCGTCGCCGCGCCCGTCCGCGGGTCGATGGTCACCATCCGCGAGCCGGCGCCCGACGCGTCCGGGAACTCGAACGCCACCACCCGCCCCGCCCGGTCGACCGCGAGGCCGTCCACCGGAATGGCCACGCCGCCCACCGTCACCTGCGGCTGCGCGGTGGCCGTGGTGGCGGCGTCGTTCATCACGTTGAGGACGCAGGGGGACGCGGCGGCGACGTAGGCGCGCGTCGCGAGGCCGCCCGCGTGGTTGCACTCGAGCGCGTACACCTGCGCGGACGCCGCGGCGGGCGCGAGCGTCGCGACGCACGCGGTGAGGAGCGAGGCGGGGCACTTCTTCATCGTCACGTCTCCCGTCGGCGCCCTGCGCTGGTGGCTCCGCCCGGCGATCGTCGCGAGCACCGCCCCCCGCGCACAAGCACGAACCGCAGCCCGTCGCGCGTTTTCACCCTCGTCCCGCCGTTGCGCTGCGACGCGTCGCGCAAGTAGGCTCGCGCGCCATGAAGCCTCGCTTCGCCTCGCTCCTCGCGCTCCTCTCCGTCGGCGCCTGCGACCCCGCGCCCGCCGCCCCGCCCGCCGATGCCGCCCCCGGGGACGCCGTCACGGACGTCGCCGCCGACGCGCCCGCCGACGTCGCCCCCGACGCGAACACCGAGGCCGCGCTCGCCTTCGACCTCGCCGCCGACCTCACCAACACGGCCCACTTCTACGACCTCCCGTACCCGAGCGACCTCCGGCTCAACGCCGCCAACGCGCCCGACCTCCGCGGGTTCCCCTTCGCCGCCAACGCGCGGGCGGTGGTGTCGGGCCTGCTCGAGATCGCCCAGCAGCGCCCGCGCTTCCCGGTGATCCCCGTCGCGTACTTCCGCTTCACCGCGCCCGTCGCGCCGCAGATGGAGGCCACCGTGCACCCCGCCATGGGGGCCGCGCCCGTGATGATCGTCGACGTCGACCCGATGTCGCCCGACCGCGGCGCGCGCGTCCCCACCGTCGCGGCGACGCTCGCGGAGGACCCGTACACCCCCGCTAACGTGCTCGCCGTCGCCGCGCGGCCGGGCTTCGTGCTCCGCGCGGGCCGCCGCTACGCCGCGGTGGTGATGCGCTCGCTCAACGACGCGCAGGGCCGCCCGCTCGCGCGCTCGGCGGGCTTCGAAGCGCTCAAGGCCGCGACCGCGCCGACGGGGGCCCGCGCGATGGCGGCGCACGCGCTCTACGCGCCGCTCTGGGAGACGCTTCGCACCGCGGGCGTGTCGGTCGACGACGTGGCCGCGGCGACGGTGTTCACGACCGGCGACGTGGTGGCCGACACCGCCGCGCTCGGCGACCGGGTGGTGGCCGCGCACGACGTCACCTTCGAGAACCTCCGCGTCGCCGAGGGTGACTCCGTCACGCGGACCCCGCGCTACTGCCAGCTCACCGCCACCGTGGTGATGCCGCAGTTTCAGCGGGGCGCGCCGCCCTTCGACACCGAGGGGCTCTTCGACCTCGACGCGATGGGAACGCCTCGCCCGCAGACGTACGCGCAGCAGCCCAACTACGCGCGCGTCCCGGTGGTGATCACGCTGCCGCGGCGCGCGATGCCGGCGGAGGGCTTCCCCCTCGCGGTGTACTTCCACGGCTCGGGCGGCCGCTCGGACTCGGTGATGCACCGCGGGACGTGGGCCCCCCAGAGCGCGACCCACCCGTGCCCGATGGGCTCCACCGACACCTGGAACAACACCACCGGCTGCTTCACGCAGTACGAGGGCCCCGCCCACGTGCTCGCGGCGCGCGGCATCGCGGCGGCGGGCTCGGCGCTCCCGGTCAACCCCGAGCGCCTCCCCGGCGCGGGCGAGACGGCGTACCTCAACCTCACCAACCTCAAGGCCTTCCGCGACACCTTCCGCCAGGGCGTCGTCGAGCAGCGGCTCTTCATCGAGGCCCTCGGCCGCCTGCGCATCCCCGCTTCCGTGGTCGCGGGCTGCGCCGGCGTGACGCTCCCGACCGGCGTGACGGAGGCGCGCTACGACCTCGCGCGGCTCGTCGGGCAGGGCCAGTCGATGGGCGGCATGTACACCAACATGATCTCCGCCACCGAGCCCCGCATCCGCGCGTCGATCCCGACGGGCGCGGGCGGCTACTGGGGCTACTTCATCCTGCGGACCAACCTCGTGCCGGGCGCGCCGGTGCTGCTCCGCACGGTGCTCGGGACGCAGGTGCCGCTGTCGTTCATGCACCCGGGGCTCGCGCTGCTGGAGACGGCGTGGGAGCCCGCCGAGCCGCTGGTGTACATGCCCCGCCTCGCGCGCGACCCGCTGCCGGGCCACCCCGTTCGCCCGGTGTACGAGCCCGTCGGGCGCGACGACTCGTACTTCCCCACCGAGGTGTACGACGCCGTCGCGCTCGCGTACGGGCACAACCAGGCAGGCGCCCAGGTGTGGCCGACGATGCAGCCCGCCCTCACGCTCGGCGGCCTCGGCGGCCTCGCGCCGTACCCCGTCAGCAACAACCGAATGGGCGGCGCGATGCGGACGCCCTACACCGGCGTGGTGGTCCAGTACGCGGGGGACGGGGTGTACGACCCGCACGCGATCTACGCGCAGCTCCCCGCGGTGAAGTACCAGTACAGTTGCTTCGCCGACAGCTTCGTGCGGACGGGCGTCGCGCGCGTGCCCGACCCGACGGGCTCCGCGGCCGACGGGCCCTGCCCCTGAAAAATCATCGCGCCCGGTGAAGGATTCGCCCGGGTCGCGCCACTACTCCCGCCAGCGGAGGCGACCATGAACGTGAGGCTCGTGGCGGCGGTGCTCGCGGCGTGCGCGGGGTGCGGGTCGGAGGTCACGCGCGGCGCGGGCGACGGCGCAGCGACCCTCGACGCGTCGGGCGACGGCGAGGGGGGTGCGCTCGACGCGGCGGACGACGGGGACGACGCGCGCGCACCCGACGCGGCGGGCGACGCGGCGGCGTGCCTGTCGGTGGCGCAGACCTCTTGCGGCGGCGCCTGTGTGTACCTCTCGATCAACGACCGCCACTGCGGCGCGTGCGGCCACGCCTGCCCCGAGGGCGCGCTCTGCCGGCAGGGGCAGTGCCTCTGCAGCGGGACGTTGTGCGGCGGCGCCTGCGTGAGCCTCGCCTCCGACGCGGCCAACTGCGGCGCGTGCGGCCGCGCCTGCGCCGACGGCCACGTCTGCGTCGAGGGCGCGTGCGGGTGCGCGTTCGCGGAGTGCGGCGGGCGCTGCGTCGACCCGCAGACCGACGACGCGAACTGCGGCGCGTGCGGTCACGCCTGCGCGGCCACCGAGCGGTGCGGCGCGGGGTCGTGCGCGTGCACGCTGGAGGGCCGCGGGTCGTGCGGCGGCGCGGCGTGCGGAACCGACCTGCGAGCCGACGCCGCGAACTGCGGGGGGTGCGGGGCGTCGTGCGCCGCAGGGCAGCGCTGCGACGGGGGCCACTGCGCGACGACGTGCCCGCGCGGGGCGACGGACTGCGACCGCGACGCGGCGGGCGTGTGCGAGGCCTTCCTCGACGCGAGCGACGCGCACTGCGGCGCGTGCGGGCGGGCCTGCGCGGTCGGCGAGCGCTGCGTCGCCGGGCGCTGCGCGACGACGGCGGTGACGCCGCGGATGCCCGGGTCGGGGGTGGCGGCGACGAGCGGGCGGCCGTGGTTCCGCTGGGCGCTCGCGGGGGGCGCCGACGGGGCGCGGGTGCAGGTGTGCGCCGACCGAGCGTGCGCCCGGACGGAGTGGCAGGCCGACGCGACCGGGACCTCCGCCCGACCGCCCGCGGCCCTCGCGCCGGGCGCTCACTTCTGGCGGCTGTTCGCGCGGCGGGGGGACACGGTGGACGCGGCCGCGGGGCCGACGTGGGAGTTCCTCGTGCCGGGCGAAGGGGTCGCGTGGGACCTGCGCTCGAACGGGCTGATGGACCTCGACGGCGACGGCCGCGAAGACCGCGTGACCACCGACGCGTCGGCGCCGGGCGTGCTGCGCGTCGTCTACGGCGGCGGGTCGCGGGCTGACTCGGTCCACCGCCTGCCGCGGCCGGGGGACCTGCCGTTCCTGGCGACCGGCTACTCCGCGCCCGCGACGATCGCCGCGGGCGACCTCGACGGCGACGGCTTCGCCGACCTCGTCACGTGGCACACCACCGTCACGCAATACAGCACCACGGGGTTCGCGCCGGGCATGATGCACCTGGTCTTCTACGGGAGCGCCGCGGGGCTCACCGACCGGACCGCGGTCTTCGGGACGGGGCCCTGGTTCGCGGTGCACGGCACGTACGCGCTCCTGGGAAGCGCCGCGCTCGGGACGTACCGCGACCGACCCGGCGGGGACGTGGCGATCGCCACGCGCATGGGGACGTTCCCCAACGCGTGCGCCGCCGACTTCACCGCGACCGTGCGCGACGACCGCGAAGGGTGGGGCGACGTGTGCGACGACGTGGCCTTCGCGGCGGGCGACTACGACGCGGACGGGCGCGTCGACGTCGTCGTGTGGCCCGCCGGGCGGGTGTTCACGAGCGGCGGGGCGGCCCGCGCGATCGGGCCCTGCGCGGCCGTCCCGGCCGGTGCGCGCGGCGAGGCGGTGCGCGCGGCGGACGTCGACGGCGACGGCTACGACGACCTCGTTCGCACCGCGGCGGGCGCGCGCGCGGTGATCTACGGCGGCCCCGGCGGGCTCGACGGGAGCCGCTGCGCGGCGCTGCCGTAGAGCGCCTCCCGGGGGGCGGAGGCCGCGCTGGAGTTCCCCACGCGCCGCGCCCGCGGATACACTCGCGCGCATGAAGCGCCCGTGGCTCCTCCCCGCCGCACTCGTCGCCTGCACGGAGTCCGCGCCCGTCGCCCCCGACGCCACGGTGGACGCACCGCCCGACGTCGCCCCCGACGCGAAGCCCGACGCGCCGCCCGAGGCCGCGGTGATCCTCCCGCCCGTGCGCGCCGAGGCGCCGCTCCGTCGCTACGTCGACCCGCTCATCGGCGCGGGCGGCATCGCGTTCGGCACGGGGAGCGCGTTCCCGGGGCCGCAGCGGCCCTTCGGGATGGCGCGGCCGGGGCCCGACACCGCCGACGCGCAGGGGGCCGCCATCGGCTTCTCGCACTGCGCGGGCTACGCCCACTTCGACACGCACATCGCCGCGTTCAGCCAGATCCACCTGCACGGCACCGGCATCGTCGACGAGGGCTCCCTCGGCTTCATGCCCGTCGTCGGGATGTCGCCCGCCCGCACGCGCCGCAACGGCAACCTCTCGCCCTTCCGCCACGAGCGCGAGACGGCCGCCGCGGGCTACTACCGCGTCACCTTCGACGCCCCCGAGATCACCACCGAGATCACCGCCACCGACCGCGTCTCGCTCTACCGCGTCACCTTCCCCCGCGGCGCGGACGGGCACCTGCTGTTCGACGTCGGCCACACGCTCCCCGACGTGCGCGTGACCCAGGGCGACCTCGCGATCACCGACGCCGAGCTCTCGGGCCGCGTCCACTTCGAGGGCTCGTACTCTGACCGCTTCGGCGGCGTCGACCTCTACTGGGTCGCCCGCGCCTCGCGCCCCTTCACCCGCGCAGGCGCCTGGCGCGACGGCGAGCTCGTCACCGAGCGAACCCTCGCGGGGACCGCCATCGGCGCCTACGTCCCCGTCGACACCACCACCGACCCGACCGTCACCGTCGCGATCGGGCTCTCGTACACCGACGTCGCGCACGCGCGGGCCAACCTCGCCGCGGAGGCCGCCGACCTCGATTTCGACCGCGTCCGCCGCGAGTCCGAGGCCCGCTGGGAGGAGCTGCTCGGGCGCGTCCAGGTGACCGCGCGGGGCGAGGCGGCGCTGCGGATGATCTACTCCGCCGCGTACCACACGCTCCTCATGCCGACGCTCGTCTCCGACGCCGACGGGACCTACCGGGGCGTTGACCGCGCGCTGCGAAGGGCCGACGGGTGGCGCTACTACAGCGACTTCTCGCTCTGGGACACCTTCCGCTCGGAGCACCCGTGGCTCTCGACGGTGTACCCCGAGTACGCGCGCGACTTCGCCCGCTCGCTGGTCGCGATGGGCAACGCGGCGGGCTACTTCCCGCGCTGGCCGCTCGCGACGGGCGAGACGGGCGGGATGCTCGGCGACTGCGGCGCGCTCACCGTCGCCGACACGTGGCTCCGCGGCGTGCGCGACTTCGACGTCGAGGGCGCGTACGCCATCGCGCGGCGCTCGGCCTTCACCCCCGAAGGGTCGCGCCGCGACAACCTCGACACGTACATGTCCCTTCGTTACATCCCGACGGAGGCGGGCGGGTCGAGCGCTTCGAAGACGATGGAGTACGCCTACGCCGACGCCGCGGTCGCCAACTGGGCGAGGGGGCTCGGGCGCGCGGACGACGCGCGCGTGCTCACCGAGCGGTCGACGGCGTACCGCAACCTCTGGGACCCGGCGCAGCGCTTCCTGGTCGGGCGTCGTCGCGACGGGACCTTCGTCGAGCTCCGCAACCCGACGGGCTGGCACGACTTCTACGCCGAGGGCGCGGCGTGGCAGTACCTCTGGTACGCGCCGCACGACCTCCCAGGCCTCGCGGCGCTGCTCGGCGGGCGCGACGCGTTCATGGCGCGGCTGGAGGAGTTCTTCTCGCTGTCGATGGCGGCGCGCCGGACGCCGCTGCCCGACCCCTACTACTGGCACGGCAACGAGCCCGACATCCACGCGCCGTGGATCCCGTCGGCCTTCGGCGACCTCGCGGCGACCTCGCGCAACGTGGATTGGGTTCGCCGCACGCGCTACACCGACGGCCCCGACGGCATCCCGGGCAACGACGACGGCGGGACGATGAGCGCGTGGCTGATGTTCGCGGCGATCGGCGCGTACCCCGTGGCGGGCACCGAGGCGTGGCTGCTCGGCGCGCCGATGGTCACCGAGGCGCGCGTCTCGCTCGCGGGCGGCGCGTCGCTCACGGTGCAGGCGCCCCGCGGCGGCGTCCCCGGCTACGCGCCCACGGTGGCCCGGTGGAACGGCGCCCCCCTCGCGCAGCCGACGCTCGACCAGGCGACGATCGGGCGCGGGGGGACCCTGTCGTTCGACCCCTGACGTGATGCGCGCTTCGCACCGGATGCGCCCGCCCAACCGCCGAGCCGCCCGCTCGGCCGCGGCGCTCGCGCTCGCCGCCTGGGCCGCCGGCTGCGCGCGCGACGTCCGCGTCGGACGCGTGCTCGGTGACGGCGGCGTCGACGCGCTCGCCGACGCCATCGTCGACGCGCCCGCGCCCGACGGCGGCGCGTGCGTCACCGCGTGCCGGCCCGCGCGCGAGGCGGCGGTCTTCCACCACGCGGTGTGCCTGACGGCGGGCTGGCCCGGGCTGACGCGCCTCCGCACCGACGGCTTCGACAGCCGCGTCGGGCCCTACGACCCCGCGCGCCCGCTCGCCGCGGGCTCGGCCGCCACCGACGGCGACCTCGGCGGCGGCGACCTCGACGTCGGCGGCGCGGTCACCGTGTCGGGCGGCGCGGCCGCGGGCGCGCTGCGGGCGAGGGGGCGCGTCCGCGTCGGCGGCAGCCTCGCGGCCCGCAGCGTCGAGGCGTCGGCGCTCTCCGTCGGCGGCAGCGTCCGCGTGGAGGGCGACCTCGCCGTGCGCGGGACGTTCACCTCGCCCTTCGGCGCCGACCTCGTCGTGGGCGGCGCGCGCATGGCGGGCGCCGAGGTTCGCGCGTCGGTCGCCTTCCCGCACGCCTGCGAGGACGACGTGTTCGACTTCGCCGCGCGCGCCGAGCCCATCCGGCAGCGCAACGACGACGCCGGGCTCGGGCTCCGCGTCGACGCGCTCGCGGCGGCGGGGCGGCCCGAGCGCGTGGCGCTCCCGTGCGGGCGCTACCACTTCCGCGGCGTGTCGGCGGGGCGCGCGCTGGTGCTGGCGGTGAGCGGCCACGTCGAGGTGGTGCTCGACGACGACGTGACGCCGAGCGACCTCCGCGTCGAGCTCGCCCCCGGCGCCGACGTCGACGTGATCGTCGCCGGCGCCTTCCGCCCGACGGGCGCGGTGCATTTCGGCGACGCGGCAGCGCCCGCGCGCGCGCGGCTGTGGGTGTTCGGCGGGCCGGCGGCGACGCTCGCGGCGGGCTTCGCGGGGCTGCTCTACGCGCCGGGGCTCGCCGTCCGCGTGGAGGGCCCGGTGTACGGCGCGCTCCGCGTCAACGCGCTCCAGGGCGCGCAGGTGGAGGTGCACTACGACGTCGCCGCCGTCGACGCGTCGGGCGCGTGCGCGGTGGGGGGCTGCGCGGCGTGTGTCGACTGCCCGGGGCGCGCGTGCGGGATGGGCGCGTGCGGCGCCTGCGCGGACGACGACGGCTGCTGCGCGGGGCTCCGCTGCGAGGCCGGGCGCTGCGTGCCGGGGTGGTGACGCGGGGGAGGCGGCGGGCAGCGGGCAGCGGGCGACGAGTCCCGCCGTTCGCCGAGCCTCACAGCGGGTTACCCATAGTGCGTACTGGAGAGGGGGTGGCGCTGGCAGCGGGCGACGTGCGCGGCGGGCGACGGGCAGGGCGAGCGCACCAAAATCGCTTGAATTGCAGCCTCGCGGCGGGCTTGTCGCTGGCGCTCCGGCGCCCCGCGCTACGAATGCAGGGCCCCCTCCGGGGGCTTTCGGAACCCTACCGCCCTGCGAAAGCTCCCCGCCATCATCGCAAGCAACGCTTCTGGAGGGCATTTCGCGCGATCTTTCGTCGGTCTTCAAGCCCCCGGAGGGGGCGCCTGCATTCCGTAGCGCGGGGTGCCGGAGCGCCAGCGACAAACCCCGCCGCGAGGCTGCAATTCAAGCGATTTTGGTGCGCTCGCCCTGGGGCGACGGGTGGCGGTCAGGCCGGGGAGGGCGCGCTCGACGGCGTCCCCTTGGGGCGGGCGGGCGCGGCCTTGACGACGGCGTCCTTCGCGGGCGCGGCGGCGTCCTTCGCGGCGGCCTCGTCGGGAGCGTCGTCGTCGCCCTCGTCGTCGTTCTCGTCGTCGCTGCTGGCGCGCTCGCGGCGCGGCGAGGCGAGGCCGAGCTTGATGAGGTCGGCGCGGCGGGTCACCACGGCCCGCGCGATCTCCGACCACTCGCTGAACCACACGTAGAGCGCCAGCCGCGGGTCGTCGGCCGACGGCGGGATCGACTGGCCCGCAGCGCCGGTGGCGCCGTCCGTCGGGCTGCCCGCGCGCTGGATGAGCTGGATGCGGGCGGCGACGCGGCGGCGCTCGTCGGCGGTGACGCCGCGCGCGGTGAGCGTGTCGAGGGCCGCGTGGTCGTCGGCGCGAGAGGCAGCGCGCTCGGGCGACTTCTCCATCGCGTCGAGGCGGACGGAGAGCGTCGAGGCGACCCGAACCGCGTCGGGCCCGTGCGCCACGCCGACGCCGCCGCCGAAGAGGAAGTCGTGCTGCGCGGTGTGCCGGTGGCGGAGCGCGGCCTTCATCACCGGGACGTTCACCGTCACCCACTGGTCGACGCGCTCGATGGCGGTCTCCACGGTCTCGTCGAGCTCCTCCTGGGGCGCCTCGACCGCGCCGCGGCCCGCGATCGCGTCGATCAGGGCCCAGCCGCGCGCCTGCTCGTCCGCGGTGAAGCCACGCTTGCGCATCGCGCCGAGCAGCCGCGGCGCGCGCGCCAGCGCCAGCAGCAGCTTGAAGGCCCTCGCCACCACGCGGTTGAGGGCAGAATCGCCCACGCCGACATCGTCCGTCTTCATCTCGTCATCCTCCTCACTCGAGGAAAATCAACGGCCGGCCCCGACGGGCCCTTGAGCCCCGACGGCGAAAAGAGAACGCGGTCGTCCGCTCGGAACACGGTGACGTCGGGAGGGGGGATCCTGTCGGCGGGTTCGTGGGTCCAGTCGGCGACTTCTTGAGCGCGGACGAGGGGACGAAGGGCCCGAATTTTCGCGCGGGGGGTTCGGGCGGCGACTTCGTTGGCAGTGCCTCTGCGGGGCGCGCGGAGCCGAAGAACTGGCGTTTCGCGCGGGAAGACGGACGCAGAAAGCCGCGGTCAGGACAGAGGAAGTCGGCGACAGAACGGAGGGGGGCGGTGATCGAGTGCACCGAGTCGGTGCAGGTGCGCACGGGCCGGGTGCGACCGCACACGCGCCGGTGCACCTGCACACGGGCCGGTGCAAGTGCACCGGAGGCGGATGCATGGACGCATCATCGGATGCCGGGGCGCATCCGTCAGGGGCTGGAGGGCGCAATGACCGCCGCCCGACGGCGCGTCACGCGGCGAACGCGCACAGGACCACGGCCCAGGAAGCCACCGCGGCCGCGCCGTAGGCGACGGTGACGGCGACGAGCGCGCGGCGCAGGCGGCGTTCGGGGGCGGGGGATCCGTCGGGCTGGGGCGCGCGGTAGGCGGCGGGGAGGGAGGCTGCGGGCGGGCGACCGGTGAGGCGGACGAGCCCGGCGAGCGCGAGCGCGGCGGCGGCGGCGAGGGCGGAGGTGAGCGGGCCGAGGTGGAGCAGCGGCCCGGGGCCTTCGCGGCGCACGAGCTCGCGGAGCGCGACGGGGACCTCGGCGACGTAGAGCGGCGCGGGAGACGCGGTGACGAGAGGGTCGCGACAGTCGCCCTCGCGCGACGAGTTGCAGCGCACGAGGGGGCAGGTGAACTCCACGAAGCGCCCGTCGCGCGAGGTGCGCGTGCGGAGGCCGCGGACGACCGAGAGGTAGCTGCCGTCGGTGTGGTCGCGGTTGCTGTGGGAGTCGCAGCTCCACCCCTCGCGAACCCAGCCCTCACTCGACGAGGACCCGTAGTCGCCCCCAGAGCTGTTGAAGCTGCCCTCGAGGCGCGCGATTCCGCAGCGGTACGTCGCGCCGCTGCTCCCGCCGTGGCTGTGCGGGCTCTGGTGGCCTTGGTGGTCCCAGAGCGTCGCCTCGCGCACGCAGCCGTGATCACGGGGTTCGCCGACGAGCGAGCGCATCTGCTCGGGCGAGGGCGCCTCGACGCGCACCACCTCGCGCTGCGCCGTCACGAACGCCGGCTCCCACCGCAGCACGGCGCCCGCGAGCGCCCACGGTGCGACCGCGCCCGCGAGCGCGACGCCGGCCGCCGCGCCCCACCCCCGCAGCGCGCGCGACGGGGTGCTCCGCGCGACCCGACGCGCGAGCGCTGCGCCCGCGAGGGCGGAGGCCGCGAGCCCCGGGGCGATCACGCAGGCGAGCGCGGTGAGCACGGCCGCACGCTACCACGGCGCTCGCCGCCCGCCGCCAGGTGCTCGCCGCTCGCCGCTCGCAGCGGGCCGCCCGAGCTCTCCAGCACGCGTAAGGTACACGCCGACGCGGAGCGCCCTGCGCGCGATGCCACGGTGGGCGGGCGCGGAGCTGAGGCGCTCGCAGCCCCGACGCTCGCGGCCGCGCAGCTCCTCCACTCGCAGCCACGAGCAGCGGGCAGCGGGCGGCGAGCAGCGGGCAGCGGGCGGCGCGCGGCGAGCAGCGGGCGGCGAGCAGCGGGCAGCGGGCAGCGGGCGGCGAGCAGCGTACGCCTCAGCTCCGCGCCCACCCACCGTGGCATCGCGCGCAGGGCGCTCCACGTCGGCGTGTACCTTACGCGTGCTGGAGAGCTCGGGCTGCCCCCTGCGGGCCACGGGCGACGAGCGACGGGCTGCCCCCTGCGGGCCGCGGGCGACGGGCGACGGGCAGCTCCCTGCGGGCGGCGAGCAACGAGCGCCGTGCAGCGGACGGCGATCGGCCGCACGCGCGGGGTTGCCGCTCGCCCCTCGCCGCCCCGCTCACTCCCCCGCGCCGCGCACCGCGTAGACGAAGCTCGCCTGCGGGTGCGCGCGGACGCGCTCGCCCACCGCCGCCTGCGGAACGCGCGGGCCGTCGACGTAGCGCGCGGCGAGCGCCTCGGCGGCGGCGCGGTCGCCGGTCGCCTTGATCCGCATCACCTGCGCCATCAGCCGCTCGCACGCTCCCTCGAAGCGCTCCATCGCGAACGTGAACGCCCCCCGGTGCGCGCCGTCGGCCGCGGGCGCGGCGTCGTCCCACGCGAGCGCGCCGTCGTCGAGCAGCGCGCCCACCTGAACCGCCGCGAGCTGGCTGTACGCCATCCGCTGCCCGCCCGGCGCGTACATCCCGCTGGCGATGTGGTCGAGCGCCCAGAGGACGGAGTCGGTGTAGATCCGCCGCGCCGTCGCGTCATCGATGACCCCGCGCCGCCGCAGCCAGCCCGTGAAATACAGCGCGCCCGTCTGGGCCTTGAGCTCCTCGAGCATCGAGGCGAGGTCGCCGCCGAAGCACTCGTCGGCGGTCCGCCCGCTGGCGCGGTACTCGTGGGCGGGGCCGAGGTTGTGCGTCGCCTCGTGGAGGATGGTGGCGAGGAGCCCCGGCCCGTCGTCGTCGGTGACGTCCGCGAGCGACCCCGCGGTGAGGAGCGACGCGGCCCCGGCGCGGCGGCGTGCGAGGCTGTCGGGGTCGGTGTAGAGGTTGCTCATCGCGACGGTTCGCCCGCGGCCCTCGGCGGACACCGGGCCCCAGTTGGGGAGGCTCTGGCCGACGGTGGCGCCGTAGGCGTCGCGGTCGTCGCCCGCGTTCGCCACGATGTCGATGAAGTCGGGCATGTGAAACGACACGCTGCGTGCGGTGTACGCCCCGGGCGCGAGGTCGGCGAGGGCGCGCTCCATGTCGTTTTGCAGGGGCGTGAGGCGGTCTTGCCACGTGAGCGAGGCCGTGTTGATGCGGGCGAGCGTGAGGTGGAAGCCGGCCTTCTGGCTGCACGGCTCCCAGTAGGTCTCGTCGGGGGCGACGCGGAGGTACCAGCGGGAGTTGCGGGCGTTCATCCGCGACCAGGCCTCGTCGGCGGGCGTCCAGTCGTTGGTCTCGAACGACGTCGCGGCCGCGCGGAGGTACGCGACGAGCGCGGCCTCGGCGGGGTCGCTCATCGCGTCGGCGGCGTCACGGAGCTCGGCGGCTACGGCGCGCATCACGTCGCCGTACGCCTCGGTGTAGGGGACGGCGCGCAACGCGTCTCCATCGCCGCGCACCACGGTGAAGGGCGAGAGCAGCGCGGGCGCGTCGGCGCGCGCTTCGAGCGCGGCGCAGAAGCGGGCGTGGGACTGGAGCGCGGCGGGGTACACGTCCACCGGCTGCGCGGGCGCGCCGGGGAGGGCGGCGCACTGGGCGTCGCGCTGGGTGTTGGCGCCGCGGCAGGCGGTTCCCCAGTTGCGGCGGAAGAGGGAGCGGCTGGCGGGGTCGAGCGCGCGGGCGCGGTCGGCGAGCGCGGTCATGCCCGACTGTTGCGCGTAGAGGTGGTCGATGCGCTCGGCGACGCGGAGCATCCGCGCGGCGAAATCACGGTGGACGGGTGGGAGGTCGGCGAGGTCGGTCTCGACGAGCGTGAGCGCAGTGTGGTCGAGCTCGTCGTGGACGCGGCGGACGCGCGGGTCGGTGCTCTCGGGGGCGCGGGCCTCCGCGGCGATGCGGGCGAGGGCGGCATCCCAGGCGGGCGTGAAGCGGCCGTCGCGCACCCACTCCCCGCGCTCGGGGTAGAAGCGCAGCGAGCGGACCTCGTCGGGGTCGGGCGCGTGGTTCCCGTTGGCGTCGCGCGCCCAGAAGAGCGGCAGGTCGAGGCGGAGCGCGAGCTGGTTGAAGCGCAGGCGCGACGGGGCCGCGGGCCCGGAAAAGAGCGCGGCCGGCGGGCGCGGCGCAGCGCTGCATGCGGCGAGAAACGCGAAGGCGCAGAGGGCGGGGAAACGCATCGGGGCCGCGACGCTACCAGAGCGCGTCACGAACGCGCCGCGGTTCGGCGGGTCGTGGTATCCAGCGCACCCGATGACCACCGAACTCTCCGCCGCCTGGGACCGCCACGCCGACCTCTACGGGCGGCAGTTCGCGCACCTCACGGGCTTCGCCGCCCGCTCGATGGTGAACATGATCGCCCCGCGCCTCCGCCCCGACGCGCACCTGCTCGACATCGCCTGCGGCACGGGCGCGGCCACCGTCCCCGCGGTGGAGCGCGCGCTGCGGCTCGGCGCCGGGCGCGTCACGGCGACCGACTTCTCGCCCGCGATGGTGGAGCGGACGCGCGCCGCCGTCGCCGCGCTCGGGGCGGGCGAGGGGACGGTGCGCTGCGAGGTCCACGACGGCGAGGCGCTGGGCTTCGCGGACGCGAGCTTCGACGCGGCGGTGTCGTGCTTCGGCATCTTCCTCTTCCGCGACCGGCGCGCGGGGTGGCGCGAGGCGGCGCGGGTGCTGCGGCCCGGCGGGACGTTCGCGACGGCCGTGTGGATGGGCCCGGCGGACAACCCGATGCTGCGGCATCAGATGGAGCCCGTCGGGGCCGCGCTCCCGCCGCGGCTCCTGCAACCGCCGCCGAAGGGGTCGTGGATGGAGGTCGCCACCGCCGACGCGCTCGCCGCGGAGGTGACGGAGGCGGGCGCCTTCCGCGACGCCGCGGTGTACCCGCTGCGGATGACCTTCGCGGTGGGCGCGTGGCGCGACCTCTGGGACATGATGCGCGACAACCCGGTGATGGGCGCCGTCCTCGCGCAGTGCGACGCCGACGAGCTGGCGCGGGTGAAGGAGAGCGTGCTCGGGCGCTTCCGCGAGCTCGCTGGCGGCGAGGACAAGCCGCTGCTGCTCGACGCCGCCTGCAACGTGCTCATCGCGACGAGGGCGTGACGTGAGCCGGCGTGCATTCCCGGCGCTCGTGACGCTTCTCCTCGGGTGCGCTGGCACCGCGGGGACGGCCCCGACGGCGGCGCCCGACGCGAGCGCCGACGTCGCGGCGGACATCGCGCGCGGAGACACGGTCGACGTGGGCGCGGACGTCGCGGACGTCGGTGGCGACGGTGACGTCCCCCGCGCGGACGACGGGCCCGCGGTCCCCGGGCCGATCGACGGCGCGTGGCGCGTGACGGACATCCTCTGCGGCGCGGAGCCCGCGAGCGCGGGGGCGCGGGCGTTCATCACGGCGCCCAACCGATCGGAGTTCACGGTCGACGGCGACCGGAGCACCTATACGCTGAGCACGCCGACCTGTGTGCTGCGGCTGGAGTCGTCGGTGGCGTACCCGTCGCCGGGGCGGGCGGTGTTCACCGCGCGGGGGCCGTTCACGTGCGTGCCGGCGGGGTGTATGGCGGGCTGCGGGACGACCCCGGCGATCCCGTACGTCTACGACCACTCGACGCGCGGCGCCGCGCTGGTGATGCGGACCGTCGGCGAGACGCCCGACATCACCTGCACCGCGGCCGGGCAGCAGAACCCGATCACGTACACCTACGCCAGCACGCGGTAGCGCGAAGCTACGCGAGCCAGCGCGCGACTTCCCCGATGCCCTCGATGAGCCGCGGCGAGTACCAGCTCAGCGCCTTCCCGTCGACGCGCCGCACGCGCCCGTCACGCGCCGCGGGGATGGGGAGCGCGCGGAACACCTCCGCGTCCGCCTCGCTGAACGGGTGCGGCTCGTCGGGCAGGAGCACCACCTCGGGCTGCCGCTCGACCACCTCGTCGAGCGTCACCCGCGGGTAACGAACGTCGCGTGCGCCCACGCGCTCGGCGTTCCACGCGGCGCCGCGTCCGAGGTCGGCGGCGAGGGGATACCGCCTGGTGCGATCGGCGAAGACGTTGGCGCCGCCGGCGAGGTCGAGCACGTCGGAGATGAAGGTGTCGCCGTGGATCGTCATCAGCGGGTCCATCCAGATCGGGCAGAACACCCGCACCGGGACCCTCTCCGCGCGCGCCCGCTCGGCCTCGGCCACCGCGCGCCCCATCGCCGCGACCACGTCGGCCGCGCCGTCGCCGACGTCGACCATCCGCGCGACATCGCGGGCGAGCGCGACGGCGTCGCCCACCGTCTTCGGGAAGCTCAAGTGCACCGGGATGCCGCGCGCGACGAGGCCACGGAAGATGGCCTCGGTGTTCTCCTCCTGGTTGGCGAGGACGAGGTCGGGTTGGAGCGCGGCGATGCGGTCGAGGTCGGCGTCCTTGGTCCCTCCCACCGAAGGCACCGAAGCGACGGCGGCGGGCTCGGTGCAGTAGTCCGTGCGGCCCACGAGCGAGCGCAGCCCGCCGAGCATCGCGACGGCCTCAGTGACGCTCGGGACGAGCGAGACGACCCTGCGCGCAGGCGAGGGGAGCCGCGTGACGGTGCCGAGCGCGCCGGGGACTTCGATCATGCGAGCGCGAGGACGCCGTCGCCGTACGCGTCGGCCGCGGGGGTGACGGCGGGCTCCTGGAAGCGCACGCCGTGGCGCGCGAAATCCTGCTGCATCCGCGGGAGGAGAGAGCGGAGCCGACGCACCGTGCCCTCGTAGGCCATGTGCTCGATCTCCTCGCGGTAGAGGAACTTCATCGGCGACCCCGACAGCACCCGCATCTCCTCGGCCTCCGGGCGGAAGAGGTGGAATGCGACGTTGGGGAACATCTCCGCGATCGCCACCGCGGCCTTGTCGAAGCGCTGGTTGATGAGCGCCTTGAGCCCCTGCATCGCGCCGAAGAGCCCGCCGCGCGAGTGCACGTACCCGGGGCTCGGCGAGTAGATCGGGACGAGCGGGTCGACCAGCAGGCACAGCGTCGCGCCGTGGCGGACGGCGACGCGCATGTTGGTGGTGCGGGTGAAGGCGCCGTCGATGTACCAGCGGCCGCCGATGTTCTCGGGGGCGTAGAAGGGCGAGAGGGCGCAGGAGGCGCGGACGGCCTTGTGGATGGGGACGTCCGTCCACCCGGGCTCGCCGAAGACGACGGCCTCGGAGGTGTCCTGGTCGGTGGCGCCGATGAAGAGGGGCCGGCGGGTCTCTTCGAAGCTGTCGCTGCGGCCCGGCGCGGAGAGCACGCGCTGCACCCAGGCGCGGAGCCTGTCGCCGGCGAAGAGCCCCGACGGGAGCGCGCGGTAGAGCGCCGACAGGGGGTTGCGCGCCTCGCCGCGCCCGACCACGTCGCGGAAGAAGCCGCCCGTGCGCACCAGCGACTCGCGGAGGTTGGGGTCGAAGAGGTCGCTCCGCTTGATGCGGGGCACCGCGTCGTTGCCGCGGCGGAGGCCGTCGGCGATCTGGTCGGGCGTGATCCCGTTGGCCAGCATCGACGCGAGGAGGCTGCCCGCGCTGATGCCGAAGAAGAGGTCGAAATCCACCAGGCGCCGGTCGAGGAGGAAGCGGTCGACCGCGCGGATGACGCCGAGCTCGTAGAGGAGCCCCTCGATGCCGCCGCCCGCGAGGCAGAGCGCGATCTTGCCGCGGCCGCGGGCTTCGAGGAGGCCGTCGAGGTGGGCGAGGAGCGTCGGGCCGTCGGGGGCGACGAGCGGCGTGGCGAGGCGGTGGCGGCCGGCTTCGAACGCGACGCGGGCGCCGTGCTCGTCGGGGTCGATGAGCACCAGGGTGCGCTCGCGGGGCCCGAGGCCGTGGAGGTCGGAGAGGGAGAAGAGGCGCCCGATGACGGACGCCGCGTCGGCCGACGGGATGCCCGTCGCGGCGCGCGCGTCGACGACGACGGCGTCCACCGGGCGCGCGTTGAGCCAGCGGAGCGCGCGGGCGGCATCGTGCTCGAGGATGAAGCTGAGGGGCGAGGCCGGGGCGGGGCGGGCGAGGCTCGTCTCCCCCTCGCCGACCCGCCGCGCGACCCCGTGCGGCGTGAGCGTGGCGAGCGAGGAGCCGACGTAGAGGATCGTGTGCATGCGCGCGGCGGAGCCTAACGGAAAGAGAGCGCCGCGCCGAGGGGGCCCGCGCGCGGAATTCGTACCGCGCGGGCGGGCGCGCAGAACGTTTCCCCCGGCGGTCGTTGTGTTAGTGTCCGCCGGCTTCCGGCCAGGCCCCACCGTGATCGACGTAAAAGAGCTCAAGCGCGCCCTCGTCAGCGGGGGCCTCGAAGTGTTCCGGACGCGCGGCGACGAGGTGCACCTCGCCGAGCGGCAGAACGTGCAGCTCATGGAGGCCGGGGTGCGCGTTCGCGGGGGCGAGGCGCCGCTGGTGACGGTGGTCTCGCGGGCGCAGCGCAACGACGCGCCGGCCGTCTCCGCCGAGGCCTTCTTCGAACTCGTGCGCGCCCGCTCCTCGGTGCTGCGCGAAGCCGGCTACGCCGAGTCCACCGCGTCGGCGCGGGAGATCCGCTCGGTCAGCGACCCCACCCAGCTCCTCGACGTCTGGTACGAGGTCACCTGGACGCGGCCCGTCGCCACGACCGCGGAGGCCGTCGCCGAGGCCCGCCGCGCGATCGCCGCCGAGCGCTACATCGTCCCGTAGCTCATTCGACGTCGGCGGGGAGCCGGGCCGGGCCCACGAGCTCCTCGGCGCGCGCGAGCTCCGCTTCGAAGCCCGCCACCGCCGCGAGCGCACCCGCGTCGCCCGAGGCCCGCGCCGCCTCCGACACGCGCCCGAAGGCCTTGCGCGCCAGGGCCACGCCGAGCGCCGAGCCCTTGTCGACGTGGAAGGCCACCGCGTCGCCGAGCCGCCGGACGGCCTCCGCGAAGGCCCCCTGCCGCGCCTCCACCTCGGCCAGCGCGCCGGACGAGCGGGCGATGCCGAGCACGTCGCCGAGCGACTCCTGCAGGCGCATCGCCTCGGCGAGGTGCTCCCGCGCCCGCTGGAGGTGGCCGGCGCGGAGCTCCAGTTGCCCGAGCGTCACGAGCACGCCCGCGACCTCGCGCGCGTCGCCGATGCGGCGGTAGAGCTCGAGGGCGGCCCGGCCGTGCTCGCGCCCGAGGGCCAGCGCGTCGGCCCCGCGGCCCGCCCGCGCCGGCGCGTGGAGCGGCAGGCGCGCGTAGAGGTGGTCGGTCTCGGCGAGCTCGGCGAGCGCGGAGGGGTCGCGCGCGAGGGCGTCGGCGTCCATCGACTCGACGCGCCGTTCGAAGACGTCGCGCGCCTGCTCGATGAGCCACGCCGCCCGCACGGGGTCGCCCGCGCCGAGGTGGAGCGCCGCGGTGTCGTTGAGCAGCCGCGCGGCCTCGAGCGTCGCCCCCTCGGCCATCAGCGCGCGCGTCGTGGCCGAGAGCGCCTCGAGCGCCTCGTCGAGCGCGGTGACGTCCCCGGCGTCGCCCGCCACGCCCGCGAGCGCCGCCGCCACCGCGCCGCGCAACGCGGGCGGGTCGCTCGGGCGGAGGGCCGCGCGGGCTTCGAGCAGGGTGGCCCGCGCGGAGGCGAGGCTGAAGTCGTTGCCCGCGCCGCCGCCGTGCCACTGGAGCGTGCCGAGCGCGAGCAGCATCTCCGCGCGCAGCCGCCGCCGCCCGTCGCTCGCGGGGAGCTCGGCGAGGAGGGCGAGCGCGTCGCGGCCCTGGGCGAGCGACTGGGAGGCGAGGCCCATGGATGCCGCCTCGCGCGAGGCGTCGAAGAGCTGGCGCGCGGCGCCCTCGAGGTCGCCGACGGCGACGAGGTGGCGCGCGGCGCGAACGTGGTCGGCCTCCGAGCGCGCGGCCTCCGGCGGGCGGACCACCCCGCGCGCAGGTGCCTCCGGGGCAGGGGCCTGCGGGGCCGGCGGGCGTGCGACGGCGGGCGGTTCGAAGACGTCCTCGGGGCTCGCGACGGGGCCCACGCGCGGCAGGTGGTGGTGGCCCTCGCGCGGCGGCTCGCGGCGAACGACCTCGTCGCTCGCGGGCGCAGCGGCGACGGGTGCGACGGGTGCGGCGATGGGCGCGGGCGGAGCGACGGGCGCAGGTGCGGGCGGTGACGCGGCCCCGGCGCGGCCGGCGAGCCGGCGGTGCCACGCGCGGGCGAGGGAGGGGAGCACCTCCGCGCGAACCGCCGCCGCGAGCCCCACGGGCCACTGGAACGTGCACTCGCCGAGGTCTTCGAACGCGACGCCGACGTCGGCCGCGCGCTGGAGGTGCTCGAGCACGCGGACGGCGGAGAGCTCGCGGAGCGCGGCGACGTCGTCGACGGCGAAGGTCTCCCCCGCGACGGCCGCGGCGCGGAGCGTGAGGAGCGCGTCGGCGTCGAGGCGGGCGGCGAGCTCGCGCGGCGGCGCGGCGGGGGCCGGGGGCGCGGGCGGCGCGGCGGGCGCGACGACGGACGCGTCGCCGTACGCGGCCGCGACGCGGGCGGTGAGCTCGCGCGCCTCGGGCGAGCGCGGGTCGGCGAACGCGAGCGCGAGGCCGAGCGGCAGCGCACCGGGCCGCTCGACGAGGCGGGCGAGCAGCAGGCGCGTGGCCTCGTCGGCGCGGTCGACGTCGTCGAACACCAGCGCCACCCCGCGCGGTGCGGCGGCCGCGAGGCGCGCGAGGCGCCGCAGGATCTCCCCGACCCTGTCCACCCCCTGCACCCGCCCGAGCAGGCGCTGGCGCGGCGACCAGGGGCGCGCGGGGCCGTCGTCGTCGCGGTCGTGGGGTTCGCCCAGGAGCTCCGCGGCGCGCGCGGCGAGGTCGCGCCAGGGCCCGAGCGGCCGCCCGTCGGCGCCGCAGCGGACGCGGAGCGCCACGAGCCCGCGCGGCAGCGGGAGCTCGCGCGGGAGGGCCTCGTGGACGGCGACGGCGCGGCCTTCGGCGAGGCCCGTGGTGACGGCGCGGAGCTGGTCGGGTTCCATGGCGGGCCCGAGTGTAGGGCGGGGGCCCGCGCGGCCGGAAGCGCCGTCGTCGCGCGCGGCGTTCAGGGCGCCAGGCAGCCGCTGCAGGAGGTGCAGCACGACGTGCAGGCCGTGCTCCACTGGCACGTCGCGAGGCACCACTGGCGCCCGCACCGGCAGGCACCGCACGCGCGTGTGTTGGTCCCGCTCCGGTACTCGCAGGCTGCGCCTGGCCGGAGCGCGCAACCGCCCCACTGGCAGTTGGTCCCGCACGTCTGCTGCGCGCACGAGTCGCAGCCCGTCGTCCGCGTCTGGCCCGGGGCGCACGCGCCCTCGCTCGAGCACGCGCCCCACGCGCAGGAGGCCGTGCAGGTCTGCGTCCCGCAGTTGCCGCAGGCGCGCGTCTGGCCGGGGGCGCAGGTGCCGCCGCCGCCCTCGCAGGCGCCCCACCCGCAGGCGGCGGTGCACCGCTGCATCCCGCAGCCGCCGCAGGCGCGCGTCTGGCCCGGCGCGCACTCGCCCTCCGACGCGCACGTCCCCCAGTCGCACGGCGCGAAGCACCGCTGGAGTCCGCAGCGCCCGCACTCGCGCACCATGCCGGGCAGGCACCCCGCGGTGAGGCAGCGCTCGGGCACGTCGCGCGCGTCGTCGGCGTCGGCGTCCGCGTCGTCGCCAGCATCGTCGCCCGCAACGTCGTCGCCCACTGCGTCGTCGCCCACGTCTTCTCCTGCGTCCGTCTCCGCGTCGAGGTCGGCGTCGACGTCGGCGTCGAGCGAGGGGAGGTCGTTCGCGAAGGGCGCGTCAGGGACGGTGGGCCCGGAGGTCTCGCCGACCGCGCATCCGGCGACGAGGGCGACGAGGGCGGGGAGGTGGGCGGTTCGCATCGGGGGGCGCGCGGAGATCCTAACAGCACGGGCGCGCAGGGCCGTCAATTCGGGGGGCGGCGTGTGGTAGACGCAGGGCCATGGACGACCCGCTCGCCGACGCCCGCGCCCGCCTCGACGCGATCGACCGCCAGGTGCTCGCGCTGCTCGCCGAGCGGGCGGAGGTGACGCGCGCGCTCTCGGCGTGGAAGGCCGCGCGGGAGCTCCCGTTGCGCGACGCGGCGCGCGAGGCGGCGATGCTGGCGGCGCGGCGCGCGGAGGCGGCGGCGCTGGGGCTCTCGCCGTGGCTGGCGGAGGCGGTGACGCGGGCGGTGCTCGCGACGACGCGGGGCCTCGACGACGACGACCGGGCGGCCTTCGCGCGCGGGCCCTGACGATCGCTCAGGCGGAGGGCGCGGCGGGCAGGCGCAGGGTGAAGACGGTTCGGCCGGGCTCGCTCTCGACGAGGAGCTCGCCGCCGTGGTCGGCCGCGATGCGCTGCGCGATGGTGAGCCCGAGGCCGGTGCCGGTGGGCTTGGTGGTGTGGAAGGGGTGGAAGGCGCGCTTCGGGTCGCCGTCGATGCCCGGGCCGTCGTCCTCGACCTGGAGCTCGACGTGGTCGCCCGTGAGGCGCGCGCGGAGGGTGATGTGGCCGTCGCGGTCGAGGGCGTCGATGGCGTTTCGCACGAGGTTGAAGACCACCTGGCGGACGCGGTCCTCGACGAAGAGGACGGGCGGGAGGTCG
Organism: Polyangiales bacterium; assembly: GCA_046351555.1. Classification (GTDB taxonomy): domain Bacteria; phylum Myxococcota_A; class Polyangia; order Polyangiales; genus CAISKJ01. The sequence goes on from JAXLYI010000014.1 coordinate 70,959, forward strand.
TCGGGGAGCTCGGTGGCGAGGGCGATGTTGCGGGTGGCGGCCTCCGCTTGAATCAGCCGCGCCACCGTGCGCATCGGGCTGGTGATGTCGCCGAGCGCCGCCTCCGTCATCGACCGCGGCCGCGCGAACCACAGGAACTCCGCCAGCAGCCGCTCCAGGCGCTCGAGCTCGCCGCGGATGACGTTGGCGCTGGCGGTCCCCTGCGCGTCGTGGGCCCGGTCGAGGCGCCGCGCGAGCACCTTGAGCTCGAGGAGCGCCGAGTTGAGCGGGTTGCGGATCTCGTGGGCGAGGCCCGCGGTGAGCTCGCCGACGGTCGCGAGCTGCTCCGCGACGCGCATCCGCCGTTCGAAGGCGCGGCTGTCGGTCACGTCGATGCCGAGCGCGTAGTGGAGCCCGTCGGCGTGGCCGTAGTGCCAGGCGATCGTCCGCTCGTCGCCGCCGGAGGTCACCAGCGGGAGCTCGTCGCTCGCGCCCTGCTCCCAGGGGCCGTCGTGCGCGCCGGGCACGAGCTCGGAGAACGCCCGGCCCACCAGCGACTCGGGCGCGTGGCCCGCGGTGCGCGCGAAGGCCTCGTTGACGATCGCGATGGCGCCGTCGTGCGCGATGCCGACGATGAGCGCGGGCGAGGCCTCGACCACCGTGCGGTAGTGGGCCTCGGACTCCTGGAGCTGCTGGAGCAGCGCCTCGCGCTCGCGGCGGAGCGCGACCTGGCGCATCGCGAGGGACGCGAGGCGCAGCGCCTCGTCGATGGGGAAGGGCTTGAGGATGTACGCGAAGGCCCCGCCGCGCACCGTGGCGATCGCGCTCTCGATCGTCGCGTCGCCGCTCATCACGATCACCTCGGCGTGCGCGTCGCACGCCTTGAGGCTCACGAGGGTGCGCGTGCCGTCGGCGTCGGGAAGACGGACGTCGAGGAAGGCGAGGTCGAAGCCCTCCCGCGCGGCCTCCAGGGCCTCCCGCGCGCTCGCGGCCACGCGGGGCACGTAGCCCTCGTCGGTGAGCGCCTCGGCGATGTTGTCGGCGAGGTCGCGGTTGTCCTCGATGACCAGGACGCGCGCGGGGGAGGCGGTCGGCACGGCGGCGCTCAGTGCTTCTGCGCCGCGCCCTCGTCGCGCGGGGCGGGGGTGCGCTTGATGCCGTGGCGGTACTCGCGCAGGCGGTACTGGATCATGCGGACGCTCACGTCGAGCATGGCCGCGGCTTTATGGGTGCTCCCCCCGCAGGCGTCGAGGGAGGAGAGGATCGCGTAGCGCTCGAGGTCGGCCAGGGTGGAGCCCGGCACCGAGGGCATCGGGCCCTGGGAGCCGGCCGGGGCCGCGGGGGCGACGGACTCCGGCGGGCGCGAGACGGGCGCGGAGGCGACCGGCGGGAGGGAGAAGTGCTCCCGGTCGACCATGCCCTCGCGGGCGAGCACCACGGCGCGCTCGACGGCGTTCTCGAGCTCGCGGACGTTGCCCGGCCAGGGGTAGGCGGTGAGCACGGCGAGCGCGTCGGGGGAGAAGCCCCGGAGCTTCTTGCCGGCGTCGCGGGCGAAGCGCTGGAGGAAGAAGTCGGCGAGCAGGGGGATGTCCTCCCGGCGCTCGCGCAGCGGCGGCAGGCGGAGCGCCACCACGTTGAGCCGGTAGTAGAGGTCCTCGCGGAACTTCCCCTCCCGCACGAGCTGGGCGAGGTCGCGGTTGGTCGCGGCGATGATGCGCACGTCGACCTTGAGGGTCTCGTTGCCGCCGACGCGCTCGAACTCGCGCTCCTGGAGCACGCGCAGGAGCTTCACCTGGATGGCCGGCGACACCTCGGAGATCTCGTCGAGGAAGAGCGTGCCCCCGTGGGCGAGCTTGAAGCGCCCCTCGCGCCGCGCCGCCGCGCCGGTGAACGCGCCCTTCTCGTGCCCGAAGAGCTCGCTCTCGAGCAGCGTCTCGGCCAGCGCCGCGCAGTGGAGCTTCACGAACGGCCCCTCGCGCCGGTTCGACGACTCGTGGATCGCCTGCGCCACGCGCTCCTTGCCCGTGCCCGACTCGCCGGTGAGCAGCACGGTCGCGCGCGACGGCGCCACCTGCGCGATCGTCTTGAAGAGCGAGCGCATCGGGGCCGACACGCCGAGCAGGTTGTCGAAGCGGTTCTCGTCCCGCACGCGGGCGCGCAGGAGGTCGGCCTCGCGCGCGACGGCCTTCTGCCGCAGCACCCGGTCGATCACCAGCGAGAGCTCGTCGAGGTCGACGGGCTTGGTGATGTAGTGCTCGGCGCCCGCGCGCATCGCCCGGACGGCGTCCTTCACGTTGCCGAAGGCCGTCATCACCACCACCGCGAGGTGCGGGTCGACCGCCTTGGCGCGGGTCAGCAGCTCGACGCCGTCGATGCCGGGCATCCGCACGTCGGTGAGCAGCATGTCGGGCGCCGCCCGCGCCAGGTGCTCGAGCGCCTCCTCGCCCGAGGCCGCCACGTCCACCTCGTAGCCGTCGTCCCGCAGCAGGGTCGACAGCGCGCGCCGCGCCGTCGCCTCGTCGTCCACCACCAGCAGCCGCCCGCGCGGGGTGTTCGAGAGGACGGGGACATCCGGCTCATGCTGGCTATCGCTGGGGGTGCTCATCACGCTCTCTTCAGGCCTGGAACCCATCGGGGACCTCCGACGTAAGCATGTGCCGTTCCACGACCGGCCAGTGTTCTTCAGGGGGAGGGGATTGCGCGGGGGCGCGAGGTGGGTTCCATTCGGCGCGATGCACCTCAAGCCCCGACGCGCCGCGATCCCGTTGGCCTTCGCGCTCGCGCTCGCAGCGCAACCAGCGGCCGCGCAGGCGCGCGCGCCCGTCGTCACCGACCAGCCCGTCGACGGCTCCGCCATCCGCCGCGTGCAGGCCGAGACCGTCATCGTCGCCCCCTTCTCGTCCGTCGTCGCGCGCGTCCTCGACTACGAGCACTACCCCGAGTTCATGGTCCGCTTCCGCACCGCGCGCGTCGTGCGGCGCACGCGGGGCGCGACGGACGTGTACTTCCAGCTCGAACTCCCGCGCGCGATGGGGATCGTCTGGTTCCTCCACCACATGACGGTGGTCTCCCGCACCGCCGACCGCATCGAGATCTCCGGCGTCGCCCAACAGGGCAACGTCGGCTCGGTCGAGAGCCGCGTCGTCGTCGAGCGCGTCCCGGGCCCTCGCGAGTCCGCGCGGCTCACCTTCGCGCTCTACGGCAGCCCCGTCGTCCCCGTCATGCCCGACACCGTCACCGACACCCTCCGCCACGCCGTCCGCTGGGCCTCCGCCCTCCTTCAGGGCGACGTCGAGCGGACCGCCAACGCCGCCCGCCCCTCCCGCTGAACGCACCCGGCGCGCACCTCCGCGCACCGAGTGCACTTTCCGCGCGCACGCTTCGGTGCGTAATTCCCTTCGCACTTCTCGCTTGCGGCCCCTCCAGGCCGGCGGTAGAGCTCGGACTTCAACAAGTGGTTTAACCAGTCGACAAGGAGTCCAGAAGTGGAGAACGCCAGGCCCAGGGCCGTGGAGGACGTGACCCGCCGCGTGCGGGAGGGGATTCTGCGCGGGGAGTTCGCGACCGGGAGCGACCTCCCGGGCGAGCGCGAGCTGTCGCGGCGCTTCGGGGTGAGCCGGCTGACGCTGCGCGCGGGGATCTCTCGGCTCGAGGTCGAGGGGCTGGTCCGTCCCGTCCACGGCTCGGGGACGCGGGTGCTCGACTTCCGCGAGTCCGCCGGCGTCGAGCTGCTCGCCCACCTCGTCGCGCTCGGGCCCGCGGACGGGGGCGCGTCGCTCTCGCTCCTCGGCGACCTCCTCGAGCTGCGCCGGGTGCTCGCGGTGGAGGCCGTCGGGCTCGCCGCCGAGCGCGCCACGCCCGACGAGGTCGCCTCCCTCCGCGCGCACCTCGACGCCCAGGCCGAGTGCGTCGACGACCCGGCCCGCTGGATCGCCGCGGACCTCACCTTCGCCCGCCGCGTCGCCCGCGCCACGCAGAACACCGCCGTCGTCCTCGTCACCAACACCATCGTTCGGATGATGGAGCGCCAGCCCGGCATCGAGCTCGCGTTCATGGCCGACCCGCGCGCGACGCTGCTCTGCTACCGCCGCCTCGTCACCATCATCGAGGCGCGCGACGGCGAGCGCGCCCGGCGGCTCACCCGGCGCCTCCTCGAGCGCCTCGACCGCCGCGTCCTCGCGGCCCTCTCCACCCTCGCGCCCCGCGCCACGGAGCAGTGATGCCCTTCGCCGACTTCGAACGCCGCTGGATCGACGCGATCCTCCCGAGCTTCCTCCCGGCCGAGGGCGACCTCGCGCCGCGCGACGTGGACTACGGCGCCGCCGCCGAGACCATGGCCGCCCACGCCACCCGCCTCGCCTCCCTCGGCCTCCGCGCGGCGGTGTGGCTCGCCGCCCTCGCGCCCGTCTGGATGCTCGGCCGCGCCCAGACCATCGACGAGCTCGCGCCGCCCGCCCGCACCGCCATCCTCGACCGGATGCTCGGCCACCGGGCCTACGCCGTCCGAGGCCCCGCCACGCTGCTCAAGCTCAACGCGACGCTCGCCCTCATGCGCTCGCGCGAATTCCGCGCCCTCACCCGCTACGACCGCCCCGAGTCCCAGCGCCGCTCGCTCCCCCTCCAGCGCGCCGCCTGAGAAAGGAACCGCCCCGATGGCCGCCATCGAAGATGTCGCAGACTACGTGATCGTCGGGACCGGCGCGGGCGGGGCCACCGCCGCGCGCGTCCTCGCCGCCGCCGGGCACGACGTCGTCCTCCTCGACGAGGGCCCGCGCCTCCGCACCGCCGACCGCCCGCGCGACCTGCTCGGCGCGATGCGCCAGTCCTTCCGGGACTTCGGCACGAGCGCCACCATGGGCGCGCTGCCGCTGCCGCTCCTCCAGGGGCGCTGCGTCGGAGGCTCCACCGCCATCAACTCGGGCATCATCTGGCGGACGCCCGGCGACGTGCTCAGCGTCTGGCGCGACGAGTGGGGCCTCGCCGAGCTCGCCGACGAGCGCGCCCTCTCCGACGCTTTCGACGTCATCGAGCGCGAGCTCGAGATCACCGAGACCGCCCGCGCCGTGTGGGGCGGCAACTCCGACCTGATGGCCCGCGGCGCCGAGGCCCTCGGGCTCCCGGGCAAGCCCATCTCCCGCAACGCCGCGCGCTGCCAGGGCAACGCCCAGTGCCTCCAGGGGTGCCCCGGCGAGGCCCGCCAGAGCATGGACGTCTCGTACGTCCCGCGCGCGCTCCGCGACGGCGCCCGCCTCCACGCGCTCGCCCGCGTCGACCGCGTCGTCTTCGAAGGGACCCGCGCCGTCGGCGTGGAGGGCGCCGCGCTTGACGCCGACCGCCGCGCCGTCGGCAAGCTCCGCGTGCGCGCCCGCCGCGCGGTGATCGTCTCCGCCAGCGCCGTGCAGAGCCCGGTGGTGCTTCGCCGCAGCGGGCTCAAGGGGATGGTCGGCGGGCGCTTCATGGCGCACCCGGGCTGCGCCGTCGTCGGGCGCTTCCCCGACCCTGTCGGGATGAGCTTCGGCGGCACGCAGGCCTACGAGGTGCCCCTGCGCGAGCGTGGGATGAAGCTCGAGTCGCTCTCGCTGCCGCCCGAGATGCTCGCCGCCCGCCTCCCCGGCGCGGGGGCCGCGTGGGCCGAGCGCCTCGCGCAGCTCGACCACTTCGCCCAGTGGGCCGTCCAGGTGCGGATGGAGGCCGTCGGCACCGTGCGCCCCGCGTGGTTCGGCACTGGCAGCGACGCCGTCGTGCGCTACTCGCCGACCCCGAAGGACATGCTCCGCGTCCGCGAGGGCGTCGCGATCCTCTGCCGGATGATGTTCGCCGCGGGCGCCACCGAGGTGTACCCGGGCATCTCGGGCGCGCCGTCGGTGATGCGCGACCCGGGCGAGGTGAGCCTCATCGAGGCCCGCGAGATCGTCTCCACCGACGCGACGATGGTGGCCTCGCACCTCTTCGCGAGCTGCCCCGCGGGGAGCGACCCGTCGCGCGCCGCGGTGGGCCCCGACCTCGCGGTCCACGGCGTTTCAGGGCTCTACGTGATGGACGCGAGCGCGCTCCCGACCAACCTCGGGGTCAACCCCCAGCACACGATCATGGGCGTGGTGTGGCGCGCCGCCGAGCGCCTCGCCCACCAGGAGCGCGCCGCCGCGGCGTGAGCTGTCACCGCGCCGCGCGCCATTCGGCCAGCGCCCACAGCGGGAAGTACTTCCGGTAGTTGTCGTAGTTGATCATGCAGGTGCGGTTGAACACCCCCGCGATCGACTCGCGCGGCCACGCCCCGTCGTCCCCCTGTCGCGCAACGAGGAAGCGCGCCGCCCGTTCGAGCGCGGCCGCGTCGGTCTCCCCCGCGCGCAGCAGCGCCAGGAGCGCCCACGACGTCATCACCGCCTGCCCCTCGGGGTGCGCGACGTAGCGGCGCTCCCAGCAGCTCGACGGGTGCTCGCCCCACGCGCCGTCTGCGCCCTGGTGCGCACGCAGGAAGGCCCTCGCCCGGTGCAGCGCGGGGTCGCTCGGGGTCGCCCCGCACGCGCGCAGCCCCGACACGCCGAACCACGTCCCGTACGTGAAGCACACGCCCCACGACCCCTCCCAGCTCCCGTCCTCGCGCTGGGCCCGCCGGAGGAAGCCTTCGGCCCCCGCGAGCGCCCGGTCGATCGCGCCATCGTACGTGCCGGGGAAGCGCCGGCGCGCCGCCGCGAGCGCCTGCGCCACGGCGCCGGTGCACTCGACGAAGGACGAGTCGGTCATGATGTCGCCGAACACCTGCGAGGGGTTGAGCGCCTCGACCCAGCGGCCGACGCGCTGGCGCTCGTAGGAGGCGTAGCCGCCGTCGGCGTTCTGCCACTGGAGGAGGCGCGCGACGGCCTCGCGGAGCAGCGCTTCGGGCGGGTGCGGCGCCCCTTCGCGCTCGCCGAGCAGCGAGCACTTGAAGCCCTCGGCGGTGCAGTCGGTGATGGGCCAGCCGTGGGCCCGGTTGGAGAAGGGCCACGCGCCGAGCGAGCGGTCGCGATAGTGCTCCTCGTGGCCCGGCAGCTCCTCCGCGATCTGCTGGTCGCGCACGAACCCGAGCGCGCGGGAGAGCGCCCCGCCCGCGCCGCCCGTCGCCGCGAGGGCCTGCGCGGCGAACGCGGTGTCCCACAGGCGCGAGGAGTTGTAGCCCTGCATCGAGAGCCCGCTCTCGCCGCGCCAGAGGTACGCCTCCAGCGCTTCGAAGCTGCGCCGCTCCCCCTCGCCGCCGGGGTCGCGCGCGGCGTGGACGGCGGTGTTGAGGACGGCGTTCACCGGGCCGATACGGAGGAAGTTCGTCGCGTCGTCTTCGTAGCGGATGTGCCGCCACGCGACGTCGAGCGCCCTGGCGCGCAGGGACTTCGGGGCGATTCGCTCGTAGCCCACGAGCGCGCGGTCGACGGCGCGGTACCACGCCGTCGGCGGGCGGTAGCTGTCCTCGGGCGCGCAGTCGAGGCGGTGCTCGCGCCAGCGGACGCGCTCGTACGCGCCGGGCCCGTAGAGCTCGTCGCGGAGGGAGCGGACGAGATCATCGGCGGGGCGTCGCGCGCGGGTTCCGTAGAGCCACCCCATCGGGAGGTACACCTGGCGCGCGTGACACCACAAACGCCCCGGATGGAAGGGGACGGCGTACGGGAGCAGCCACAGCTCGGGGGTGAGTGGCGAGAGCCCCTCTGGGTCGTAGAGGTCGACCAGCGAGAGGACGAACTTCCCCCACGAGGCCGCGCGCAGGGGCGTCCCGTGAGCGCGTACCCAGGCGGCCATGCGCGACGCCGCGGGGTCGTCGGCCGCGGCCCCCACGAAGCGCAACGCGACGTGGCAGAGCGCGGTGGTGAAGAGGCAGCCGGGGCCTCCCTCGTAGAGCCCGACGGAGCCGTCGACGTTCTGCGCGTGACGGAAGTAGCGGGCGATCTCCGAGCGACGTTCGTCGTCGAGCGAGCGACCCGCGAAGCGCGCCACCACCACGTACATCGGCAGGAGGAACATCGGCCCGCCGTAGTCCCCGCCCCAGCTCCCGTCGGCGTCCTGCGCGGCCGCGAGGTGCCCGCACGCGCGCCCGATCGCTGCGTCCACCCGCTCCTGGAGGTCGCCCCGCGCGTCGCCGTCGCTCACCGGAGGAGCTCGCGGACTGCCGTCTTCGCCGCGCGCGCCAGGGTGGTCTTCGACGCGCGGGTGAGCTGCGCGAAGGCCGACGCGCGGGCCCGCAACGCCCCCTCGCCGTGCCGCACCGCGCCCGCCGTGGCGTAGCCGAACACCACCGCGAACTCCTTCGCGAACGACACCACGTCCGTCCGCTGCCCCGAGAGCAGCGCCATCGACGCCACGCGCGCCCGCGCCGTCCCCTGCCAGTAGTCGAGCATCCCGTCGCGCAGCGCGCGCATCCCCTCGTCGCGCGCGAGGAAGACGTCGTAGAGCCGCTCGGACAGCATCTCGCGCGCCCGCACGTAGCGGTAGCGCCTGCGCTCGTAGCGGCGGAGCGCGAGGTCGACGCCGGGCTCGTCGTAGGAGCCGAGGAGTTCGGCGGAGAGGGCCCGCACGTCGTTGAGCGACGAGGTCATCCCCGTGGCCGTGAGCGGGTGCGAGCAGCCGCCGGCGTCGCCCACGAGCCCCGCGCCCGGCACCACGCACTCGCCCGTGCGGAGCTGCTGGCTCGCGCAGAGCTCGAACTCCCCGCGGTCGAGCGCACCGTGGAGCGCGTCGGCCACCGCGCCCGGCAGCTTCGGCGCGTACTCGTCGCGGAGGCGTCGCGCGATCGCGTCACGGCCTCGGTCGGTGTCGGCGGGGATGTCGACGCAGAGGCGAACCGCGCCGCCGATGGGGTACGCGAGCACCGGGCCCGGCGGGCCGACGATCACGTGGCCGTGGCCGGGGTAGGGGAGGGCCGCGCCCGGCGCGAGCAGGGCCGCGCTGTAGGAGAGGAGCCGGCTCTCGTCGGCGATGCCGAGCGCCGAGCGGAGCCGCGAGTGGCGCCCCTCGCACACGAGCGTGAGGGGCGCACGGACCTCGCGGTCGGCGGTTCGAACGCCCGCGACGCGGCCCCCGACGCGCACGACGTCGAGCACGCGCTCGCCGACGCAGAGCCGCACGAGCGGGTGCGCCCCAACCACCGCGCGCATCGCGTCGACGAGCTCGTGGTGGTCGAGCGCGAAGCCGTTGCCCGCGCCGTGCGGCGGCGGCTCGTAGGGGAGCTCGACCGCGGTCGCGCGGCCCTCGGGGAAGACGGCGAAGCCCGTGACGTCCACGCCCCCGCGGCGGCGAAGCTCGGGGAAGAAGCCGAGGTCGCGGAGGCCCTGCACGCCGGGCGGGTGGATGAGCTCGCCGCGGAAGGCCGGGTTGCGCCCGACGCGCGCTTCGAAGAGGGTGACCTGGCGGCCCTGCCGGGCCAGCGCCATGGCCGTGGCGAGGCCGGTGAAGCCGCCGCCGACGATGAGGACGTCCGTTCGTTCCATGCGAAGAATAAAGGGGGTTTCGCTCAGGCGGCGTCGAGCGCGGGGGCGCCGACGTCGAGCCGGTGGTCGAGGCCCGCGGCGAGGGCGAACACCCGCTCGCGGGGCACCTTGCTCCCCGGGCCCGCTCGCTCCACCGCGGCGAGCGCCTCGCGGGCGAGCAGCACCGGGAGGGCGCAGAAGGCCACCACCCCGCGCGGCGCGCCCGCCGACTGGAGCGTGGCGACGTACACGCCGGCGCGCGCGAGGTCTTCGCGGGCGAGGGCGAAGAGCTCGGCGCGGTCGGCGCCCGAGGGCAGGTAGCTCCGGCCGTCGCGGGCGTCGTCGCGCTGGTCCTTGAGGATGTTGACGAGCTGGAGCGCCTCGCCGAAGGCCGCCGCCTCGCGCTCGAGCGCCTCGCGCGCGCCCTCCAGCGCCGGGAGCTCGGCGAGGAAGAGCGCGGTGAGGAGCTCGCCGACGATCCCCGCGACCACGTAGCAGTACGCGCGAAGCTCCGCGACGCTCCCGAGCGCGACGCCGCCCCGGTCGTCGCCGGCCTCCACCACGCGCGCCATCCCGTCGGCCGTCCGAACCACGTGGAGCGCCACGATCGACCGCGCCTCCGCGGGCATCTCCGCCAGCGCCGCGAGCACGCGCGGGGCCTCGCCCACCAGCGCGACGTAGTCCGCCTCGCGCGACGGCGCGTCGCCCGCCCACCGCGCCACCAGCGCGCGGTCGCGGTCGGTCAGCGCCTCGGCGCGGAGCACCATCGCCGCGAAATCGAGCAGCGCGCGGCGGCGGAGCGCGCGCGGCCAGCGCTCGGCGTCTTCGAAGGTGTCGGCGATCCGGAAGAGCAGGTACGCGACCGCCACGCGCCCGCGCAGCGGCTCCTCGAGCAGCGGGATCGTCATCGCGAAGGTGCGGGAGGTCTTCTCCAGGAGGCGCTCGAGCGTGTCCATCGCGGGCGTGTGTGTCCACCGCGCGGCGCGTCACTGTCAAGCGCGCGACGGGCGCTTCGGGCGCGTCGGGCGGCGCGCGCGTGCGTCGACGTCTTCGCGCCGCGCTGACTAAGCATTCAGTCACCGCGCGCGGCGTTGACAGCGCGTCGCGCGTGCGTGCATCGGTAGGAGGTGACGATCGACACGCGAGACGACCACGGCCCCGCGGGCGCGCGCAGCGGGCGCATCCCCGGCTTCTACAAGCTCACGATGGAGGAGCGCGTCGCCCGCGTCGCGCGCGCCTTCGACCTCACGCGCGACGAGGTGGCCGCGCTCCACGCCGCCGGCGCGCTGCCGCGCGAGGTGGCCGACCGCATGGTGGAGAACGCCGTCGGCACGTTGGAGCTGCCGCTCGGCCTCGGGCTCAACTTCCTCATCAACGGCCGCGAGTACGCGGTGCCGATGGCGGTGGAGGAGCCCTCGGTGCTCGCCGCGGTGTCGTTCGCCGCGAAGGTCGCGCGCGCGGGCGGCGGCTTCACCGCCGAGGCCGACCCGCAGTGGATGGCCGCGCAGGTGCAGGTGGCCCGCTACGGCGACGCGGCGCTCGCGCGGGAGCGGGTGCTCGCGGCGCGCGACGAGCTCCTCGCGCTGGCCGACAGCTTCCACCCCTCGCTGGTGGCGCGCGGCGGCGGGGCGCGCGACGTCGAGGTGCGCGTGCTCCCGGCGCCCGACGGCGGCGAGGACGTCTTCGTCGTCCACCTGCTGCTCGACGTGCAGGACGCGATGGGGGCCAACCTCGTCAACACCGTGGCCGAGGGCGTCGCGCCGATGATCGAGTCGCTCACCGGCGGCCGCGTGTACCTCCGCATCCTCTCCAACCTCGCCGACCGGCGCCTCGCCCGCGCGCGCTGCGCCATCCCCGTGAGCGCCCTCGCCGACCGCGGCGTCGCCGGCGACGACATCTGCGAGGGCATCGTGCAGGCGTCGCGCTTCGCCGAGGCCGACCCGCACCGCGCCGCCACCCACAACAAGGGCATCATGAACGGCGTCGACGCCGTCGCGATCGCCACCGGCAACGACTGGCGCGCGGTCGAGGCTGGCGCCCACGCCTGGGCCGCGCGCGACGGGCGCTACCGGCCGCTCAGCACCTGGCGCCGCGAGGGGGACAAGCTCGTCGGCCGCGCCGAGCTGCCGCTCCAGGTGGGCACCGTCGGCGGGCCCATCCGCGTCCACCCGATCGCGAAGCTCTCCCTCCGGCTCCTCGGCGTGTCGGGCGCGCGCGAGCTCGCCTCGGTGATGGCCGCCGTCGGCCTCGCGCAGAACTTCGCCGCCCTCCGCGCACTCGGCACCTTCGGCATCCAGGAGGGCCACATGGCCCTGCACGCCCGCTGCGTCGCGGTGACGGCGGGCGCGCGCGGGGCCGACGTCGAGCGCCTCGCCGAGCGCCTGGTGGCCTCGCGTCAGGTGAAGGTGGAGAAGGCCCGCGAGCTGCTCGCGGCGATGTGCGCCGAGGCCAGGGTCACCGACGCCCGCACCCGCGTCAGCGCGGCGTAACCGTCACTCCCGGCCGAGCACGCGCTCGACGAAGCCGTCGAGCTGGTCGAGGTCGTCCCAGGCGATCTCGACCGTGCCCGCCTTGCCCGAGGCGTCCGTGCGCACTGCCACGGGCATCCCCAGGGCGGAGGAGAGGCGCTTCTCGAGGTCGAGCACGTTCGGGCTCTTCCGCGCGTCGGCGGGCTTCGCGGCGGGCTTCTCGGGGCGCTCCTTCTTGCGCGCGGCGGCCTCGGTCTGGCGAACCGACCAGCCCTTCTCCGCGGCGAGGGCGGCGAGCTTCACCACCTCGGCGGGCGTCTCCGCCGAGAGGAGCGCGCGGGCGTGGCCCTCGGAGAGCTTCTGCTCCACCACCAGCGACTGGAGCTCCGGCGGCGCGGTGAGCAGTCGGAGGGTGTTGGAGACGGTCGAGCGGTCCTTGCCGATGCGCTGGGCGAGGTCGTCCTGCGTCCACTCGTGCTCGCGGAGAAGGCGCTGGTAGGCCTGCGCGGTCTCGAGCGGGTCGAGGTCCTGGCGCTGGAGGTTCTCGACGAGGGCGAGTTCGAAGGACTCCTCGGACGTCGCGTCGCGCGTGACCACGGGAACCTCCCGGAGCCCCGCCCGCTGCGCCGCGCGCCACCGCCGCTCGCCCGCGACGATCTCGTACTGCCCCTGCTCCCCGTCGATGCGCCGCACGATCAGCGGCTGGATGAGCCCCTGCTCCTCGATGCTGCGCGCGAGGTCTTGCAGCCGGCCCTCGTCGAAGCGCTTGCGGGGCTGGTCCTTCCGCGGGTGGACGCGCTCGATCGCCACCACCTGGTAGGGCCCCTCGGCGCGCGCGGCGGCCACCTGGGCCACCTGCGCGATCGGGAGGAGCGCGTCGAGCCCGCGGCCGAGCACGCGCCGGGGCTCCTTGGGGTCGTTGGGCTTCTTCTTGTCGGTCATCGCGGGGATGTATCGGCTCCTAGGCCGTGCGCGCGCGGCTGCCCATCAGCTCCCGCGCGAAGGAGAGGTAGGCCTGCGAGCCCTTGGAGGCGACGTCGTAGAGCATCACCGGCTTGCCGAAGGAGGGCGCCTCGCTCAGCCGCACGTTGCGCGGCACCACGCTCTCGAACACCCGGAAGTGCTTGCGCAGGTCGTCGGCCACCTGGCGCGCCAGGTTGTTGCGCGGGTCGTACATCGTGAGAAGAACGCCCTCGATCGTGAGCTTCGGGTTGCGCGTCGCCTTCACCCGCTCGATCGTCGACACGAGCTGCGCGATCCCCTCCAGCGCGTAGAACTCGCACTGCATCGGCACCAGCACCGCGTCGGCCGCGCAGAGCGCGTTGAGCGTGAGCAGCCCGAGCGACGGCGGGCAGTCGATGAGCACGTAGTCGTAGCGACGGCGCACCCGCTCGATCGCGTCGCGCAGCAGCAGGTCGCGCCGCTCCATGTCGATGAGCTCGACCTCCGCGCCCACCAGCAGCGGGGACGCGGGGCAGAGCTTGAGCGCGGGGATCGGCGTCGGGCGCAGCACGTCCTCGATGCGCGCGCGGCCCATCAGCACGTCGTAGGTGCCCCGCTCGGCCTCGCGCGCCGAGGTGCCGAGCCCCGAGCCCGCGTTGCCCTGCGGGTCGAGGTCGATCACCAGCGTGCGCTTCTCCGCGGCCGCGAGCGACGCGGCGGCGTTGACGCTCGTCGTCGTCTTGCCGACGCCGCCCTTCTGGTTCGCGATCGCGTAGACCCGGCCCATCGTGTGCTCCTCGCGGTAATGGAAAGTGGGGGCCGAGGTCTCTAACCCGGGACGCGGGCCCGTGGCAATCGCCCCCTGCACCCGCCGCCCTCCGCAAGTATTCGGGAATTGTCCAGCGGTTTTTTGACCCGAAAACGCGGGCGGATACATTGGCGGCAGATGTAGGTGCAGGTCGGATCGAAACCGACTCCGCAAGACATCGTCACACCCCCCCCCTACGGAGGAGCCTGCGATGAATTCGAAGTACTACCGGTCGTTCGAGGAGTTCGCGCGCGAGGAGATCCGGCCCATGTCGAAGATCGGCTGGTCGCTCTCGGAGCTCGATTTCGACGCCGAGCTCCAGACCGAGGACTTCGCGTTCGCCGAGGAGAGCGGCGACGACGACGAGGAGTAGGGGAGGGAGGTCAGTGGCCGGGCGCCGGGGCCGCGGGGGCCACGGCGCCGCGGGCGCGGAGGTTCGCGGCGGCCTGGTGCACCACTGCCGGGTTGATCGCGGTGGGGAGCACGCGCGCCGCGCCGCCGGTCGGCGTGGGGGGCGCCGCCGGGGGAACCACCACCGCGCTCGGGGCCATCTGCGGCGCCGGGAGCTCAGCCGCGAGCGAGACGCGGCCGAAGCGCTCGAGCGTGTGGAAGTCGCCCGAGCGCGGCGCGCTCCACGCGGCGAAGCGGTGGCCGCCCTGCTTGGCCTCGTCGAGGACGAAGAGGTTCAGGCGGATCGAGTCGCCCACCTGCGGCGGCGTGTGCGGGAGGCCGTTGTTGATCGCGGCCCACGGGATCGCGAACTCGACGGTGTAGCCCTGGTCGTTGTCGTCGACGTTGCCGATCGTGCCGTTGACCACCACGCCCGAGCGCGTCTCGGGGTTGAAGTCCACGATGCCCGGCGCCGCCGGCGTCCGCGCGCGGTCGTAGCGCGTGTCGAAGCGCTGGTTCTTCGGCGAGACCTGGAACTCGTAGTAGTTCTGCCCGTCGCCGTCGGGGTCGATCATCACCTCGACCGCATCGTGCTCCCAGAGGTGGTCGTCGTGGGCCGACGACGGGTCGACGAGGTTCTCGTCCTGCACCTCGAACGCCACGTAGAGGTTCGTGTCGTCCCACACGAGCCGCGCCTGGCCGCGCGCGTCGGTGGCCGCCGCGGGCTCGCCCGACATCGTCGCGACGAGGGGGCCGGTGCGCGCCGCGGCGTTCCACGCGGGCTCGTCGAGGCGGCCGTCGAGGGTGATCGCCCCGGCCGCGCGCGGGATCGCCATCTCGCTGACCTGGATCGTCACGCCCGTGCGGAGCTCCAGCGCCTTCACGCGCCGGTCGCCGTCGGTCGCCTCGGCGGGCGTCGGCGTCAGCCGGTCCGCGTCCTTCCAGAAGCCCACGTGGAAGCGAACCACGGGCGAGTCCCAGTCGGCGGGCAGGTCGAAGGTCTGCGTGTCGCGGATGTACTCCCCGGCGCGCCACGCGCTCGGCTGGTACGCGCGGCGAACCTCGCCCACCGCGTCCTCGTTGGTGCGCGGGCGGTTGGCGTCGTCGAGGTGCGTGAAGAGCCGCCACCCGTCGCCCGGGTTGGTGTTGCACTTCCAGTACCACGTGACCGTCACGCTCTGCCCCGGCCGGAGCTCCGTGACGTTCACGTCGTACCCGAGGAGCTGGATCTTGTTGCCGCCGAAGTTCACGTTGAGGGCGTGCTGCGGGGTCGGGGCCGTGCGCGAGGCCACGCGGCGCCGCACGCCCTCCAGCTCCTGCGACGAGACCCCGCCGCGGTTGCGCGCGGGCTGCTCGACACACCCCGCGCCGAGCGCGAGGCACACGATCCAACGAGCTACGTCCTTCATCTGGTGCCCTCTACTCTCTTCCTTCGTGAAACCGACGCCGCGACGCTGCGCGCGGCGAAGCTACTTGCGGCCCTTCTTCTTGGCGAGGCGCTGCTGGCGCCGCATGTCGCGCTGGCGCATCCCGCCCGGGTTGCCCTTGCCGGGCGCCCCCCCGCCGAGGAGGTTGTTCATGAAGCCCATCGGGTCGCCCATCGCGCCGCCGGCCCCGGGGCCGCCGCCCGCCACCGCCGCCTCGAGCATCTCCTGCATGAGGTTGGAGAAGGCCGCGTTGTCGCCCTGCACCCGCACCGCCTCGCGCAGGCGCCGCGCCATCGCGAGCTGCTTCGCGCCCGGCAGCCGCGAGAGCACGCCCGCCTGCTGCCCGATGCCCCCCATCATGTCGCGCATCATCATGAACTTGGTGATGAGCTCGGCGACCTCCTCGGGCTTGCGGCCTGAGCCCTTCGCCACGCGCTGGATCCGGTTGCCCTCGCGGCGGAAGAGCTCGGCGTCGTTGCGCTCGGCCTTCGTCATCGAGGCGATCATCACCTTCACCTTGTCGAGCTCGGTGTCGTCGACCTTCACGTCCGGCGGCATCATCTCCGCGAAGAAGGGCATCTTCTCGAAGAGCTCCTGGAGCGGCCCCATCTGCTTGATCATGTCGATCTGCGAGACGAAGTCGTCGAAGGTGAACTGCCCCTGGAGCATCCGCTGCGCGTCCTCCTCGACCTTCTTCTGGTCGGTGACGACGCGGTTGAAGTCGTTGACGATGCCGACGATGTCGCCCATCCCGAGGATGCGCGAGGCCATCCCGTCGGGGCGGAAGGGCTCGAGCTGGTCGACCCCTTCGCCCACGCCCGCGAACTTGATCGGCACCCCGGTGACCTCGCGGATCGACAGGGCGGCCCCGCCGCGCGCGTCGCCGTCGAGCATGGTGAGCGCCACGCCCGTGAGCCCGAGGGTCTCGTGGAAGGTCTGCGCGGTGGAGAGCGCGTTCTGCCCGATGGCCGCGTTGACCACCAGGAGGATGTTCTGCGGCTTCGTCTCGGCCTTGATCGCCTCGAGCTCCTGCATGAGCGTCGTGTCGATGGCGAGGCGGCCGGCGGTGTCGAGGATGACGAGGTCTTTCTTCTGCACCTTCGCGACGGCGAGGGCGCGGCGGCACACCTCGACGGGCGTCGAGCCGGGCACGCTGAAGACGGGCACGTTGACTTTCTGCCCGAGCACCGTGAGCTGCTCGACGGCGGCCGGGCGCTGGAGGTCGGCCGCGACCAGCAGCACCTTCTTGCCCTCGGCCGCGTAGAGCTTCGCGAGCTTGGCGCTGGTGGTCGTCTTCCCCTGGCCCTGGAGGCCGACCATCATCACGACGGTGGGTGTCCCCTTGGGGGCCTCGCGCAGCGCGGACGCGGCGTTGTCGCCGTCCGACATCATCGCGATGAGCTCGTCCTCGCAGGCCTTCACGAACACCTGCTCGGGCGAGATCGCGCGGCGCTGGCCCTGCACGTTGGCCTGCACCTGCACCACCTGGCCGAGCACCTTCTCGCGCACGCGGGCGAGGAAGCGCTTCACCACGCCGAGCTCGACGTCGGCCTCCAGCAGCGACACGCGCACGTCGCGGAGCGCCTGGTCGACGACGTCGTCGGTGAGCTCCGCCATCCCCGTGAGGCGCTGGCGTGCGGCGCGGAAACCCTTGGTGAGCGCGTTGAACATGCTACGGACCGAGGCGCGTACCACCTTCCCGCGCCGCGTTCAACCCCCGCCTGCGGCCGCGGGGGCGGCGGGCCGAGGCCGTCAGCCCGTCACGATCGCGCGGAGGATCGCGAGGATCCGCGCGACCTGCTCGACGTGGTACTCCTGCGTGTCGAGGGTCACCGCGTCGCCGTCGAGGCGGAGGAACTGCCACGCCGTGCCCGTGGTGACGGCCCCGTGGACGGGCCCTACGCGCTGCGCCCGCTCGTTGACGACCCGCGCCGCGACCATCTCCGCGATGCACTGGCCGAGGCCGTTGCGGACGTTGTCGTTCTTGGCCTCGACGAGGGCGAGGACGGGCGCCGACACCACGAACTGCCGCGCGTCGCGGGTGAGGAGGAAGTCACAGAACCCCGTGAGGCCCGCCTTCGGGTCGGCCTTGAGCTCGACGCCGGAGAAGAGCCCGAAGCGCCCCGGCGCGATCCGCCGCAGTTCGAGTAGGACGGGCGCCACCACGAACTCCGACCGCGCCTTCTCCGTCGCCACGGCCCGCGCCAGGGCGGCGTCTTCGAGCAGGCGCGCGACGAAGTCACCGGACAGCGAGAGCGGCTCCACCGCGCCGTGGAGGTCGGCCTCGCGGAGCTGGAGAGAGAGATCCGTCAGGACCTCGGGGAAGGTGAAATCGGTGAACGCCATCGCTGTTCGCTCTCGCGCGGCACCATACAACGGCACCGCCCACCCGTCACCGCATGGGGAAGGCCGGGTCGGCGCAGCGACGTCGCACCGCGTCCGTCCGCCGCGCGGGCTCGACCATCGCGCAGGCCCGCGTGAGCAGGCGCTCCGGGTGGGCCGGCAGCACCCGCACCGTGCGGTCGGCCGAGCCCGCGTAGGCCCGCATCCCGTCGGGCGCAAAACGCACCACGGTGACGGGCCCGGTGAAGCCGTCCCACGTCGCCATCACGTCGCCGGCGTGCGTGTGGAAGAGCCGCGCGGTCCCGTCGTCGCCCGCGGTCACCGCGCGCAGCCCGTCGGCGCTGAGGTCGGCGTCGCGCACGGGCCCGGCGTGCCCGCGGAGCACCGCGATCCGGCGGCCGCTGGAGGTGTTCCAGAAGCGGCAGGTGCCGTCGACGCCGCACGTGAGCACGCGCTCGCCGGTGCCGCTCGTGCGGAGCGCCGTGATCGCGCCGGTGTGCCCGTCGCCGTGGGCCTCGCCGAGCGTCGCGAGCCGCCGCCCGATCCGCACGTCCCAGAAGCGCGCGAGGCCGTCGTCGCCCGCCGTCCAGAGGCGCCGGTGGTCGCGGTCGAACACCAGCCGCGTCACCGCCGCGCCGTGGGCGTTCTCCAGCGTGCGGAGCTTCGTACGGGCCCGCACATCCCACACGTCCACCGCGCCACGCTCGGTGCCCACCGCGAGAAGCGCCCCGTCGGCCGACCACGCGAGCGACCGGGCCGCGCCTGCCGAGCTCCGCCACGTCGTCACCGCGCGCCCGTCCGCGGGCTGCCAGAGCTTCACCGCGCCGTCCTCCCCGGCCGTCGCGAGGAGCGCGCCGTCGGGCGACCACGCGGCGTCGTTGACCCACGACCCGTGCTCGCGGAGCCCGTGGCGGAAGACCCCGCGGGCGTCCCACAGCCGCGCGTGGTTGTCGCGGCTCGCGCTCGCGATGGCGCGGCCGTCGGGGGAGAAGGCGAGGCGGGTGATCTCCTCGCCGTGCCCGTCGAGCGAGGCGACCCTGTTGGGCGCGGCGCTCACGTCGAAGAGCGTCACGCCACCGCCGAGCGTCCCCACCAGCAGGCGTGATCCGTCCGTGGAGAGCCCGAGCGAGGAGACGCCCTCGTCCATCCCGCGCAGCACGGCCTCGCTCCCGTCGTCCCACGGGCGCCAGAAGCGGAGCGTCCCGTCGCGCGAGGCCACCGCGAGGGTGCCGTCGCTCACGAAGCGCGCGTCGATCACCTCGCCGGCCACGCCGCGCAGGGTCGCGAGCCGGTCGCCGTCGGCGCTCCACACCGCGGCCCCGTCCGCGCCGGCCGTTGCGATGCGCGAGCGGTCGACAGAAAAACTCGTTCGGTAAACCACGCCGCGGTGCGCGTGGATCTCCGTCATCAGGCGCCCTGACGGGACCTCCCACACCCGAACCGACCCGTCATCACTCGCCGTGAGCGCGCGCTGGCCGTCGTCGGAGAAGGCCACGGACTCCACGTTGCCGCGGTGCCCTTCGAGCGCCACCGCGGTGCCTGCGGCGAGGTCCCAGAGGCGCCCCGTGCGATCGCTGCTCGCGGTGAGGAGCCGCGCGCCGTCGGGGGAGAAGCGCAGGTCGAGCAGGCCGTTGACGTGGCCCGTCAGCACGGGGCCCGCGGCGTAGTCACCGCCGCTCCAGAGGCGGGCGGCGTGGTCGGCGCCGGCCGTCGCGATCCGTTGACCGTCGGGGGAGAAGGCCACCGCGGAGGCCCAGCCCGCCACCGAGTCGAGCGTCCCGAGCGGTGCACCCGTGTTGGCGTCCCACACCCGCGCGCTGTGGTCGCGTCCCGCCGTCGCGATCCGCGCGCCGTCGCGCGAGAACGCCACCGCCGTGAGCGCGTCGCCGTGCCCCGACAGCGTGTGGAGCAGGCGAGGGGAGCCCTCGATCGACCAGACCCGCGCGCGATGATCTTCCGAGGCTGCGGCGATGCGCTTGCCGTCGGGCGAGAAGGCCACCGCGACGAGGGGGCCCTCGGCGCCTTCGAGCACGGCCACGGGTTCGCGGGGATGGGCGGGGTTCCACACGCGTGCGATCCGGTCGTCGCCGACGGTCACCACGTGTGAACCGTCCGCGCTCACGGCCATCGCGCGGATCGCACCTCGGTGCGCGTGGACCACCGTCACCCGCGAAGCCGCGCCGATGGCCGAGGACAGCGCGTCGACGACGGTCGGGGAGGTCTTCTGGTTGGCGCGGAGTGGCACGGCGGCGCCTTCGAGCGCGGCGAGGAGCGCGTCATCTTCCCAGCCCGGGAGGCGGGCGAGGCGGGAGGCCCGCGCCGCGAGTTCGATGGCACCGAGCTCGAGGGAGAGGGAGCGCGCGCCGCGCTCGACGTCGCGCCCGCGGAGGGCGGTGATGACGGCGAAGAAGGCGACGCAGATGAGCGCGAGCGTGAGGACGACCTTCGAACCGGGGGTTCGCTCGGGAGAGGGAGGGGGCATTGCGGGTCTCGGGGCGGGCGTATCTGATTCCAGGCCGTTGCGAGTCAATCGTTGACGCGTCGGATGCGAACCAGGTGAGGGCGAGGGCAGGGTCGAGTGAGGGGCTCAGGTGCCCCTCAGGCAGACTTCATGTGAAACTTCAAGGGTTGTGTCTCAACCCAATGGATCAAGAGAAATCCGGGGAGAGACGGTGTCACTCGTGGCGGAGGGCGGTGATCGGGTCGAGCGCGGCCGCACGGCGTGCCGGGAAGAACCCAAAAACCACCCCGATGCCGCTCGACGTGCCGAGGGCGATGAGGGCGACGGTGGGGGAGAAGGTGACGTTCCACTCCATCGCCTTGCCGAGGGCGACGCCTGCGCCGACGCCGAGCCCGAGGCCCGCGATGCCCCCGATGGCGGAGAGCGTCACGGCCTCCACGAGGAACTGTGCCAGGATGTCCGCGCTGGTGGCGCCGACGGCGAGGCGGATGCCGATCTCGCGCGTCCGCTCGGTCACCGACACGAGCATGATGTTCATGACGCCGATGCCGCCGACGAGGAGGGCGATGCAGGCGATCGCGAGCAGGAGCGCCGTGAGGGTGCCGCGCGTCCGCTCGAGGGTCTCCATCATCTCCTGGAGGTTGCGCACGGAGAAGTCGTTCTCCTCGTGCTCCTGGAGGCGGTGGCGCTGACGGAGGAGCGACCCGATGCGCGCCTGCGTCTGCCGCACCTGGAGGGCGTTGCGCACCGAGATCATCACCTGGTCGACCTCGCGCCCGGCCGACCCGCGGAGCCGCGCGCGCACCGTCGTGATCGGCATCACCACGGTGTCGTCATAATCCTGTCCGAAGCTCCCCTGGCCCTTCGGGGCGAGGAGCCCGATCACCTCGCACGGAAGCCTCCCGAGACGGATCCGCTCGCCGACCGGGTCGCGCCGGTCGAAGAGGGCGCGCCGCACCGTCTCGCCGATGACGCACACCTTCGCGGCGCTCCGCATGTCGGCCTCGTCGAAGAGGCGTCCGCGCGCCAGGGGCCACGCGCGGGCGACGAAATACGCCTCGGTGGTCCCCGTGATGCGCGTGGCGACGTTGCGCGAGCCCGCGACCACCTGGGTGGCCATGCCCAGCGTCGGGGCGACGGCCTGGACAGCGACGATCTCGCGGGTGATGGCGCGGGCGTCGTCTTCGCTCAACGTGGGGCGGCTGCCCGCTTCGCCGCGGACGCCCGACGACACGGCCGCGCCGGGCCACACCCAGATGAGGTTGGTGCCGACGGCGGCCATCTGGCGCTCGATGCTCTCGCGGGCGCCTTCGCCGAGCGCGGTCATCGCGACGACGGCGGAGACGCCGATGAGGATGCCGAGCACGGTGAGGGCCGCGCGCAGCTTGTTGCGCGCGAGGGCCAGCACCGCGAGGCGGAGCGCCATCCACCACACGGCTACGGGCCTCCGGCGAGCGAGCCGCCCGAGGTCGCGTCGACGCCCGCGCGGCGGGGCTTCTCGACGCGGGTGTCGCTCGCGATGCGGCCGTCGCGCACGATGACCACGCGGCCTGCGCAGGCGGCGACGTCGGGCTCGTGGGTCACCATCACCACGGTGAGCCCGCGCTCGCGGTGGAGCAGTTGGAAGAGGGCGAGGATCTCCTCCGTGGTGGTCGTGTCGAGGTTGCCGGTGGGCTCGTCGGCGAGGAGGACCTTGGGCTCGGTGACGAGCGCGCGAGCGATGGCGACGCGCTGCTGCTGGCCGCCGGAGAGCTGCGACGGGGTGTTGCGGAGCTTCGTGCCGAGGCCGACGAGCTCCAGCGCCCGCACGGCGCGGTCACGGCGCTCGCGGGAGGAGAGTCGGCGGTAGGCGAGGGGGAGCTCGACGTTCTCCAACGCGCTGGTGCGGGCGAGGAGGTTGAAGCCCTGGAAGACGAAGCCGATGAGGTGGTTGCGCGCGTAGGAGCGGGCGTCGGCGTCGAGGGTGCTCACGTCGTGGCCCGCGAGGAGGTAGCGGCCGGCGCTGGGGCGGTCGAGGCAGCCGATGAGGTTCATCAGCGTGCTCTTGCCCGAGCCCGAGGGTCCGCCGATGGCGACGTACTCGCCGTAGCCCACGCGGAGCGACACGCCCTTCAGCGCGTGGAAGACCACCTCGCCGGTGCGGTACACCTTCTGGATGTCGGTCATCTCGATGACGGCGCGCTCGGACATCGCGCGTCACCTCGGGCTTCGGCCGCCGGGCATTCCCCGCGCCGCGGCGTTGGCGGGGGTGAGCTCGATCTCGTCGGTCACCACCTGGACGCCCGCGGAGAGCCCCGCGCCCGTCACCTCGGTCAGCGTCTCGTCGACGATGCCGACGGTCACATCCACGGGCGTCGGGCGGCCGTTGCGAAGCAGGTGGACGGTGCCGTGTCGAACACCGTCGGCCCCCACGGTGCGGCGCGTGGTGGTGGCCCCGGGGGTTCCTCCGTCGCCGGAGAAGGCGCCGGGCTGGTAGCGGAGCGCGGCGTTGGGCACGCGGAGAACGCCCGTGTGGCGCTGTGAGGTGACGGTCACCGTCGCGGTCATTCCCGGGCGGAGCTTGAGCGCGGGGTTCTCCACCACCACCACCGTAGGGTAGGTCACGACGCCCGAGGTGGTGGTCGACCCGTACCGCACCTCCGTCACCTCGCCGCGGAACACCTCGCCCGGGAACGCATCGACCCGCGCCTCGGCGATGAGGTGCTCGCGGAGCCGCGCGATGTCGGCCTCGTCGACGTTGGCGATGATCCGCATCCGCGTGAGGTCCTGCGCGAGGATAAAGAGCACCGGCGCCTGGAAGCTCGCCGCCACCGTCTGCCCCTCGTCGATGGAGCGCTGGATCACCACGCCGTCGATCGGCGCGAGGATGCGGGTGTTGCCGAGGTCGGTCTCCGCCCGAAGGAGAGACGCCTGCGCGCTCGCGATGGACGCGCGCGCTACGGCGACGTCGGCGAGGGCCACCTCGTGGGCGCCGCGCGCGGAGTCGACGTCGGAGGGCGCGTTGAGGTCGCGGGTGCGGAGCTCCTGCGCGCGGCGGAGGCTGGTGGCGGTGAGGCGCTCGTTGGCCTGCGCCCGCTGCAACTGAGCCTGCCCCGAGAGAACCTGCGCCCGCGCCTGCGCCACGGCCGCGCGGAAGGGGGCCGGGTCGATCTCCGCCAGCACCTGACCGCGATGAACGTGGTGGTTGAAGTCGACCAGCACCCGCGCGAGGCGCCCGCTCACCTGGCTGCCGACCTGCACCTGGACCATCGGCTGCACCGTGCCGCTGGTCTCGACGGTCTCCTGCACGTCGCCGACGGAGGCCGCGGCCGTCACGTACTGGATCGGCTTCGCCGCGGGGCGCCGCCGCAGGTAGACGCCCACCGCGACGAGCACCACCACCGCCACGATCGCCACGACGCGCCAGGGCCGGCGCCGCGGGGCCTCGAGGCCGAAGTCGGGGGCTGCTTCCTGCGTCACGGGCGCGGTGATACCCAAGAACCCGGCGCGCCGGGATGAGATTCCGACGCCGCAGAATTTACGGTATCTCTCGCGCCAACCGATGCCCACCGCGCCCCGCCCCCGCAGCACCGACCCGTCGTCCGTCCGCGCGTCGCTCCTCGCCCGCGCCCGCTCCGTCGTCGTGAAGATCGGCACGGGCGTCCTCACCGCGCCCGGCGGCGGCATCGACCGCGCCGTCCTCGACGCCATCGCCGGAGAGCTCGCCGCCCTCGCGTCGGGTACGCCCGCGCGGCGCGTGGTGGTGGTGTCGTCGGGCGCCATCGCGCTCGGCGTCCAGCAGCTCGGGCTCGACGCGCGCCCGAAGCGGATGGACATGCTCCAGGCCTGCGCCGCGGCGGGGCAGGGGCACCTCATCCGGCTGTGGTCGGAGGCCTTCGCGCCGGCGAAGCGGGTGGTGGCGCAGGTTCTCCTCACGCACGCCGACCTCGCCGACCGGCAGCGCTTCCTCAACGCGCGCGCGGCCCTCGACGCGCTCTCTTCGCGCGGCGCCGTCCCCGTCATCAACGAGAACGACACCGTCTCCGTCGACGAGATCGCCTTCGGCGACAACGACTCGCTCTCCGCCCAGGTCGCCAACCTCGCGCGCGCCGACGTGCTCGTGATGCTCTCGGTGGCGCCCGCGCTCCTCGATGACGCCGGCGAGCGCGTCCCCTTCGTCGCCGCGGGCAACCGGGCCGTGGACAAGTTCATTCGAACGGACACGTCCGCGGGCGGCAAGGGGGGGATGGTGACGAAGGTTCGCGCGGCGCGCGCGGCGGCCGCGGTGGGGGCGACGTCGGTGATCGCGTCGGGGCGTCTGCCCGGCGTGCTGACGAAGCTCTTCGCGGGGGAGGACATCGGCACGGTGTTCGAGCCCGCGCCGACGCCGCGCTCGTCGCGGAGCCACTGGATCGCCCACACGCTCCGCGCGCGGGGCACGCTGGTGGTGGATGATGGCGCGCGCAAGGCGCTGGTGGAGGGGCGCCGGAGCCTTCTCCCGTCGGGCGTCCGTGAGGTGCGGGGGAGCTTCCGCCGCGGCGACCCGGTGGACATCGCGACGGCGGACGGGAAGGCGTTTGCGCGCGGGCTCGCGACCTACGGGGCGGCGGAGCTCGAGTCGCTGCGGGGCCGCAAGACGAAGGAGATCGCCGACGTGCTCGGATACAACCTCGGCGAGGAGGCCGTCCACCGCGACGACCTCGTCCTGCTCGACGGGTGACCCTCGACGTCCCCCGTGCGCGGCACCCCCGGCGGGCGTATGGTGGCCCGCCATGGCCACTCCCGCCTCGCTCCAGTCGTTCGTCGTCCACCGGGCGCTGAGCCCGGCGCAGTCGGTCACCACGCACGCGCTCTTCCGCGTGAAGGCCGCCGCCGTCGCCGACGGGCCGCGGCCGGCGCTCTCCGTCACCCTCGTCGTCGACACCTCGGGCTCGATGTCGGGCGAGCCCATCGCCCAGGTGATCGACTCGGCCCGCAAGATCGCCACCCTGCTCGAAGCCCGCGACGCCCTCGCTGTCGTGAGCTTCTCCTCGGGCGCAGGGACGGTCTCCCCGCCCCGCCGGCTCACCGACGACGCCCGCGCGCAGGTGCGGGCGGAGGTGTCGGCCCTCGACGCCGGCGGCAACACCAACATGTCCGGCGGCATCGCCCACGCGGCCCTCCTCGCCGCGCCCGAAGGCGACGCGCGCCAGGTGATGATCGTCCTCTCCGACGGCCAGCCCAACCTCGGGACCAGCACCCCGACGGGCCTCGCCGCGGAGGTCCGGCGCGTGCGCGACCGCGGGGTGAGCGTGTCGACCCTCGGCTACGGCGCCCACCACAACGACGACGTGATGGTCGCAGTCGCCGACGCGGGCGGCGGGCGCTACGCCTTCGTCGCCGACCCGAAGCTCGCCGCGGGCTCCTTCGCCCGCGCCCTCGGGGCCCAGCGCGACGTCGTGCTCGAAGGCGCCGCGCTCGTCCTCGCGCCCGCCGAGGGCGTCGAGATCCGCCGCGTGCTCGGCGACCCGGAGACCTCCTTCGGCGCGGGCGGGCTGCGGGTGAAGCTCCCCGACCTCGCCGCGGGCGACGAGGTCAACGTGCTGGTCGAGCTCCGTGTCACCGCGCCGATGCGCCACGGGCCCTGGGCGGCCGTCGAAGCGCGCCTCGTCGGCAAGGTGCCGGTGACGCGGGAGGGCTTTGCGCAGGACGTTCCTGCGGTGTGCGAGGTGGGCCCGGAGGCGGGGGAGCTCGACGCGACCGCGCTGGTGGCCGCCGCCGTGGCCCAGGCCGACGAGGCCCGCGCGAAGGCCCGCGCGCTCGCCGACAAGCGCAATTTCGCCGGCGCCGCGGCCCTCCTCCGCGACGCGCGCCGCGCGCTGACGGAGCTGCCCAACTACCGCAAGGGGAGCGACGACCCGCTCGACGACGCGGTGGAGGCACTCACCGACGACATCGCCAACATGGAGAAGGTGCCCGACCAGGAGGAGTACCAGAAGCTCCGCAAGGCCTCGCGCGACTTCGGGAGCCTGATGCAGGGGAGCACCAAGATGACCAGCGTCCCGCTCGGCCGGCAGACGTCGTCGATGCACGAGTACCAGCAGCAGATGACGGGCGGGGCGGTGCTCCCGGAGGCGTACCTCCTCATCGCGAGCGGGCCCGGCGCGGGGCAGCGCTACCGCCTCGGCGCGGAGACCGACATCGGCCGCGGCGCCAGCGCGACCGTCCGGGTCGACGACCACAACGCGTCGCGCATCCACACGCGGGTGGTGTTCAACCTCGGCGGCTTCTGGGCGGTGGACTGCGGGAGCACCAACGGAACCTTCGTCAACGGCCGCAAGGTCGAACGCGCGCCGCTGGTCGCCGGGAGCACCCTCCAGGTGGGCGAGGTCACCTTCGTGTTCGAGGGGTGACGGTCCCGCGCCCGTGGTTCGCCAGCGCTCTGATGGGCATCATGCTCGTGCGTCCATCCCCGCTCGCCGGGGCTCGCGGCCTCCATCCCCCGCTCGCCGAGCCTCGCGCGTTTCCCCCTTCCCCCGTCGCAGGAAGCGCCAGGGGAAGGGGCTCTGTCGCGACTGGGACGCGTCGGCGTCTGGCCCTCGTGGCGTCTCGGCGTCTGGCCCTCGTGGCGTCTCGGCGTGCGGTGCCCGTGGCGTGTGGTGCTCGTGGCGTCTGGCGCTCGCGGCGTCTGGTGCTCGTTGCGTCGCGGCGTCCTGGCGCCGGTGGGTCCTGGTTGCGACAGAGCCCCTTCCCCTGGCGCTTCCTGCGACGGGGGAAGGGGGAAACGCGCGAGGCTCGGCGAGCGGGGGATGGAGGCCGCGAGCCCCGGCGAGCGGGGATGGACGCACGAGCATGATGCACATCGCAACGCGGGCGAACCCTTGGCGAGACTCACATCTCCTCGAAGCCCGGCAGCGGGTCGTACGCTTCGGACTCCGCCGCCAGCTCCTCCTCCGACGGCAAGCACTCGGTCTCCTCGGGCTCGTCGTCGTCCGTGAGCAAGCCCTCCCACGACCCGAGGTCGTGCACGCCCTCGTCGGCCTCGTCGTCCGTCTCGCCCAGCCCCTCGATCACGCCGTCGGCCAGGTAGCGCCGCCACGCCTCCGTGTGCTCCGCCGCGAGAAGCGCCTCCAGCGCGGCGGGCTTCACCCGCACGATCGGCTTCCCGTCGGTGCTGCTCCGCGGGCGGAAGCGGAGCTCGCGCCGCTCGTACAGCGTGAGCTCGACGTCGTAGCGCTCCTTCACGTGGACGTGCAGGTACTCGCGGATCTCGCCGAACTTCAGGATCGTCACCCGCTCCGTCTCGAAGCGCCACCCGAGCGCCTTCACGTGCGCGAGGAGCTCGTCGGGGTCGTCGGTGAAGACGTGCAGGTCGACGTCGCTCCCCTTGCGGATGTGGCCCGTGCTCACGCTGCCGATCAGCCTCGGCTCGAAGCCCTCGAGCGCGCGCATCGCCTCCAGCGCCACCACCCGCATCGCGAAGAGACGTCGCGTCCGCCCGTCGCCCTCGGCCAGCTCCGCGAGCTGCAACAGCGCGTCGCGGATCTCGCCGTTCGACGGAAGATCCGCCGGGCGGAAGCGCATCCGACGGCCGCCCACGCGCCCGAAGATGCGCTTCGACGCGAGGCGCTTGGCCGTGAAGTACTGCTTCACGCCCTCCTCGTACATCAGCCGCGCCGCCTCCGCCGCGACGGCTCCGCGGAGCCCCCCTGCGCCGTAACGCGCCACGGCGTCACTCCGCCAGCGCGGGCGCCAGCACCTCGCGCAGCCGCCGGAGCGCGCCGCCGAGGGGGCGGCCGCGCCGCGTCACGCCGTAGATGGCCTTCTGCACCACCTGCTGGCTCACCCCGAGGCGCCGGGCCACCTCGCCCTGCGAGAGGCCCTCGAAGAAGTGCCACTCCACGATCGCGCGCTGGCGCTCCGTGAGCTGCGTCGCCACCGCCTCGCGCACGATGGCCTCGCGGCGCTCGTCGGAGGTGGACTCGCCGCGGGGCCAGAGGGCGCGGTCGTCGGCGACGTGGTCGAAATCCGCGCGAAGCACCGCGCGGGCCCGCGGGTCAGCGGGCGAGGGCCTCCTGGTCATCGTCGGAGAGAGCGTGGTCATGGGCGTCGGGGGCGAGCGCGTCGGCGGCGCCCGCGGTGGCGAGGAGTCGGTTCACGGCGTCGAGGGGGGAGCAGACGGACGCGCGCGGCGAGCGGCCGGCGACGTCCCAGCGGCGCAGACGTTCGAGGTCGGCGAGGAGGGGTGAGCCACGGAAGCGCCGGCGGGTCTGGGCCGGCGCGCGCAGGAGGTCGAGGTGGTGGGCCACGAGCCACACGACGCGCGGCGCGATGAGCCCGTCGAGGAGCTCGGCCCCCTCGGCGTCGTGGGCGCCGCCCCGGAGGGCCTTGCCGACGTCGTGGAGGAGCGCCGCCGCGAGGAGCGCCGGGTCGTCGGTGTCGACGAGCGCGAGCTGGAACACCTGGAGCGAGTGGTAGAGGGCGTCGCCCTCGGGGTGGTAGCGGGGGTCTTGCGGGACGCCGTCGAGGGCGTGGAGGAGGTCGAGGAGATCGTCGCGCATCGGTCGGGCGGGGGCAAGTGGGGCGCACCCGCGGAACCGTCGGGGCGCTCAACCCGGGTGCACGGTCACACCCACCGGGGGTGCCCGGGTGTGGTAGAGCCCGGCACCACCGTGACCGACCCCCAGGACCGTTGCCTCCGGGCCATGACCAACGACGGCGGCTTCCGCGTGATGACCGCCGTCACCACCCAGACCGCGCGCGGCGTCCTCGCCTCCCAGAAGGCCGCCGGCGACGTCGCCCGCACCCTCGCCGACCTCGTCACCGGCACCGTGCTCGTCCGCGAGACCATGTCGCCCGGCTACCGCGTGCAGGGCATCGTCCACGGCGCCTCGCGCTCGGGCGTCCTCGTGGCCGACGCGCACCCCGACGGCGGGACGCGCGGCATCGTCCAGCGCGCGCCGCGGCTCGGGGCGGGGGCCTCGCTCGAAATGATGCGGACGCTCCCGCACGGCGGCGTCGCCAAGGGGATCGTCGCCATGCCCCCCGACGGCACCCTCTCCTCCGCGCTCATGGCCTACCTCCAGGAGAGCGAGCAGGTGGTGTCGATGATCGCGGTGGGGGCCGTGTTCGAGGGCGATTCCGTGGTGGCAGCGGGGGGATACCTCGTCCAGCTCCTGCCCGAGCTGCCCGAGGCGATGCTCGCGATCATGACGGCGCGGCTCGAGGATTTCCCCTCCATCGACGCCATCCTCCGCGGCGGGAGCACGCCCGAGAAGATGATGGACGAGCTCCTCTACGGGATGCCCCACACGCTGCTGGCCGACTCGCCCCTCGGCTACCAGTGCCGCTGCGACACCGCCCGCGTGCTCGCCTCGCTCGCCACGCTGCCGCGCGCCGAGGTCGAGGAGATGGTCGACGCCGGCAAGACGCTGGAGATCAACTGCGACTACTGCGGGGCCGAGTACCGGATCGAGCCCTCGCAGCTTCGTGGCCTCCTCGCGCGGAGCTGAGGTAGGGTCCGGGCCCTCATGACCAGGGTCCTCATCACCGGCGGCGCCGGCTTCATCGGCCACCACCTCGCGATCGCCTGGCGCAGGCGCGGCGCCGAGGTCGTCATCCTCGACAACTTCCGCACCGGCAAGCGCGAGAACCTCGCCTCCCTCCGCGAGGCCGTCGGCGACGAGGGCGTCACCTTCCTGGAAGGGACCATCACCGACCGGGCCGTCGTCCGCCGCGCGATCGCGGGCTGCTCGATTGTCCACCACCTCGCCGCGCAGGTGAGCGTGCCGGAGTCGGTGCTCGACCCGCACGAGTGCGTCGAGATCAACGTCGGCGGCACCCTCCGCGTGCTCGAAGCGGCGAAGGACGCGGGCGTGTCGCGCGTGGTGTTCTCGTCGAGCGCGGCGGTGTACGGCGACGACCCGCGCAGCCCCAAGACCGAGGACATGGCGCCGTCGCCGAAGAGCCCGTACGGGATCACGAAGCTCGACGGGGAGTTCTACCTGCGGATGTTCGCCGAGCTGCACGGCGTCCCGGCGGTGAGCCTGCGGTACTTCAACGTCTTCGGCCCGCGGCAGGACCCGAAGAGCGTCTACGCCGCCGCCGTCCCCATCTTCCTCGACCGCGCGTTGCGCAACGCCCCCATCACCATCTTCGGTGACGGCTCGGCGACGCGCGATTTCGTGTTCGTCGGCGACGTGTGCGCGGCCAACATCCTCGCGGCCACGTCGGACAAGGCGGGGGCGGGGGAGGTGTTCAACGTCGCGCAGGGGGGGATCACCACCGTGCGCGAGCTCGCCGAGACCGTGCGTTCGCTCACCGGCAGCGAGAGCGAGATCGTCCACGCGCCCGAGCGCCCCGGGGACATCAAGCACAGCCGCGCGTCGATCGAGCGCATCACCGGGCAGCTCGGGTTCGCGCCGTCGGTGACGCTCGCCGAGGGGCTCGCGCAGAGCGTCGCGGCGGCGCGGGGCCGGGGATAGAGTCCCGCCCATGCGATCGGGCGTCAACCTCCGGAGGCTCCGCGCGGCCATCGCGGGCTCTCTCCTCGCGGCCGGCTGTGGCGCCGAGCCCCTGCCCACCGCCGTGGGCGATTGCACCGACCCCGTGCTCCGGGTGAACCCCTTCTCCGGCGACGCGGGCGATGCGGGTGATGCGGCGCTCCCCGACGACGGCGCCGTGTCGCTGGAGGCCTGCGGGGTCCACTGCCCTGCGCACGTGCCCCACCCGTACGGCTGGCAGACCGAGCTCACCCGATGCGCCCCCGTGACAACCGACGCGGGCGCGCAGGTGGAGTGCCGCTACCGGCTCCTGTGCCCGGGCGGGCGGGCCTGCGAGGGCGACGCTCCCGTCGCGCCGGCCGACGCCTCCGCGGGCGAACTCCTCGCCGCGATGGCCACGCTGGAGGCCGGCTCGGTGCGCGCCTTCGCCTCGCTCGCGCGCGAACTCCGGGCGCACCGCGCGCCCCCGTCGTTGCTTCGCGCGGCGCGGCGGGCGATGCGGGACGAGCGGCGACACGCCCGCTCCGTCGGATCGCTGGCGCAGCGCTACGGCGCCCGTCCCGCCCGACCGAGCCCCGCGCCGCGAACCGCCCGCGCGCTCGAAGCCCTCGCGCGCGAGAACGCCGTGGAGGGCTGCGTCCGCGAGACCTGGGGCGCGCTGGTCGCGACGTGGCAGGCGCGGCGCGCCGAGGACCCGCGGGTGCGGGAGGCGATGACCGACGTCGCGCGCGATGAGCTCGCCCACGCCGCGCTCGCGTGGCGCGTGGCCGCGTGGGCGGAGGCGAGGCTCCCGCCCGACGCGCGGGAACGCGTGGTTGACGCGCGCCGCCGGGCCGTGGACGCCCTGTGCGACGAGGCCTCCCGTGGCGCGCCCGTGGGTGCCGCGGCGAGGGCCATCGGGTGGCCGGGGCCAGAGGAGACGCGGCGGATGTTCGTGGTCCTGCGCGCGCAGACGTGGGCGGCGTGAGCGACGCGGGCTACGACGTGGGCGCGAGGGCGGCGAGCTCGTAGACGCCGAGGGTCGTGTCGGCGTGCGCGACGAAGAGCCGCCCGTCGGCCGCGAAGGCCAGCGCGCGCGCCTCGGAATCGCCGGGTTCGAGGCGCGCGACGACCGCGCCATCCGCCACTGCCAGCACGGTGATCGCCGGGCCATGGGTGGCGGCGAGCACCGCGCTGCCGGGTGCGAACGCGAGCGAGCGGACCGGCCCAGCGAGCTCGATGGTGGCGCGCGCCGTGGCCACGCGGACGTCCCAGAGGATGACCCGCCCCTTGGGGTCGCCGCTCGCGAGCGTGAGGCCGTCGGGCGAAAAGCACAGGCAGGCGGGGAGGCGCCGGTGGCCCGCGAGCGGCGTCCGGTCGGTGAGGTCGTCGAGGCGCCGCAGGTGGACGACGCCCGCGCCGATCGCCGTGGTGGCGGCGCTGCGACCGTCGGGCGAGAGGGCGAGCGCGTCGATCGCGGTGCTGCGCCCGTGGTACGTCGCGGTGCTTCGTTCGACGCCCGTGTCCGCGGCGCGTTGCGTGATGGTGCGCCCGCGGTAGTCATCGACCGAGGTGACCGTCACCACCGTCGCCCCGTCGGGTGAGATCGCGAGCGCGCTGACGGGCCCCGGAGCAACCGCTCGTGCGTCGCCGCGGTGCGGGTCGAGCACGGTGACCGCGAGCCCGTCGAGCGCGACCACCGCGCCGTCGGCCGAGGCAGCGAGCTCGGAGGCTGCGAGCTCGCGCAGCACGCGGCCGGAGGCGACGTCCCAGAGGTGCGCGTGGCGGTCGCTGTGGGCTTGTGCATCGGAGACGGTGACGGCTCGTTGTCCGTCAGCGGTGACCGCCAGACGAAGCGCCTCGGCGCCCGGGAGCATGTCTTCCGCGAGGGCAACGCCCGTGTCGACGTCGAGCCTTCGGACGCGCCGACCGCCCACGGCGAAGACGCGCGCGCCCGTCGGGCAGAAGCGGAAGCCCCACGCGCCCGGCCCCGTCGTCTGCCATCGCACCACGCCGCTCGGGAGCTCGTACATCGTCACCACCGGCGGCGTTCGGTGGTGCGTGCGGACCGCGACCAGGAGCGCGTCGCCCACGGGCGAGAACGCCCATGCGCCGAGCTCGGGGAGCCCATCAGGTGCCGGCGCTTGCGTCACCGCGGGGAGCGGGAGGCGCGCGAGCACCGAGCCCGCCGCAAGGTCGAAGACGGTCACGGTGAAGAGGTCGGTGCGGGCCGCGAGGCGACGCCCGTCGCGCGAGAGGCAGAAGCGCCGCGAGGCACCGACGTCGAGCGAGAGCGTTCGCAACACGCTCCCGTCGTCGACGCGCCGTAGCTCGACGCGCTGCTCGGTCGCGTGAACGACGACGAGGTGAGCCCCGCCCGGCGCGAGGGCCGACGCCGCCCAATGCTTGCCGAGGGGAGGGACCGCGACGCTCCACGCGAGCTCGCCGGTGGCGGTGCTCCAGCGCTCGACGCCCGCGGAATGGCTGCGCAGGAGGCCCGCGCCGTCGGGGGTGAACTCCAGGTCGCCCGTCGACTCGGCCGCGCCTTCTGGCTCGATACGGCGCTTCGGTCGAGCGTCGCCCGGCGCCCAGAGGTCGACGCAGAAGCGCCGCCCTTCGCGCGTGGCGTCGGTGCACGCCACCATGGTGCCCGACGCGTCGATCGCCCCGCCGGAGCGCGCGAACCGCTCCTTGCGGCGCAGGCGGGCCTCCGCGAGCTTGCGGCCGTCGTCCGCGCTCCAGGTGGTGAAGACCGCCGAGAGCCCGTGGTGGGCCAGCGTGTGGAGCGTTCGACCGTCGGGCGACGGCGCGAGGTTGAGGAGCCCGCCGTCGTGAAGGAACGAAGTCCCGCCGAGGCGGGCGAGGGGTTTCAGTGGGGTCGAGGCGCTCGGCGGATCGCTCATGCGGCCCGCGATGGTACGCCGGGCGGGGGGGGGCGTCTCCGGGGACGTCGTGACAGCTCCCGCGCCGTGATACGCGTTCGAGCGTGCGCCTGATCCCACGCTCGACGGTCGCCTTCGTGGTCGCACTCCTGGCGCTTCCTTCAGGCGCATCCGCGTGGTGCCGCACCCGCTCCGTCGACCAGCCCGCCCCCACGGTGTGCGGCACGGCGGGTGTTCTCCTCGCGTGGCAGGGCGCCTGCGTGACCGTTCATGTAAACCCCGCGGAGACGGCGCCCGGCATCCCCCGCGAGCTCCTCCGGCTCACCGCCGAGGAGGGCGCGCGCGCGTGGAACGGCGTCTCTTGCGGCGGCGACGCGGGCGCTGCGCCGACCTTCCGGCTGCTGGTCGGCGACGACGTCGCGAACCGCGTCGAGTTTCTCCGCGGCGGCGCCAACGTCAACGTCATCACGTGGCGCCCGGTGTGGGGCGACGACGCGCACCACGACCCCCACGCGCTGGCGATCACCACCGTGAACTACGGCGGGACCAGCGGCGTGATCCTCGACGCCGACATCGAGATGAACGCCCACCCGATGGCGCCCTTCAGCGTCGACGGCGGGCCGAACACCTCGGACGTCCGCACGGTGGTGGTCCACGAGCTGGGGCACGTGCTCGGCCTCGCCCACTCCGCCGACCGTGGCGCGCTGATGTACTCGAGGGTCGGCGTCGGGGAGCGACGGCGCGTGCCCAACGCCGACGACGTGGCGGGCTTGTGCGCGGTGTATCCGCCGTGGCGCGCGGCGCGGTGCGACCCCGAGCTGCGGCGCGAGGCGCTCGAAGGCGGCGGCCTCACCTGCGCGGCGGCGCCAGGGCGCGGGCAGGGCGGGGGCGTGGTCGTGGCTGCGGTGCTCGTGGCGCTGGGGCGGCGCAGGCGGCGGGCGATGGCGGGGAGCGGCGCGCGGACGAGCACCGCGCTCACTTCGTCGTCAGCGTCGTGACCCCCGTCCACACCCCCGGCGGCGGCGTACGCAGGTGCTCCTCGCACCGCCGCGCGAAGAGCCGCGCCGCGCCATCGTCCGGGCAGCGCGCCGCGCACGCCTCGAAGCCCTCCTTCGCCTCGGCGAACGCGCCCGCGTCCCAGCGCGCCATCGCCGCGCGGAAGTCCCCGCCGGTCGCCACGATTCGCTCCGTCGTGGCGTCCTCCGGGTCGAGCACCTCGTGGATCGCCACCACGCTCACGCGTCCCTTCACCTGCACGCGGTCGACGAGGCGCGTGAGGTAGCGCGCCGGGTCGGTGAGGCGCTCCATCGTGTCGCCCGTGACCAGCAGCGACGCGCCGTAGAGGCGGGTGAGGCCCTCGACGCGCGAGGCGAGGTTCACCGTGTCGCCGACGACGCCGCGGTCCATGCGGCCGGCGCCGCCGATCGCGCCGATGAGCACCGGGCCCGAGTTGATCCCCACGCCCAGGCGCGCGTCGGCGCCGGGCATCCCCGCGCGGTCGGCCCGCACCGAGCGCATCCCCGCGAGCATCGCGAGGCCGCCCTGCACCGCGTCGTCGGCCGAGCGCGGGAAGAAGGCCATGATGCCGTCGCCGAGGTACTGGTGGACGAAGCCGCCGTACGCGAAGATGGCCGGCTCCATCCGCCCGAGGTGCGCGTTGATGAAGCGGAACGTCTCCGCCGCCCCCATCGCCTCCGCCAGCGACGAGAAGCCCACGAGGTCGGCGAAG
This sequence comes from Polyangiales bacterium, assembly GCA_046351555.1. Taxonomy (GTDB): domain Bacteria; phylum Myxococcota_A; class Polyangia; order Polyangiales; genus CAISKJ01. The sequence continues at coordinate 106,258 of JAXLYI010000014.1, forward strand.
AGCACCGAGATGTCGCGCTGCACCGCGTCGCCGAGGCGCACGTCGAGGATGCCCGCGCGCCCGAGCTGCTCGACGAACTGCCGCGGAAGGAAGCGCTCGTACGCCGCCGTGAGCCGCTTCTGGTGCTCGAGCGCGCGGTCGAGGTCGGCGAAGAGCATCGCGTTGCGCAGCGACACCGCCGCCTGCGAGGCCAGCACCCGCGCCACCTCGACGCGGCGCTCGCCGAAGGCCCCGGCGCTCATCGGGTTCTCCAGGTAGAGCGCGCCGAGGCGGGCGCCCGCGGCCTCGACGGGAACCACCAGGATCGAGCCGGTCACCTCGCCCCCGGCGGCCGCGAGCGCGGGGTCGTGCGCCGCGTCGGCGACGGTGATCACCTCGCCCGAGCGCGCGCACCGCCGGATGAGCGCCGCCGCCACGCGCTGCACCCCGGCCACGCCGTCGAGCGGCGAGTCGTCGGGCGGCGCCTCGGTGCGGACGCCCTCGCGCTCGGTGGTCGCGACGCACGCCGGGTGGAGCTCGTCGCCGCGGGCCAGCGCCAGCACCGCCGCGCGCGCGCCGGTGTCTTCGAGCAGCGCGCGGACGACGCGGGCCGCCAGCACCTCGACGCGGATCTCCGACGAGATGGCGCGGGCCGCCCGGATGATGGACTCGGCGTCGAGTGAGGCGCCGGTGGTGGTGGTGCGCCGGCCGAGGTCGGGCGAGCTCGCGCGCGACGGACCCGACGCGGCGGTGCGGGCGTCGAGGTCGGCCACCTTGGCGACGGCGCCCCACTCGGCCCACGCGGCGCGCGCGTCGGTGAGGTAGAGCGCGGCGACCCGCTCGCGGCCGCGGTCGCGTTCGAAGCCCGCGGCGGCCTCCAGGGCCTGCGCGGCGTCCTGCACGTAGCCCGACGCACGGGCGAGGCGGGCGGACTCCTCGGCGCGCAGCACGGCGCCGTCGAGGTCGCCCTCGGCCGCGGCGAGCTCGGCCTCGACGAGGCGGACGCGGTGGCGCTGGTTCTCAGGGCAGTCGCGCTCCCAGCGGCGGAGGAAGGCGAGGTGGGCCTTCGCCTTGCGGAGGAGCAACGGGCGCACGCCGCGGCCCGCCCGCGCCCCCGCGGCCCGCGCGCGCCCGGCGACGAAGTGGTAGAGCGCGAGGTGGGCGGAGCCCGGGATCTTCCCGACCATCCCGTCGGCCGCTTCGAGCGCGCCGAGGGCGGTGTCGAGGCGCCCGAACCACAGCGCGAGGGCCGCGCGGAGCACCTCGTAGTCGGCGACGTTCACCTCGTCGCCGCCGCGGTTCTTGGCGAGCCACGCCGCGGGGTCGAGGTGCTCACCCGCGAGCACGGCCGCGTCGGGCGCCTCGCCGCGGAGGTTGGCGACCACCTGCCGGTGGAGCTGCACCATCAGCAGGTCGCGCTCGGAGCCGAGGCGAACCACCTCCTTCGCGGCCCACGCGAGGCGCTCGGCCACCTCGTCGAGGTCGGGGCCGTGGAAGAAGCCCATCAGCGCCCACACGCCGGCCGCGAGCGCGCCCCAGATGCGCTCGCCGTGGGCGAGGGCCACCTCGTAGGCGTTGCGGTAGTGCGGGAGCCCTTCGCGCACCGGGCGGACGCGGCTCATCACGAAGCCCCAGTGGACCACGGCCACCTTGCCGACGAGCTCGCGCGCGTCGAAGCGCTCGAGCACGCGCATCGCCGCCTCGCCGATCCGCGCGCCGCGGGCGGGGTCGTCGCGCACCACCGAGAGGAGGTACGCGAGCCCGTTGAAGGCCAGCGCCGAGTCGCGCGAGAGCCCGTGCGCCCGCGTCAGCCGGATCAGCTCCGCGTACACCAGCGGGAACATCTCGGGCTTCGCGAAGTACGCCGAGTCGATCACGTTGGTGAGGAGCCGCATCGCGGTCGCCGCATCGCGGTCGGAGCAGGTCGGGAGCGCGAGGATGCCTTCGGGCTCGAGCAAGCGGGTGTTCCAGAGGGTGGCGGCGATGGAGGCGAGGACGCGGGGGGTGCCCGGGTCGGTCGGGAGCTCGACGCCGAGCTCGGCGAGCGCGCGGGCGGTCTCGTCGACGGCGGCACGGTGGTCGAAGCGGGCCTCGTGGCGCCTCACCTGAACCTCGTGGACGGCCACCCGCTCCGCCGGTGTCCGCGCGAGGGAGCGGGCCGCGGCGAGCGACGCGCTCACCCCTGCGTCGTCGGCCGCCACCACGCAGAGGTCGGCGAGCGTGAGGTGGAGCGCGAGGGCGGTCTCCTGGTCGGCCGCCCCCGTGAGCCCGACGCCGAAGCGCGCCGCCGCGGCCGCTGCATCGAACGCCGAGGCCGCGCGGGCCCGGCGCGCCGCGGTGAGGCTGAGCTTCGCGACCCGCGCCCGCTCCTCCGGGTCGGCGAGGGCGGCGCCCGCGCGTCGGTAGTGGTCGGCGACGTCGAAGAGGGCCGCCTCCGCGCCGAAGCGCCCCGCCAGGCGTCGCGCGAGCGCGAGGTGGAAGGGGTCGCGTCGCGCGTCGTCGATCCGCTCGTAGATCGACTGCTGGACGCGGTCGTGGGGCCAGCGGAAGAGCGGGTCGTCGGTGGCGGGCGCCTCGCCGCCGGAGAGGGCAAGCCACGCGGGGCCGTCGGGCAGGATGAGCCCGGCGGCGGCCGCGGGGCCGAGGCGGTCGACGAGGGCCTCGGGCGCGCAGTCGCAGGCGGCCGCGAGGGAGTTCGCGTCGAGGCGGGCGCCGAGGGCGGCCGCGGTCTCCAGCGTGGCGACGGCGTCGGGGGGGAGGGCGACGACGCGCTCGGTGAGGATGCGGGAGACGTTCTCGGTGACGCCCTGGGCGGCGACGGCGGCGAGGTCCCAGCGCCAGCGGCCGTCTTCGAAGCGGAGCGCGCCGCGGTCGCGCAGCGCGGTGAGGAACAGCCTCAGGAAGAAGGGGTTTCCGCCGGTCTGCCGGTGCACGGCCTCGGCGAGCGGCGCGGCCTCGTCGGGGGGCAGGTCGAGCGCGGCGGCGACGAAGTCCGTGGTCGCCGCGGCGTCGAGGGGGCCGAGCGCGATCCGCTCGACCTCGGGGCCTGCGAGGAGCGACGTGACCCGGGCGTCGGCCTCGGCGTCGCGGACCGCGAGCAGGAGGAGCATCGGCGCCCGGTCGGGGTCGGGCGCGAGCGCGCGGGCCACGAAATCGAGCGTCGCGGGGTCGGCCCACTGCACGTCGTCGAGGAACAGCGCCAGGGGCCTGCCGGGCGTGGAGAACATCCCGAGGAAGTTCACGATCGCGTCGAGCAGTCGGCTGCGGGCCTCGGCGAGCGGCACCTCCGGGGGCGCCTCCGTCGGCACGAGCGCGCGCAGCTCGGGGAGCACCGCGCCGAGCGGGGAGAGGTCGCCGCGCTGCCGTGCCCGCCACGCGCGCATCGCGGACTCGCCCCAGGAGAGGGCGTCGCGGGTCAACCGGCGCAGCGCTTCGAGCAGCGGCGCGAACGGCCGGTCGCGCTGGAGCTGGTCGCATTTGCCGCCCGCGAAGGCGCCGCCCGTGCCCCACGCGAGGCGCTCGACGGCGTTGATCACGGCCGTCTTCCCGACGCCGGGCGGGCCGCTCACCGCCACCGAGACGCGCGCGCCGGCGGCGGTGCGGGCGAGGGCGTCGCGCAGGGAGCTGATCTCCGCGTCGCGGCCGACGGGCGCCGAGGGCATCCGCAGCGCGCTCCGCCGCTCGCCCGCGCCCGGAGTGAACGCCGGCACCTCACCCTCGGCGCGCCACGCCGCGAGGCAGCGCTCGAGGTCGACCGCGAGCGCGGCGGCCGTCTGGTAGCGCGCGTCGGGCATCTTCGCGAGGAGCTTGAGCACCAGCGCGTCGAGGGCGGGCGGCGCGTCGGGGCGGACGCGCGACGGGGCCTCGGGCGTGCGCGCGAGCGTCGCGTGGAGGAGCGCGAGCGGGTCGGCGTCGGTGAAGGGGAGCCGCCCGGTGAGCATCTCGTAGAAGAGCGACCCGAGCGTGTAGAGGTCGGCCCGCGCGTCGAGCGGGAGCGCCATGCGCCCGGTCTGCTCGGGGGCCATGTACCCGAGCGTGCCGAGGCCCGCGGCGCGGCCCGCGTCCTCCTCGGCGAGGCGGCTGGAGCAGTCGAAATCGATCACCCACACGCGGTGCGTGGCGGGCGCGTAGAGCAGGTTGGTGGCGGAGAGGTCTTTGTGGATGACGCCGGCCGCGTGGACGCGCTCGACCGCGCGGGCCACCGAGACCGCCGCGGCGAGGAAGGCGCCGACGGCCATGCCACGCGGCGGGATGGAGGTGGCGAGGGAGGCCGCGGGGACGTACTCCGTGCAGAGCGCCGAGCCCCACGACGTCGCCACCCACCCGAGCGAGCGGGGGACCACCGCGGCGTCGACCACGCCGCGCACCGTCGCCTCGTGGCGGAGGCGGCGCCGCGTCTCGATCGCCTGCTCGCCGCGCGAGGGGACCTTGAGCACGACCAGGTCGCCCTCCGCGCCTCTCCGCGCGCGGAAGGAGGATGCGTGGGGGGACTCCTGGAGGAGGGCCTCGAGGGCGGCGCCTTCGGCTTCGGGCCAGGCTTCGGTCATGGCGTCAGATGTCCGTGCTCCGCGAGACGTTGAGCGGGTCGAGGTAGCGGTAGGGCACGTCGAGCGCGGCGTTGCGCTCGTCGATGCGGTTGGAGATCGCCTGGAGGCGCCGGCGGAAGGCGGCGACGGCCTCGTTGGCCTCCTGGCTCACCTCGGGCGAGAACGCGGCCGAGCCCCCGGCCTCGAGGATCGAGCCCCGCGTCGGCGCCGAGAGCACCCACACCATGCCCATCTGGGCGAGCGACTCCACCGGCAGCGGGAGCGCGCGCCAGAAGGTCCGCTCGTCGATCGCGTCGGCGGTGCTGGGGGGCAGGAGGCGGAAGGTGCCGGGCGCGTTGGGCACCCAGCCGTAGGTGTCGAACTGGCCGTTGTTGACGGCGGCGTGCTGCGGCCCGAGGCGGAAGATCACCTCGGCGACGAGCTGGAAGAGCGCCTCACGGGTCGCGACCGCGTCGGGCTTCGGGAAGCCGGGGACGTTGCCGCGCGCCGGATCGGCGACCTCCTCCAGCCACGCGCGCAGCTCGGGGTCGTCGCGCACGTCGTCGTCGGTGCGGTACCAGGGCGCGAGGACGGCGCCGCAGAAGGTGTGGAGCGCGCCGTGGAGGGCGAGCGCGTCGTCGCGGTAGTGGTAGTCGGTGAGGTGCTCGGCGCCGCGGCCCGCGAGGTCGCTCTTGAGCGCGCGGTCGCCCCACGACCAGTCGTGGAAGCGCATGCGGGCCGCGTCGAGGACGCCGTGGACGCCGGAGGCCATCGCCTTCTCGATGGGCCCGTCGGGCGCGAGGAGGTGGCCGCGCGCGGTGTCGTTGATGGCGAGGTTGCCTTCGAAGTGCGGGTCGAGGAGCTGCCGCAGCGGGTGGTCGGGGTGGAGCTGGCGGAACGCGGCGAGGGCGAGGGCCTCGTTGACGAGGTGGGTCTCGGCGAGGTGGTAGAAGCCCTCGTGGAGGTGTGCGTCGGCCGACTGGACGTGGCTGCGCGCGGCGAGCCAGGTGAAGGTCGGGTCGGCGGGCGTGAAGACGGGGTCGGGCGCGCCCGCCATCGCCGGGTGGAGCTGGATGGCGAGGGGCATCAGCCGGTCGTCGCCGTCGAGCCAGAACCACGCGGACGGCGCGGTGAGCCACGCGCCGGGCGGGAGGCGCTTCTGCACGCGGGGCGACGCGAGCTCGGGGTACTCGCAGACGAAGACGCGCTTGCGGGCGACGAGGGCCTCGACGCGTCCCGCCTTCGGGTGCGCGTGCGTGAGGTAGCGGTTGGCGGCCTCGCGCTGCGCCTGCGAGAGCCCGTCGCAGAGGCGCAGGGCCATCGGGTTGACGCCGCAGAGCCGCTGGCGCGCGAACTCGCGGTCATTGCGCCACCGCGCGATGGTGTCGACGGGCCCCTCGACGAGGCGAAACTGCCGGAGGTACCCCGCCTCGGCCCCCGCGCCAGGGAACCACGCGAGCGCCCGGACGGCGCGCCCGTTGACCGACGCGCGGAGCTTGGCGATGGCGAGGCTGGCCTTCTTGGCCGGGGGGAAATCGTGGTCCTTCGGGAGCTTCGCGGCAGCGCCCGGGAGCGCGCGGAAGGGGCGCCCGAAGTCGTCGCCGGTGACCACGTCGCGGGCCCAGGCGAGGCGGTTCTGTTCGAAGCGCAGGGTGGCGGCGCGGGCGCGGCGGCGGTCGAACGAGCAGCGCTGGGGGAGGAGGAAGACGCTGGGGTTCACGGCTTCTTCCGCGGGGCGAGGGCGATGCGTTGGGGGAGCCCGAAGGCGCCGTAGCGCCAGCGGCGGAGGGCCTGCAGTCGTCGGATGATCCGGCGCTCGGAGTCGGCGAGCGAGCGGTAGTCGAACGCGCTCGGGGACATCGGGACGGCGAGGCTCCCGGGGTGGTTGCCGGCGTTGAACTCCAGCACCTCGGTCTCGTCCTCCTCGAGCGCGGACTCCAGCACCACCGCGGCGATGTCGACCCACGGGTGGGTGTCCTCGGGCCACTCCACGGTGCTGTTGAACCACGCCGTCCCGTCGCCCGGCGCGGGCTTGTGAAACTGCCCCTGGAAGCGGAACGACAGCGTCCGCGGGCCCTCCAGCCGCACGGTGAGCTCCTGCGAGAGGTAGTCGGTCGGGCGCTTCTCCTCGGGGCGCCGGCCGCGCTCCCAGAAGGCCGCGTAGTCGCGCTCGTCGGGCAGGCCCGTCTCCTTCACCTCGGGGTCGGCGGGGACGAGGCGGTAGCGCACCAGCCAGCGCGTGTCGTTCGGGTCGACCCAGAGGCGGACGGTCTGCGAGTAGTAGCGGAGCGTCGAGTAGCAGTCGGGCGCGCGTCGCAGCCCGATGACGCCCGTCTCGCGGTGGCGCCAGCTCTTCTGGAGCTGCTTGCGCAGCACGGACTTCGGCAGCCATTTCGAGAGAACGAAGGTCGCGAACACCACCACGTTGGGCGTCGGGCTGACGGCGCCGGTGTTCATCCCGAGGTCGAAGGGCGAGGGCTCGCCGGGGAGGGCGAGGCGCAGCGCGCAGCCGCGGACGTCGAGCGCCGCCTGGTCGCGCCACGTCACGTTGGAGAACCTCACCACCGCCGGGAAGCCCTTCCCCGCCGCGAAGAACTCGTGGTCCGGCCGCTCGGGCGCATCGGGCCCTCCCTTGCGCGGCAGCACGGTGAAGGTCCCCTTCGCGCCCGCGCCCGCGACGTGGGTCGAGCGGCGGCCCGAGAGCAGGCTCTGCACCGCGAGCATCGGGCCGGTGAAGAGGTCCATGAGGATCCACCCCTCGGGCTGCTCGCCGACGTCCTCCGCGAAGGACTCGCGGCGCGGCCCCGCGAGGCGGAGGTTGGCGACCGCGAGCGCGAGCGGCGGCGCGCAGAAGAGCACGCCCGCGACCGGCGAGTACCCGCCGCCCCCGACGAAGGTGACGAACACCGCGAGGAACCACGCCCCGAACACGATCGCCGCCGACTGCGCGTACATCCGCCAGAGCCACTCGTGCTCGGCGCGCATCGCCGACCAGCTCAGGAGCCCGAGGCCCACGCCGGGCCCGCCGAGCATGCGGAGCGCGTCGACCGCGGCGTCGGGTACGTCGCCGACCTCCACGCGCAGGAAGGCGCAGAGCGCGGTGTGGTGGTGCGGGTCGAACGCGCAGGGCCCGAAGCGCCCGAGGAGCAGCGCCTCGCGCGTGAAGAAGGTGACCGCGACGCCCGCCGCGACGCACGCGAGGCCCTGCGCGGCCCAGAGGAGCCAGAGCCCCGGCGGCAGCGTCGACGCGGTGCCCGAGAGGCGGCGCCAGCGGGGCTTCTCCGCGCGGATCCCCAGCGCGAACGCCACGTTGGCGAGGAAGGGGAGCACGAACACCGCGTCGGGCACGAGCCACACCGGGGCCACGCCGTGCGTCACGCGGTGGACGTCGACCGCGGCCCACACCGCGAAGGTGGCGCTGAACGCGCGGGCGTAGGCGCCGCGGGCCTCGGCGTCCTCGCGCATCGCGGCGAAGATCGACGCGAGCCCGAAGGCGAGCGCGAAGGGGAGGCGCAGGCGGACGGCCGCGACGGCGAGCCGGTCGAGCCCGCTCGGCGTCGCCCACAGGCAGAGCTCCGAGGGCCACGAGCCCCACGCGACGAGGCAGGCCGGCGCCAGCGCCCACACGGCCGCCACCGCGAAGAAGAGCAGCGCCTGGAGCAGCCACACCACCGTCGCGACGCGGTGGAGCGAACCTTCGCTCGGCGCGTGCGAAATCGTGGTGGATGCGCGAGGTCGGAGGGAATTGCTCTGGGTGTCGGCCACACGTCCTCCCGCGAGGCCCTTCCGCGTCCGAAGGGGGCGCGTCGGATCGAGCGCCGAGCCTACTGAAATGGTCCGGCGGCTGCACCGATTTCCGTGCTTCCGCGGCGGGCGGTTGTCAGATCGCGGGGGACACGGGGAGGTTCGTCGAGGTTGCGATATGGTCGCACCCATGAGCGACGGAGCCGCGCGGTCGCGCGCGCCGGGCGATGCGGCGTTTCCGCCCGACGGAGAGCGCTGGTGCGACGTGGTGATGAAGGGCGGCGTGACGTCGGGGGTGGTGTACCCGCCGACGGTGATGCAGCTCTCGCGTCGCTACCGCTTCAAGAACATCGGCGGCGCCTCCGCCGGCGCGATCGCGGCGGGGGCCACGGCCGCGGCGGAGTACGCGCGTCGCCGCCGCCCGCCGGACGAGCGCACGCGCCCGATCGAGAGCCTCGGGGCGCTGTGGGAGGACTTCCGCGGTGAAGGCTTCCTCGCGGGGCTCTTCGGCCCGGAGGCGTCGACGCGCGGGCTCCACCGGGTGCTCTTCGCGGCGCTGCGGCCGGAGCGCTGGTGGGTGCGCGCGCTGCGGGCCGCCGGGGCCTTCCTCTTCGCGACGCCGTGGGGGCTGGCGCCGACGGTGGCGCTCTGCGCGGTGTACATCCCCTTCACGGCGGCGACGGGCTACGAGCTCGACCGGGCCGGCGCGGCGGCCTTCCTCTGGGCGGTGGCCGAGCTCGTGGCGGCCCTCTTCTTCCTGCTCCACGCCGCCCGGTGCGTCGCGGAGAACGGCTTCGGGCTCTCCAGCGGGATGGGCGAGGGCGACCGACGCGCGCTCACCCCGTGGCTCCACGCGCGCTACCAGCAGCTCGCGGGCCTCGACCCCGCGACCCCGCTCACCTTCGGGCACCTCTGGGGCGACGGCGACCGCGCCACGCAGGAGTCCGCGTCGGGCCAGCGCGACATCAACCTCGAGGTCATCGTCACGTCGCTCAACGAGCTCCGCCCCTACCGGCTGCCGTTCGCGGGCGAGTCCTTCCACTACGACCCCGACGAGTGGGCGCGGCTCTTCCCGCGCGAGGTGATGGCGTGGATCGACGCCCACGCCGGCGACGAGGTGCTCCAGCGCGGACGACGTCTGCGGCGGCTCCCGCCGATGGCCGACCTGCCGATCCTGGTGGCGGTTCGGATGAGCCTGAGCTTCCCGCTGCTGGTGTCGGCCGTGCCGCTGTGGGCCGCGACGCCGACCGCGCGCGACGGGCGGCTCGAGCGCCTGTGGTTCTCCGACGGCGGCATCGCGTGCAACTTCCCGATCCACCTCTTCGACCAGCTCCTGCCGCGCTGGCCCACCTTCGGGATCAACCTCGTCTACGACCCGCCGGGCACCACCCTCGACGACCCCGACGGCGCCCAGTCGGTCTCCATCGAGCGCGACGTCAACGAGCACGAGGTGATCAACCACGTCGACACGTGGCGCGCGCCCCGCTCGCGGCTGCTGGCCTTCGTCGCGGCGATCCTCGAGACGATGCAGGGCTGGCAGGACCACGCCACCACGCGCCTCCCCGGCTACCGCGAGCGGATCGCCCGCGTGCGCCTCCTCCCGAGCGAAGGCGGCCTCAACTTCCACATGAGCGTCGAGCAGCTCCGCGCCCTCTGGAACAAGGGGGCCGCCGCCGGCCGGCTCCTCGTCGAGCACTTCGCCCCCGAGGACGACGCCGCCGCCGCCATCACGGCCGGGCTCAACGGCTGGGAGCGCCACCAGCTCCTACGGTTTCGTGTCGGGGCCGCGCTGCTCGAGCGCCTGGTGCGCCGCCTCGACGCGGGCTTCGACGCGCGCTGCAAAGCGGTGATCGCGCGGGCCCCGACGGGCGCGGACGGCGAGGGGGCGTTCCGCAGCGAGGCCCAGCGGGAGGCCGCGGTCGCGCTGGTGGCGGCCATGGCCGAGCAGGCGCGCCGCCTCGACGCGCTCCCCGACGACGCGCGCCCCGAGCACGGCGCCCCGTCGCCCCGCCCGGAGCTCCGCGGCTCGCCACGCACGCACGGGTGAGGGGCCGCCGGGCGTTTCCTCCGCGCGCGGCTTTCTGGGTACGCTCCCGCGCCGTGACGCGCGAACGAATCCCCCTCACGGACGTGATCGTGCTGCTCCCCGGCATCCTCGGGAGCGTGCTCCGCCGCGACGGCCGCGACCTCTGGTCCACCTCGGGCCGCTCGATCCTCGCGGCGCTCACCTCGCTCGGCGGCACCGTGGCGTCGCTGAAGCTCGCGAGCGAGGCCGGCACCGACGACGACGCGGGCGACGGCGTCACCGCGCCCGCGCTCATCGAAGACCTCCACGCGATCCCGGGCTTCTGGAAGATCGACGGCTACACCCGCTGCCGCGCGCGCATTCTCGAGCGCTTCGAAGCGACGCCGGGGGAGAACTTCTTCGAGTTCCCCTACGACTGGCGGCGCGACAACCGGCACCACGCGCGGCGCCTCCAGCGCGCGTCGGCCGAGTGGCTGGCGCGCTGGCGCGAGCGGACGGGCAACCCGAACGCGAAGCTCGTGCTCGTGGCCCACTCGATGGGCGGCCTCGTCTCCCGCTACTTCCTCGAGGCGTTGGGCGGGTGGCGCGACGCGCGCGCGCTCGTCACCTTCGGCACGCCCCACCTCGGCGCCGCGAAGGTGCTCCAGACCGTGCTCGACGGCTACCCCGCGAAGGTCGGGCCCCTCTCGCTGCCCGACCTCACCGCCGCGCTCCGCTCGTTCACCTCGGTGTGGCAGCTCCTGCCGGTGTACGCGTCGTTCGACCCCGGCGACGGCGCGCTCGTCCGCCTCGCCGACACGTCCGCGCACGGCCTCGACCTCGCGCGCGTCCGCGCCGGCCGCGACTTCCACCGCGAGATCCGCGACGCCGCCCAGAAGAACGCCGCCGACCCCGCCTACGTCGCCTCGGGCTTCACCACGCACGCCATCGTCGGCGTCCACCAGCCCACCGTGCAGAGCGCCGTCGCGGGCCGCGGCGCCGTCTCGTTCCGCGAGCGCTTCGAAGGCCAGGACGAGGGCGGCGACGGCAGCGTCCCGCGCATCTCCGCCGCGCCGCCGAAGACGCCCTTCCAGACGGTGCTCGTCCCCGAGCAGCACGCCTCACTGCAGAACGCCGACTTCGCCCTCCTCCAGCTCGAAGGCATCCTCCAGTCGGGCTGGGCCCCCGCGCTCGATGACGCGCTCTCCTTCGACGTGCAGGCGCCGCCGACGCCCGTGAGCCTCCGCGTCGAGGACTGCTACGCCGCGGGCGAAGACGTGGTGATCCGCGCGCGCCCGGGCGAGGGGAGCGCGCCGTTGCGCGCGACGGTGGAGGGCGACGACGGCGCCTCGCCACACGCGGTGGAGCTCGCGCCCGCAGCCGACGGATGGCAGGAGGCGCGCGTCCCGGGGCTCAGCACGGGCGCGTGGCGCGTCACGGTCGAGGGCGAGGGGGCATCGTCGGTGCGCGACGTGTTCGTGGTGACGTAGCGCGCGTCAGTCGTCGGGCGCTTCGAAGCCCGCGGCGTGGTCGTGGCAGGTGACGCAGAAGCCCTGGTGGTGCGGCGTCCCCGTGCCCATGTGGGTGTAGTGCGACGTCCGCGCGTGGCAGACCTCGCAGAGCCCCGTTCCCGCGGGCGTGCCCCCGTCGACGCCGGCCCGCACGAGGCCCTCGGGCGAGGCCCCTTTGGGGCGCGTGACGTGGACGGGCGCGGTCCCCCCGCCGGGCAACGCCACCTCCGCCCGCAACAGGAACGCGTTGGGCGTCCCGTGCGGGTCGTGGCACTGCGCGCACGACGCCCCCGCGGGGTGCGCCCGTTGCGAATGACACGCGCCGCACGTGGGCCGCGCGACGTGCCCCTCCCCAGGAACCGCCGCCCGCTCCGCGTGACACACCGCGCAGTTGAAGAGGAGCCGGTGCGACGAGAGCCGCATCCCCCACGCCGCCGCCTCGACGGCGTGGCAGGCCGTGCAGGCCCGCACGATCTCGTCGTCGGTCCGCCGGTCGCGCCCGGCCTCGCGGCCGCCGTCCGACGCATCGCGCGCGACGGTCGCGTCCGCAACGTCCGGCGCGGCGCCCTCGCAGCCCGCGAGCGCCGTCATCACCACCGCGATTCGCGCGACGCGCTTCACGGCCGCGGGTCCGTCGGGTTGACCATGAAGGCCGCCGTCCGCAGCGCGAGCGCCTGCTGGGTGAGGGTGGGGTTGAAGGACGACGACGTGGGCCACGTGCCGCCGTCGGCGACCCACACGTTCTCGACGTCGTGGAGGCGGCCCCACGGGTCGGTGACGGAGCGCGCGGGGTCGGTGCCCATGCGGGTAGTGCCCAGGAGGTGCTTGGTGTCGGGCACGCCGTCGTCCACCGCGGGGTCGCGACGCAGCGCGGAGGTCGCGCCCGCGCCCCGCACGATCACCTCGAGCTTCGGCATGTAGTAGTCGAGTAGCCGCTGGTCGCGCGGGTGGCGGCGGTAGGTGATACGCGCGACGGGCCGCCCGTACACGTCGCGGACGCGCGGGTCGAGCTCGACGCGGTTGTCGCGCTGGGGCACGTCCTCGCCGATCATCGAGGCCGCGGAGATGCGCCGGCGGTTGTTGCCCGGGAGCATGAGCTCGCGGTGGAAGCGCCACGGGTAGTGGAGCCCCTCCTCGATCGGGTGGAGCGTGCCGCCGAGCTCGACGTAGCCGCCGCGCAGCCAGTCGGCCGAGCCGTCGGGGCGCGTGAAATCCGCCAGCGCGTGCGTCAGCGGCCGCCCGCGGTACGAGCGAACCTCCACGTCGAAGAAGCCCACCACCGCGAAGATGATGTGAAACATCAAATTGCGCCCGACGAGCCCGCTGCGGTTCCCCAGGCCGTCGGGGTGGCTCGACGCGGCCGAGGCCAGCAGGAGCCGCGGCGTCTCGATCGCGTTGAGCGCGAGCACCACGTGGCGGGCGGTGACGGTCTGCCGCGCGCCGTGGGGGTCGAGGTACGTCACGCCGGTCGCCCGCGCGCCCGACGGCTCCGTCTCCACCGAGAGCGCGCAGCACTCGGAGAGGAGCGTGAGGTTGCCGGTGAGCAGCGCCGCGCGCACCGCGCTGACCGCGCTCGACCCCTTGGCGTCCACCGGGCACCCGAACGCGCAGAAGCCGCAGTTGACGCACGCGGGCCTCCCCTCGTAGGTGATCGAGTTGATCGCCATCGGCATCGGGTGCGGGTGGAGCCCGAGCGCGCGCGCCGACCGCGCGAGGATGAGCCCCGACTTCGACGGGTACCCCGGCGGCATCGGGTACGCGCCGCGCGGCTCGGCGAAGGGGTCGGCGCCGGCGAGGCCCTGGATGCCGACGATGCGCTCGACCGCGTCGTAGTAGGGCGCGAGGTCGTCGTAGCCGATGGGCCAGTCGACCACCTCAGCGCCGTCGACCGCGCCGTAGGTCGACCGCATGCGGAAGTCGACGCGCTGGAGCCGCGGGCTGTCGCCGTCGTAGTGGACGGTGCCGCCGCCGACGGTGACCCCGAGCGGCTGGTACGCGCCCGACTTCACGCTCCCGTCGCGCGCGTCGAGCCACGTGCGGGGCTCGATGAAGGGGTCGTGGAAGCCGTAGTTGCGCCGGAAGCGGACCTCGTCGTTGCCCCAGGTCGACTGCCGCAGCTCGGGCGCGCCGAGCGTCGGGTAGGCGTTGCGGCCCTTCTCGAGCAGCGCCACGCGCCAGCCGGCCCGCGCCAGGGCGTACGCGACCACGCCGCCGCCCGCGCCCGCGCCCACGATCACCGCGTCGAAATCCGGCACCGCGTCCGCTCCTTCAGCCCTCTTCGGGGTGGGTCATCTGGCGCGCGGTGTAGCCGACGGGCTGGCGGTCGCCTTCGTAGTCGATCGCCGCCCACCCGAGCGCCTCGAAGTTGCCGCCGTACACCGGGTCGCCGTAGGTCCCCTCGACCGCGTGCTCGTAGGCGAGCGCGACGAAGGCCGCGTCCGCCCCGCCGACGAGGCCGCGCCGGGAGAGCAGGTCGAGCGCGGCGAAGGGCATCCCCGACGACTCGCGCGCCGTCGCGTCGAGCGCGTCGAGCCCACGCTCGTAGCGGGTGACGAGGCCGACGACGGGGCCGTTCCACTCGCGCTCGGGGAGGCCGCGCGAGCCCTCGATCCAGGTGCGCCAGCGCAGCTCCTCCACCCGCGTCAACGGTTGAAACTCCGAGAACGAATCGCGCCCCCCGTGGCGCCCCGAGTAGGGCCCGCCGGCATAGATGCGCGGCGGGTCGGTGCGGAAGGCCCCGAGGAGCTGGTCGACGTACCACGCTGCGTGGGCCCGGTGCGCGCCCGCGACCATGTCGCTCCCGGGGATGAGCGCGTCCATCAGCGCCGAGAGCGTCGCGTAGCGGGCGGGCGAGAGCACCGCGCCCTCGGGGACGGGCCACATCGTCATCGGCGCCGCGGCGTCGGGCGCGGGCGTCACCGCGTCTCCCTCGCACGCCGCGAACACCGGCGGCGCGCACACCAGCAGCACGGCGCCGCGCAGGAAGGAGCGTCGGTCGAGGGGAGGGGACGGGTCGCGCATCGCAGCGGGCCGCGACTCTACACCCACTGCCTTACGGGTTGGAGTTCGAGCGAAACACCACCTCGCCGCCGAGCACCGTCTCCGCCACGCGAAGCCCGTCGAGGTCGCCCTCCTGCGCGAGCGGTCCGCTGAGCACCACGAGGTCGGCCCGCTTGCCCGCCTCCAGCGTGCCGCAGCGGTCGCCGCAGCCCGACGCGTCCGCGGCCGATCGCGTGTAGAGCGCGAGGGCCTCATCGAGCGTGATGCGCTCGTCGGGCTCGGCGACGCGACCCTTCGCGTTGACGCGCCGCACCGCGGTCCGCACGCCGTCGAGCGGGTCGAAGCCCGCCACCGGGTGGTCCGAACTCCCCGCCACCAGCACGCCCGCGTCGAGCAGGCTCCGCAGCGGCATGAACGGGATGCCCGGGATGGCCGGTGCGCTCCCGAAGGCCGGCAGCGCGACGAAGCCCGGCTGCGCGACCACCGCGACGCCCGCGCCCGCGATCCGCTCGATCTGCTCGCGCGTCGGGAAGGCGCCGTGCTCGATGCGCGGGCGCCCGGCACGACCGAGCGTTGGGCCAGCGACCTGGTACGCCCCGAGGGCGGTCTCGATCGCGTCGTTCCCCACCGCGTGGGCGGCCACCGCGAAGCCGCGCTCCACGGCCCCCTTCACGATCCGCTCGGCGGCGTCGGGGGCGTAGAGCGCGATGCCCGAGCGGACGCGCCCGTCGAGCCCGAACCGCGGCCGGACGGAGAGCGTCGCGCGCACCGCGTCGAGCGAGCGCTCGCGCATCGCCAGCGACCACGCGCGGGCCACCACCGCGAGGCTCTGGCCGACGCGGAGGCACATCGCGCAGACGGGCGCGCCGTCGAGGACGAGCTTCACCGCGCCCACCTCCAGCAGCCCGTCGCGCTCGCCGGTGGGCGCGCCGTCGAGCGCCTCCCAGGGCTCGTCGAGGTAGCCCGAGGTCGCCGTCGGAAACATCACGGTTGGCACGCGGAGCGCACCCCGCCGCTGCGCCTCGCGGTAGAGCGAGACGAGGTCGAGCGGGACGGTGGCGTCGACCACGCGGGTGATCCCCGCGGCGAGGAGCGCGTCGTGGTGAGCGCCGAGTCGACCGACGATCGCGTCCGCGTCGCGCGCGAGGAGGGCCGCGCGGGCGATGGCCTCGACGCGGTGCATGGCGCGCTCGATGAGGAGCCCGGTGAGGCGCCCGCGGCGGTCGCGCGAGAGGGTGCCGCCGGGCGGGTCGGGGCTTCGGTCGTCGAGCTCGGCGAGGGCGAGCGCGCGGCGGCCGGCGACGGCCCGGTGGCAACTGTAGTGGATCGCCAGCACGGGGCGCCCCGGCGCGGCCTCGTCGAGCTCGTCGGCGGTGGGCGCGCGGCGCTCGGCGAGGAGGCTGTCGTCCCAGTCGAGGGCCACGAGCCATTCCCCAGGCGCGAGGCCCCGCGCGGCCTCGGCGAGCGCGCGCTGGAGGCTCGGGATGTCGGTGACGGTCGGCGGAACGAGCCGCGCCTGCGCGCCGTAGAGCGCGACGAGGCTCGGGTGATGGTGCGCGTCGAGGAAGCCCGGGAGCACCGTCGCGCCGCCCGCGTCACGCACGTCGACGTCGGGCCCCGCCGCGCGAAGAACGTCCCCGCGATCGCCGACCGCGACGAGGGTGTCGCCACGCCACGCGACGGCCCCCGCGCGCCGCCGGGCGCGGTCCATGGTGCGGACGTCGGCGTTGACCAGCGCGGTGGTTCGGTCCATGCGCGCGGAGGGTACGCCACGCGCCGCCCGGCCGAGAACTGGCCTCGCGCGACGGCTTCTCGTTACCTTCGCCAGCCCGCGTGGACATCCGCGACGTCACGCCCGAACACCTCACGCTCCTCGCGGCGCTCGTGGCCCTCCTCGCGGTGCTCCGCGGCGTGGCCGTGCGCGCCGGGCGACGTCGCGAACTTCGCCGACGACGCGAGCGCGGGGCTGCGGGGGAGGTCCGCGCGGAGGCGCTGCTCACCGGGCTCGGCTACGCGGTGGTCGGGCGACAGGTGACCGCGCGCTACGGCCTCGACGTCGACGGCGACCCGCTCGACGTCGCCCTCCGCGCGGACTACGTGGTCGAGCGCGACGACCGACGCTTCGTCGCCGAGGTGAAGACGGGCCGCCTCGCGCCTCGCCTCGACACGCCCGCCACGCGACGGCAACTGCTCGAATACCGCGTGGCCTTCGACGTGAGCGGCGTCCTGCTGGTCGACGCGGAGTCGGGCGACGTGCGGACGGTGACCTTCCCGCTCCCCACCGGCGAGGCGCCCTTCGGCGCGAAGCTCGGATGGCTCGCGTGGGGCGTCGCGCTGGGCCTCGGCGCCGCCGCCGCGCTCCTCCGTCGGTGACTCACGCCCGCGGGGTCGAGCGGACCTTCTGGAGCTCGACGACGAGCCGGTCGGCCACGGCCCGCACGCGCGGAATGGCCAGCGCGCCGCGGACGCAGAGGAGCTGGAGGTGCCCGCGAAAGGGGCGCAGGTCGAGTTCGAGCTCGACGAGGCGGCGCCGGGCGAAGCGGTGTTCGAAGCGCCCGAGCACGATCGCCCCGAGGCCCTCCTCCGCCGCGCGGTGCTGCATCACCACGTCGTTCGACGCGAACGCGGGACGAAACCCGGGGATCATCTTCGCGAGCTCGGGGTTGGGCGAGAGGTGGGCGAGGTCGGCCGACCAGCCGATCCAGTCGACGTCGCGCAGCCCGTAGCCCTTCGGCAGACGCTTCGCGTACGAGGGCGACGCGAAGGCGCCCACCTCGACGGAGAGCTCGGCGAGGCAGAGGTGCTCCTTCGTCCGTCGGTCGGAGAAGCGGAGCGCGAGGTCGGCCTCGCGGCGCGCGAGGTCGAGGTATGCGAGGGTCGAGATCACCTCCAGCCGAACGCCCGGCAACTCCCCGCGCAGCGCCGCCGCGAAGGGGACGAGGAAGTCGTACGCGAGCCCCGGCGCCGCGGTGACACGAACCACGCCCTCCGGCGTCGCGTCGGTCTTCTCCGCGAGGCGCGCGAGCTCGCCCGCGGCCTCGGCCATGCGCCGCGCGGGCTCGACCAGGCGCTCGCCGAAGGGCGTGAGGCTCGCGCCCTCGACGTTGCGCGCGAAGAGCGGCTCGGCGAGTCGACCCTCCAGCTCCGCAACCCGACGGCTCACCGTGGGCTGCGCGACGCGGAGCGAGCGAGCCGCGGCCGAGAGGCTCCCGCCCTCCACCACCGCGAGGAAGAGCCGGATGTCGTCCCAGGAGAGCTCGGGCGGGGTATCCACAGGCGCATGGTACCATGCACGCTTCGCCGGTTTTCATCCGTCCGTGGATACCTATCCTTCGGCCCATGACACCTCGCACCAAGACGTTTCTGAAGCGCTCCTCCCTCGTCGCCGCTGGCCTCGCCGCGGCGCTCGGCCTCTTCGTCGCGGTCGGCGTCCGCGCCAGCGACCACCCGACGCGGCCCTCCGACCTCGGCCGCCCGGCCTCGTCGTCCACCATGGACGCGCTCATCGACCAGCCCGGCCCGCTCACGGTGGAGTCGGTGGTCTCCGCCGACTGGAAGGTCGACCGGAGCGGCCTGATCAACCTCGGCCACCCCACAGCCCGCGCCGCCGGCCTGCGCGACGGCTTGGAGCCGATCGAGATCTACCTCCACGTCGTCCGCCACCCGACGCGCGGGCGCTTCCTCATCGACACGGGCGTCGAGCGGGCGCTGCGCGACGACCCCTCCCACGCGGCGATCCGTGGTGCCGTGGCCGACGCGATGCACGCCGAGTACCTCCACGTCCGCCGCGACACGGCCTCCGTGGTGGCCGCGGAGGGGCCGCTCGCGGGCGTCTTCCTCACGCACCTCCACCTCGACCACGTCTCCGGGATGCCCGACATCCCCCGCGGGACGGCCCTCTACGCGGGCCCCGGTGAGACCTCGCAGCGCTTCTTCCTCAACGCGTTCGTGAAGGGGACCACCGACCGCGAGCTCGCTGGGCACGCGGCGATCCAGGAGTGGCGCTTCGCCCGCGACCCGGGCGGGCGCTTCGAAGGCGTGGTGGACGTCTTCGGCGACGGCTCGCTCTTCGCGCTGTGGGTGCCGGGCCACACCGCGGGGAGCACCGCGTACCTCGCGCGGACCACCACGGGCCCCGTGCTCTTCGCGGGCGACACCTGCCACACGGCGTGGGGCTGGGCCAACGGCGTCGAGCCCGGCGACTTCACCCGCGACCGGGCGCGCAACGTCGAGAGCCTCCGCCGGCTGCGGGCGCTGGTCGCGGCGCACCCGCGCATCTCGGTCCGGCTCGGCCACCAGCACCTCGGCGAGTCGACGGCGCTTCGGTGAGTGACGCGCGGCGCGCGACGCTCAGGGGACGAACCAGAGCCAGGGCCGCGACCGCTGCGCCGCCATCGCGTGGGTGAGCACCACGAGCCCGCACGGCGTCGCGAACACCCCGCGGGTGTACGACCACTCGTCGGCGCCGAGGTCGAGCGGCGCCTCCCGCACGTCGCGGAGCTGGCCGCGCGCGTCGAGGTGCGCGAGGCGCAGCGCGCTGCGGGGGCCGCGCTCCCCGGGGGCGACCTCGTGGTCCCACGCGACGAAGAACGCGCCGCGGCGCCAGACGATGTGCATGGGCCCTTCGCCGCCGACGACCCGGGCGGGCCGCGACGACCGCCCCGGGAGCAGCACGTGGGTGTCGGCGCCGCCCGATCCGCGCGCCGTGGCCCACACGATCGCCGTCCCCACGGGCCCGTCGGCATGGCGGAAGCTGTACGCGTTGCCCTCGGCGACGACGCGCCCGGCGAGGGCGCCCGCGCGCGTCACCTCGCCGAGCCGCAACGCGCCGTGATCGGCGGTGCCGTCGGTGCTCTGCCACCACGCCAGGCGGTACGCGCGGCCCGTCCAGTGGAGCAGGCCCATCGCGGGCTCGTGACCGAGCGTCGCGGCGCGCCGCGGGTCGCGCGGGGTGAGGTCGACGGGGCGCGGGTCGATCCAGCGCCCGTCGAGCCCGAGGCGCGCGAAATGGAGCGCGGTGTAGGCGTACCCGGGCCGGTCGGGCGAGACGAGGTACGACCGCGCCCACACCACGCCGAGCTCGCGGTGCTGCGGGTCGTAGGCGACGAGGACGTCGTTCTCCTCGGTGGTCGCCTCGGGGAGGTAGACGTGCCAGCGCAGGGCGCCGGTGTCGCGCGCGTAGCCCCGCAGCCCGTCACCGCGCGTGACGACGAGCTCGCCCGCGATGACGGCGTCGTTGGCGTAGTTCGCCCCCTCCAGCGCGCGCCGCGCCGTGGGTCGGCCCGTCGGGTCGAGGGCGTACGCGGTGGGCTGCCCGCCGTCGCGGCCTACGGCGACGAGGCCCTCGTTCGCCACGGCAATACCGAGGGGACCGTCGAACGAGGTCGTCCGCTGGGCGTCGCCGCACACGCCCTCCAGCACCGCCGCGACCACCAGATGCATCATGCCGCCGGGTACGCCTCCGCGGAGCGACGCTTACACCGCGAGGGCGCTGCCGCGAAGGTGACAGGCGACGGCCGCGGGTGTACGCGACGGTTCATGACCGACGCGAGCGCGGCGCTGTGGAAGAAGCTCAACCTGAAGGACGGCCTCCGCGTGGCGGTGGTCGACACCTACGGCGCGATGGCGGAGCACGTCGCCGCGCTCGACGCAGCCCACGCCGCGACGAACGCGCCGAAGGCCGACACGGGCTTCTTCCTCGCGCTGGCGACGACGCTGGCGGAGGTGGAGGCGCACGCCCGCGCCGCGTCGGGGCTCGGCGGCGACGACCCGGTGGTGTGGGTGGCGTACCCGAAGGGGACGTCGAAGCGCCACCGCTGCGAGTTCAACCGCGACACGGGGTGGGGGGCGATGGGCGAGGCGGGCTTCGAGCCGGTGCGGCAGGTGGCGATCGACGACGACTGGTCGGCGCTTCGCTTCCGGCGGGTGAAGAACATCAAGACGATGACGCGCGCGTTCGCGATGACCGCGGAGGGCCAGGAGAAGGCCGCGAAGGGGAGGGGGAAGAAGGGCTGACCCCACACCCGCACTCGAGCCAGCAACCCAACGCGCAACACGCGGGCGGCAAACCGCTGCGCATGAGCGCACGGGCTCGTTCGCGACCACTGCACGCTCGTGCCGTGAGGCGCCCGCGCCGTCACCGCGCCGGGTCACGAAGCGCTTCGTGCGCGCGGCCGCCCCAGCGGCCTCGTGCGGCGGATGCGCGAAGCCGGTGGCGCCGCCGGGGTTCGCCCGCGCTCCAACGTCATTCGGTAGTTCGCCAGGAGCTCGTGCAGCTCGGCGACGCCGTCACGGGAGAGCGCACCCGGCTCGGCGAGGAATCGCTCCGCGAGGTCCACCGCGCGGTCGTAGCGGCCCGCGCGCGCCGCGAGGCACACCGCCGACACCGCCAGGATCGAGCGCGTCCTCGGGAGGCCGGTCACTTCGAGCGCCACCGCGGCCGTGCGTGCGGACGCGGTCGCGTAGAGCGCACGCGCGGAAGGGAGGTCGCCCTCTCGCTCGAGGCGTTCCGCAGCGGACGCGGCGTCGTCGCTCTCAACCAGACGGGAGTCTTCGAGGACGTCGCTCACGGCACGTACTCCGTCAGGATGCGGAGCGGCCTCGTGGAAAACGCGACCACCACCGCGACGCCTGGCCGCCGCAACGCGCCCGCCCGGAGCTCGTCGACCTTCTCGCGGAGGCGTGACGGCGGATGCGAAGAGCCGCCGATCCCGCTCACCTCCAACCGGATGATGTCATCGTCCGCCGACCCCGCCGCGCGCATCAGGTAGTCCGCGCCAGAGCCGTGAAATGCCCTGCGGACCACGCGGTACCCGTGCGTCGCCGGGACCATCGCGATGGCGACGGCCGCGGCGCCGTCCTCGCTCGCGTTCAGCTCGTTGGCGTGGGTGTCGCGCATCTGTGCCGTGGCTCGGGGCCACCGCACAAGAGCGTCGCGAGCCGGCGCGCGCGTCGACTCCACGAGCGCCGCCGCCTCCGCCGTCACGCCCCGTTGGAGCCGGTCGAGCACGACCGCGGCGGCCTCGCGCAGGCTCGCGAGGTTGGCGTGGGACAGGGAGCTGACGGTCTCCAACGCCCTCAGGTCGATGTCGACGGGTTCGGACACGTCCCGACTCTACTGCAAGAGGCCGCTTGCGGCGCGCCACTTCGCGTGCCGTGAGGCGTCCGCGCCGTCACCCCCGCCGCGTCGCTCGCCACGCCGCCGCGCCCTCACTGCGATACTCTCCGCATCGAACCCAACTGGCCGTCGGTTTCACGCTGAGGCAGCACTCCCGTCATGTTTCGGCTGGGGCAAAACAACTCCGCCCACCCCAGGGCGAGCGCACCAAGATCGCCTGAAATGCAGCCCGCGGCGGGGTTTGTCGCTGGCGCTCCGGCACCCCGCGCTACGGAATGCGAGCGCCCCCTCCGGGGGCTTGAAGACCGATGAAAGATCGCACGAAACGCCCTCCAGAAGCGTTGCGCTCGATGATGGCGGAAGGGTCTTTCGCAGGGCGGTAGGGTTCGAAAGCCCCCGGAGGGGGCGCCTGCATTCCGTAGCGCGGGGTGCCGGAGCGCCAGCGACAAACCCCGCCGCGGGGCTGCATTTCAAGCTATTTGGGTGCGCTCACCCTGCCGTCCACCCGGGCCTGGCGGTCTATGGCGTCGGGTAGAAGGTGCTTCCGAACAGGGTCGTCATTGCGGCGTCGTAGTGAAGAGCCGCCGCCGACCGGGGACTGTTCGCGATCCGCTCGACGGAGAGGCCCTCCCAGCCGTGCGCGGCGAGCCACTCCGCAGCCAGACGCACCTGCGTTCGGTCGAAGCGCCCAGCGCGCACCATTCGAAAGACCCCGCCGTTCTCGAACTTCTGGCTGGACAAATAGTACGTGCCATCCGCGCGCACCGCCCCCTCGACGCGCAGGGCCTCGTGGGACCAGTCGTACTGGTGCGCGTAGGCAATCACGGGCGCGTCGGGCGCGTCGCAGATCGCCCGCAGCGCGTGCGTCGCATCGCTCGGGCTCCGCGCGAGGAAGCGCGCACGGACGTCCTCCCAGGTGTGGTCGTACACGCGGCACTCGACGACGTCCGCGCTCTCGCTGCGCCATCGCACACGCAGGCACGCGGAGACGGCAGGTCGCAGCGGATGCTCTGGATCACCGAATGCGATGGAGCGCGCGCGAACGAACCGTACGACATCGCCCGCGGCGTCCTGGTCGAAGCAGCCGCCCTCGCCGAACGCTCCCCCCTCGTACCGACCGTCGGAGCGCAGATAGACGGAGGTATCCAACCTGCGTGCGAACGATTGCATCGGACTGTACGCCGCGATTTCAATCGACTGCACGCCACCCAGATCCACCGGCGTGCACGAGCGCGGCGGGATCGGTTGCAGCGGTCCCGGCGGGTCCTTGAACATTGCGAACGACAGAGGCGGCGGCGACGGCAAGGCCCGCTGCCACCTCTGCGTCGACTCGCACGCTGGCAGCACCAGCTCGTGGCGAGCCCAGGACGATCGCTCCGAGGGGATCCGAGCCCAGAGCCGACTCGCGCCCACCCCGAGCGTGAGCGCGGCCATCACGGAGACCGCTGCGAACGCGCGCGTGGCGACCGACAGCCTTCGAACGTCCGTAGCGTACTACGTCCCCCGCCGCGTCGCGCGCCACGCCAGCGCCCCGACCGCCATCACCGCCGCGTAGGCCGCGAACACCGCCGGCGCCCCGACGGCCACCGACACCGCCGACACCGCCGCGAGCACCATCGCCACGCGCGGCGCCCACGGGAACCCCGGCGCGCGGTACGGGCGCTCCAGGTCGGGCTCGCTCGCGCGCAGCTTGATCATCGCCGCCATGCTCACGAGGTACACGCCCACCGCGCCGAGCACCGACAGCGTGATGAGCGCGTCGGTCTTCCCCGAGAGCGTCGCCGCGCCGCCGATGAGCACCGTCGCCGCGATCGCCGGGACGGGCGTCTTCCGCCGCACGTTGAGCTCGCCGAACGCGCGCGGCAGCATCCCCTCGCGGCCGAGCGCGTACACCTGCCGCGAGCACCCCATCACGATCCCGTGGAACGACGCGATGAGCCCGAGCAGCCCGAGGTACACCATCAGGTGCGTCATGGGATGGCCCGGCGACAGCACGCGCGAGAGAGCCCGGGGCAGGGGAGAATCGTCGCGCACGAGCTCGCGCCAGGGCATCACGCCCGACGTGCACACCAGCGTGCCCAACGCGAGGGTGACCAGCGTCGCGATGCCCGCGAGGTAGCCCTTCGGGATGTCGCGCTTCGGGTCGACCACCTCCTCCGCGCTCATCGCCACGCCCTCGAGCCCCAGGTAGAACCAGATCGCGAAGGGGATCGCCGCGAACACCCCCGCCGCCCCCTCGGGAAACATGGGCTGCGCGAGGAGGTGCTCGGCCCGCACGTGCGGCCCCGTGAGCGCGAAGAAGAGCCCGAGTTCGAAGGTCGCGAGCGCCGTCACCACGAGTTCGAAGGTGGCCGCGATCGACACGCCCGCCGCGTTGAGCGCGCCGAACACCACGAACGCGCCCACCGCCACCGCGTCCACCGAGAGCGACGGCGCGCGGAAATGCACGTACGACCCGATCGCCCGCGCGATGGCCGGCGGCGCGAAGAGGAACTCCATCAGCGTCGACGCCCCCGCCACGTACGCGCCCCACGGCCCGAAGGCCCTGCGCGCGTAGGCGAAGGGCCCGCCCGCGTGCGGGATCGCGGTGGAGAGCTCGGTGTACGAGAAGATGAAGCACACGTACATCACGGTGACCGCGAGGGTCGCGATCCCCATGCCGACGGGTCCCCCGTGGGCGAGGCCGTAGTTCCACCCGAAGTAGTCGCCCGAGATGACGAGGCCGACGGCGATGGCCCAGAGGTGGATCGGGCGCAGCACCCGCGCGAGCCCGGCGCCACCTTCGGCCGCGGCGCTCACGGCTTCGGCGCGCGCAGCGGCGCGTCGGCGACGTCGACCACCGCGTCGGTGAAGGCCCGCGCGGCGGCTTCGACCGCGTCGAGCGCGCCCGACACGTAGCACCCGCCGAAGTTGGTCTCCGTCGGCGGCCCGAAGAAGCGCGCGAGCGACACGTCCGCGGCCTTGAGCGCTGCGTCGACGCCCACCATCGCCTCCAGCGGCGGCGCGATGAAGTACCCGAGCGCGCTCCCCACGGGCACCTTCGCCTCCGCGGCGAGGTAGCGCCCGACGCTCCCGATCACCGTCGGGAACATCGTCACTCCACCCCCGCCCACCGAGTAGAACGCGAACAGGTGCTCCAGCGCGAACTCCACCGCGGCCACACCGCGCTCGACGCTCTCGGGCTCGTCGGCCGAGAGCACCCCGAGGATCTCCCCCGACAGCGGCCCCGAGGCGTGCGCGCTCCCCGCGTAGAAGCTCCGCGCGTAGGTCACCGACACGTCCGCGATCTTCGTCGCGTGGTCGAGCGCCGCGTAGAGCGAGTCGTCCTGGTCGCACGTGATGAGGGCGAGCGACTGGCCAGTCACGGACTCTGGAAGTCCGAGAGCTCGGCACAACCGGACTTCGGCATGCGGGAGGCGCCGACAGGCCAGAATCTTCGGCGGAATGCGGGTGAGTTCGACGGTCATTGGCGGCCCCAGCCGACCCCGAGGGCGACGCCCCCGCAGCCGCGTTCGAAGCTCCGGTCGAGGATGGTGACGGAGAGGGAGGCGGCCTCGCTCGGGGCGATCCCGATCGGGCGGACGTTGGAGATGCAGTTCTTCTCCGCGTTGTCCTGGTCGAGCTTGGGGTTCACCGCGAGGTACACCGAGAGCGAGTCGCCGGTGCCGAGCCCGGGCCGCTCGCCGACGAGGATCACCGTCGCCCGCGCGCCCGTCGCCACGCCGATCTCATCCGCCACGCCGATGCGCGCGAACTTCACGAAGAAGGTCGCCCCGGTCCGCCAGCCCCGCGTCGCGAACGCGCGCCGCATCGCCGCGAGCGTGGCCGCGCCGTTCACCGTGATGGCGTTGGGCGAGAGGCCGTCGCCGACGATGATCTGCACGTCGGGCTTCGAGCCCGCGAAGCCCTCCACCGCGGCCCGCGAAGGCGCATCGAGACGTCGCCCCTGGTTGGGGTACAGCAGGTACTCGTGGCGGTCGCGCGCCTTTGTTTGCAGGGGGATGCAGTCGTTGGCCTTCGCCCACGCAGGGTCGACCTCGCTGTGGACGGCGTCGCGCGCGTCGGCCTGGCCCTCGCGGATGCGCAGCGAGAGGTCGGTCTTGAAGCGGTTGCCCGCCCTGCCCACCGCGACGAGCGACGGCGTGAGTGCGACGAGCTTCGGCAGCGCCGCTTCGTAGATCGGCGCGTCGACGGAGTGAACCGGACGCGGGTCGGCCGTGCACGCGTGGCCCTCGGCGCCGCCGCATCCCTTCGTGGTCGAGCCCGGCGCCGCCTCCTCCACCTCGGCGGCGAGCCGGCGGACCACCGCGGCCATGATCGCCTCCATCGTGGCGTCGTCGACCTTCACGCCGTCGCCTCCCGCATCCCCCGCCACGAGTCGCCGAACACCGCCCGCTTCACCTCGTCGCGCCGGAGAAACTGCGACGGGTCGCCGGCCTTCTCCGTGAGCGCCCCCTCGGCCCAGAGCCCCACCTTCTCCATCCACGCCTCGAACTCCGGCGCAGGCCGCAGCCCGTACGTCTCGCGGAGCGCCGCGTTGTTGTGGAAGGACGTGGTCTCGTAGTTGAGCATCACGTCGTCGCCGACGGGGATCCCCATGAGGTAGTTCACCCCCGCCGAGGCGAGGAGCATCTCGAGGTTCTCCACGTCGTTCTGGTCGCACTCGGCGTGGTTGGTGAAGCACGCGTCGCAGCCCATGGAGACGCCGCTCCACTTGCCCATGAAGTGGTCTTCGAGGCCCGCCCGGATGATCTGCTTCCCGTCGTAGAGGTACTCGGGCCCGATGAAGCCCACCACGGAGTTCACCAGGAAGGGCTTGTACCGCCGCGCGAGCCCGTAGGCGCGGGCCTCCATCGTGAGCTGGTCGGTGCCGTGGTGCGCGTTGGCCGAGAGGGCCGTCCCCTGGCCCGTCTCGAAGTACATCACGTTGGGCCCCTTCGCCGTCCCGCGCTCGCGCGTCATCGCGTACGCCTCGTCGAGCAGCGCGACGGAGACGCCGAAGTTCCGGTTGGCCCCCTCCGAGCCCGCGATCGACTGGAAGCACAGGTCGAGCGGCGCGCCCCGACGCATCGCCTCCATCTGGATGGTGACGTGCGAGAGGACGCAGTTCTGCGTCGGGACGCCGAGCGCGTTCATCAGCGCCTTCGTGCGCGTGAGAATCTCCGCGGTGGACTCGGGCGTCTCGGTGCTGGGGTTCACCCCGATCACCGCGTCGCCGTTGCCGTAGGAGAGCCCTTCGAGCACCACCGCGAGGATGCCCTCCACCGAGTCGCGGGGATGGTTGGGCTGGAGCCGCGACGCGATGCGCCCCGCGAGCCCGAGGGTGTTGTTGCACTTCACCGCCACGCGGATCTTCCGCGCCGCCACCACCAGGTCCATGTTGGACATCAGCTTGGTGACGCCCGCGATCATCTCGGGCGTGAGCCCCGGCGACACCGCGAGGAGGTCCTCGCCGCGCGTGCGGGTGTCGACCACCCAGTCGCGCACTTCACCGAGCGAGCGGTTCTTGAGGCGTCGGCGCGCGCCGTGGTCGCACGCGTCCTGGCAGAGCCGGGTGATCTCGTCCTGCTCGTAGGGGGCGCTCGGGTGCTCGTAGAGCTCGTCGAGGGTGAGCTGCGAGAGGACGCGCTTCGCCGCCACGCGCTCGCGGTCGCTCTCGGCTGCGAGGCCCGCCTGCACGTCCCCCGAGCGGAGCTCGTTGGCCTTGTTCATCACCTCCTTGACGGAGCCGAAGGTGAAGACGCGCCCGAACACGCACGCCGTGAGCTTCGCGGCCATGAGAGCGCGATTCGTACCACCGACGGCGGCGCCCGGGGAAGCGGCGTCTCCCCTTGACCGCCCGGCGCCTCCCGGGCGATACGCCCACGCCGATGGGCAAGAAGAAGGACAAGAAGAAGGAAGCGGCCGCCCCGAAGGCTGCGAAGGGCGTCACCGCCGAGCAGGACTTCTCCCCCGAGGAGGCGCCGGTCGAAGGCGCCCAGGCGCTGCGCGGGGAGTTCGAACACACCCGCGAGGTGGCGATGGGCGGCATCACCGGCCGCGAGTCGCCCGAGGAGCTGATGCGCACGCGCTTCCCGGCCTTCGTCGGGCGGCAGGAGCGGACGGCCTTCGAGCTCATGGCCCGCGCGGTGGAGGAGGACTACGCGACCTTCCTCACGCTCTCCGGCGCGATGACCCCCGCGGGGCTCCACCAGTCGTGCCTCATCCCGCTGATCGAGCGCGGGCTCGTCGACTGCCTCACCACCACCGGCGCCAACCTCTACCACGACGCCCACCGCATCATCGGGCACCGCATCCGCGAGATCGACCCCAACGCGGGCGACCTCGCGCTGCGCCTCGCGCGCATCATCCGCATCTACGACCTCGGCTTCTGGGAGGAGACGCTCCTCGAGACCGACAAGCTCTTCTCGGCGATCCTGCGGCAGCCGCAGTTCCAGAAGAAGATGACCACCCCCGAGCTCCACTACCTGCTCGGCGAGGCCATCGCGTCCATCGAAGACGCGCTCGGCGTGAAGCAGCCGTCGCTCCTCGCCACGTGCTACCGGCGCGCGGTCCCCATCTTCGTCGGCGCGGTGCAGGACGGGTCGATCTTCCTCAACATCGTCAAGCTGAAGCGGCTCTTCCCCGACACCTTCAAGCTCGAGCTCGACGTCAACGACGACGTCTACGAGATGGGCGCCACGCAGCACTGGTGCCTCCGCGGGCTGAAGAAGAAGATGGCCGTCTTCATCCTCGGCGGCGGCGTCCCCAAGAACTACACCCTCCAGGGCGAGCCCCTCCTCGACCAGATCCTCGGCGTCCCCACGGAGGGCTTCGACATCGACGTGCAGTTCTGCGTCGACCCGGTCGACAACGGCGCGCTCTCGTCGTGCCCGGCGGGCGAGGGGCACACCTGGGGCAAGGTCTCGCCCGAGGGCGTCGGCCGCTCGATGTACGTCCACGCCGACGTGACCGCGGTGTTCCCGTGGGTCACCTACGCGCTGCTCAGCGACGCGAAGCGCAAGCGCCCGCACCGCAGGCTCTACGACCAGCGCGCCGAGGCGCTCGCCGCGCTCGACCACGCGGTCGCCGGCCGCCGCGACGAGCTCCTCGCCACCGTCGACTACCCGGGCGTGAACAACGACCCCGCCCCCGCCGCCCCCGAGAAGAAGCGCCCCCGCAAGAGGTAACGCCATGGCCACGCCGCGCCCCTGGACGGTCGACCCCCACGACCCGATCGACAAGCACGAAGACAACCTCTGGTCCGTCGTCGGCGACATCCCCAACATGCCGCTGCGCCGCCGCATGACGCTCGCGAAGCTCCGCGACGGCCGCGTCGTGGTGCACAACGCCGTCTGCGTCGACGAGCTCTCGATGAAGGCGATCACGGAATGGGGCGAGGTCGCGGTGATCCTGGTGCCCAACGGCTTCCACCGCCTCGACGCCCACGCCTGGCGCGAGCGCTTCCCGAAGGCGCGCGTGCTCTGCCCGGCGGGCGCCACGAAGAAGGTCCGCGAGGTGCTCGAGGTCGACGGCGACTACGGCGTCTTCCAGGGCGACGACACCGTTCGCCTCGACACGCTCGACGGCGTCGCGCAGGCCGAGGGCGTGATGACCGTCACCTCGGGCGAGCGCGCGTCGCTGGTGTTCAACGACGTGCTCTTCAACCAGCCCGACCTCCCCGGCTTCCAGGGCTGGGTGATGAAGACCCTCGGCTCCACCGGGGGCCCGAAGGTCACCAACGTGGCGAAGTGGTTCCTCGTGAAGGAGAAGTCGGCCTTCCAGGCCAACCTCCTCCGCCTCGCCGACACCGCGAAGCTCGCCCGCGCCTTCCCGGGCCACGGCGACGTGATCGACCTCCAGGCCGGCGCCACCCTGCGCGGCGTCGCCAACGTGCTCTGACGACTGCCCGCGCGGCGCCGACGGGTGTAACGTCGGCCCATGCGCCCCCTCACGCTCGCGTCGGCCGCCCTCGCCGTGGCCTGTGTCGCGCCCCAGCGGACGGTCGTCACGGTCACCACCCGCACGGAGGTCGGCATCGCCGAGCGCGCGATCGCCGACGGCGCCAACCCCGGCGCGCGCCCGACGGTGGTTCTCTCGCCGCCGACGCTCGACCGCCTCGACCCCGCGGCGCTCGCCTCGCTCTCGGCCCATGGGCGCTGGGAGGAGAGCGTCGCGTACGGCAGGGTGTGGGTCCCCTTCCAGGCCTACACCAACAACTTCGTCCCGTACCTCACGCGCGGCGCGTGGGTCGCGAGCGGCGACGGGTGGTACTGGCAGAGCGACTACGCGTGGGGGCAGATCCCGTTTCACTACGGGCGCTGGGCGCAGGTGGAGGGCGTGTGGGCGTGGGTGCCGGGCTCGACGTTCTCGCCCGCTTGGGTCGAGTGGCGCGCGGGCGGCTCGTGGGTCGGCTGGTCGCCGCTCGCGCCCCTCGGCGCCGCCCCCGCCGCCCCCTTCGCCTATTGCAACGGAACCTCCCTCCAGGGCCCCGGCCTCCAGGCCCGCACCGTCACCGGCCCCGCGGCCTTCTCGCTCTTCCCCGCCACCGCACCGCTCCCCACGGGCCCCGCGCTCCCGGCGCAGGCGCTCCTCGACGCGCGCACCCTCCTCGCGCGGGCGCCGTTCGACGAGCCCCGCACGCCCGTCGCGCTCGACCTCTCGCAGCGCCCGCCCGCGTGCGACCCGCCTGCGACGCTCGAGCCCGTCCCGCGCGCGCTCGTCACCGCGGTCGCCGCGGCCGGCGTCCCCGCGGACGAGGCCCCCACGGCCGGCGGGCGCTCGGTCGGCGTCATCCGTGACGGCGACAACGGCGCCACGCTCGTCCTCGCGGACGGGCGCTTCCAGCCGCGCGCGGGGTACAGCACCGTCCCCGCCGCCCCTCCGTCTGCCGTGCCCGCGCGTCGCCCGCAAGCGCGGACGCTCCTCGCCCGCGTGACCGTCACCGCGCGGCCCGGGTGGGAGCGCGCCGTCGCCACGCCGCCGGCCGTCGTCGAACTGCCCGGCGCCCCCGTCCTCCCCGGGTACGCGGGCTGGGGCGGCGCGCGGACGTACGGCGACGGCGGGATGGCGATGCGCCCGCAGCCCCTCATCCGCGCGTTGGGCGGCCTCGGGCCGGGCGGGTCGTCCGTCCCCACGGGCAACCCCGTCGTGCCGTCTCCGGTCATCTCCGCGGGCGGCGGCGCGCCTGCGGGCGTCACGGCCAGCGGCGGGCAGGTGGCGCTCCCGCCGCTCTCGGTTCGCTGACGCCCAATTCGTGCAAAACGTCGGCTCGCTTTGGTAGGGTCCCCTGCCGATGACCGCCCCGACGGCAGGCAACCCCGGCGACCGCGTGGCGGGCCGTTACCAGCTCGAGCGCCGCGTGCCGTTCGGGTCCGCGCCGGAGGCCTGGGCCGCGCGCGACGCGCAGGGGGCGCCGGTCACGCTGTTCTACTTCCCGGAGGTAGCGGCGGACGCGGCGGTGGCGCGGGGGCTGATGGCCGAAGCGCCGATGGTGCAGGGCGTCGCGCACCCGCGGCTCGTCGCGATCGACGCGGTGGGCGTCGACGAGCAGGGCGGCGCCTTCGTCGCGTGCGGCGCGGTCGCGGGCGAGACGCTGGCGGCCCGGCTGGAGGGCGTCGGCGCGCTCGGCTACGGCGAGGCCGCGACGGTGGTGTGCGACGCGCTCCAGGGGCTCAGCGCGCTCCACGAGCGGGGTCTCACGCACGGCGGGATCACCTCCGCGGAGGTCGTCCTCGACCGCGACGCGGCGGGCGTGCTGCGCGGGCGGCTGCTGCCCGACGGGCTGGTGGGCGCGCTCCTCCGCGCGGTGGCGCGGCGCGCGGGGGGCGGGCGAGGGCGGGTGTACGGCTCGGCCCACCACATGGCCCCCGAGCAGTGCCGCGGCGAGCCGACGCTGCCGGAGACCGACGTGTGGTCGATGGGCGTGGTGCTGCACGAAGCGCTGGTGGCGTCGCCTCCGTTCGACGGGGAGAGCCCGCTCGAGGTGATCGCGTCGGTGCTCGGCGAGGAGCCCGCGGCCCTCGATGCGCGCGTGCCCGGCGCGATCGCGGACGTGGTGCGGCAGTGTCTCGCGAAGCGCGCGGGCGACCGGCCGCCCGACGCCGAGTCGCTCTGCCTGCTTCTCTCGGTGGCGGTGAAGACGGTGCGGGAGTCGCAGGTCGCGCGGGTGTCGGCGAAGCCCACGCCGGCGCGGCTCCAGGTGGCGGGCCTCGCGCGCGGCCAGGCGGTGGAGGTGGGCGGCGACGACCTCGACGCGCTGATCTCGGGGATGAAGGCCGAGCACACGCCCGCGACGGATTTCGAGGTCCGCCTCGACGACGCGCCGCCGCTCGTCGCGCCGCCGCCGTCCGAGGCGCTGCCCGAGCTCGACTTCCACACGGTGGTCGGGCCCACGCAAGGCGCCCCCGCCGCGCAGCCGTCCATCCCCGGGCCGATGCTCCCGCCGCCCCCGACGGCCGCGGTTCCCGCCGTCGCGCCGCCCGACCCGACCGCGGCGCTCGCGCACCTCGACGCGCCCGCGAGTACCGGCGCCGCGGCCCCCGGAGCGCCCGCAGGAACGCCTTCCGCGACGCCCTCCGCGCCTGTTCGCGAGTCGCAGGTCCACACCTCGCTGACGGCCGACACCATCGACCGGACGCGCGCCCCGATCATGCGGCGCCCGAAGGCGATCAACCCCTACGCGGCCTTCCTCGGGGTGGCGGCGGTCACGGGCGGGCTCGCGTGGGGCGGCTGGCAGCTCTCGGGCACGGACGCTTCCCCCCCGCCCCCGCCGCGCGACCACAACGACCGTCGCCCGCCCCGACCGACGCAGCCCGCGGGCGATGGCGCGGTGGAGCACGCCGACGACCCCGACGCGGAGCCCGAGGCGCCCGCGGACCCCAACGCGCCGCGGCCCGAGGCGCAGGCGGCGGCGGAGTTCGGCGTCCAGCTCACGGTGCCGCTGCCCGAGGGGCTCGCCAACGACGCGGCGCTGCAGTTCGTCCGCCACGTGGTGGCCGCGGCCGCGCCGGATCGTGCGGCGGTGAAGGGTTTTGCGAGCTGCACGAGCGCGGCGGTGTACCTCCACGCGGGCGGCCTCGACCCGGCCGGGCTGCGCGCGGCCTCGGTGGCGACGCGCTGTGACGGCGCCGACCTCGCGCTCATCCCCGACGTCGACGGCGACGACCGCCCCGACGTGGCCGCGGTGGACGTGCGGGGCGAGGGCGTGGTGGTGGTCGGCTCGCGCAACCTCCGGGCGGGGCGCCGGACCACCATCGCCGGCGCGCTCGCGGTGGTGGGCGGGCTCACCCGGCAGGAGCGTCGGCGCGCGGAGCCCGTCGTGGTGGTGTACGCGCAGCCGCAGGGCGAGGGGGGCGCGCTGGTGGCGGTGGGCGCTCGCTCGGGGCGGGTGGTGTGGCGGACGGTGAGCGGGTTCGCGCCGGCGCCGCCCAAGGACTACGGCCTCGCGGTGGGCCCCGACGCCGACCGCGACGGGACGCCCGACATCGCCGTGGGGCTCCTGCGCGACGGGCACCGCTGCGTCACGCTGCTCTCGGGCGCGACGGGCGAGATCCGCTGGCCCTCGCCGCGGTGCTTCGAGAGCGCGTCGACGCAGACGCTGGCGCTCGGGCCCGACCTCAACGGCGACGGCCGCGCCGACCTCTCGGTGGGCAACACCGCGGAGGGGCGCGTGCGGCTCCTCTCCGGGGAGGACGGCCGCGAGCTGCGGGCGGTGACCGCGGTGGAGCCGGGCGAGGGGATGACCTTCGCGCTCTCGGCGGCGCTGATGCCCGACCTCGCGCGCGACGGCTTCCCCGACGTGGCGCTCGGGCGCGCGCAGCCCGACGCGGCGTCGGTGGAGGTGTACTCCGCCAACGACGTGCACCGGGTGGGGTCGCGCCGGGTCACCTCCCGCGAGCCCGCCGGCGTGGCCGCGGTGCGGGTCGACTACCTGGAGAACTTCGCCTTTCCCGGCTCGCGCTCGCTGCTGGTGGCCACCACCTCGGGCGTCCAGGTGCTGGCGGCCGCCGCCCGCCCCGAAGTGCGCGACCAGAGCACCGGGCCGTAGCGGCGCGCGGCGCGGCGGATATCCTCGCGCGCGTGACCGACGTCCCCGTGATGCAGGGCGAGACGCCCGAGACCCTCTTCGAACACCTCGCGCCCCTCGGCGCCACGCTCCCCGAGTGCCGGCGGATCTACGCCCACGTCGTCCAGCGGTGCCACGACACGCTCGACGGCGTCCAGCAGGTGCGGGCCGCCGTGCGCGACGGGGCGCTCGCGCGGGTGCCCGTCGGGCGGATGGAGGTGGTCGAGCGCCGCGCCTCGGCCGAGGACCCCTTCGTGAAGTACTTGTTGAAGTGCTTCGACGGCGCCGAGGTGGAGGCCGTGCGGATCCCGCTGGAGAAGCCCGGGCGCTTCTCGGTGTGCGTCAGCTCGCAGGTGGGCTGCGCGATGGGTTGCACCTTCTGCGCGACGGGCACGATGGGCCTGCGGCGCAACCTGGAGGCGTGGGAGATCATCGAGCAGGTGCGGGCGATCGCGCGCGACCTGCGGGCGAGCGGGGAGGGCAGGGTGCACGGGGTCGTCTTCCAGGGGATGGGCGAGCCGATGCACAACCTCGACAACGTGCTCAAGGCGCTCGCGGTGATCTCGCACCCGTGCGGGCTGGCGGTCGACGGGCGCAACGTGACGGTGTGCACGGTGGGCATCGTGCCGGGCATCGAGCGCCTCGCGTCGATCAAGACCCGGGTGCGCCTCGCGATCAGCGTGACGAGCGCGCGGGAGGCCGTCCGCCGGTCCCTGGTGCCGATGGAGGGGAAGTACCCGATCGCGGAGGTGATCCGGGCGGCGCGGACCTTCTACGAGCGCTCGGGGCACCTGGTGATGCTGGCCTACGCGCTCCTGGGCGGGGTCAACACCGTGCCCGAGGAGGCCGCGGCCATCGCGAAGCTCCTCGAGGTGATGCCCGCCCGGCTCTCCCTCATCGAGTGGAACCCCGTCGCCGGCCTCCCGTACCGCCCGCCCACCGAGGAGGAGCGGGCCACCTTCCACGACGCCCTGGCGCGCCTCGGGGTGCCCGTCGTCCGCCGTTACAGCGGGGGCAAGGACATCGGGGCCGCCTGCGGCCAGCTCGCGACCGCCAGCGCCCGCCGGCGCAAAGCCGCCCCGTCGGTCTGACGGGAGTTTCCAGAACACAACATTCTGTCAACTGAAGGGACGGTCGGGGCGCGGGCTCCGACAGGGGAGTCCCCAGGCCGTGGAGCGTTCGAAAGGAAACCGTCCCGCGGGTTGGTATGCGGGGAGGGGACAGATTTCGCCCCGACCGGGCGGTATGTGACAATACCGACCCGACGGTCGGTTTCGAGGGGGGCGCCTGGAGGGCGGCGGGAGTGGCCGGAGTTTCGGGGGTTTTGGTGGGTGGTCGAGCAGAAGGAGTCGGGCTCGGTGGGAACACCTGGCCGGCCGGAGGCTGCGATGGCGTCCCGGGGCCTTACCGGCAGCGCCACCCCCCATGAGGCGTTCGCGGCGCGCGGCCCGGCGCTCATCAGGCGGGCTGGGTCGGCGGCCGGACCCACCTGCGCGACCGGGGCTCCCCGTCGAGTTGACAGATCGCAAACCCCGAAGGCCGCGCCAGACCCCACCCAAACCGGGGTCCGCGTTGAGTAGACAGAATATATCTTATGCGAAGTGTTCAAGGTGTGGGCGAGGCACCGGGCGCCCTATAGTTCCAGGGGTTTGCGTGGGTCCCCTGCGGCCCGACGATCAGCGCCCCCGCGCCTCGTCAGCCCGTCCCGAACCCCACGGCCGACCGGCGACCTGGCGCCCCCGCGCCGGCCCCCGCTTCCCCCCGATCCCTTGACCCCTGTCAGTCGTCCGCGCGAGCGAAGCGCCAGGCCTGGAGCACCCCGCGGTTGCTCTGGAAGAACAGATGGCTCGCGGTCACCAGCGGCGGCGCCGAGACGCCTTCCAGGCCGATCCCTTCGAGCGCCTCGCCGTCGGAGGCCCGGAGCACCCACACCGCCGCCTCGGCCGACGACACGAACAGGAGCCCTCCCCGCGCCACCGGCTCGGCCAGCGCCCGGGAGCCCAGGTCGCGCGCCCAGATCACCTCGCCGTCGGCCGGCGACACCTTCACCAGCCCCGAGCTCGCGGAGGTGACATAAAGGTATCTTCCGTCTTCTGCGATCGACGACACGTTGAGCAGCCGGTCGACGCGCCACCGGACGCTCCCGCTGTCGGGGTCGAGCGCGTAGAGGCCGGCGGTGTACGACGCCGCGAAGAGGTTGCCGTCGGTGAGGACGGGCGTGGTGTCGACGTCGATGGTGCGGTGGGCCTCGTTGGCGCCGTCCATCCCCTCGCTGTCGACGCCCGTGTCGCGCTCCCAGACGACCCCGCCGTCGCGCGGGTCGAGCGCGACGATGTGCCCGTCGGAGAAGCCCGTGTAGAGCCTCCCCCGCGCGTGGAGGAGCCCGGCGTGGCCGCCGCCCGTGATGCCCCCGGGCGGCTCGCGGCGGTAGCGCCAGCGCTGCTCGCCGTCGGCCCGGTTGACGGAGAACACCGTGTCGTCGCCGTTGACCACGTACACCGCGTCGCCGTCGACCACGGGCGCGTGAACGATCTCAGCCACCGTGGCGAAGCGCCAGCGCATCGAGCCGTCGGCGGTGTTGAGGGCGTAGAGCGCGCCGTCGCTCGAGCCGACGTAGAGCGTCCCGTCGCGGAGCGCGGGCGTCCCCTCGACGTTGCCGAGCGTCTGGAAGCGCCAGAGCACCGCCCCGTCGGCCGCGCGGACCGCGTAGACGCCGCGGTCGAGCGAGCCCGCGTACACCACGCCCGTCGCCGGGTCGTAGAGCGGGGTCGCGCGCGTCCGGGAGCGCGGGTCGAGGTCGGTGAAGGCCACCAGCGGCAGGCGCCAGCGCAGGCCGGCGAGGTCGCTCTGGACGGCGGGCTGGGCCCCCGAGCGCTCGAAGTGCCCGGCCCCGCCGTAGCGGACGGGCGTGCAGGCGCCGGCGCAGGCGAGCGCCGCGAGGAGCCACGGTCGCGTCACGTCAGTTTCCGCCGCCGCGGGGGGCGCCGCCGCGCTCGCGGAGCATCTTCAGGACTTCGGGGGGCAGGCCAGGGATTTCGGGCATGCCGCCGCCGTGGCCGTGGGAGTCGCCGCCGCCCGCCTCGCGCTGGCGCTCGGCCGCCACCACCGCGGGGTCGGTCGGGTCGAGGTCGCGCAGGAGCGTCAGGCACTGGTCGCGCAGCGCCGTCTGCGAGGCCGCCGTCGGGTCGCTCGCGGCGGGCCGGCCCACGCGCTCGATCACCGTGTGGAGCAGCTCCTTCGCGCGCCCCTCGTCGTTGCGCCGAACCATCAGCCGCGCCTGGTAGAACTGCGCGAGGTCGCGGTAGATGCCGCCCTGCGCGCTCTGGAGCTCCCGGTAGCGCCCCATCGCGCCGTCGAGGTCGTTGAGGCT
This sequence comes from Polyangiales bacterium, assembly GCA_046351555.1. Lineage (GTDB taxonomy): Bacteria > Myxococcota_A > Polyangia > Polyangiales > CAISKJ01. The sequence goes on from JAXLYI010000014.1 coordinate 143,556, forward strand.
CTCGAGCGTGAAGGCGAGGCCCTCGATCGCGCGGCCCTCGAGCCCCGCGAGGTCGGCGCCCTGGATGCCCTGGTAGAGCGTCTTCGCCTCGGCGTAGCGGCCGAGCTGGTAGAGCGCGCCCGCCTCCGACAGGCGGATGAGCGCGATCGACTGGGCGCTCGGGTTGTTCCGGTCGGCCGCGCGGAGCTTCTCGAGCGCGGCCTGCCCGCGCGCCTCGAAGGTGCGGTAGTGCGGGAGGTCGCGGCGGGGGTCGTCGGCCGCGGGCTCCTCGGGGGTGATCGCCGCGAACATCGCGGTGAGCCCGTCGTGGTAGGCGTTGGTCGCCTTCGCCTCGCGGTTGAGCGTGTACGCGCGCCAGCCGAAGGCGCCGCCGACGATCAGCGCCGCCGCGAGCACGCCGGTCACCACCTGCGAGCGGTTCTGCGCGAACCAGTCGCCGGCCTTGAGCGCCCACTCCGGGACGCCCTCGGCGTTGCCCGTCCCCTTCGACATCGTGCGCGGGGGGACGCGCGGGCGCCTCTCCGCCTCGTCGAGACGTCGCGTGCCGCCGCCGATGGACGTCGTCGGCGCCTCGAGCGCGTCGGGGTCGTCGGTGACCTCCGCCGCCGTCGCGACCGAGTCGTCCGCCAGCTTCGCCTCACGCCCGCGGCGCGCGGCCTTCGCGGCCTGGCGGCGCTCGGCGCGGTTGCGCGGCACGTTGGGGTCGGGCGCGGCGGGCTCCTCGGGCTGCGCGGGCTCGGGGAGGTCGCCCTCGTCCTCGTCGCGCTCGTCCTCGTCGCGGTCGTCCTTCTCGCGGTCGTTGTCGGCTGCCATCGCTCGGTCCGGTCCTTCGTGTCGTGCGGCCCACCCATCGGGGCGGGCGTCGGGCGCGCGACTCTACACAGCCGCGCACCCCAGTCAACCGACGCGATGCAATGCGCCCGCGCGTTTGCTATGCATCGTCCGCCCCATGCGACCCGCCCTCGCCGCCCTCCCCCTCGCCGTCGCCCTCGCCGCGACGCCCGCCGCGGCGCTCGAGCGACAGCTCCAACTCACCGGGCGCGCGGGCTTCTCCTACGCCTCGGGCACCCACGGCGCCCCCGGGCTCGCGGTCGACGCCCAGGCCGCCTACGGGCTCAACGACGCCTTCAGCCTCTACGCCAACGGCTCGTACACGCTGGCCTTCCCCGACCCAGGCGCCACGCGCTCGCCGCGGCACGGCGCGGGGCTCTCGGTGGGCGTGGTCTACGCGTTCGACTACCTGCGGGTGGTCCCGTACGTGGGGCTCGGCGCGCGGGCGGACGTGTTCTTCGCGCCCGACGCGATCTGGTGGACGCCGTCGGTGGAGGGGCGCCTCGGCGTGAGCTGGCTCCTTCGCCGCGGGCTCGCGCTCGACCTGCAGGCCGCGTACGCGTACCCCTTCCTCGACAACGACCGCCTCGGCAACATCGTCACCGTCACGGCGGGCGCGTCGTGGAGCTTCGACCCGTAGGCCCTTCGCCGAAGTCCAACGCGTCGCGCATCCGACGGAGCGTTGCAGGGCCGATCCCGCGCACGCGCAACAGGTCCTCCGGCCGGCGGAACGTCAGCCCCCTCGCCCGCGCCGCCACGATGCGACGCGCGATCGCGGGCCCGACGCCGGGCAGCGACTCCAGAGCATGGGCGTCGGCGGTCTGCGGGTCGATGCGTCGGGGCGGCGCGGGCGCTTCGGGTACACGTGGCGGCGTGACGGGCGGCGGCGGTGCTGCGCGCGCGAGGGCGGCCACGGACGCGACCGCGAGGACCAGCGCGACGGCGCGGTGGTGCGTGGGGACGGGCTTCATGCGAGGGGGTCATCGGCGCGCACGCGCGACGCGTCCCCTCGGCGATGAACGGTTGTTCAGCGGCGGGTGATGCGGACGTGCCGGCGGTCGGAGCCTCCATCCCCCGCTCGCTTCGCTCGCGCGTTGACCCCTTCCCCCGGCGCAGGAAGCGCCAGGGGAAGGGGCTCCGGTGCGACTGGGACGCGTTGATGTCTGGTGCTCGCGGCGTCGTGGCGTCGTGGCGTCCGTGTGTCCCTGTTGCGACAGAGCCCCTTCCCCTGGCGCTTCCTGCGCCGGGGGAAGGGGAAAACGCGCGAGCGAAGCGAGCGGGGGATGGAGGCTCCGGAGCGCTGCGCCGGGACGTCTCGCGAGGCTCGGCGTTCAGCGGCGGGTGATGCGGACGTGCCGGATCTCGACCGGCTCGTAGGGCATGTCGCGTTCGGTGCGGGGAACGCGGGCGATGCGGTTCACCAGGTCGGTCGGGGTGCAGGTGCCGAAGATCGAGTAGCTCCCGTCGAGGTGGTCCTTCGCCGTCTCCGTGATGAAGAACTGCCCGCCGTTGGTGTTGGGCCCGTGGTTGGCCATGCAGAGCTGGCCGGCGGCGTTGTGGCCCTGGACGTTCTCGTCGGGGATCTCGTAGCCGACGCCGCCCATGCCCGAGCGGAGGTAGTCGCCGCCCTGGATCATGAAGTCCGGGATCACCCGGTGGAACACCGAGCCGTCGTAGAAGGGACGGCGCGCCCAGGCGCCCTCGACCGGGTCCCAGAAGTCGCGCAGGCCGCGGGCGAGGCCGACGAAGTTGGCCACCGTCAGCGGCGCCCGGTCGGCGAGGAGCGCGCAGGTGAACGTCCCCATCGAGGTCTCGATCTCCGCCGAGAGCGCGTTGCCCGGCGGCAGCCCCTCGGTCGCCTGCGCGAGCGTGAAGCGGCCGCCCTTCGGGTCGGGCGACGAGGGCTCCATCACCCGCGGCGCGCGGCGGACGTCGCGGAGCTGCGGCGTCGGCGCGGCGGCCGTCGGGGGCGCCATTGGCGCGGGCGGCGGAGCGCTCGGGGTCGGGGTGGACGGGGCCGGCGTCGGGGTCGGGCTGTACGAGCCGGAGGAGGGCTCCGACGGCGGCGTGAGCTTGCACGCCGCCAGGAGCGCGAGGGAGGCCGTCACGGTGCGAAGGTTCACAGGGTGTTTCTCCAAAGGGATGCGGTGAGGCGCGCTACTCCGGGAGCGGCGCCGGGATGTCGACGAACTCCACCCGGTCGCCGGCATTGACGTTGTGGCGCTGGCAGAAGCCGCCGTTGACCTCGAGCACGTACTGCGAGTCGCCCGGCACCTCGCGCGGGTCGTCGGTCTCGGGCACGGCGTTGCGGTAGATCCCGAGGATCGTGCGGTCGGCCTTGATGAAGATCATGTCGAGCGGGATCAGCGTGTTGCGCATCCAGAAGGTCTGGTGGCTCTCGCCCGGGAACAGGAAGATCATCCCCGCCGTCTCCGCCATCTCGCGGCGGTACATGAGCCCGCGCATCCGCTGCGGGTCGGTGCGGGCCACCTCCACCTGGACGGGAACCCTCGCCCCGCCGCGCGTGTGAAGCACCACCGCGGGGCCCACGATCGCCGCCTGCTGCGGCCGAGGCGGGGGCTCGCTCGAAATCTCCGGGGGCGCGGGCTGCTGGCGGCATGAGGCCACGAGGGCGGCGAGGACGATCCAGTGGGGGCGCACGGCCCGGGCACGTACCGCCCGCCGCCCCCCACTGTCAACTCGACGCCCGCGCGCCGCTGGTTTAGACGTACCAGCCCCGTGACCGGAATGGTCTCCCTCGTCGGCGTCGGCCCCGGTGACCCCGGGCTCCTCACGCTCCGCGGCGCCCGCGCGATCGCGCGCGCCGACGTCGTCCTCTACGACGCGCTCGTCCACCCGGCGGTGCTCCGCCACGCGCGCGCCGACGCCGAGCGCCTCTTCGTCGGCAAGCGCAAGGGGGCCGACAGCGCCACGCAGGACGAGATCAACCACCTGCTCCTCTACCGCGCGCGCCAGGGCCGCCGCGTCGCGCGCTTGAAGGGCGGCGACCCGATGCTCTTCGGGCGCGGCGCGGAGGAGTGCGAGTTCCTCGCGGCGCACGGGGTGGCGTTCGAAGTGGTGCCCGGCGTCACCGCGGCCCTCGGCGCCACGGCCTACGCCGGCATCCCGCTGTCGCACCGGGAGCTCTCGTCGTCGATCGCGCTCGTCACCGCCAGCGAGCGCCCGGGCAAGACCCGAAGCGCCCACGACTGGTCGCGCCTCGCCGACGCCACCCAGACGCTCGTGCTCTACATGGGTGTTCATCGACTCCGCGAGGACATGGACGCGCTCGTCGCCCACGGCCGCCGCGGCGACACGCCCGCCGCCGTCATCTCCTGGGGAACGCACCCCGAGCAGCGCGTCGTCTCCGCCACCGTCGCCACCCTCGCTGACGTCTGCGACGCGTCGCCGCCCGCAGCGCCCGCGCTCGTCGTGGTCGGCGACGTCGTGGCCCTCCGCGAGCGACTCCGCTGGTGGGACAACGGGGCCCTCTTCGGCCGCCGCGTCGTCGTCACCCGCGCGAAGGAGCAGAGCGCCTCGATGGTCGATGCGCTCGTCGAGGAGGGGGCCGAGGCGCTGGAGTTCCCGGCGATTTCGTTCGAGGGGCCGAGCGACCCGGCTCCCCTCGCCCGCGCGCTCGACGCGTTGGGGCAGGGCTCGTACGCGGTGGTTCTCTTCACGAGCGCCAACGGGGTCGACCGGGTCTTCCGCGCGCTCGACGCCCGCTCGCTCGACGCGCGTGCGTTCGGGAAGGCGCGCGTCGCGGCGATCGGGCCCGCCACCGCCGAGGCCCTGCGCGCCCGGGGTGTGCGGGCTGACCTCGTGGCGAAGGAGTTCGTCGGGGAGGCCCTCGCCCGCGACGTTCTCGCGCTGCTCGGCGACGCCGCGGTGGGCTCGCGCGCGCTCCTCGCCCGCGCCGAGGTGGCCCGCGACGCGCTGCCCGACGCGCTCCGCGCCGCGGGCGTCGAGGTCGACGTCGTCGCCGCGTACCGAACCGTTCCCGCGCCCGAGGCCGACGTCGCCGCGCTCCGCGAGGCTCTCACAGAGGGGCGGGTTGATGCGGTGACCTTCACCTCGTCGTCCACCGTCGCCAACGTGTGCGACGCGCTCGGCCCCGACGCGCCCTCGCTCCTCGCGAAGACGGCCGTCGCCTCCATCGGCCCGGTCACCTCGCAGACGGCCCGCGCGCGCGGGCTCACCGTCGCCGTCGAGGCGGGCTCCTACACCGTCGCGGGGCTGCTCGACGCGCTCCGCGCCCACTTCCAGCAGCCCCCGGAGAAGCCATGACGTTCCCCATCCACCGCCCCCGCCGCCTGCGCCGGAGCGCCGCCATCCGCGCGATGGTGCGCGAGACCGCCCTCCGCCCCGACCAGCTCGTCGCGCCGCTCTTCTGCACGCTCGGCGAGGCGCGGCGAAAGCCCATCAACTCCATGCCCGGCCACGCGCAGCTCTCCACCGAGCTCGCCGTCGCCGAGGCCCGCTCGCTCTGGGCGCTGGGCGTGCGGAGCTTCCTCCTCTTCGGCCTGCCCGACGTGAAGGACGACGAGGGCAGCGGCGCCTGGGACCCGGCGGGGCCCGTCCCCGTGGCGCTCCAGGCGATCCGCGCCGCGCTGCCGGGCGCCGTGCTGATGGCCGACGTGTGCGTCGACGAGTACACCGCCCACGGCCACTGCGGCGTGCTGCGGGTGCGGCGCGACGGCAGCGTGGATGTCGACAACGACGCCACCGTCGAGCGCCTCGCCCGCATCGCCACCGTCTACGCCGACGCCGGCGCCGACGTGATCGCCCCGAGCGACATGATGGACGGCCGCATCGGCGCCGTCCGCCGCGCCCTCGACGAGAAGGGCCACGACGAGGTGATCATCATGTCGTACGCGGCGAAGTACGCGAGCGCGTTCTACGGGCCCTTCCGCGAGGCGGCCGAGTGCGCGCCGCAGTTCGGCGACCGGGCGGGCTACCAGATGGACCCGGCCAACCAGCGCGAGGCGCTCCGCGAGGTGCGGCTCGACGTCGAAGAAGGCGCCGACATCGTGATGGTGAAGCCCGCGCTCGCGTACCTCGACGTGATCGCGCGCGTGAAGGACGCCGTGGACGTGCCCGTCGCGGCCTACAACGTGTCGGGCGAGTACGCGATGCTCCACGCCGCCGCGGCCGCGGGGTGGCTCGACCTCGCGCGCACCGTGAAGGAGACGCTGCTGTCGATCCGGCGCGCGGGGGCGGACATCATCATCACGTACCACGCGCGCGACCTCGCCGAGCAGCTCGCGTGAGCTCGTCGCGCGCGCCTCGTACGCCTCGTCGCCCAGGGTTCGCCCGGCCTGCCCTCGCTGAGGGGTCCAGGCTCACCCTGGGCTATCTGCATGGGATCGTCCGCCCGGGGGCGGACTCCGGGCGCCCGCGCGAAGTGAGGACGTCGCGCGTCGCCATCGCCGCTTCGTTGGGAGCCCGGTACCGACCGGGCGATCCCATGCAGGTTGCCCAGGGTGAGCCCAAGCCACTCAGCGAGGGCAGGCGGGCGAACCCTGGGCACTCGGCGCCGGAGCAGACGCGTTCGCAGAACCCACCGGCGCTCGGCGCGTGGACGAGGGAGCGAGGCGTCTCCCCATGAGACCTCCCCTCGCCCTCGCCCTCGCCCTCGCCCTTACGCTCGCGGCCCTGGGCTGCGGCACGCCGCCGGAGGAGAACGCCTGCGCCGGCATCGTCGACGTCCCCCTCGACCAGGGGCGCCGCGGGCCCAACGGCGAGTGGATCGTCGGCGACTGGACCTCCCCCCGCCTCCACTGGGGCGCCTTCACCACCTACCGCATCCACCACGGGCTCGGGCGGCCAGTGACCTCGCCCGAGTGCTGGGCGTCCTTCACCAGCAACGGCGCGTTCGCCAAGCAGATCGGGAGCGCGTGCCTGGTGATCCCGGCGTGCGGGACGGAGCAGGGCGTCACCGACACCACCGTGCTGATGCGCAACTCCGGCGCGCAGGACTTCTGGGGCCGCATCGTCCTGCGGTAGCGAGGGTACTCCCCGGGAGTGCCGGGGGTACCCATCGGGGGTGACCGGCGCACGCCGAGGGCGTGCCCGGGGGGCTCGGGGGCGGTGACTGGCACCGCCATGGTGGGTGCCAGCGCCACTGCGGGTGGGTGCCAGGCGCAGGGAGGAAAGTGACGAGGGCGCTCCCCGTTGTGCAGGGGCAGAGGAGGCGAGGTGCCGGCTGGTCGAGCCCACCTCCGAGGCGTCTCTCACCCCCGGACGCGCGCGATCACCGCGGGGATCGCCGCGCACGCGCGCTCGACCGCGCCGTCGTCGACCTCCGGGCCCAGCGTCACCCGCAGCGCTCCGAGCGCGCGCCACCCCTCGCCCGGGTACATCCGCACGAGCGACTCCGACGGCTCCGCGCGCCCGCTCGAACACGCCGCGCCCGACGACACCTCGAAGCCCTCCAGGTCGAGCGCGGCGACGAGCTCCTGGCCGTCGACGCCCGCCACCGTCACGTGACACGCCGTCGCCACGCGCGGGCGCGCCGCGCCGTTCACCGTCACACCCGGCAGCGCGCGGAGCGAGGCTTCGATGCGGTCGCGCCGCGCGGCCACCGCGGGCATCGCCGCGAGCCGCTCGCGAAGCACGGACGCCGCCGCGCCGAAGCCTACCGCGCCCGGGAGGTTCTCGGTGCCCGCGCGGACGCCGCGCTCCTGGGCGCCGCCTGTCACCTGCTGCGCGACCCGCTCGCCCGCGCGGAGCCAGAGCGCGCCAACACCGGGCGGGCCGCCGACCTTGTGGGCCGACAGCGCGACCGCCGCGGCCCCGAGCGCGCCGAGGTCGAGCGGAACGCGCCCGAGCGCCTGCGCCGCGTCGACCACCAGCGTCGCCCCCGCGTCACGGGCCGCGTCGCGCAGCGGGGCCCAGTCGTGAATCGCGCCCGTCTCGTGCTGGACGAGCGACACCGCCACCAGCGCGCCCGGCGCGAGCGAGCGGGCGAGCGAGGCGACGTCGAGGGCCCCCTCGCCCGACGGTGTCAGCGGGATCCACCCGAACGGGACCGCGCGTGACGCGGCGAGGGACTCGCAGGCCGCGCGGAGGCAGGGGTGCGCGCCCGGGTCGCACCACACGCTCGTCGCGGGGAGCGCCTCGCCGACGCCGCGCACCGCGAGGTGGACGGCCTCCGTCCCGCCGGAGGTGAACACCAGCTCGCGCGGCGCCGAACCCGTGGCGCGGGCGAGCGCGAGGCGGGCGTCTTCGAGCGCGGCGCGGGCGCGGCGGCCGGCCCGGTGGACGCTGGAGGGGTTGCCGTGCGGGCCCTCGGCGAGCCAGCGCACGAGCGCGTCGCGCGCGGCGGTGCAGAGCGGCGCGGAGGCGTGGTGGTCGAGGTAGACGCGGGCCACGGCGGTCACTCGCGGGGGCGCGGGGCGCGGGCGACCTGCATGCGGACGAGGAGCCCGCCGAGGCGCTCACCCGCGATGGCGAAGCGGGCGGCGGGCTCGGCGATGGCGCCGCCGTCGTGGGCCTCGGCGACGCCGCGAACCACCGCGAGCCCGACGCCGGCGCCGCCGTGCTGGCGGGTGGGCGACCCGTCGACCTGGACGAAGGGTTCGAAGATGCGCGAGAGCCACTCGGCGGGGACGCCGGGGCCCGAGTCGGCGAGGAGGAGCTCGCAATGCGTCGCGCTCGAACGCACCTCCAGCGCGACGGTGCCGCCCGCGGGGGTGAACTTCTGCGCGTTGTCGAGCAGGTGGCCCATCGCGCGGCCGAGGCGGTCGGCGTCGCCCACGGCGTCGATCGGGGCGCCGGGGACGTCGGTGACGAGCCGGAGGTTCTTGCGGAGGAGGGCGGGGCGGCGGGATTCGATTGCGCGGCGGGCGACGGCGGCGAAGTCGTAGCGGGCGTAGACGAAGCGCATGCGCCCGGTCTCGAGCTGGGTCACGTCGAGCAGCGAGTCGATGGTGTTGCGCAGGCGCGCGAGCGACTCGTCCATCGCGGTGACGGCGCGCTTCTGGGCGGCGGTGAGCGTGCCGAGCTCGCCGCGCTGGAGCAGGCCCATGTAGCCCACCAGCGGCGTGAGCGGCGTCGCCAGCTCGTGCGACACGTTGCGGTAGAACTCCCGCCGCAGCCGGTCGGCCTCCACCAGCTTCGCGTTGGCGTCGGTGAGCTCGTGCACCTTCGCCTCGAGGTGCGCGGCGATGCGGCTCCCCTGCGCGCGAAGGGCCCGTGCGCTCCGTGGCCCGTCGTCGCCGTCGTCTTCGGTCGCCTCGGGCGGCGCCTCGCGGTGGCCGCCGAGGAAGGCGTCGACGGTGCGGGCGAAGGTGCGCGCGTCGATGGGCTTGGCGAGGAAGCCGTCGCAGCCCACCGCGAGCGAGGTGGCGCGGTCGCCCTCGGCGGTGATCGCCACGATCGGAACACCCGGCATCCGCCCGCGCAGGAGAAGGGCGACCTCGTAGCCGTCGAGGTCGGGGATGTTGATGTCGAGGAGGACGAGGTCGGGCCGCTGCTCCTGCGCGAGGCGGGCGCCGTCGATGCCCGACGAGCACTCGACCACCTTGTGCCCGGCGGCCTGCAGGAGCTTCCGCACGAGCAGGAGGCTGTGCGGGTCGTCTTCGATGTGGAGGATCGTAGCCACGGCGCGATCTTTCGGTTATCGAACGTTTCCGCGCCGCGCTCAACCTTCGCGGCGAACAAAGGATCGACCGGCGATGGACGACTGGAAGAAGGCGACCGAGGCGTGGCGGACAGAGACCCTCGCTCCCTTGGAGGCGAAGGGCACGCGGCCGCGGCACGGTCACCTGGCCGGCGCGAAGGGCGCGCGCGACCTCTACACGCCCGCGGACCTGGAGGGCATCGACCTCCTGCGCGACGTGGGCTTCCCCGGCGAGGCTCCCTTCACGCGCGGGGTGCAGGCGAACATGTACCGCGGGCGCCTCTGGACGATGCGCCAGTACGCGGGCTTCGGCAGCGCGAAGGCGACCAACGAGCGCTTCCGGTTGCTCTTGGAGCGCGGCCAGACGGGGCTCTCGGTGGCCTTCGACCTGCCGACGCAGATGGGCCGCGACAGCGACCACCCGATGGCGCTCGGCGAGGTGGGCAAGGTCGGCGTCGCGATCGACACGATCGAGGACATGGAGGTGCTCTTCGAAGGGATCCCGCTCGGCGCGGTGTCGACGTCGATGACCATCAACTCGACGGCGGGCATCCTGCTGGCGCTCTACGTCGCGGTGGCGCGGCGGCGCGGCGTGGCGGTGACCTCCCTGCGCGGCACGATCCAGAACGACCTCCTGAAGGAGTACGTCGCGCGCGGCACGTACATCCACCCGCCGCGGCCGTCGCTGAAGATCATCGGCGACATCTTCTCGTGGGCCGCCCACGAGGTGCCGAAGTGGAACGTGATCTCCGTCTCCGGCTACCACATGCGCGAGGCCGGCAGCGACGCGGCGCAGGAGCTGGCTTTCACGCTCGCCGACGGGATCGCCTACGTGGAGACGGCGCGCGCGGCGGGCCTCGACCCGGAGCACTTCGCGTCGCAGCTCTCGTTCTTCTTCAACGTGCACAACAACCTGCTGGAGGAGGTGGCGAAGTTCCGCGCGGCGCGGCGGCTGTGGAGCGACATCATGGCGACGCGCTTCGGGGTGACGAGCGAGCGGGGGCGGGCGCTGAAGTTCCACTGCCAGACGGCGGGCTCGACGCTGACGGCGCAGCAGCCGCTCAACAACGTGGTGCGCGTGACGCTCCAGGCGCTGGCGGCGGTGCTCGGCGGGTGCCAGTCGCTCCACACCAACAGCTACGACGAGGCTCTGGCGCTCCCGACCGAGCAGAGCGCCACGCTCGCGCTCCGCACGCAGCAGGTGATCGCCGAGGAGTCGGGCGTGGCGGACTTCGTCGACCCGCTCGGGGGCTCGTGGGCCGTCGAGCGGATGACCCGCGACCTCGAGGACGCCGCCCGCGCCTACCTCGCCCGCGTCGACGCGCTCGGCGGCATGGTGGCCGCCATCGAGCAGGGCTACGTGCAGCGCGAGATTCAAGAAGCCAGCTACCGCTACCAGCTCGAGATCGAGCGCGGCGAGCGCAAGGTGGTCGGCGTCAACGCGCACCGCGACGCCCGCGAGGAGCCGGTGCCCCTGCAGCACCTCGACCCCGCGCTCGAGTCGGAGCAGGTGGCCAGGCTCACGGCGTTCCGCGCCGCGCGCGACGCCGTCCGCGCGGAGGGGGCCGTTGCCGCGGTGGAGCGCGCCGCGCGCGAGGGCGCCAACGTGATGCCGCCGATCGTGAGCGCGGTCGAGGCGCACGCCACCGTCGGGGAGATCGCCGACGCGCTCCGCCGCGTGTACGGCGAGCACGACGAGATCAAGACGCTGTAGGGCGGCCTCCATCCCCCGCTCGCTGAGGCTCGCGGCCTCCATCCCCCGCTCGCCGAGCCTCGCGCGTTGACCCCTTCCCCCGGCGCAGGAACCCACGAGATGCGCAACGCCTCGCACGGAAGTGCTTGCGCGCTCGATGTTTCGAGAAGGTGGAGCATCTGGCTCATCTGCTCGCGGCCCCGAGTGCCCAGGGTTCGCCCGCCTGCCCTCGCTGAGTGGTTTAGGCTCACCCTTGGCAACGGGCATGGGATTGCCCGGTCGGTACCGGGCTCCCAACGAGGCGACTGGGGCGACGCGCGACGTCCTCACCTCGCGCTGGCTCCCGGAATCCGCCACCGGGCGGATGATCCCATGCCGGTTGCCCAGGGTGAGCCTAACCCGTTCAGTGAGGGCGGGCGGGCGAACCCTGGGCACTCGGCGCCGCGAGCAGACGGACCAACCGTTCCTACTTCCGCGATCTCCAGGTAGACAAGCACTTCCGCGCGAGGCGTTGCGCATCTCGTGGGCGGAAGCGCCAGGGGAAGGGGCGCTGTCGCGACCGGGACACACCGGCGCCACGACGCCACGAGGCGACGACGCCACGAGCACCAGACATCGGCGGGTCCCTGTTGCAACAGCGCCCCTTCCCCTGGCGCTTCCTGCGCCGGGGGAAGGGGGAAACGCGCGAGCGAAGCGAGCGGGGGATGGAGGCCGCGAGCCCCGGCGAGCGCCTCCCCCGGTCAGTGCAGGCGGGTGAGCACCACCAGCGCCGCCACCACGAACAGCACCATCCCCACCGCCACCGCCGCCCACAAACCCTTCGAGCTCCGCGGGGCCTCCGGCGGCGGCGTCTGGAACGGCCGCGGCGGCGGGAGCGACGGGCCCGGCGGCTGCGGCGGCATCGACTGGATCGCCCCCTGCGGCTGCGGGGGCGGCGGGAGCGAGTGGTGCGGCTGCTGTTGCGGCGGGGGCGGCGCGTTGGCGATCTGGTCGTAGACGTGCTGCGGGACGGCGCCCACCAGCGTCTGCCCGATGCCCGGGTCGGCGTTGGCGCCGGGCGTCGCGTAGTTGCCCGCGGCCATCGTCCGCTCGAAGCCCGACACCGGGTTGGCGAACTCCGGCGACGTGGGGTCGCTCGTCTCGCGCCCCGCGATCGCGGCGTTGGCGGCGTTGGCCGCGGCGATGGCGGGCTCGAAGTCCGCCCGGCGCATCGTGGGCTGCGTCGCGTCGACGGGCCCGAGGGCGCGCGGCGGCGCGGGCGCGATCGAGGCCACCGCGGCGCGGGCCTGAGCGGCGAGCGGGATCGTGCGGGCCTCGCTCGCGTCGAGGGGCTCGGGCGCGGCGGGGCGAGCCGCGGGCGCCGCGTAGGTGGCGACGCGCGAGGGGCGCTGCGAGGCCACCACGGTGCGGGCGCCGTGCTCGTCGGCGGGGCGGCCGGCGGCGCCGGTGGGGCCGTGCGAGGTGGCGAGCTCGCGGAGGACGAGCTCCGTCTTCGCGCGGTAGCGGGCGGGTTCGAGCGAGCGGGCGAGCTCGCCGAGCTGGAGGTCGAGGCCATGCTCGCCGGATGACGTCACGAAGGCCCGCAGCGCCCGCTCCACCGCGCCCGCGCTCTGGAAGCGCTGGGCGGGGTCGGCCTGGAGCATCCCGAGGATGATCTCCTCGAGGCCGGGCGGGAAGCTCGGGTCGACCGCGGTGGGGCGCGGCACGTTGTGCTGCATGATGTTGCGGACGGTCTCCGCGTCGGTCTTGCCGCCGAAGAGCCTGCGGCCGAGGGCGAGCTCGAAGATCACCACGCCGAGGGAGTACACGTCGGAGCGGCGGTCGACGGCGCGGCCGTACGCCTGCTCGGGCGCCATGTACGCGAGCTTGCCCTTGATCTCCCCGGGCTGCGTGCGCTGGAGGCGACCGACGGCCTTCGCGACGCCGAAGTCGGTGAGCTTGACGCGGCCGTCGTAGCGGATGAGCACGTTCTGCGGGGAGACGTCGCGGTGGACGAGCTCGAGGGGGTCGCCGGCGGGGCCGCGCAGCTCGTGGGCGGCGTGGAGGGCGCCGGCGATGTCCGCGCCCACCGACGCAGCGAGGGCGGGGTTGACGCGCTGGCCCTTGGCGACGGCCGAGCGCATCAGGGTCGAGAGCGACTCGCCCGCGACGTACTCCATCGCGAGGTAGTTGAGCCCGTCGGCGTTGCCCAGGCTCGTCTCACGGAGCTCCACCACGTTGGGGTGGTGGATGCGGGTGGCGATGCGGGCCTCGTCCATCAGCATCGCGACGAAATCAGGGTCGTGCGCGAGGTGCGCGTGGATCTGCTTGATGGCCGCGATGTCGCGCGCCCCCTCGACCACGCGGGCCACGAGGAGCGGGTCGCCGGAGGCCCCGCCCGAGGCCAGGAGCTGTTGGAGCTCCGGCCCGTCGGGGGTCTGCCGGGGCTCGCGCATGGCGAGGAACACCGCCGCCATGCCGCCGCGCGCCAGCTCCGCGAGGATCCGGTAGGGGCCCAGGCGGGCGACGTCGTTGGGCGGCTGCTGCCACGCGGGCTGGTCGGGCATCGGGGGTGTTCGGTTGTCGCCGCGGGGCGCCCCGCCCGTCGGTGGGCGGAGGGGTGGCCGCGCGCGATCGGCGGCGATCTTACCTTGCGGAGGTGCCCGGCGTGCAAGCATCGGACGTCGCCCCGAACGCCCCGGCGGCAGCGCGCCCAAGTCATTCTTGACACGCCGTCTTCCACCAACCTAGAACCGTCGAGTTTCAAGGTATTTTCGCGTGCCCCGCCGCCCTCTCCCGCAGAGGCCCCGCGGTGGCGCCCCGAGGAGGAAGCGGTCGTGCCGAATACGTTGTTCGTGGTTGATGACAGCGCCACGATGCGCAAGGTCTTCGAGTTGACCTTCGCCGGCGAGGAGGTCACGGTCGTCACCCACGACGGGGGCGACGGGGCGGTCGCGAAGATCCGCGAGGTCCGGCCCCAGGCCGCGATCGTGGACGTCGCCCTCGGCAACGGGACCACGGGCTACGACCTGGTCCGGAGCATCCGCTCGGAGGGCAACCTCGGGCCGATCCCGATCTACCTGCTCTACTCCGAGCACTCGCCGCTCGACGAGCCGGCGGCCCGCTCGTGCGGGGCGGTGGGCGCGATCGTGAAGCCCTTCGAGTCGCAGGTGCTCATCGACAAGGTGCGCCAGGCGCTCTCGCAGGTGAAGGCCCCCGCGGCCGCCACCACGGGCAACATGACGGCCCCCTTCGGCAACCCGCAGCCCGTCCCCACCATCGTCGCCGCGATGCCCCCCGCCCCCGCCAACAAGGGGAGCGAGACGGCGCCCTTCACCGCGCCGCGCCCCGGCGGGATCGTCGCGGGCGGCCGCCCCGCCACCGGCGCCAACCCGGCCGCGCGCTCCCCCGTGGCCGCGCCCGCTTCACCCGCCGCGTCGCTCGGCGGGACGCCCTCCGCCGTCCGCCCGCCGCCCCCGCTGCCCGGCGGCGGCCGCGCGCCGGTGCCCGGGACGCCGTCGATCGCCACGCCCGCGAAGCCCGCGGAGAAGCCCAGCCCGGTCTCCATCGTGGAGGACGAAGTGTCCTTCGAAGCCACCACCGGCGCCCGCACGGTCGACGCACCGACCCCGACGCCCGCGGCCGCCGCGAAGCCCGCGGGGACGGTGCACGACAAGCCCACCGCACCCGTGATGCCCGCCGCGGTCGACGGCGCCGTCCAGGCCGCCGCGAAGGCGATCGAGGGCCAGGCCGCCGCGCTCGGGCTCTCCCCGGCGCAGGTCGAGGCGATCACCGCCCTCACCCGCGACGTGGTCGAGCGGGTCGTGTGGGAGGTGGTCCCGCAGCTCGCGGAGACGATCATCCGCGAGGAGCTCAAGCGCCTCACCGCGGACTGACCGCGCCGTCCCCCTGATATCCCCGCGCCGCTTTCTGGCGCCTCCCCCCGCCCGCCCGATAGTCTCCCGCGCCCATGGGCGCATCGTTCGAAGTCCTGGCCCCCTCGTCCGAGCGCGGCGCGCGGGTCGACTTCGACCTGCAGAAGGCCCGCGCGACCACCACCTTCGGGCGCGTCCGGATCGCCCAGTCGTCGGCCCACGGCGTCCGCCCCGGGGTGATCCGCGAGGTCGACGCGCCGCGCGACCGGGCGCTCGACGACCGACTCGCGGTCCTCGGCGACGCGCTGATCGCGGTGCGCGACCCGGCGTTCGTGCGCGTACAACGCGTGGCGCGCGTGGTGGGGTCGGGCGCGGTCGCGCTCGTCACCGAGTACGTCGAGGGAGCCGCGGGCGCCGTCCCCGAGGAGCCCGCGGCGCGCGTGCGGGCCGTCCGCGCGGGGGGCGTCTCGATCCTCGACGCGCTCGCCCGCCTCCACGCGTCCGGGGGCGTCGCGCACGGCGCGGTGAAGCCCGCGAGCGTTCTCCTCGGCGCGCGCGGGCCCGACGGCGCGGTGCTCCCCGCGCGGCTCTTCGAACTCGGCGTCGGCCCCGTCGCGTGCGCGGTCACCGCGGCCTTCGGCGCCGGCGCGACCGCGAGCTCCCTCGAGCGCGCCTTCGAACCCGCCGCCCGCGTCGCCCCGCTCGTCGGCACCACCCTCTGCACCGCGGCCACCTGGGGCTGCCCCGGCTACGTCCCCGTCGGCCACTTCGCCGCGTCGGAGCCCCCCTCGCTCGGCACCGACCTCTTCGGCGCGCTCGCGACGCTCTGGGAGCTCGTGGCTGGCGCTCCCTTCGTGGCCGTCGCGCAGCCGCCGGGTGATCTCCCGTGGGCCGTCCGCGCGCTCCGCCTCGCGCTCGCCGCCGACGCCGCGCTCGCGGCCGCGCTCGACGACGGCGCCCGGCGCGACCGGCTCCTCGCGCAGCTCCAGAGGTCCCTCCCCGGCGCGCACGCGGGCGCGCTCGGCAACTGGGTCGACTTCTTCGACGCTGCCCTCGCCCGCGGCGCCCGCGCGCCCGAGTCGCTCGTCGGCGACGACCTCCGCGCGTCGCTCGCGGCGCTGCCCGACCCCTACGCCACCGCCGGGACGCTCCCGCTCCTCTCCGAGGGCGACCCCGAGGAAGTGTCGCTCTCGTTGCCGACGGTGGTCTCGATGGAGCCCGGCGCGGAGTACCGGGCCGAGGTGGTGCTCGACTACTTCAGCGGCGACGACGGGGGCGCGGCGGGCCCGCGGGTGCTCCGCTTCCGCCACGTCGCGATGCTCGGCGAGGGCGCGATGGGGAGCGTGCACCGCGTCGAGATCCTGCGCGCGGGCGAGGCGCCGCTGCCGGCCGCGCTCAAGCTCGCGGTCGACGACTCGGTCCACAACCGCGACGCGCTCCTGCGCGAGGCCCACGTGCTGCGCGCGCAGCGGCTCGACGGGATGACCCAGTTCATGGCGCTGGTCGAGCTGCCGGGGCGCTCGCTCGCGCTGATGATGTCGTACCAGCCGGGCGTTCCCCTCGACGCGCTGCTCGCACAGAGGCGCCTCACCACGGCGGAGACGATGGCGCTCGGCCGGCGGCTCCTCGGCACGCTGGTGGCGCTCCACGCCGACGTGACGCCCGACGACCCCGCCGAGGTGGTCCACGGCGACATCAAGCCCGGCAACGTGATCGTCCCCCTCGACGCGCACGAACACCCCGACTTCGGCGCGGCGGTCCTCATCGACTTCGGCGTGTCGCGCCTGCGCCTCCGCATCGCGGCGCCCCCGAGCACCACCACCGAGGGCGTGAGCCAGGTGCTCGGCGGCACCGTGGGCTACATGCCCGTCGGGCACCTCCAGGGCGGCGCCACGCCCGCGTCCGACGTGTTCGCGGTGGCGGTGGTTCTCTACGAGTGCCTGACGGGGCGGATGCCCTGGGCGGTGGACTCGGCCGAGCGCTTCAGCCCCTTCGGCCTCGCGTTCGCGACCGAGAAGCTCATGCGCGAGCGGGCCCACGCGCCGCTCGGCCTCGGCGACGTCCCCCTCTGGCGTCGCCACCGCGGGTGGAACGCCTTCTTCCGCCGCGCGCTCGCCCACGCCGACGCCGACAAGATCCCCTCGGCGCGCGAGGCCCTCACCGCGCTCGACGCCGTCCGACGCGACTTCACCTTCCCCGCCATCGTCGCGGTGGCCGTCCTCGCGGCGGGCTCGCTCGGGGCGTGGTGGTTCAACACGGCGTACTGCCCGCGGGGGCAGGTCCGATGCGACGGGGCCTGCGCCGCCATCGCCGAGGACGAGCGCAACTGCGGCGCGTGCGGGGTGTCGTGCGCGCCCGGCCAGAGCTGCCGCGAGGGGGCGTGCCGAACGTCGTGTTCGGCGGGCCTCACCGACTGCGCGGGCGTCTGCCGCGACACGGCGACCGACAACGGCAACTGCGGCGCCTGCGGGCGCGCGTGCGCCTCAGGGCAGGTGTGCTCCGCGGGGCGCTGCGCGGCGTCGTGCGAGGCGGGCCTCACGCTCTGCAACGGGTCGTGCCGCGACACCCGCACCGACGTCCGCCACTGCGGCGCGTGCGGTCGCGCGTGCGCCTCGGGCCAGGCATGCACCGCGGGGGCGTGCCGGGCCACCTGCGCGGCGGGCTTCACCGTCTGCGGGGGCGTCTGCCGCGACCTGCAGACCGACCGCGCCCACTGCGGCGGCTGCAACCGCGGGTGCGAGTCGGGGCGCGTCTGCGACGGCGGGCGCTGCGTCACCTCGTGCGCGTCGGGGCTCTCGGACTGCGCGGGCTCGTGCCGCGACACCCGCACCGACCGGGCCCACTGCGGCGCCTGCAACCGCGCCTGCGGGGCCGGCGAGAACTGCGTCGCCGGCGCCTGCCGCCAGGAGTGCCCGCCGGGCCTCGCGCTCTGCGGCGGCCGCTGCCGCGACCCGCAGGTAGACCCCGGGAACTGCGGCGCCTGCGGCCGCGGCTGCAACGCCGGCGAGCGCTGCGAGCTCGGTCGCTGCGCGCTCTCGTGCGCCGACGGCTTCGTCGCGTGCGGGGGCGCGTGCCGCGACGTGCGGAGCGACTCGCTCCACTGCGGCGCCTGCGGGCGCGCGTGCCCGGCGGGCGAGCGCTGCGAGGGCGGCGCGTGCGGGGCGACGTGCGCGCGCGGCCTCACCGCGTGCGACGGCGCCTGCCGCGACCTCGCCCGCGACGAGGACCACTGCGGCTCGTGCGAGCGCCGCTGCGACCGCGGGCAGACGTGCGAGGACGGCCGCTGCGCGACCTTCTGCGGCGCGGGCCTGACGCTCTGCGACGGCCGCTGCCGCGACACCGCGGTCGACGAGTCGAACTGCGGCGGGTGCGGGCGCGCGTGCGGCCGCAACGAGCTCTGCGCGGGCGGCGCGTGCCGCGCGGTGGTGCGGACGCCGCCGGTGATCCAGGCGCCGCCGACCAACGCGCCGCCCGCGCCCGGGCCCGCGGTGGGCGTGCCGGTCCCCTCGCCCACGCCCACGCCCACGCCCGCGCCGGGCCAGTTGCCGCCGACGCTCGACCTGACGGGCGGCGCGGTGGGGACGCCGGTCCGTTGAAGCGGCGCGGGTCGCGCCCCGCTGCGCGCGGAGGTTCGCGGCCTCCATCCCCCGCTCGCTTCGCTCGCGCGTTTCCCCCTTCCCCCGGCGCAGAAGCGCCAGGGGAAGGGGTCGTGAATGCAACCGTGACGCGGCTCACGCACTCGCGTTGGACCTCGGGCGTCGCGCCGTCGTGCGTGCCTGACGCGCCAGAGCCCCTTCCCCTGGCGCTTCTGCGCCGCCCACGAGATGCGCAACGCCTCGCGCGGAAGTGCTTGTCTACCTGGAGATCGCGGAAGTAGGAGCGGTTGGTTCGTCTGCTCGCGGCCCCGAGTGCCCAGGGTTCGCCCGCCCTCACTGAACGGGTTAGGCTCACCCTGGGCAACCGGCATGGGATCATCCGCCTGGTGGCGGATTCTGGCTGCGTGGCTGCGTGGCTGCGTGGCTGCGTGGCTGCGTGGCTGCGTGGCTACGTGGCTGCGAGGCTCGTTGTTTGTCGCTCGCAGCTCGTCGCCTGAATCCGCTACCAGGCGGATGATCCCATGCCGGTTGCCCAGGGTGAGCCTAACCCGTTCAGTGAGGGCGGGCGGGCGAACCCTGGGCACTCGGGGCCGCGAGCAGGTGAGCCAGATGCTCCAACCTCTCGAAACATCGAGCGCACAAGCACTCCCGCGCGAGGCGTTGCGCATCTCGTGGGCGCCGGGGGAAGGGGGAAACGCGCGAGCGAAGCGAGCGGGGGATGGAGGCCACGTCGCCACGCGGCGCACGTCGCCACGTCGCCACGCGCGTCCGCGGAAGCGCGCCGTTTCTTTGACGGGGCGGCCGTCGGGCTGCGACACCACCGGGAGCACCCAATGACGACCTCGCGAATCGTGCTCGACTACACCCGGGTGAGTGATGACACGGCGATCCTCTGCCGCCGCAAGGACTTCCCCCGCGCGATGAACGTCCTCCAGCGCCGCGCGCCCGACCGCCGCCGCTGGCGCCTCGCCTTCCGCCAGGTGGCCTGGGCGGGCGACCACGGCGTCGAGGGCGCGAAGCGCGCGTGGCTCGACGCGGCGCTCCGCGAGGTGGTGCACGGCGTCGGCGACCGGCGCCTGCGCAGCGAGCTCGCCATCGACGCCGCGGAGCTCGGGACCCGCTGGGACCTCAACGCCGTGCTCCCCTCGTGGTCGGCGCGCGACCTCTGGCGCCTCGCCGAGGACGTCGACCTCCCGATGCAGTACGTCACCATGGTGACCGACCTGCCGCGCGCGATCTCCGCCCCGATCGACACCGCGCGCGTGATCGCCGACTGCCGCCGCACCTCCGAGGCGCACCGCCAGCTCGCGCTCGCGGCCGGCGCCGACCTCCCCGCCACCGCGGTGATCGAGGAGGTGCGCGGCGCGCTCGACCCGAACCTCCACGCGAAGCTCGCCGAGGTGCGCGGGCAGCAGGAGGCGTCGCGGCGCTGGCGCGAGCTGGCCCACCGCCTCCTCCAGCCCGCCTGAACGGTGGTATGGTCCGCGGGATGAAGCGCCCGCTCGCTCTGGTGTTCGCCCTCGCCGCCTGCGGCCCCAACTACCGCTACGCGTACGAGGGCGAAGGGGCGTTCGAACGCTGCTACGCGCTCGACTACGACAACGCCGCGGCGCCGGAGAGCCGGCAGCAGTGCTGGGCCGCGTGGCTCCAGTCGTACTCCTTCGGCGCCAACGTCGACCGCGTCGAGTACGCGCGCGGCCGCCTCGCGCAGCCCGGCAACGCGCAGGGCCCCTCCGCGGTGATGCCCGGCCCGGTCGCGCCCACCTTCGCGTCGCGCCCCGAGCCCGCCGCCCTCTCCGCCACCGCCCCGCCGCCCAACACCGCCCCCGCCAACCTCGCGACGGCCGACGCCTGGCAGCGCGCGCAGGTCTCCGCCGGGGGCACCGCCGTCGGTGCGCCCTCTCCGACCGCGCCGGCCGGCGCGCCCGAGGCCGAGCCGCCGGGCCACGCCTGCGGCACCACCTGCCACGACACCTGGCACACCTGCGGCGCGGGCTGCACCGGGGCGCAGGCGGCCTGCGTCGCGCGCTGCGACGACGCCTACCGCGACTGCATGCGCGGCTGCTTCTGAGGGGTAGAAACGCCCCACTGCGCCGGCGCCCCTTGACACGCCCGCGGCTCTCCACGACACCCACCGCGCGGCAGCCTCGCGGCGCCGCCCTCGGGAGGAGTCGAGCGCGATGGAGAACAAGGGAGCGGTGGCGATCGGCGTGATCGCGGGGCTGACGGTGTACCTGGCCTTCCTCGGCGCGATCGTCGCGCTGTCGATCCGGTGGTCGAAGGGGATCCTCAAGCGCAAGTCGGCGCCGCTGTCCGAGGGCCTCACGGCGGCGGGCGCGACGCTGGTGCGGGCGGGCGGCGACCAGGGCCTCTACACCGCCGTCGAGGACGAGTACGACCTCCAGGGGACGCGGCTCTTCACCTCCACCTACTACGCCTCGCGCAGCCTCGTGCGGAACAACCTCCGCGTCGACGGCGGCCCCTTCCCCCACGTCACGCTCTTCCCCGAGGGGGCCTTCGAGCGCTTCGGCAAGTCGATCTCGCTCAACCGCGAGGTGCAGCTCGGCGACGAAAGCTTCGACCGCGCCGTCTACATCGACACCGCGGAGAAGAGCGACGAGCGCGTGCGGGAGCTCCTCGCGGGCCCCGGGCTCCGCGAGGGCGTGCGGGCGCTGCTGGCGATGGGCTTCAAGGTGCAGTTCTCGCTGCGCGGGGTGACGGCCTTCCGCATCGACTCGGTGTACGCGCAGTCGCCCGCGCCCGTCGACGTGCCCGCGGTGCTCAACGCGCTCGCGCGCATCGTCTCCGAGGCGCCGCGCTTCGACGCCGCGACGCTCTCGCCCGCGCCCAACCCGCTCCGCACAGGCTACGTCATCGCCGGCGCCTCGGTGGGCGTCGGCCTCCTCATCGGCGCGCTCGGCGCCGCGGCCAGCGGCGGGACGCTCGACCCGGTGGGCCCGGTCCCCTTCGTCTTCGGCGCGGCCCTGTGGGGCGTGTTCATGCTGGTCCTCGTGGCGGCGGTGCGCGGGCGCTCCGACGCGCTCCAGCACGTCCTGCTCGGCGCGCTCGTCGGGGTGTTCGCGCTCCCGATGCTCGGCGGCTTCGGCCTCGTCGCGCTGAACAGCGCCCTCGACGGCGCCCCGGCCGAGCGCCACACGGCCACGGTGCTGCGGATGCACCGCAAGCCGCTCGACCTCCACGTCACCTCGTGGCGCCCGGGGCGCGACGAGGAGGCGGTTCTCACGACGGGGGCGTTCTTCCAGCAGGTGAAGCCGGGCGACCGCGTCGAGGTGCGGGTGCACCCGGGGCGCTTCGGCTGGGCGTGGACCGACCGCGTCGACGCATTCGCGGCCGCGCCCTGAGGGGCCCCCAGAGCCCCGAGGCGGCGTGGGCGGCCTGGGCGCAGGCGCGGGCCGCGGGCGCTGTTCGAGACGACGGTGCAGGGGCTGCTCGCCGAGCCCTGGCCGCGTCGAAGGGGGGCGCGCCGTCGTCAGCGCGCGCTCGACGCGTCGTCGTCGGCGAACACGGCCACCCGCGGCTCGTCGGAGGCGCACGCGACGAGCCGGTCGCCTTCGGGGGCGTAGCACAGCGTCCCCTCGCGGCCGGGCAGCGCGCCGAGGAGCCTGCGCTCGCCGCTCTCGGGCGTGAAGCGGACCACCCGCCCGCGCGTGTCACGCACCGCGATGCGCCCGCCGGGGCCGAGCGCGATCGACCAGCGCGCCTGCTTGAAGACGCCGCGCGAACGCCGCTCGGCCACCGCGTGAAACGCCGCCTGGCTGTGGGTCGCGTACGCCAGCGTCGCGCCGTCCGACGACGCGGTGAACTCGCCCGCGCCCCCCGCGCAGATCGCCTCGGTCACGTCGCGCGCGTGGCGGTAGAGGTGCGCCCCGCCGAACGCGAAGAGCAGGTCGCGATCCTCGCCGACCCAGAGGGGGTGGCCGCCGCTCGGCGCGGGCGGGGGGTAGGGCCTCCCGAGCGGCCCCGCGTCGGGCACGTCGAAGACGGCGAGCCTCACCTCCGAGCGGAGCGTGAAGGGCCCGAGCGCGAGGAGCCTCCCGCTCGCGGAGAGCGCCGCCACCGCGTTGTCCTCCCGCACGCGCACGACGAACCCCTCGCGGTCGAGCACGAGGGTGCGGCCCGCGCCCCAGACGACGAGCCGCGGGCCAGCCAACGTAACGCTCCCGCGATGCGGCAGGGCCCAGGGGAGGCGGCGCGTGTCGCGCGCGAGGCCGTCGGGCGCGAGCTCGTGGAGCAGGCTGCCCGCCGCGACGTACACCGTCCCGTCCGACGCGATCGCCGCGGCGCGGTGCAGGAATTGGGGGTCGTCCGGCGCGCTCGGGGCGATCCATGGCGCGTCGGGGCGGAGCTCGGGCGCGGCCGGAAGGGCGGCGGGATCCATGCGCGCGATCGTACCGGAAGCGCGCGAGCTCGCGGCGCGGCTCTACTCGAGGGGAGCGCGATCGGCCGTGGGCGCCTCAACCACGATCGCGCGGGCCTCTTCGCACCGCGGAGGTCGATCCCGCTGCCGCCGTCGCGCTACCCTCCTCCCCCCATGCGTCGCGCCCCGCTCGCCCTCCTCGCGCTCCCCGCGCTCGCCGCGTGCGCGACCGCCGCGCGCCCCTCGCCCGTCGCCGCGCCTGTCGCCTCCCCCGCGCCACACGCCGTCGCCCCGCGCGTGCTCGCGGCCCGCGAGGAGCCGCCCCGCGAGCGTCGCTACTCCCTCGAGCGCGACGGGCTGCCGCCGGAGTTCGCGTACCTCCCGCCGCGCGACCGCGAGCAGTGGCACGCCTGCCGGCCCTTCTTCATGCGACGTCGCCCCGCGGACGGCGCGTCGGGCGGCGCCGGGCGGCCGGCGATCCACCTGGAGTTCACGCTCCACGTCACCGACTACCTCCGCGAGCCCGACGCCGCCGCGCGCCGCGCGCTGCTCATCGAGCACGGCTGCCCCGACTCGCTCGTCGACCTCGCCGACGGCACGCACCTCGACCTCGTCGAGGGCCCCAAGGATCACTGACCACCGCCCGTCGCGCGCCGTTGAACGCCGCCCCCCGGCGCTGTAGCGTCCCGGGCCCATGACCACGCAACGCTCCACCTCCGACAGCCCCGAGATCCGCGCGCTCGACAACCAGATCATGCAGGCCGAGGCCGCCGGGCGCTGGCAGCAGTCCGCCCAGCTCGTGCGGTCGCGCGCGCAGCGGGTGGCGCCCGCGGCCGAGCAGGTCCGCACGCTCGAGCACCTGGTGAGCCTCCTCCGCGTCAAGCTCGCCGACGAGCGCGGCGCGATGCAGGCCGCGGAGGAGATCCTCACCGTCGACGCGTCGCACGCGGGCGCGCGGCAGTACCTCGTCGAGGGCTACACCCGCACGGGCAACGCCGCGCGGGCCCAGCAGCTCCAGGCGTCGGCGCCGTCGGGCGGCGGCTTCCTCGGCGCGATCCAGGGCGCGCTCGGCAGCGCGGCCACCGCCGTCGGCGCGGCCGCCACGGGCTTCGCCGGCGCCGTCGAGGCTTCGAACAAGAACCCCGAGTGGATGCGCGCGCAGGGCCAGTCCCCCGCGGCCCCCGCAGCCCCCGCCCACGCCGCGCCCGCGGCCCCCGCAGCCCCTGCGCAGCCGCGCTGCCCCTACTGCGGCAACGACCTCGCGCGCGGGGCGACGTCCTGCGGGCAGTGCGGCGCGTCACTGTAGCGTTTCCCCTTCGAAACGCCGACGGCGGCACACGTCACCCGTGCGCCGCCGCGCGAACCCCCGTGATCAGAAGCCCTGCGGGAGGATGTACTCGTTGAGCGGGGCCTGCTGCGAGGTCGGCCCGGTGGGGTTCGACTCGCTGCTCCACGCGATCGGGCCGTGGAGGTAGTTGACGTAGAGGTCGTAGTAGCCCGCTTGCGACGCGCGGTCCGAGCGGCTGACGCCCCAGGAGTTCTTCACGCGGAGGAACTCGATCTCGCCCGACGCGGCGCGCGCGCGGTCGGCCGCGGGGAGGCTCTGGCCGGCGCGGAAGACGGTGCCGTCGGCGAGCCGCGACTGGTAGTCGTGGAGGACGGTGAGGTGCCCGCCCTGGCGCCCGGGGCGGCCCGCGCGCGTGAGCTGCTCCATGCGGAAGGCGCCTACCGAGTCGAGCGCGTTGAAGTCCACCAGCCACGACACGATCACGGGCTGGTCGGCGTTGAGCGCGGTGAGCAGGCGGCGCATCGCGGCGGGGCGCGCGGAGGTGTTCCACGTGCCCGGGTAGTCGAGGGCGAGCCAGCCGTAGCGGCCGCCGGGGAGCACCTCGGCGAGCGTCGTGTCGACCGTGCGGACGGTGGTGCCACTGCGCGTGGCCGTGCGAACCGGGAGGTCGACCGCGCGCTTGATCGCGCTGCGACCCACCGAGGCGCGCGTCGAGTACCCGTCGAAGCGCTTCTCGCCGCGGGCGCCGAACACCGTGGTGAGCATGGTCATCGTCTCGGCCGGGAGCCGCCACGCCGCGCCGAGCACGCGCAGCACCTTCGCGCCGTCGCGCCGCGCCTCCGCCGTCGCCAGCTCGCCGCCGTCGGAGAGGGCCGCGTTGATCGCGCTCTCGGCCGCGGCCTGGCGCGCGGACATCTCCGCGGTCGCCTCGTCGGCGATGAAGGCCCCCTCCGTCATCACGCCGCGCTGCTTGATGATCTGCGCCGCGAGCTGCCACGACCCGCCCGTGCGGATCGACCGGCGCGTGACGGACGTCCCGCCCGAGGTCTGCACCGTTGAATCGAAGCCCGAGCCCGTCTGGATCTTCGTGAACCAGTCCCAGAACGTCAGGTACGACTCCGAGAGGTTGACCTCCGTCCCCGTCCGCGACTTGTGGAGCGACTCGGCCCAGCCCACCGTCGCGTAGAGCCAGCAGTTGCCGATCGACTGGCGCTTCACCGCCGACTGGTTGACGTTGGCGATCTCGTCGACGGAGGCCGAGTCGTCCTCGGGGGCCGCGGCCTCTTCCGCGGGCGCGCAGCCGACGAGGGCCGACGGCGTCACCGCCAGCGCGAGACCCAGGGCCAGGACGCGAGACCGACGAAGAAGCTCCAGAGACGCCATGACGTGTGCCTTTCAGGGCGCGAAGAACGCGCGTTTGGAGGAGGACGACGGCGCTTATATAGGCCCACGGAGCATGTGTCAACACAGGAGTTGACATGTAGGTTTGTGAAGGCTTCCGTGGGTATTGCTTGCGGGATGCGGACTGCGGGTCGCGTCGAGTTGACGGAGGCACGAACGATCTGCGATCCCTCTCCCCCTCTTTTCGCCGCACCGACCTCTCACCTCTGGGGAACTCCGTGAATCGACCCGCACACTCGACCCTCTCGTTCGTGGTTCTGGCCGGCCTCTCGGGCTGCGTCGTCGACAACCCCGGCACCGGCGACGGCGCGGTGCAGGGCTGCGCGGCGGACTACGGGACGACGCTCGCGGCCCAGCAGCTCGAGACCTTCGTCGACGCCGTCGGCACCTTCTCGACCACGGCCGCGTCGCTCGACGCCACGCTCCGGACGGAGTGCACCGCCATCGCGACGGACCTCGGCGCCTCGGCGAGCGACCTCCTCCCGATGGGCGCGGAGACGCCCACCGCGGCGGCGTGTCGGGCGGCGGCGCAGCGGCTTCGGACGGAGTTCCAGGCGCTGCGGGGCACGGCGATGGTGACGGCGTCGCTCCAGGTGGTTCCGCCGCGGTGCACGGTGGACGTCGACGCCTACTCGCGCTGCGTGGCCACCTGCGACGCGACGTACCGGCCCGGCTCGGTCCAGCTCCAGTGCGAGGGCGGCGAGCTCCGCGGGACGTGCTCGGGCTCGTGCACCGGCACCTGCGCCGCCACCGCCACCGCGACGTGCGCGGGGGCCTGTGAGGGGACGTGCTCGGGCTCGTGCACCGGCACCTGCCAGGGCGCCTGCGAGGGCACCTGCGCGACCCGCGACGCCTCCGGCAACTGCAACGGCGCGTGCATGGGGACGTGCACCGGCACCTGCTCCGCGGGCTGCACGGGCTCGTGCACCGGGCGCTGCGTGGCGGCGGCCTCCGCGCGCTGCGAGGGCGAGTGCCGGGGCATGTGCAGCGTGGCCTTCACCGAGCCGCGCTGCACCGGGCGCATCGTGCCGCCGATGGTCAACGTCGACTGCCACGCCTCGTGCGACACCCGCGTCCGCGCGACCGCGCAGTGCACGCCGGGCCAGGCCTCCCTGCGCGTCGACGGCGCGGTGTCGGCCGACCTCCAGGCGCGCGCCCAGCGCCTCGGCCGCACGCTCGCCTCGCACTACGGCGTGATCGACGTGGTGGCGAAGCAGCTCGAGACGCTCCGCGCGTCGGGCACGGTGATCCTCGCGACGGCCGACCGCGTGCCCGGCGCCGTGGTGACGCTCGGCGTGAGCGCCATCGGCTGCGCGGCCTCCACCGTGGCCAGCCTCCGCGTCGCGGTGCCGCAGGTGCAGGTGAGCGTGAGCGCGTCGGTGATGGTGTCGGGCGCGGTCTCGACCCAGTAGCGGTCAGTACCGAGCGAGCCGGCGGGCGGCGTCGAGGATCTTCGCCCCCGTCGGCAGGAGCTCCTGCTCGAG
Source organism: Polyangiales bacterium (assembly GCA_046351555.1). Taxonomy (GTDB): domain Bacteria; phylum Myxococcota_A; class Polyangia; order Polyangiales; genus CAISKJ01. The sequence goes on from JAXLYI010000014.1 coordinate 170,704, forward strand.
CTTCTTGCTGTAGGGCGAGGGGCGGTCGGGGTACGCCACGCGGCGGACCGGGCCGTCGAGGTGCTCGAAGCAGAGGTCGGCGACGCGGGCGACGAGCTCGGCGCCGAAGCCCGCGGTGGCCGTGGCCTCGTGGGCGACGATCACCTTGCCGGTCTTCCGCACGCTGGCGAACACGGTCTCCTCGTCGAGCGGGACAAGCGTGCGCAGGTCGACGACCTCGACGGAGACGCCCTCCTCCGCCAGCTTCGCGGCGGCGTCGAGCGACTCGAGGACGGACCAGCCCCACGAGAGGACGGTGACGTCGGTCCCCTCGCGCGCGACGCGGGCGCGGCCGATCGGGGTGACGAGGTCGCCGGTGGGGAGATCGTCCTTCTCGCGGCGGTAGAGCGCGCGGTGCTCGAGGTAGATGACGGGGTTGGGGTCGCGGATGGATGCCTTGAGCAATCCCAGCGCGTCGCGCGGTGTTGCCGGAGCAACCACCACCAGCCCCGGCGTGTGGGCGAACCACGCCTCGGGCGACTGCGAGTGGAAGGGCCCCGCGCCGACGCCGCCGCCGTAGGGGAGCCGCACCACCACGGGCACCTCGGCCTCCCAGCGGTACCAGGTCTTGGCGAGGTTGTTGACGATCTGGTTGAAGCCGCACGACACGAAGTCGGCGAACTGCATCTCGACCACCGGGCGCTTGCCCGCGAGCGCGGCCCCGAGGGCGGCGCCGATCGCGCCCGACTCGCACAGCGGTGTGTTGACCACGCGGAGCCGCCCGAAGCGCTCGTGGAGGCCCTTCGTCGCGCGGAAGGCGCCGCCGAACTGGGCGATGTCCTGGCCCATCAGGAAGACGGCCGGGTCGCGCTCCATCTCCTCCATGAGCGCGCGGCGGATCGCGTCGATGTACGTCTCAGCCATGGTTCACCTCGGCGTGCTGGCGGGCGAAGGCGTCGGCGGCCTCGCCGGGGGCGTACACGCTGCGCCAGGCCTCCGCGGGCGGGGGCTCGGGGGCGGCGAGGGCGCGCTCGACGGTGTCCTCGAGGATCTCGGTCGCGAGCGCCTCGACGGCCTTCAGGCGCGCGGCGTCGGCGTACCCGCGCGCGACGAGGGCGGCCTCGAAGCGAGGGAGCGGGTCCATCGCGAGGAAGCGGTCTTTCTCGGCCTGCGGGATGAGGTCGTAGGAGCCGTCGCCCTCCGCGTGCCCGCGCATCCGCGGCAGCATGAACTCCAGCAGCGTGGCCCCCTCGCCCGCCCGGCCCCGCTCGACCGCGCGGGACATCGCCGCCCACACCGCGTCGAAGTCGGTGCCGTCGACCGTCTCGCCGGCGATGCCGTAGCCCGCGGCGCGGTCGGAGAGCTTCTCGCACGCGTACTGCTCGGCGAGGGCGGTGCTGAAGGCGTACTGGTTGTTCTCCACCGCGAGGACGAGCGGGAGCTTCATCACGCCGGCGAGGTTGAGCGCCTCGTGGAAATCGCCCTGCGAGGTGGCCCCCTCGCCGATGAACCCGAGCACCACGGCCTTCGCGTCGTCCTGCACGGACGCGAGCGCGAGCCCCGCGGCCACCGGGATCATCGAGCCGAGGTGCGAGATCATCCCCACGTGCCGGATGCCCCATTCGGGCTTCATCACCCCGTAATGGAACGACCGGTCGTGCCCGACGGTGAACCCGTCGCGCCGCCCGAGCACCTGGCAGGCGAGCCGGTCGAGCAGCGCGCGGGGCTCGGGGCGGAGGGCGTCCCACGCGGTGCGGTCGGCGTCGCCGAAGAGGGCGGGCGCGAGGCGCGTCACGTCGAGGTAGGTGGTGAGGACGGCGCCGAGGTCGCGGTGAACCGTGGAGAGCGCGTCGTTGGCGCGGAGCGCGAGCGCGGTGCCGACGGTGGTGGCCTCGTTGCCGACCGCGCTGTACCAGCGGCCGATGCGCCCGGCGCGGGCCATCGCCTCGAAGCGGAAGTCCCACGCGCGCGAGAGGCGCATGAGGAAGTGGGCGCGGCGGAGGACGGCCGCGGGGGGCGCCGCGTCGTCGGGGGGACGGGGCGACGTGGAGGGAGGCGCCTTGGGCGCGGGTTTGCGCGATGCCATTGCGGGGGCGCGTCTTTACCGCCTCCGCGCCGGGCGCCGCAAGACTTCCGGGCGGCTACAGCCCGTCGGCGATGTCGCGCAGGAGCTTCTTCGCCGTCTCGCGGTCGAAGAGCTCGGCGAAGGAGCGGGCGGCGTGCTCGACGCCGACGATGATCGCGTCGCCCCGCTCGCTGACCGAGAGCGACTGGGCCGCGCGGCGCAGGAGGTCGATCGAGCACTCCAGGTGGTCGGGCGGGGTCAGCGGGTCGGGCAGGTCGACCAGCGTGGGCGGGAGCCCGATGAGCCACTCGGGCCGCGCCGGCACCCCCGCGCGAACGGGGGGGTGGTACGGGGCGGGCGCCGTCAGCGCGGGCTCCTGCTCGCCGGGGCGGACGAGGCGGAGGTGCCCGCCGGCCGTCGCCGCGCGGACCCGCGACCGCCGCCGCGAGGTGCTGCCTGAGAAGTGTGCGCCATTGCCCGAAACGGGCTCGTCCGGCCTCCGCGTCATGGTTCGCAATATTGCGCAAGTTATCGGCAAGGGTCAAGCGGTATTGCGGAGATTGGCAGGCCCTGGTAGCGTTCTCCTGATGCCAAGGGCCGTCCCCGCCGAGACCGCGCGTCGGCGCCGCGAGAGGCTCTCCGAGCTGATCGACGCGCTCGGGGCGGCGCGCGGGCAGCGGGTGACGCAGCGGGAGTTCGCGGCGTCCATCGGGCGCGAGCAGGGGACGGTGGCGGCGATCCTGGGCGGCGACCGGGCCCTTGGCGCCGACGTGATGATGGCGGTGGTGCAGGCGTACCGTCTGCCGAGCGACTGGTTCGACCGGCCGCTGCGCCCCGACCCGCGGCCCTTCGCGCGCGCCGCCGTCAACCCGCCGTCCGCCCCCGAGGAAGGCGTGGGCGTCCCCTCCCCCGGCGGCGGGCAGGCGTTCACGGCGGGGGCTCAGGCGATGTCCACGCCCGAGCAGGCGATGCCTCCGATTGCTTCAGCAATGCACCCCGGCGGGCAAGCAATGCACGGGATTGCTAGTGCCTACACCGCGCCCCCCGCGAGCGATGGGGCCCTCGGCGAGGCGCTGGCGGCGCTGGCGCCCGACCGCTCGGTGGCGATCGCGCTGGAGGCCCTCGCGCGGCGGGGCGTGCGGGAGGATACGCTTGGCTGGGAGCGCCTGGTGATCGGCGCCCAGAGCGCGCAGGACCTGGGGATCCTGCTCCGGTGGTTCGACGAGACGTTGGCGGCGCTGTCGTCGCGGGCGGCGCACGCGGCGGTAGAGCGCGCGGAGGAGCCCTCCGCGCGGCCTTCCCCGCGCGTGCGGCAGCGGGGCTGAAGCACCAGCTCAGGGAGGGGCGACGCGGCGCTCCCAGGCCGTGCCGACGAGTTCGTACACCGAGCCGTCACGGTCGACGCGGACGCACCAGCCCTCGGTGAGCGCGCGGGCCCCCGCGAGCACCGCGACCTCGGCGGGGCCTGCCGGGCCCTCGACGTCGACCCAGTGGCCCTCCTGGTACATGCGGGTCCGGCCGGCCTCGTCGACCTCGACCACCCGCTCGTCGCGGAGCGTGGCGGCCACGACGGGGGTGATGCCCGACGCGGACGTGAGGCGCTCGCCGGGCAGCGGCAGCTCCCAGACGCGGCCGCGGTAGATGGACCCGTCGCGGTATGTCATCAGCGACTCGCGCGAGCCCGAGAACGAGAAGAGGTACCCCGGGCGCTCGACAGCCATCGTCTCGCCCCAGCGGAACATCCCCACCCCGCCCCCTTCGAAGCGCAGCGCCATCATCGCGTCGGGCATGTAGGTGAGCGCGTCGACCGCGGCCGGGAGGGAGTAGACGTTCATCTGCGGCGCGGCGTAGAGCCTCGCGCGGACGAGGCCGGGGTTGGCGCCGCCGATGTAGAACTCGTGGTCACTCGGCGCGGCGAGCGCGCGGGGGTCGTGGTCTTCCGCGGTGAGGAAGTCCATCGCGACGGAGAGGTCGTCGCCGGCGCCCGCGCGCAGCACGATCACGCGCCCGACGTTGGGCCCCTCGCCCCGCGCCAGCGCCCAGAGCGTCCCTGCGCCCGCGGCCACGTCGCGCACCGTCGCGCCGGCGATCGGCACCTCCGCCCAGCGGCCCTCCACCGGGTGCCACAAGCGCTGCCCCGCGACCGCGAACACCCGCGTCGGCCCGGTCGCCGCGGCCCGCTCCACGCGGAAGGGTGCGCCTGGCGGTGGTGGTGGAGGAGGCGGTGGCGAGGGTGCGGGCTGCTCGACCTGCGGCGTGGGCGCCGGTGCGCGATCGGCCGCGGCGTCACGCGTGCGAACGGGCTCGCTCCGGCACGCGAGGAGCGTCGCCGTGAGAACGCCGAGTCGTGCGAAGGGGGGCGCCATGACCGTACCGCGCGCTACTTCACACGATCGGGCGGCGCCGGGTCCAGTGGTCCGCGCGCTTCGGGGTCAGGGGCGCCGGAGCTCCCGCCCGCGGCGACGAGGCGGCGGGCGGCGGCCACGGTCGACGGCTTCACCGCACCGTCGGCCTCGAGCGCGTCGAGGACGAGGGCCCCGGCCGCCCGGTAGAGTTCCCGGGCGGGGGGCGGCATGACGGCGAGGTGGCGGGCGACGGTGTCGGTGTCATCACGCAGGAGCGGCGAAGCGAGCGCGCGGCGTGCACCGACGGCCTCGACGTTGGAAGCGACGCTGCGCAGGAGCGAGGCCACCGCCGCGCGCAAGGCCCGGTCGTCGGGGGCGGCGTGATCGCAGCTTCTGAAGAGCGCGGTGGCCCCCTGCGCGATCGCCACCGCCCCGGTCGCGACCAGCGCCGCGCCGCCGTGGTAGCGGGCGCGGTCGACGGCGCCGGCGACGATCAACGTGCCGCCGAGCGCGCGCACGAGCGCCCTCGCCTCGCGGAGCGCGCCGGGGTCTCCTTCGAAGGTGAACGCGCCGCCCTCGCACACGTCGCCAGTGTTGCCGCGGGCCACGGCCACCAGCGGGTGGAGCGAGCCCACCGCGCACCCGACGGAACGCAACGGGCCGAGCGCGTCGGGCCCGAGCATCCCCGCGAGGTGGAGCGCCGCGTCGCCCGGACGCGCCACACTTGCCAACGTCTCGGAGGCCGCGGTGAGGTCGGCGTCGCGCAGCGCGAGCACCCAGGCCACGCGCGCAATTCCCCTTGGGCGCCGCGGGTTCGCGAGGAAGTCCCTGCCTCCGACGCGCCGGAGCGAGCGGCCGCCGGCGAGCCCGCCGCGACGTCGGGCCACCGCGTAGAGGGCCGCGCCCATGCGCCCGGCGCCGACGATCACCACCGCGGGCGGGGGCACCGCGCTCACCCGCGGTAGAGCCCGCGCTCGTGCGCGTACGACACCACCGCGCGCGGCACCATGAACGACACGTCGTCGCCGCGCGCGAGCATCGCCCGCACGTCGCGCGAGGCCACCTCGGGGATCACGGGCAGCGGCGCCTCGGGGTGCGGGTGCCCGACGCGGCCGAGCACGATCGGCGGCGCGAGGCGGACGATCTCGTCCCAGCCGAACCACTTCTCCCGCTCGTCGAGGATGTCGGCGCCGACGATGAGCCGGAGCGACCACGCCGGGTGCTTCGCCTTGAGCGCCTGGAGCGTGTAGAGCGTGCGCGAGGTGGCGCCCATCTCCTGCTCGATCGACGACACCTCGACGCGGGCCAGGTCGCGCCACGCGAGCTCGCACATCGCCTTGCGGTGCGCGAAGGGCGCCAGCGACTTGCCGAGCGGGTGGTCGAAGCACGGGACCACCAGCACCCGGTCGACGGGCTCCACCGAGAGGACGTAGGCCACCGCGAGCACGTGCCCGACGTGGGGCGGGTTGAAGCTCCCGCCGAACACCCCCACCGTCATCGCCTCGCTCACGGGCGAACCTCCATCCGCGCGCCGCGCCGCAGCGACACCACCACCTCGCGCACCGCCTCGCCGTCGGCGTCGTGGAGCGACACGCGCGCCCCCTGCGGCACCCGCTCGACGAGCCCGACGTGCCCGTGCCGCGCGAGGTCGCCGGGCATCAGCAGCGCGCGCCCGCCCACCACGCGGAGCTCGGGCCGCGCGATGCGCCCCTGCACCACCACCGCGGCGTTGGCGAGGTCGTCCTCGTCGGGCGACATCGCGTCGCCGGTCACCACCAGGATGCGATCCTCGATCATCTCGACGTGGCGGCCGGGGACGCCCGCGAGGTCGTGCAGCCGCCGCCGCCGCGCGTCGCGCGCGAGGAGCGCGTCGAGTGTGTCGGGGTCGCCGTCGGGCGCGAGCAGGCTCACCTCGTCGAGGAAGGCCGCGTCGTCGCGCGGCGCGCCCAGGCGCTCGGCCCAGCCCGCCATCGCCTGGTCGAGCGCGTCGTCGCTCCCGAGGTAGAAGGCGCGGTCGCAGCCCCACTCGAAGAGGCAGCGCTCGACGCGGGCGCGGAGGCTGTCGAGCTTGCCATGCGCGGGGCCGACGAACGCGAGCTTCACGGGCGCCGGACGCTACCACCGGGCGCCGCCGCGGAGGGGCGGAAAGGTGCAGAGGGCTACTGGCCGAAGCAGCAGCAGGCGTGCTCGATCGACGGGTCGAGGGCCCTGCCCGCGAGCGCCGCGCGGGCGGCGGCCCCGACGGTCGGGCCCCAGCCGGGCATGGTGAGCGGCGCGCGATCGTTGGCGAGCGCCTGGACGCGGGCGGCGTCGCTTCGGGCGTGCGTCCACGACCACGCGAGGACCGCAAGCGCGCGCACTTCGGGGGCCGGGTCGCGCCAGAGCACGTCGGGCACCGGCGCGCAGCCCGCGAAGGCCCGCGACCACGTCTCGGCCTCCACCCGGCCCACGCGCATCGCACCGGAACGGCGCGCCCAGCGGAGCACGGCCGCCCTCGCCGCGGGCCAACCCCGGCGGATGAGTTCGAACCCGACCCGCCCGCGAAACGACGCGCCGGCCTCGCCCTGCGGCGTCCGCTCGTAGAGCGACGCGAGCTGCGCCGACGTCACCTCGTCGACCATCGCGCCGAGCCGCTCGATCACCCGGAGGCGCACCTCCTCGTCGCCGGGGCGCGCGGCCACCGCGAGGAGCGCGGGCGCGACGAAGGGGAGGTTGGAGCGGGTCATCCCGTTGAGCGCCGCGACACGGAGCGTGGTGGGCAGCGCGGCGTCGGCGAGGCGATCGAGGAGGAAGCGGTGCACGGGCTCGGGGCGGTCGAGCGCTTCGAGCAGGCGGAGGAGGCGCGCCAACCGCTCGTGCGGCGGGTCCCCGGGGTCGACGCGTTCTCCCGCGGCGACCCCCGCCCGCGCGGCGTCGAACGCGGCGAGTGTGCGCGGCCGGAGCCTCGCCCGGAGCGCGTCGCGGCCGACGTCGTCGCTGTGGACCACGATGCCCGGCACCCCGTAGGCGACGGCCTCCCGGTCGCTCGCCGCCGCGACCGTGTCGTACGCCTCCTCGCCGAGCGCCGCGGTCAGGTGGCGCAGCGTCGCCCGCGCTTCGCCGAAGGACCACCCCCGCTCGATGAGCCACGCGAGCATCGCGCGGGCGAGCGCGGGGCGGGCCTCGGGCGCGACCTCCGCCACGATCGCGTCGGCCTGCGCCAGCGCCTGAGCGTTCACGAACCCCGAGCCCGGGTAGACGCGCCGCTCGGTCTCCGCGCGGAGCCTGACGATGAGCGCGGCTTCGATCGCGGTGCGACCGGCGGGCGCCTTTGCGCGCCATGCGTCATGGAGCTGCGCGGGCGTCAGCGACTCGACCACGAGGGCTGTACGCGCGGGCGGCGCGACGGGGGGCGGTGCGACCGCGGGCGCAGGGTGCGGCGCGCGGGCGGCGCGGGCGGCGCAGGCGGCGACGAGGGCGGCGAGAGCGAGCGTGGTCCTGGCGAGCATTGGGCGGGGCGCGCTGGAGACGGGCGAGCAGGGCCCTGGGGTGTCTGCGCGGAGGGGAGGAAAGGGAAGCCGCGCGGTCAGCGGCGGCGGCGGCGGGAGAAGGCGAGCGCGAGGCCGCCGGAGAGGGCGAGCGCGAGGGTGGTGCCGCGGGCGTCGGCGGTTCCGCTGCGGCCGAGGCCGGGCGCGCCGCAGAGGCACGACTGGGGCGGCGGCGCGGTGACGGTGGTGACGCGGTGCGAGGGCTCGGGCGGGTCTTCGAGCACGGGCCACGAGCGACGCGCGGCGCCGGCGGTGGCGCGGACGCGGGCGCGGGCGTTGGGGTGGCGGATGGTGAAGCGGTCGAGCACCGAGCCGTCGGGGCGCAGGGCCACCAGGGAGAGCGCGTCGCGCTCGACGTCGACGCGGACGTAGTGGTGCTGCCGCGCGAACACCTGGGTGTAGGGACGCGTCGTGGCGTGCTTGTAGAGCGGCGCGCCGCTGCCGCCGGTGACCATGTAGCGCAGGCCGCGCTCCTCGCCGCGCTCGTAGATGTGGTCGTGGCCGGCGACGACGAGGTCGACGTTGTGGCGGCGGAAGAGGTCGGCGAGGCCGGCGCCGCGGAGGTTGCCGTTCTCCCCGTGGGGGCCGGAGGAGTGCATCCCCCAGTGGAGGACGACGAGGAGGAAGTCCTCGGGGCCCTCGGCGCGGGCGCGGGTGAGCTGGCCGTCGAGCCAGGCGCGCATGCGCGGCGCGGCCCAGTTGTCGAAGGCGTTGGCCATCACCAGGCGCACGTTGCCGTAGCGCAGGGTGTAGTCGAGCTCGGGGCGCGGCGAGTCCTCCTCGCAGTGGACGTAGCGGCGGAAGTTCTCGATGCCGACGCGGCTCGGGCGGTGGAGCTCGTGGTTGCCGACGACGGGCACCCACGCGGCGTTGCGGAGCACGTCGCGCTCGATGGTGAAGAAGCGCTGCCAGTGCTCCTCGCGGCGGCCGTCGCCGACGAGGTCGCCGGTGTGCACCACGAAGTCCGCACCCTCGCGCCCGATCGCCCGCATCGTCGCCGCGTGCGACCGGTGGTCGCTCCGCGTGTCCCCGTACAGCACGAAGCGGAACGGCACGAACGCGTCGGGCATCGTGTTGAACGTCCCCCGCGCCGTCTCCAGGCCCGGCCCGCTCACCTCGTAGCGGTAGCGCCCGCCCGGCGTGAGGCCCGCGAGCCGGAGCTCGTGGAGCGCGGTCTCCGCCCCGTCGTTCACCGTGATCGGCTGCGGCTCCGGGTCGCCCTCGGGCACCAGCTCCCACGCGCGGACCGTCACGGGCCCCGGGCGCTGCCGCTCGACGAGCACCGTCACGCCGCCGACGCGCGGGGACATCAGCCAGGGGCCCTTGCGGATCCCCTCCTCCGCCGTGGCGACCGAGGGCGCGAGCGAGAGCGCCGCCGCGCAGGCGGCGGGGATGAAGCGCTCACGGAGGGTGGAGGCTCGCTGGGGCATCGGGTGGGCTCCCGGAGGGTTGCGCGTACCCGAGAGGTATCGCACGGATTTCGTGGGGACGGTGGCGGCGGGGGCCATCGAAATGTGCACGCCGGCATCAACGACAGGAGGGAGCTCCGCGTTGAGGCTCGCGCGCCGCGGGGCGACGGGGCCGGAGGCATCCTCGATCGGGTCGCGTTCGCGCAGCACGACCCCGCCCGTACGCGATCGGAGCGCGTCGCCGCCAGTTTCCGGCGCACTTTTCTTTGCGCAACGCCGAAAGTTTGCGCGCACGCTGGGCTTGAATTGCCGCCCACGCGCCCCGACGATCCCGCGCATGTCTCCCGCCCAGACCCGCTTCGGCCGCTACGCCGCCTTCGTCCTCGCCTTCAACCTCGCGGTCATCCTGTGGGGCGCCTACGTGCGGGCGACGGGCTCTGGCGCGGGCTGCGGCGACCACTGGCCCCTCTGCAACGGCGAGGTGGCGCCGCGGCCGCGGGACGTGGCGATGTTCATCGAGTTCACGCACCGCGTCACGTCGGGGCTATCGCTGCTGGCGGTGGTGGGCCTGGTGGTCGGGGCCTTTCGAAGCTTCCCCAAGGGTCACCCGGCGCGGCGCGGGGCGGTGCTGTCGGGTGGCTTCATCGTGGCGGAGGCGCTGCTCGGCGCGGGGCTGGTTCTCCTGCGCCTCGTGGCCAACAACACCTCGATCGCACGGGCATGGGCCCACGCGCTCCACCTCGTCAACACCTTCGGCCTCGTCGCCGCGCTCGCGCTCACCGTCTGGTGGGGCTTCGACCTGCCCGACCTCGCCCCCCGCGCGCGCCGCCGGGAAGCGTGGCTCCTCGGGACGGGCGCCGCGGCCACCGTGCTCCTCGCGGTCAGCGGCGGCATCGCGGCCCTCGGCGACACGCTCTTCCCCGTCCGCTCGCTCGACGAGGGCCTCGCGCAAGACCTCTCCCCCACCGCCCACATCCTCCTGCGCCTTCGGATGTGGCACCCGGTGGCCGCGGTGGTGGTGGGAGGGTGGCTCTTCGGCGTCGTGTGGACGATCCGCAAGAGCGTCCCCTCGCCCGTCACCCGCGCGCTGGCGTGGGTGTTCACCGGGGTGTTCCTCGCGCAGCTCGGGCTCGGCGTGGCCAACGTGTGGCTGCTCGCGCCCGTGCCCTTGCAGCTCGCCCACCTGCTCGTGGCCGACACGCTGTGGGTGGTGCTGGTGTTCTTCGCCGCCGCCGCGCTCTCGGCGCCCGCGCGGGAGGAATCAGCTCAGACCGTCACGGGTCGAAGCAGATAGAACCGGCGTCAATAACACCGCCATCCGTGCAGTACATGGGAGGCTACCCATCCAACTTCGCCAGGGACTCATGCGTTCATCTCGGCGGCGGGGTTTGTCGCTGGCGCTCCGGCACCCCGCGCTACGGAAAGCGAGCGCCCCCTCCGGGGGCTTGAAGATGGGCGAATGATCGCACCGAACGCGCCTCGGAGGCGTCGTCCGCGATGCTCGAAAAGCGTCTTTCGCGGGTCGCCAGGGTTCGAAAGCCCCCGGAGGGGGCGCTTGCCTTCCGTAGCGCGGGGTGCCGGAGCGCCAGCGACAAACCCCGCCGCGAGGCTGCGATTCAAGCGATTTTGGTGCGCTCGCCCTGCCGCATCCCACCGTCGGCGACTTCGACCGCCCGCGCGTCGACTTCCTCCGTCCAGGATTCTCGCGGGAGAAGGCATTTCGCCACCTTCCGCGCCCGCGCCTCGACCCTTCGAAGACACCGGAAGACACGGCCCCGGAAGTCGAAATCTGCGTCCTCCGACCCGGCGACTCGACGGTCGCGCCCGAAGATTGAACGGGGTGCCCCGCCGACACAATCCTCCGCCCGGACGCCGGGGCGGGCGCGCTCAAGGTCGAGCTGTCCCCTACCGTTGAGCTCTCCAGAAGGAGACGACGATGACGCGGAGCAAGACGACGGTGGGCGAGTCGGCGCTGGGGCGCGTGGCGGCGCGGGCGTTCCGGTTTCTGGTGGCGCTGGCGCGCAACCCCCGGGTGATGGCGCAACTGCGGGCGCGGGGCTTCACGGCGCAGGTGCAGGCCGAGGGCTGGGCGCTGGTCGACCGCGTCGCCGGGCGCGGGACCGAGGTTCCCGTCGAGGCGTACCCGCCGGACGAGTCGGTCGAGCGCGCGATCGAGCGCATCGACGCGTGGGTCACCACCAACGTCCCCGTCATGAAGGCGGCGCTGCAGCGCCACTACCCCGCGCAGTTCACCTTCCTCTTCGCCGACGGCCTCGGCGTGGCCCACGGGCCCGACGCCGTGCGCGTGGCGGCGACCCTCGTGGCCCGCTTCGGCACCCTGGCCTCCTCGCCCGAGCGCGCCGCCACGCGCGACGACGACCGCGCGGCGCTCGCCCTCCTCGCCACCCGCGGCGTCACCGACGACGACCGCGCCCGCCTCGCCGCCCGCGTCACGAGCGTCCAGCGCGCGGCCGTCGCGCAGGCCGACGAGGTCGACGGCGACGTCGCCCGCTCGCTCCCGCCGCCCGCCGACGACCCCCGCGCCGCGCTCCACGCGTGGTTCAGCGAGTGGTCGGAGATCGCGCGGGCCGTCGTGCCGCGCCGCGCCGACCAGATCCGCCTGGGCCTCGCCTCCCCGCGGCGGACCCGCGCCGGCGCGCGGTCGGAGGACGACGCGGACGAGGAGGACGTCGCCGCGGACGACGAGGAGAAGGACGACGCCGAGGCCGCCGCGCCGCCCGAGCCTCCCGCGCCCGCGAAGCGCGCCCCCGCGAAGGCCCCTGCGAAGTCCCCCGCGAGGCCCCGCGCGGGTGGCGCGCCGTCGAGCGCCCCGTCGCCCGCGTGAGGGGGTGTCGCCGCGCCGACGGCGCTGGTAGCCTCGGGTTGCGCAACGGGAGCGCCCTCGGCACGCGTTTCCAGCGCGATCCCAGGGCGATGAACGCCGCCCCGTCGCCCCGCTGGGAGCGGCCTACGCTCTCCAGCACGCTGCGGGGTAACCCGCCGCGGGAGTCCGCGACCGGCGGGGTTCGTCGCTCACGGCCGGCGCCTGCGCTCCGATCGCCCGTCTCCGCGCTCGTCTGCCACGACGCCCACCCGCTCCGCCCCAGCGAGCGAGCTGCGGGTGGCGGTCGTGAGCGACGAACCCCGCCGGTCGCGGACTCCCGGCGGGTTACCCCGCAGCGTGCTGGAGAGCGTAGGCCGCTCCCAGCGGGGCGGCGGGGCGGCGTTCATCGCCCTGGCATTCCCCCGGAATACGCGCACATCAAACGCCCCAGTTGCGCAATCCTTGGGTGGTAGCCTCGGCGGCCACCGAGCCGCCGCGCGAGGCGTGGCCGTTCACTTCCCCGCGAGGCGCGCCCGCGCGGCCTCCGCGATGCGCTCGATGAGCCACCGCAGCTCGCGGACGAAGCGCCCGCGCTCGAGCGCCGCCAGCAGCGCGACGTACACCCCGAGCGCGATCAGCGCGCCGGCCCCCGCGCCCTTCGAGAGTCCCGCGAGGGCCGGCACGTTGCGCACGCCCCACGCCGCCCCGAGCGCCCCGAGCGCGGCCGCGCAGGCGCGCGAGTAGCCTTCGAGCAGGGCACCGCCGAGGTGCCGCTCGGCCCACCGAACCAGCCAGAACACCGTCGCCACCGTCACCGTGCTGTGCGCCCACGCCACCGCGCCCACGCCCTCGCCGCGGAGCGCGAGCACGAGGCCCCACGTCCCCGCCGTCCACACCGCGAAGACCCGGACCGCGAGGCCCGCGTGCCCCTGCGCCTGGAGCAGCGCGAAGAGCGGCCCGGCGATGAGCCCGCCGGCCATGTTGGCGACGAGCCCGTACACGACCGGGAGGCTCGACAGCCAGCGCGCGCCGTACACCGCGGGGACGATCGCGGGCGCCCCCACCGCGAGCACCACGAGCATCCCGAGGCCGACCAGCAGCGCGAAGCGCGTGATGGCCGTTACCGCCGCGAGGAGCTCGGGGTCGCCCGGCGCGAAGCGCGAGTACACCGAGAGCTGCGGGCGCGCGAAGGCGTTGACCACCGTCACCGGGAGCTGCGCGTACTTCACGCCGAAGTCGAAGAGCCCCACCGCCGCCGGGCCCATCACCGCGCCGAGGTAGGTGGGCGCGACGTTGTCCTTGAGGAAGGCCGCCGCGGTGAGCCCCTGCACCCGGAGCCCGTACGCGAGCACGGGCCGCAGCACGCTCCAGCGCAGCGAGAGGCGCGTGAAGCCCGGGGCCGCGCGCCAGACGAGGAGGTTCTGCGTGACGGCGCCCGCGAGGTGCCCGCCGATGAGCGCCCACACGTCGCGCGTCGCCCACGCGAGGGCCACGGCGGTCCCCTGCTGCACGACGGAGGCGGTGACGTCGACGCGGGCTACGCGGCCGAGGCGCAGCGCCCGCTGGAGCCGAAGCGTCGGGATGGCCCGCAGCGGCGCGGCGAGGAAGAGCGGCGCCATCCCGCGCAGCGCGTTGGTCTCGTGGGGCGTGAGGTGGTAGCGCCGCCCGATCACGCCCGAGCACGCGAGGAAGATCGCCGCCGACGTCGCGCCCACCGCGAGGAGGAAGGTGGCCGCCGCGTCGCACTCTTCTTCCGTGAGCGCGTCCTTCTTGAGCAGGAGCGCCGCGACCACGCCCTCCTCGCCCACCAGCGACCCGACGCCGATGAAGAACCCACCGATCGCGTAGGCCCCGAAGTCGCGCTCGTCGAGCAGCCGCCACAGCGCCCACGCCGACACCGGCGCCAGCGCCGCGCCGAGGGCCTGGAGCGCGGCCACCTTGGCGAGCTCGCGCGTCGCCCGGCGGAGCAACCCCTCGGGCGGCGCGGCCTCACTCACGCAGGGGCCCTCACCGGGGGGTGCCGTCGCGCGCGGCCGCGGCGTTCTCCGCGGCGGCCTCGAGCTTGCGGACCTTCTCCTCCAGCGCCTCGACGCGCGTCTGGAGCTTCGTCACGGCGTCCCCGTTCTCGTTGCGCTCGCGGGCGGCGCGGGCGGCGCGGCGGATGCGCGCGACGTCCTGCATCGCGGCGGCCCGCTCGGCGGCGAGGAAGGCCCCGCCCGCCTCGTGGGCGCCGAGCGCGGCGAGCCCGCGGACTGCTGCGAGGCGCGTCCCGTAGTCGGGGTCGCGCGCGAGGTCGGCGAGGCGCTCGACGCACGACGCCCGGTCGCGCGGGGTGAGCCAGCGACCGAGCTCGCCGAGGGCCTCCGCCGCACCAATTCGAACGGGCCGCCGCACGCCCGCCGCCACGCCTTCGACGAGCGCCGGGAGCGCCGCCGGGCTGCGCGTCTGGGCGAGCGCCGCCATCGCACCGCGCTGCGTCCAGCCCCAGAAGCCCGCGTCGCGCGAGGCCGCGGTGAGCACCTCGAGGTGCGCGTCGCCCCGCTGCTGGCCGAGTCCCTCCAGCGCCGCCACGCGGGCGCGGTAGCCGAGCTCGCCATCGAGCGCCGCGCGGAGCCCCTTCGCCACCGCCGCATCGCGGAAGCCCCCGGCAGCGCGGTAGAGGTGAGCCCGCACGCGATCGTCCGTCTCGACCGGGAGGAGCGCCGCGAGCGCATCGACCGCGGCCTGCGTGCCTGCCGCGGCGAGCGAGCGCGCGATCTCGACCCGGACGCCCCAGAAGCTCTCGCTCCGGTACGCCTCGGCGAGCGCGGCGACGGCCTTTGCGTTGGCCCGCGCGCCGAGGGCCCGCGCCGCTTGGATGCGCCCGCGCACGGTCGCCGCGCGCAACGCACGCGTGAGGAGGTCGTCGCCCGGGGACCACTCGAGCCCGAACACGAGGTCCCCGTCGGGGTCGAGCACGACGGCCTTCGGGCGCGCGGCGAGCGGTACGCGGAGTTCGCGGCGGTCGCGGAGGTCGGTGGTGACGCGCTCCCACTTCCCCTCGGCCACTTCGAAGGCGACGGTGAGCGGGAGGTCGAAGCGACCGACGCCCTTCGACGCGTCGGCCTGCGTCTCTTCGAGGGTGACGGTGGCGACGTTCTTCTCGTTGTCCCAGGCGAAAGCGGCCTTCACCTTGGGGTATCCGGCCGCGTAGAGCCACTGGTCGAAGAAGCGGGCGAGCCCGAGGCCCGAGCGTGCTTCGAGGCAGCGCTGGAAGTCCGCGGTGTCGGCCGTCTTGCCGTCGTAGGCCGCGAGGTAGTCGCGGACGCCCTCCCAGAAGGCGCGCTCGCCGAGCTTCTTCCGCAGCATGTGGAGCCGGCACGCGCCGCCCGGGTAGAGGTGCATGTCGAACATGTCCCACGCGGAGTCGAACGAGCGCGTGACGATGGGCCGCAGGTAGCGCCCGTCGGCCTCGCCGCGGTACTCGCGGACCTCTTCGGACATGTAGAACGCGGCCTCGTCGGCGCCGTGCGCGCTCTCGACCCAGCAGTACTCCATGTAGCTGGCCCACGACTCCTTGAGCCAGGCGTGGGCGTAGTCGCGGATCACCACCGCGTCGCCGAAGTACGAGTGGGCCATCTCGTGGACGTTGACGGCGTCGATGCGGAGCCGCCAGTCGCGCTCGCCGCGCTCGTCGAGGAGCGCGAAGTCGTCCCACGACACCAGCGAGATGTTCTCCATCGCGCCGCCGATCGCGGGCACGCAGAACTGGTAGTACTTCGGAAACGGGAACGGCCGGCCGAGCCGCTCGACCATCCAGTCCATCATCGCGCGCGTGGGGCCGAAGGTGCGGGCGAGGTGCTCACCGCCCGTGCGCGGCGTGAAGAACGCGATCGGGACCGACCCCGCGGCGCCTTCGTGGGTGCCGCCGTCTTCGCGCGCGAAGTCGCCCATCGCGACGCAGAGGAGGTACGCGGGGCAGCGCTGGGCGAGGTTCCAGTGGGCGGTGGCGGTGCCGTCGCCGTGGTCGTCGCGGTCGCCGGGTGCCCCGTTGCCGAGGATGGTCCACGCGGCGGGGGCGCGGAGGTGGAGGCCGAGGGTGGTTCGGACGGCGGGGTGGTCGACGCAGGGGAGCCAGTAGCGGGCGCGCTCGGTCTCGTGGTCCGACGCGATGAACGCGGGCTCGTCCGAGAACATCAGCCCCGACACCGGCGAGGTCACGCGGTACTTCACCGCCACGCGGCGCTCGGCGCCGACGCCGACGGGGTTCTCCCACGTCACGGTGAGCTTCTCGCCGTCGTAGGCCCAGGTGAGCGCGTGCGCGTCGGGGTCTTCGACCGAAGCGATTTCGAAGGACACCGCGTCGAGGCGCAGCGTGCGGGCGCCTTCATCGCGCGAGACCACCGTGGTGGTGACCGTCCCCTCGGCCGAGCGCGCGGTGGGGTCGAAGCGGAGGTCGACGTCGAGGTGGACGGGCTCGAGCGGGAGGTCGGGCGCGTAGTGGGGGGCGCTCGCCCCGGTGGAGAACCCGGGCGCCTCGGCGCCGAGGAGGAGGTGGTGTCGCCGGCACATGACGCGCGGACGATACCCCCACGCGCCCGACGGAGCGCCGGGGAAAACTGAGATTCGGAGCAGGTCTTGTCTCGTGGCGTGGTCGCGCTCGCTTCGCCTCCATCCCCGCTCGCCGAGCCTCGCGCGTTTCCCCTTCCTCCGCCGCAGGAAGCGGCAGAGGAAGGGCGCTGTCTCGTCTCAGACGCTCCACTCTCGCGCGCTCCGGGCAGCGCGTACCACGAACGTCGACGACTCCGAGCCCACGCGTGCTGTCGATGTTCTAGAGGCCCTTCCTCTGCCGCTTCCTGCGGCGGAGGAAGGGGAAACGCGCGAGGCTCGGCGAGCGGGGATGGAGGCGAGGCGAGCGCGACCACGCCACGAGACAAAACCTACTCCGAACTTCAGGGGGAAAAGGTGACCGTGGCGCAATCCGCGCGGCCCCTGGTAGCGTCGCGCAAAAGGGACCGCCATGATCACCGAACAGGTCGAGCTGCCCGACGGGCGCGTGGAGCTGAAGGAGGGGGTGAGCCTCACCGGGTCGAGCCTCTACAACGAGGACCTCGCCCCCACCCGCGTCGCCGAGCGCACGTGGACCACCTACAACTTCGCGGCCCTGTGGGTCTCGATGGCCCACTGCATCCCGACGTACATGCTCGCGTCGGGGCTCATCACCAGCGGGCTGAGCTGGGTGCAGGCGCTCTTCACGATCCTCCTCGGCAACCTGATCGTACTCATCCCCATCCTCCTCAACTCGCACCCGGGCACGCGCTTCGGCATCCCCTTCCCCGTCTTCGCCCGCGCGGCCTACGGCACGTGGGGATCCAACGTGCCCGCCCTCATGCGCGCGATCGTCGCGTGCGGGTGGTTCGGCATCCAGTGCTGGATCGGCGGCAAGGCCCTCCACACCTTCTTCCTGTCGCTCTCGCCGGGCTGGGAGACGCTGCTCGGCGCGAAGGTCGGTGGTCACGCGCCCACGATGTGGCTGTCGTTCCTGATGTTCTGGGGGATGAACATCTGGATCATCTTCCGCGGCATGGACCTCCTCCGGAAGGTGGAGAACATCGCCGCCCCCTACGTGCTCGTGATGACGGGTCTGCTCGTGTGGTGGGCGGTGGATCGCGCGCACGGCCTGGGGCCCATCCTCGAGCGCAACGGGCACTTCCACGCCGAGGGCAAGACCTTCCTCCAGGTGTTCATCCCCTCGCTCACGGGGATGATCGGCTTCTGGGCGACGCTCTCGCTCAACATGCCCGACTTCACCCGCTACGGCCGCTCGCAGCGCGAGCAGACCGTCGGCCAGGTGGTCGCGCTCCCCACCACGATGACCCTCTTCGCCGCGATGGGCGTCATCATCACCAGCGCCACGCAGGTGATCTACGGCACGGCCATCTGGGACCCGATGGACCTCGCCCTCCGCTTCACGCACCGCGGGATGGTGGCGGTCTCGATGTTCACCGTGGTCATCGCCACGCTCGCGGTGAACATCGCCGCCAACGTCGTCTCGCCCGCCAACGACTTCGCCAACGCCTTCCCCAAGTGGATCACCTTCCGCCGCGGCGGCCTCATCACCGGCCTCGTCGGCATCGCGATGTGCCCGTGGAAGCTCCTCGCCGACCCGTCGGGCTACATCTTCACGTGGCTGGTGGGCTACTCGGGCGGCCTCGGCTCCATCGCGGGCGTCCTCATCGCCGACTACTGGTTCGTGAAGAAGCGCAAGCTCGACCTCGCCGACCTCTACCGCGCCGACGGCCGGTACGCCTACGGCGTCCGCGACGGCGAAGTGGAAGGCCGCGCCCGCTTCAAGGGAACGGGCACCAACCCCGTCGCGGTCGGCGCGACGCTCCTCGGCTGCGCGCTCTCGTGGGTGGGCGCGTTCGTCCCGGCGCTGAAGCCGCTCTACGACCAGGCGTGGTTCGTCGGCGCGTTCTCCGCGGCGGGCGCGTACGTCATCGGGATGCGCGTCACCGGCGACCGCGCGGCGATGTGATCACGGCGGCGCGGTGGGCGCGAGGGTGGTGACGCCCGCGCCCCACCAGGCGTTGCCGGTTCGAACCACCTCCGTCGCCCGCCCGGTGACCGGGTCGATGGTGACGAACGCGCCTCCCTCCGCGAAGCCGTAGAGCCGTGCGCGCCAGTACCCGAGGCCCCACACGTCGTTGACGCCGGTCGGGCCGACCAGCGTGGTGACGCCGCGGCGCAGGTCGACGCGCGCGAGGTTGTCTTCGCCGCGCACCTTCACGATCGCCCAGGTCTCCGTGTTGGCGACGGAGACGAGGTCGCCGCTCGACGCGTATGAGCCGAGCATCCCGAGCCGCTGGACGCGCCCGTCGGAGGTGTTGACGACGTAGTAGGTGCCCGCGCCCTCCACCGCGACGAGGACCTCCGCCGACGGGTTGAGCACGCCCGCGGGGACGAAGGTGAGCCCGTTGTATTGCCCCTGGAGCGGCGACGCGAGCGTGCAGCGGGCGCTGGTCGAGTCGATGCGGTAGATCGCGTTGAAGGTGATCCCCCAGATCTCGCCCGCCGCGTTGACGGCGATGTCGGTCACCTGGTGGTCCTGCCCGTCGTTGCCGAAGGTGAAGCGGCCCACGGAGGCGACGGTGAGGTTCCGCGGGTCGACGCGGAAGAGCTCGGAGGCCGTGTGCGCGTAGACGAGGACGTCGTCGAGCACCACGTCGGGGTTGGTCACGTCGAGCGGCGCCACGTCAGGGCGAACGATGGGGCCATCCGCCACCGCGTCCGCGCCGTCGACCGGCGAAGCGTCGCGGGGTGGGGCGAAGCTGGTGGGCTCCGACCCGCAGGCGACGGCGAGCGTGGCGAAGACGAGTGCGGCGGCGCGGGGCGTCATCGCGCGGATGTTCGACCATCGCGGGCGCGGGGGCAACGGTGCGAGACGTGCAGTAGTTTCTGGCTCGAACGGAGGCTCGACGACCCATGACCAGCGACCCGAACGCGCTCCCTGCGGAGAGCGTGGTGTGTGAAGTGCTCACGCGGCGCGAGGGGATGCTCTCCGCGGTGGGGCACGACCTGCGCATTCGCGCAACGCGTTCGGCGTGGGTGGTGGATGTTGCGCGGGGGTCGGTGACGGCGAGCATCGACACGGAGAGCCTCCAGGTGGCGAGCGCGATGAAGCACGACCGCGACGACCCGGGCGCGCTCTCCGACTCCGACCGCCAGATGATCGACCGGGCGATGCGCGACGACGTGCTGGAGGTGAGGCGCTTCCCCGAGGTGCGCGTCGAGGCGAGCTTCGAGCGCAGCGGCGACCGGGCGAAGGTGAAGGGGCGCGTGACGCTGCGGGGCGAGACGCGCCCGTTCGAAGCGGAGGCGGCGCGCGAGGGCGAGTGGTGGGCGGCGTCATGCGCGCTGGATCAGACGGACTTCGGGATCCGGCCGTACACCGCGATGCTCGGGGCGCTGAAGGTGCGGCGCGAGGTGGTGGTGCGCGTGCGGCTGCGCGTCGCGGGGTGAGCGGGGCGGAGGGCTACGGCGCGTGACCGGCGGGATCGCAGCCCGACGCGGGGAAGGTGATGTGAACGAAGCAGCCGACGTGGTGGACGATGGAGATGCGGGGTGACTCCGCCCAGATGAACAGCATGTCGAGGTGCAGGCTGGCCCGGCACTGCGCGAAGGCTTCCCGCAGTTGCTCGCCGGTCACGACGTAGGGCTCCTGGCGGCCGAAGCACTCGTCCGGGATGAACCACAGTGGCCCCGGCGAGACGGGGTGGGCTTCGAACATCGCGTCGAAGAGCTCGTGCGCGGAGTAGCTCTCCCAGGGCTTCGTTCCGCGGCCGGTGGGGTTCGCGCGCCAGGGGTTGTCGATGGGGATCGTGTCGAGCACGGCGCCCGCGGCGCGGGCGGCTGACACGATCGGGTCGGGCGCCATCCGGGCGGGGTTGGGGATCGCCTCCGCGGCGTTCGGGAGCAGGGCGAGCAGTCGCGTGTGGGCGGCGACCCAGGCGGGCAGCGCGTACAGCGGGTTGGGGTCGGTGGCGCCGCGAGCTTTCGCGCGCGCTTCCCACCTGGCCCGAAGGGTGTCGTTCAAGGGCTCACCCCGCAGTGCGTCGCCCCACCTGAGGGACGTCGCGATGAACCAGACGGGTGATGACCGAGCGATGTCGGGACACTGGGCTGCATTGGCGCGCCGGGCGATGCTCTCAATCCACGGAGAGCCTCGCAATTCGTCATCCACGATCGTGCCCCACTCCCAGGAAATTCAGCGTGTCGGGAGCGGCCCCCGCGTGCGCTGTTCGGCCCGTGGCCAGCGATCCTTGACCGTTGGCTCGCGGCCCTGCCTCTGGACGCACTGCGGCGCAACCCCTCCCCGCGCATCGCAGGCGACGCCGCTGTTGACCCGCCGCGCCCGTTGGCGGCAGGGTGCTCCCCATGCGCCACCCCCTCGCGCGTTGGATCGCCCTCGCCCTCCCGCTCGCCGGCGCGTGCTCGGGCAACGACGTCCCGCCCGTCAACGCCGGGCGTGCCCGCGTCGACGCCGGGCGGCCCGTCGACGCGCCCGCGTGCGTGGGCGGCGGCGTGCTCTGCGAGGCTCAGACGCCCTACACCTGCGTCAACGGCGTGCGCCGCTACCAGACCGCCTGCGGCGGCGAGCGGCCCTTCTGCGCGCCGGGCAACGGGTGCCTCGCGTGCCTCCCCACCACGACGCGCTGCGCGACCGACCGACCCGCCACGCCGCAGCGCTGCGCCGACGACGGGAGCCGCTGGGTCGACCAGCCCGCCTGCGAGGGCGAGATGCGCTGCTCGGAGGGGCGCTGCGGCGACCCCTGCGAGGTCACCGACACCGTGCGGCCGTACCTCGGATGCGACTACATCGCGACCCAGACGCCCAACAGCCAGCTCGCGGCGCGGTTCCCCTTCGCGGTGGCGCTCGGCAACCCGCAGAGCTTCCCGGTGCAGGTGCAGATCCGCGGCGGCGCGCTCCCGCCCGAGGGCGTCGACGTCACCATCGAGCCGGGCGCCGTGTCGACGCAGGTGCTGCCGTGGGTGCAGGCGCTGGTCCAGTTCGACCCGACCAACCCGGGGTGCGCGGGCGGAATGGTGGGGGCCATGTGCCGGGCCAACCCGCCGGCGTCGAGCGCGGTGGTGCGGGGCGGGGCGTACCAGATCCACGCGACCGCGCCGGTGGCGGCGTACCAGTTCAACCCGCTCAATTTCGAGGTGGGGACGGGGCCGACGCGGATCAACTCCTTCACCAACGACGCCTCGCTGCTCATCGCGCGGCGCGCGCTCACCAACCGCTACGTGGTGGTGACCGCGCCCAACTGGGTTCCGCAGCAGGGGGTGGTGCTCGGGGGATTCATCGCGGTGGTGGCGACCGCCGGCGAGACGACGTCGGTGACGGTGCGCCTGCCCGTCGGCGCGGGCGTCTCCGAGGCCGAGAACAACGTGGTTCGGCACGACAACCTCACGCCCGGTGACGTCGCGGTGATCGTCGGCGACGGCGCGGGCGACCTCAGCGGCGCGCGCGTCGAGGCGAGCGGGCCGGTGGCGGTGTTCGTCGGGCACGACTGCACGCAGGTGCCGATCGGGCGGCCCGCGTGCGACCACCTGGAGGAGCAGCTCTTCCCGCTCGAGGTGCTCGGGCGCGAGTACGTCGTGTCGCGCCTGCGCGACCGGGCCGGGGTGGTGCACGCGACCCGCGCGGTGGCGGCGCTCGACAACACGGCGGTGCGCGTCGAGCCGACGTCCGTGTCCCCGCCGGTGCTACTCAACGCGGGCGAGCGGATCGACATCCAGTCCGACGTGAGCTTCCGCATCAGCGCGTCGTCGCCGCTGGTGGTGGCGCAGTTCATGGTGGGCCAGGGGTCGTCGCGCGAGGTGTCGGGCGACCCGGCGATGGTGCTCGAGGTTCCGTCGCAGCAGTTTCGCAGCCGCTACGACTTCCTCGTGCCGTCGACGTACCAGCGCAACTTCCTCGACGTGGTCGCGCCGCAGGGGTCGCACCCGCTGCTCGACGGCGCCGCGCTCGGCGGCGAGAGCGACCGCGTGGGCCCGTGGGACGTGATCCACGTGGAGGTGAGGCCCGGGGCGCACCGGCTCACGACGAGCGAGGGCGTTCCGCTGGGCGTGAAGGTGTCGGGGACCGCGCCGTACACGTCGTACATGTACCCGGGCGGGCTCGATTTGCGGCTGTTGACGCCGGGCTGAGAGGCTTCAGGCGTCGTGGCCGACGGCCGCGCCGTTGTTGTTCTCGGCGACGTCGGCGGGGGGCGGGGTGGTGACGGCCTGCGGGCGCGTCTCGATGAGGCGGACGCCGAGGCGCGCGAGGCGGGTCTGGAGGCGCTCCATGTCGGCGTCGGGACGGACGAGGAGGACGTCGCCCACGTCGGCGTCGACGAGCATCCGGCGGACGGAGGGGTCGGCGCGGAGCTCCGCGCGGACGGCGGGGTCCTCGGCGAGGATGACGCCCGAGCACCCGACGAAGCGCGCCTCGCGCGAGTCGGAGAGGCCCGAGATGAGCTCGGCGACGGAGCCGGGGAAGGGCTGCGCCATCCCGATCGCGCGGAGCCGCGCCTCCACCTGCTGGCCCGTGAGCCCGCGCGCACGACCGCGGGTGAGCGCCGCGGCACCGAGGGTGAACACCAGCGAGCCCGGCACCGGCTCGGGCTTGATGTGGTCGAGCTCGCCGACGTCGGCGAGGTCGAGAAGCGCGTGCATCCACACGCACGCGGGCACGTCGAGCGAGGTGCGCGACACCGTCGGGCGCGACTCCTTGACGTTGACGGCCTTCATCTCCGTGCCGCCCGGGAGCACGCGGCCCACCAGTCGAACCGCCGTCCCGTCGTCGGCGACGTCGACCGCGCCGAGCAGCGGGAACGACCAGGTGAGCATCGCGCGCCAGGCGTCCTCGACGGCGCCCTTGAAGACGCCCGGGCGCTCGCGCATCGCGCGCTCGTGGAGGCGCTGCACGGCGGCGTGGCGGGGGTCGGTGGCGGCGTATTCGAGCACCGCTTCGACGGTGGCCCAGCGCTCCTTCGCGACGACCTCGAGCGCGTCGAGGAGCACGCGGCGGGCGGTGACGACGGCGGTGGTGGCGCGGGCGACGATGCCCGAGCGGAGCACCTCGGGCTCGACGCGGGTCTCGTCCCAGGCGCCGCCGTGGATGTACGTGCGCCAGAGGGCCGAGCCGACGTCCGCGACGCGGAGCTGGAGCGAGCCGACGGCGGTGGCGAGCGGCGTGGCGAGGCGGCCGAAGCCCGCGGCGCGCGCGAGGGCCATCAGCATCGTGACGCCCTCCTCCTTGTCGCCGATGCGCTCGGCGACGCGCTTGAGGGCGGCGCGGGGCACGGCGACGTCGGGGCGGACGGGCACCTCCCACGTGCGCAGCATCGCGAGCGAAGCGACGACCGCGAGCGACGGGTCGCGGGCGTAGCGGGCGCGGAGCGGGAGGTGATCCTCGGCGCGGACCGCGGCTTCGATGGAGGCCTGGCGGGCGGCGCGCTCGTCCTGGCGGGGCGCGCCGACGATGCGGGCGACCTCGGTGGGGATGACGAAGCGCTCGACGCCGAGCTGGAAGAGGAGCGCGCGGCGCTGGAGCATGTAGGGCGCGCCGCGCTTGGGGACGGCGATGCCCGACTGCGTGCGGTAGAGCCCGGGGGCCTGATCGTGGGCCAGGAGCTCCTCGGTGTTCACCTCGGCGCCGACGCGCTCGATGGCGTCGAGGAGGCGGGCCTCGGCGCCCGGGAGCTCCGTCACCTGCTTCTCGAGCCAGCCGGGCTGCGTGACGACCTCCCACACCTCCTGGAGGGCCATCGGGCCGGTGATCCCGAGGGGCTTGCCGAGCACCTGCGCGGCCATGGGCCCGACGATCTCGGGGTCGATCATGCTGAAGCACGCGCGGACGCTGGTGGGGTCTTCGCCCTCGCCCGCGGGCACCTGGACGAGGAAGGCCGACGGGAGCACGAGCGACGTGGCCGCGAGGCGAGGGCCCGACGCGGCCGGGGCCGAGCGTGCGCCGCGGGTCTTGCCGGCGGGGGTCGGCGCGGGCGGCGTCGGGCGGTAGGCGATGCCGAGGTCGCAGAGGAGCCGCGCGCCCGGGTCGTTGGCGCCGCCGGGGAGCACGCCGCCGGCGACCGCGAGGCGCTGCAGGAGCTGGCGCACGTCCGCGGGAAACTTCGAGTGCCGCAGGTCGGTCTCCGCCACGAGGCAGCGGGCCGTCTGCTCGATCTCGTCGAGCCGCTTCTTGGGGTCGAGGCGGATGCCGCGGCGGTTGCGGAGCATCTCGCGGTCGGCGGGAGAGAGCATCTCGAGGCAGGTCTGAAGGCGCATGGGCGTGTCGTGTCTCGGGTTCGCCCCGCGGTAGGGATCGCGGGGGTGAGGAGTGGGTGCGTTCAGCGCTTCCTGCGGGCGAGGCGCTCGGCCCGGCGGGCGCTCGCCTCGGTCATCCTGCTGCGGTCGTCGTCGGACTCGGGGGCGATCGGGGGGATTTCTCGGAGACGTCCGTCGCCGTCGATCCCGACAAAGGTGAACCGTGATTGCACGCAGCGCCAGCGGTGTCCGGTGGCCGGAGCCTCGCCCCAGACCTCGACCTCGACCTCCATCGACGAGCGGAAGGTCGCGTTGATCCTGGCCTCGACGGTCACGGTGTCGCCGATGGCGATGGGGCGCTCGAACACGAGGTCGTCGATGGCGGCGGTGACGGTGGAGCCGCCCGAGTGGCGCATCGAGCAGATGCCGCCGCACATGTCCGCCCAGGCCATCACCTGCCCGCCGAAGGCCTTGCCGAGCGCGTTGGCGTGCTCGGGGAAAACGAGCTGCGTCATCACCGTGCGCGAGGCGCTCGGTGGTCTGGGTGAGAGTGACTCCGTCACCGCGTGGTCTCTCCGTCGTCCTGCGCCACGGGGGCGCACTCTAGCCACCATTCTGCCAGCAACTTCGCGGCGGGAGAAGCGCCGTCGAGCCGAAAGATTTCGAGCGTGTCCGGCGGCGCTTCGCTCGGGGAGATGACCAGAGACATCAACCGCTCGCGTCGCGCGACCAGCAGCGGCAGAGGGCGCCCGGCCAGCGCGGCGCCGCGGCGGAGGCGCTCGCGGAGGGAAGCTTCGTCGACGCGTCGGCCTGCGAAACCGATGATTTCATCGCCGGGCGCGACGCCCGCGACGGCGCCGGGCGAGCCGCGCAGCACCGCTGAAACGAAGAGTCGGCCGCCTTCCGTGCGGGTGCGGAGGCCGAGCGTGACGCCCCGGACGCGCCGCGGGCGGACGCCGAATCCGGCGAGTCCGAGCGCCGCGTCGTAGGGCAACGGGTCTGTCGAACGGACGCAACGGTCGAGGAGGTCGGAGACGTCGACGCCCGTGGCCTCGGCGAAGAGGGCCTCGACGCCGGCCTCGGGCACGGGCCTTCCGCGCGCGCCGTACTCGCGCCAGAGGTGGCGGGCGACGTCGTCGAGCGAGCGGCGGCCGTCGCTCCGCGCGCGGAGGGCGAGGTCGAGGAGGAGGCACGCGAGGGCGCCCTTGCGGTAGTAGGAGACTGCGCTGTTGGGGGTGTTCTCGTCGGGGCGGTAGAGCTTGATCCAGGCGTCGAAGCTGGCGTCTTCGAGCGACTGGAGGTGGCGGCCCGGGGTGTCTTCGACGGCGGCGATCTCCGCCGCGAAATGCCTCAGGAACTGCGCGCCCGTGACGAGCTTTGCGCGCAGCAGGATGCGCCGGTCGAGGTAGCTGGTGCCGCCCTCGAAGAGCCAGAGGAGGCGCGTGTAGTTTTCGCGGGCGTAGTCGGTGGGGACGAGGCCCGCGGGGCGCACCCGCTTGACGTGCCAGAGGTGAAGGAACTCGTGCGCGAGCAGTGCGAGGAGCTCGTGCCAGCCCTCCTCGGTTTCGAACGAGTCGGGCGAGGCCGTCACCGCGGACGCGCGCGCGTGCTCGAGCCCTCCCCTCCCCCCGGGCGTCAGGAAGACGTGGAACACGTAGCGTTCGTAGGGCGCGTCGCCGTAGAGCGCGGTGGCCGACTCGACGATGCGCGCGAGGCTGCGTGCGAGGCGGTCGCCGTCGTACGCGAGGGCGAGCTCGTGGCCCTCGACGGCGAGCGTGTGCTCGCGGCCGCCGACGGTGAACGTCCGAACCTCCGCGGGCCCCTGGTAGACCGGGCTGTCGACGAGTTCGTGGTAGTCGCGCGCTCGCCACCCGGCCGCGCCGTCGGGGTCGAGCGAGGTGACCGTGCGCCAGCCCTCGCGCGGCGCGACGGAGAGCGCGCAGGGGAGCGCGTCCCAGTCGACGCCGCCGCCCTCGGGGCGGAGGAAGGTGGCGGCCCCGTTGAGCCAGAGAAAGCCCTCGTCGAGGTGGCTGGTGCGGACGGTGAGGTCGCGCGCGTAGACATCGTAGTCGACCGTCACCTCGCGCGCGCCGCCGTGGGCGACGGCCCAGGCGTCCTTGCGGACCTTGCGGACGCCCGCGATGGCGCCATCGCCCGAGGCCCGCAGCGACTCCACGTGGCGGGCGAACTCGCGGACGAGGTAGCTCCCCGGCGCCCAAACCGGCATCGCGAGCACGAGGGGCTCGGGCAGCGCATCACCCCGCACCGTGAGGCGGACGCGGAGGCGGTGGTCGTTCGGCTCGGGCGCCGCGACCTCGTACCGGAGCTCCACGGGGCTCATGAGCGGAAGCGCTTCACCAAAGCGCCGGCGGCGCGGTAGGGGTCGGCGGCGCGGGCCTGGACGTCGGACGCGGCGGCTTCGAACTCCGCCGCCAGCTCGCCGTGCGCCGCGTCGAGCAGGAGCTCGCGGAA
This sequence comes from Polyangiales bacterium, assembly GCA_046351555.1. GTDB lineage: Bacteria > Myxococcota_A > Polyangia > Polyangiales > CAISKJ01. The sequence continues at coordinate 198,120 of JAXLYI010000014.1, forward strand.
GACCACCCGGAGCTCCTCCCTCGCGCGCGCTCGGGACCGCTCGACGGCGCGGCCGGTCCCTTCCTCCCAGTCGCGGTGCTTCGCGATGGCGTCCACCAGCGCGTCGACGCCTTCGGCCCGGGAGGCCACCGTCTTCACGATCGGAGGGAGCCACTCGCCCTCCTTCGCGTGCAGTTCGGCGGCGGCGACGTCGAGGTGGCCCGCGCCGTGGCGACGCGAGTGGGCGCCGGCGGAGGCCACCTCGTGGCCGAGGGAGATCATCATCTCGAGGTCGCGCACGGTGGCGTCGGCGCCGTCGCGGTCGGCCTTGTTGACGCAGAAGACGTCGGCCACCTCGAGGAGCCCGGCCTTGATCGCCTGCACCTCGTCGCCGAGGCCGGGGGCCATCACCACCACCGTGGTGTGGGCGAGACGGGCGATCTCGAGCTCGTCCTGCCCGACGCCCACCGTCTCGACGAGGACCACCTTCGCGCCCCAGGCGTCGAGCACGTGGACGGCGTCGGCGGTGCTGCGCGAGAGGCCCCCGAGGTGCCCGCGGGTCGCCAGCGAGCGGATGAACACCTCGCGGTCGAGCGCGTGGCGCTGCATGCGGATCCGGTCGCCGAGGATGGCGCCGCCGGAGAAGGGGGACGTGGGGTCGACCGCGACGACGCCGACGCGGAGGCCCTGCCGGCGGTAGCGGGTGATGAGCTGGTCGGTGAGCGTGCTCTTGCCCGCGCCGGGGTTGCCGGTGATGCCGATGACCCGGGCGTTGCCCGTGTGCGGGTGGAGCTCGGCGAGCGCTTCGAGCCAGGGGCCCGTGCGGTCGTCGATCGCGCGGAGGAGCCGCGCCGTCGCGCGCACCTCGCCCTCAAGAACCTTCTCGACGATCGGGAGCATGGGGGTGATTCGCGTCCGGAGACCGGCGCTTCTAACACAGCCTCCGGGCCGCGGGGCGTCTCGACAGGGCGGCGCGATGCCGCTAAGGAGCTTTCAGCGCTCCCATGGCAGACGACGGCGACGAGAAGGTCCCAGGGCGGCTGGTCCGCACGCTCAAGACGGGCCTCCTGGGGGGCGCCGTGGCGGGGAGCTACCTGGGCGGCAAGATCCTCGACCGCTTCCGTGGGGGCGACGGGCGGGCCGAGGCCGAGCTCCACCGCCACGTGCAGAACGCGCGGCGCATCGTCTCGACGATGAAGGAGCTGCGGGGCCCGATGATGAAGGTGGGCCAGCTCCTCTCGACGCACGCCGAGGCGCTGCCGGGCGAGTACGGAGAAATCCTCCGCTCTCTCCAGAGCCAGGCGCCGCCGATGGGCTACGCGACCATCCGCGAGGTGATCGTGAAGGACCTCGGCGCGCCGCCCGAGGAGATCTTCAAGGACTTCTCGCGGACGGCGCTCGCGGCGGCCTCGCTGGGGCAGGTGCACCGCGCGACGCTGCCCGACGGCACGGACGTCGTGGTGAAGGTTCAGTACCCCGGCGCCGACGCCTCGGTGGACGGCGACCTCAAGAACCTCAAGCTCGGCGCGGCGATGGTGAAGAAGCTCCTCGCCGACCTCGTCGGCAACGACAGGCTCGACTTCACGCCGGTGGCCGAGGAGATCGCCGAGCACCTCGCGCAGGAGACCGACTACTGCCGCGAGGCCTACAACGCACAGCTCCTGGCGAAGCTCTTCGCGCCGTACGACTGGGTGGTGATCCCGAAGGTCCACCCGAAGTTCTCGGGGCTGCGGGTGATCACGTACGACCACGTGGAGGGCGTCGACCTCGGCACCGCCCTCGCCCGCGGCGACGCGTCCGAGCGCCACCGCCTCGTCCGGCAGCTCTCCGACGCCTTCTGGATCCAGCTCATGCGCGGCGGAGTGCTCCACGCCGATCCGCACCCGGGCAACTACCGGATCCTCCCCGACGGGCGTTTCGGCATCCTTGATTTCGGCTGCGTGAAGGTGTTCGACGAGGCGCGCTTCCTCGTCCCCTTCGCCGAGATGGTGCGCGGGCGGATGGAGCGCGACGACGCGCGCTTCAAGTCCGCGATGGCCGCGCTCGGGCTGCTCCACGACCCCAACGACGCGCGCGAGATGGAGGACATGCGCCGCATCGCGGACTACTTCTCCACGGGGCTCGCGCGCGACGAGGAGTTCGACTTCCAGCAGTTCTCGTACGTGAAGGCCGCCAAGGAGCTGATCCTCTATTTCCTCCAGCAGCGCCGGGTGCCGCCGTCGCAGCGCGACATGATCTTCCTCACCCGCGTGGTGCTCGGCTACTACGAGTATTTCTCCCGCGCGCGGGCCCGCACCAACTTCCGCCGCCTCGTCGAGCCGTGGGTGAAGGACGGCTGGACGGGCCGATCGATCGAGATCCCGCCGTACGGAGACTGAGCGTTGCCGCGCACCATCATCGTGGGGGACGTGCACGGCTGCGCGGGCGAACTCGACGACCTGCTCTCGGCCCTCACGTATCGCCCGGGGCACGATCGGCTGGTTCTTGTCGGCGACCTCGTCGCGCGGGGCCCGGACTCCGTCGGCGTGGTCGAGCGGGTGGCGGAGTACGAGGCCGAGGGCGTGCGCGGCAACCACGACGAGAAGGTTCTCCAGTGGTGGCGGGTGTTCCGCTCGGAGGGGCGCAAGGCGGCGGATCGCGCGGTGAAGCTCTCGGCGCGGCACCGCGAGGTGGTCGAGTCGCTCAAGCGTCGGCACTTCGAACGCCTCGAAGCCCTCCCGCTGGTGCTGCCGCTGCCCGACCACGGGGCCTCGGTGGTGCACGCGGGGGTCGACCCGTCGCTCGGGCCCGCGAAGAGCGCGCCTGACACGTTGATCACGGCGCGCTCGGTGGACGAAGAAGGGCGCGTCACCCACAAGCTCGCGGGGGCGCCGTGGGCCTCGCGCTGGCGGGGGCCGGAGCACCTGGTGTTCGGCCACGACGCGCGGCGCGGCCTCCAGCTCGAGCCCTTCGCCACGGGCCTCGACACGGGCTGCGTCTACGGGCGCCACCTGAGCGCCCTCGTGCTCGACCGGTGCCAGCCCGTCCCCGCCGACCCCGACGCGCGGGCCGGCCTCGTCGCCCGCGTCCCGGCGCGGCTCACCTACGTCCCCCCGGGCGCCGGCGACGGACCGGAGTGATAAGGTTGCGGGTGATGAGCGAGAAGCCCGCCGACGACCGCGACACCGCCCAGGCCCTCGACGACGTCGAGGAGCTGCTCAAGCGAATCCCGGGCGCCCGCCGGCTCGTCACCGAGGTGCAGGAGCTCCGCGCGCTGCTGGTGGAGCGGCGCGCGCCGCGGGTGGCCGCGCTCGGGCGCCGCGGGGTGGGCAAGTCGACGCTGGCCAACGCGCTCCTCGGCGCGGAGGTGGCGGCGGTGGGCGCGGTGGAGGACACGACGCGCGAGGCCGGCTGGTACGACGTGACGCACGCGGGCCGGTCGATCCGGTGGCTCGACACGCCGGGGCTGCGGGCGGGGGCCGAGCCCGGGCGCCGCGAGGCGGTGGAGAAGGCGCTGCGGGCCGAGGCGCCCGACGTGGTTCTGATGCTGGTGAAGGCGACGCAGGTGGACGCCGGCATCGACGACGACCTCGCGGAGGTGAAGGCGCTGCTCGGGGCCCTCGGGGAGAAGAAGCCCGCGGTGATCGCCGTGGTGACGCGCTGCGACGAGCTCGCGGCCGCGCGGCCCAAGGCGCCGCCGTGCGACCACGACCCCGAGCGGCGCGAGGCGATCGCCCACGCGGTGTCGCTGCTGCGCGCCCACGCCGAGCGCGCGGGGGTGACCGTGGCGGACGTCGTCCCCGTGGTGGCGTGGCAGCGCTTCAAGGACGGCGCGCGCGTCGCCGACTGGCGGTGGAACCTCGAGACCCTCGGCGCGGCCATTTTCGAGGCCCTGCCGACGCGGGCGAGGGTCGAGGCGGCGCGGGCGATGGAGCGGGCGGCGGCCCTGCGGCGCAAGGTGGCGATGCGCGTGGTGGGCACGGCGACCAGCGTCTCCGTGGTGGTCGGCGCGACGCCGCTGCCGGTGGCCGACCTCGCGCTGCTGCTGCCGCTCCAGTCGGCGATGCTGACGGCGGTGGTGTACGTGTCGGGGCGCGGGCTCGGGCCGCGCGCGGTGACCGAGTGGCTCGGCGCGGTCGGGCTCAACGTGTCGACCGCGATCGGGCTGCGCGAGGCGGTCCGGGCCATTCTGAAGGTGGTGCCGGGCATCGGGCCCACCGTGTCGGGCGCGTTCGCGGGGACGGGCACGTGGGCGCTCGGCGTGGCGGCGGTTCGCTATTTCATCGACGGGGGCACGGCGGCGGCGTCGCGGGCGGCCTTCGACGACGCGCTGAAGCAGGGCGCGCCGCCGGCGGACGGGGATGGCTCCGACGCGGGCTGAGCTCGCGGCCGCGCTCGACGCGTGCGAGCTGGCCTGCGCGGGCGACGCGGCGGTGGGGCTCCGCGCGACGGCGCTGCGGGCGCTGACGGAGGGCGGGGTCGCGCCGCGGGTGGCGGCGGTGGGCCGGCGCGGCGCGGGCAAGAGCGCGCTGCTCAACGCGCTGGCGGGCGCTCCCCTCGCCCGCACCGGCGACGTGGCCGACACGACGATCCGCGCGCGGGCGTGGGGCTTCGAAGGGCCGCACGGGCGCTTCGTATGGCTCGACGCGCCGGGCTTCCGCGCCGGGGGTCGGGCGGGGCGGCTCGACGACGTGGCGGAGGCGGTGCGGGCCTTCGGGCCGTCGGTGGTGGCGCTGTGCGTGGCGGCGACGGAGGTGGACGCGGCGATCGACGGCGACCTCGACGACCTCGCGCGCGTGGCCGAGGTGACCGACGCGCCGCTGGTCGCGCTCGCCACGCGCGTCGACGAGCTCGAGCCGCCCGACGTGGCGCTGCCGCCCTTCGACGACGCGGACAAGCAACGTCACATCGCCGCGTCCGTCGCGACGCTCGCGGGGCACCTCGCGGCCCGCAAGGTGGAGGCGCCGGTGCTCCCGGTGTGCGCGCTCGCCGACTGGCGCGACGGGTCCCTCGCCCACGACGCGCGGTGGAACCTCGACGCCGTCGCCGCCGCCCTCCGCGCGCCGCCGCACGGCGACCTCGACGCGCTCGTGCGCGGGCTCGGTGAGCTCATCATCGCGCACCACGCGTCGCGCGCGGAGACGCTGGCGCGCGAAGGCCTCCCACGCGTCGGTGAGCTGTTGGAGGTGAATGGGCGCGCGATGCTCGACGCGCTCGACGCGCTGCTCGGGGCGTGGTGCGGGCGCGCGGGGCCGCCGCTGCGGGCGGTTCACGCGCGGGCGCTGCGGGGGGGCGGGGCGGTGCGGGCGGCGCTGGAGCTGGTGGGGGCGTCGCGGGCGAGCGGCGCGGCGGCGGCGCGGCGGGTGCGTTCGCTCGGCGCGGAAGCGATGGAGGGCGCGCGGGTGGGCGAGGCGGCGCGCGCGGCGCTGGGTCAGTCGGCGACGTCGTAGGCGCAGCGGACGCCGAGGTCGTAGTCGTGAAAGGCGGGGTGCTGGCCCTCGCGCCACGCGGCGCGGAGGCGTTCAATCTGGTCGTTGTTCCATCCGCCGCCGCGGGTGACGCGGGCGGTGCCTTCGGCGGGCCCTGCGGGGTCGCGGGCGACGCCGGGCGGGTACGAGGGCGCGTACCAGTCGGCCGTCCACTCCCACACGCCGCCCGCGAGGTCGAGCACGCCGAAGGGCGACGCGCCGCCCTCCCGTCCGCGCGCGGGCGAAGGGCCGACGCCGTTGCACGACTGGGCCGTGCCGGTCGGCGTCCAGTCGGCGCGCGAACAATCTCGCGGCGGCTCGTCGCCCCACGGGTAGCGGCGCCCGTCGGAGCCGCGCGCGGCGTACTCCCACTCGGCCTCGGTGGGCAGCCGGCCCCCGACGAAGCGGCAGTACGAGCTCGCCTGCTCCCAGTCGACGCCCGACATCGGCGTGTCGCCCTCGGGCGCGGTGCCCGACGCGCGCGAGCACGTCCCCGCGGTGACGCACGCGGTGTACGCGTCGACGCTGGCCTCGACGCGGTCGAGGCAGAAGGCGTGGAGGGTCACCTGCCGCGAGGGGTGCTCGTCGGCCGCGCCCTCACCCTCGGGCGAGCCCATCGTGAACGAGCCCGCGGGGATGGCGACGGCCTGCGGCGGGCAGCGCGCCGTCGCACCTCCAGCGTCCGGGGCACCCGCGTCGCCGCGTCGTTGCAGCGTGCGCCAGCGCAGGCCGGGCGGCTCCGCGGTCGCGCGCGCGCCGCGGGTGCTGGTGTTGGAGGAGAAGAGCCCGCAGGCGGCGAGCGCGACGGCGGCGGTGAGGAGGAGGCTGCGGGCGGCGGTCGCCATCGCCGCGGAGCATACCTCAGGCAGGTTCGCCCAAGTTCATCCCAGTCTCCGCGCAGATCCGCGTCGGGCTGCGGCGTTGCTTCTCCCTTGCGTGCCACAGCACGCGGCGGTCGAGGCGCCTTGCAGCCCTCGCGTCTCTTTCGGAGGCTGGGATGAACTTGGGCGAACCTGCCTGGCTCCGCGGCGCGGAGCGGGGGATCAGCGCAGGAGGCCGTACCCGAGGAGGCGGGAGGCGTAGCGCGTGGCGTCGACGAGGCCGACGTAGTTGCGGAAGCGGATCTGGGCCTCGTTCTGCCGGCGCGCGTCGGTGGGGTGGGCGGGGACGGGCTGGCGGGTGGCGGCGTTGAAGACGACGCGCACGGAGCCGTCGGCGTCGTAGATGGGCCGCAGGCGGTCGTCGACCTCGACCTGGTAGGTGTCGACGAGGAGCTCGTTGGCGTGGGCGATCATGCGCGAGGCGATGCCGCGGTCGACCTCCTTGTTGTCGACGAGGTCGGGGCCGTAGCGCCGCGCGACGTAGACGATGCCGCTCTCGGGGTTGCGGAAGCGGACGCGGTCGCCGTCGGGCACGTCGACCTGCTCGGGCCCGCCCTCCGTCCAGATGCGCGTAGCGTGGACGGTGGAGAGGTCGGAGTTGAGCGACGAGAAGAGCATCGTGTAGACCGCCGTCGGGAGCTGCTGGCGGTAGCCGATGTTGGGGAAGAGCAGCCGCGAGCCCGCGGGGCGCGTGGGCATGCCCTGCGGGTTGGTGCGCGAGGGCTGCGTCCAGAGCGGCAGGATGCGCGGCGAGAGCTCGGGCAGGCCGCCGGTGCCGCCGCCGGACACGGTGGGGACGTGCGGCGCGACGGTGTCCCAGTCCTCCGCGAGGATGCCGCCGAGGAGGCGGTTGAAGGCCTGCGGCATGTCGGTGCCGAAGTTGACCTGGAACTCGCGGCCGTCGAGGAAGAGCGAGCGGGTGATGCTCGAGAAGGTGGGCCGCGTGTCGGTGAGCATGATGGCGGCGAGGGGCTTCTCGGGGTAGGCGCCCGCGCGGCGGAGGTACGAGTGGTAGTCCCACGAGCCGCCGCGGGCGTTGTCGTACTCCTCGCCGATGAAGCGCCCGTCGATGACGCCGACGGTGAACTGGAGCATCGGGTCGTCGGCGCCGTCCTCGGGCACGTCGAAGAGGGCGCGGGTGTTGGGCAGCGGGTCGGGCCGCACGCCGTAGTCGCCGGGCTCGGGGCGGAGGAGCACGCCGGCGAAGAAGTCGAAGATGTCGGTGCCCGAGATGAGGTAGGGCCGGAGCCAGTTGTCGTCGCGGGCGACGCGGGCGTAGGTGGCGTCGGAGAAGGCCGAGCCGTAGTAGGCGACGTCGCGCGCGACCGACCAGTGGTAGCCGCGCAGGCGGCGGAAGATGACGCGGGCGAGGTACGCGGGGATGTTGAAGCCGGTGAACTCGCGCGACCCGCGGCGGAAGTACTGCGACGGGTACGAGAGGTCGTACTTCTGGATCATGCTCCGGGTGACCTCGTAGAGGTCGGCGCCCTGGTCGAAGTAGTTGATGTGGGGGTAGCCGGTGCCGATGTCCCAGGCGACGCGGTAGCCCCAGCGGAGGACGTTCTCCCCGGTGCGGGCGCCGGCGCGGGTGCGCCACGACGGGGCGACGCGGTCGGAGGTGACGCTGGTGGTGCCGGACTCGAAGTCCGTCAGCGAGGCGTGGTCGCGCGGGGCGCGGTCGCAGAGCTGGCCGTTGACGACGCGCCAGCGGTAGCGCTCCTTCTCGGCGTCGGTGGCGGGGCGGCAGCGGGCGGGGTCGAAGATGCGCATCTGCCGCGCGAGCTCGGTGTAGTGGATCGGCAGCACGCCGTTGGACTCGAGCACGGGGTCGCGCCAGGAGATCTGGTCGAGCTCGCCGAGCTGGGTGCGGAGGCGGGCGGAGAAGCGGTCCTGGTCGGCGGGCGCGAAGCCGCCGCGGGCGGGGTCGGGCTCCATCGTCTCGAGCACGCGGCCGTAGAGGATGCCCGTCGCGTAGTGGTCGTAGCTCCCGATGCCCACGGTCTCGCCGAAGCGCTCCCACTGGTACTCCATCGTGGAGGTGTTGCCGAAGTAGTTGATGCCGGCGTGGTGGTTGCCGGCCTCCTGCGGGCGCACGCCGAGCTCCTCGTCGGTGTACTCATCGAGGTAGCGCGGGCCCATGCAGTTGTCGTTGTTGCGGGCGTCGCCGGTGTTGCGGATGTTGCGGCAGTCGCTGGCGGTGCACACGGGGGTGCAGGTGCGGGAGGCCTCCGCGTTGCCGTTGTTGGTACGCAGCTGCCAGTACTGCGGGTTGTAGTTCATCGAGTCGTAGCTCGAGACGGGCAGGTGGTAGAGGCCCATCGAGTGGCCGATCTCGTGGAGGGCGATGCCCTTGTACGCCTCCTGCCGCAGCACGTGGAGCACGCGGCGGGCGAACTGATCGGGCGTGAGCGTCGGGTAGCGGCTCTTGAACCACCGCGCCACGCCCTGGATGTCCTGGCTGCCCACGACGGCCGGCGCGCCGGCGTCCTGGAAGCAGAACCCGCGGCGCTCGAGGCGGCCCATCAGGGTCGTCCACGACTGCTCGGCGCGCTCGGGGTCCATGTTGCGGAGCGGCGACACCTGGTTGAGGAAGGACTGGGTGCGCTCGGAGCCGGGGTCGAAGCCGAGGTTGGCGAGCCAGTGCTCGTCGATCATGTCGGCTTCGAGGGTGGTGTTGCGGAGCTGCTGCGAGAGGGCCTCGACGCGCCGCGCGGTCTGCGTGCTCTGGGGCGAGACGGGGTTGGAGAGGTCCTGCGTGACGCGGTCGTGGTTGGCGACGGCGCGCTCGAGGTTGCTCTGGCGCGCGCCGACGTAGCCGTTGGAGCGGGCCGCGGCGCCGGGGTCGACCGCGCCGACGCGCTCCTCGAGCTCGGCGTCGGTGTAGGCGTGGTTGGCCTCGCCGGCGGGGTTGCGCAGCACGCGCGAGAAGCGGTCGGTGGCGGCGCCCTCGACGTAGTCGTTCACGTCGAGCTCGCCGAGGGCCATCAGGATGAAGTCGCGCTGCTGGGCCGCCGCGGCCTCGACCGAGCGGCCCATGTTGAAGCCGCCGTTCGAGACGATCTCGCCGGTGAGGGGGTCGTAGCCCCAGTGGGCGATGCCGCCGAAGGGCGCGCGCGAGTTGCCCGGCCAGTAGGTGATGTGGTGGTAGCGCAGGTCGCCGATGCGGTAGCGGAAGCCGGGCTCGCGGCACGCGCTCGGGTCGTCGCCCGCCCGCACCGGGTTGTGGCAGAGGAACACCACCCGGTCGCCCTTGGCCTGCGGGCCGAGGAAGGCGCCGTCGCCCTGCGGGATGTTGCGGTTTTCGAAGTACATCCCGTGGCAGGCGTCGCGGGCCCCGCCGGTGCGGCGGCACTCGACCTCGCGCGCGTTGGCCACGGAGGCCATGAGCGCGAAGTTCCACGAGTCGATGATGTCCTCCGAGGGGCCGCGGGTGACGGAGGCCGCCGGGTCCTGGTCGGTGGGCAGGCGGTAGGTCTCGCTGCCGTTGGCGCCGGGGACGACCACGTGGTCTTGCATCTCCGGCGGCATCTGCTCGTTGACGTAGTAGGCCACCGGGCGGACGCGGCGCTCGCGGTACGGCAGCGTGCACTTCTGCATCACGAGGTCGCACTGCGAGCCCGGGTGCGCGGCGGGGCACTGGTCGGCGGTGCCGTTGTTGTCGGCGTCGTCGTTGGACGTGCAGGCGACCACCGGCGCCACGTGCGACTGCATCCAGATGTTGTGGATCATCGCGTAGCGGTGGAAGTTGCGGTCGTTGATGCCGTAGCCCGGGTCCCACCCGTTGCGGTCGGCGCGCGGGCCGCCGACGAGGTCGTACGGCGCCACGGTGAGCTCGAGGGGCTCGAAGTCGCGGTCGGCGACGCGGCGGAAGGCCGTGCGGATCACCGCCTCCTGCGGGTTGCAGGAGTGGACGGGCCCGTTGGAGAAGAAGTTGGCGACGAGGCAGGTGGGGAGCGGCTCGCCGAAGAAGTCGCTCATCTCGGGCTGCACGAGCCACTTCGAGGTGATGTCGAAGTAGCCGCCCGGGTGGCGCGAGGCGCGGAGGGCGGCGTCGGTCTCCGGGGCCGCGACGCAGTTGCCGCTCTCGTCGCGGACCTTGCCCGGCTCGATCTCGCAGAAGTTGGAGGCGTTGGGCGAGCGCGGGTTGTTTTCGAACCACGCCACCGGCGAGAAGGACAGGTCGCCGAAGAGCTGCCCGTAGAAGACCCACGACCAGTCGGGGTTGTCGACGAGGTTGCGCGACCAGTCGACGCGCATGTAGTCGCGGTCGTACCAGCGGCGGTCGGAGGTGTTCTCGCCGACGACGTTGGAGGGCTCGCCGGTGGTGGGGTTGTAGTCGTTGCGGATGTCGAAGTGCGTCTGGATGCGGTACGCGGCGACGACGATGCCGGTCTGCGTGCGCGCGGGCAGGCCGCGGCCGTCGGAGCCGGTGACGTACTCGTACGCCTTGCGCGCGAGGAGCACGTTCTCCTGCACCTCCCAGCGGATCCGGTCGACGTCGTCGTAGGTGCCCACGGGCATCATCGACTGGTCGGCCGGGCCGTCGACCACGAAGTTCTCCATGTAGAACTCGGGGTCGTCGCGGCCGTCGGTGTAGTTGTCGCCGACCAGCCACGACTTCTTCACCGCGCCCTCCTGGACGCGGGAGATGGGCGGTCGCTCCTCGGCGCAGTTGGCCGAGCCGCACAGGACGGCGACGGTCAGCGCGAGGAAGGGGAGCCGGCGCCACGCGGCGCGGTGGGCTCCGTCACGGGATGATGTCGGGGACATCCAGAAGACCTCCGTAGGAAAAAGGGGACGTTGCGGGGAGCAGAGGGGCTGCGTTCGCGCGCCGCCGAATCAACGGCCGGACGCGCAACGGCGCGACGCTACTACGCCAGCCGGGTGCTTGGAACAGGCGCCTCCCAGAGATCCGTGGTCGGCGCCGCGAGGGGTCGCGGGGGGCGTTTCAGCGCGGGAGGCAGGCCCGCGCGGGCTGGTCGGCGTCGCTGCTGGGGCGGATGAGCGTGATGTCCCCGCAGCGCTGACCTGACGGGCAGTCGCCGTCCGCGACGCAGGGCGTCGTGCAGCGCCGGCCCACGCCCGGGATCGACAGGCACAAGTACGATTGACACATCTCGCTCGCCGTGCAGGTCGCGCCCGAGGGCATGCGCCCGTCGGGGGCGCAGTAGTAGTCGACGCGGTCGCCGAGGAGGCTCGGCGTCGCGGCGCAGGCGCGCCCGGTGGGGCAGTCGGCGTTGCGGGCGCAGGCGGGCGCGCAGCTCCCGACGGTGACCCAGGCCGTCGGGCGCCCGGAGACGATGTTGATGCCGTAGTACGCCTCCTGGCAGCGCGTGCCGGGGGCCCGCGTCGCGCACTCGGTGTCGCCCGCCGCGCCCGGCGCGCAGGCCCAGGAGCAGCGGCCCGTGATGCACGCGCCCGTCGCGCAGTTGACCCCGGCCATGCGCGGGTCGCACGTCGCGTCGAAGCCGAGCATCCCCGCGAACGCGCAGCGCATGCAGGCCCGCGTGCCGCAGTAGCCCACGCCCTGGCAGACGCGGCCGCCGGTGCAGGTCGACGACGCGCTGCACTCGAGGGGCTCGGGCGAGGTGACGGCGACGCAGCGGCCGTTCTCGAAGGCGTTGCACACCAGCCCGGTGCGGCAGGCGACGTCGCCGCCGACGCCGCCGCAGCAGGGCTGGTTGAGGCTGCCGCAGGCGGGCGGGCTGTAGGCGTCGGGCGCGGGCATCTCGGCGGCGACGTCGGGCGCGGCGTCGGGCGCGGCGTCGCGGGGCGCGTCCATCGGGGAGACGTCGGGCGCGGCGTCGGGGCGGTCGGCGACGGCGTCCATCGTCGCGTCCATGGCGGCGTCCGCGGCCACGTCGCGGGGGACGTCGACCGCGGCTTCGGCGACGGCGTCGGGCGCGGAGGGCTCGGTGGGGACGTCGGGCGCGACGATGTCGGGGCCGACCGCGACGTCGTCGGCGTCCACGGGCGGCGGCGGCTCGCTGGCGAAGTCCGCGGGCGCGTCGATGCCCGGCGCGTCGTCGCCGTCGAGGGGCGCGTCCATCGCGGCGTCGCGGAGATAGCCAGCGTCGACGCGGACGCACTGGGTGGCCCCGTTGATGACGACGCACTGCTGCGAGGCCCCGCAGGCCGGGTTGCAGTAGACCTGGCACACGCCGAAGGAGCACGTCTGCCCAGCAGCGCACGCCGGCGTGCAGGGCGTGTCGGCGACCTCCGAAGAGCAGGCGCCGAGGGCGAGGGCGGCGAGCAGGGCGGTCGCGCGGAGGAAAGTCACGGGGCGAGACTATCGCCCGGAGGGGGGTGCCGCGGGAAGGGCCGGCGCGGTGGGCGGCGCAGGCTTCAGGCGCGGCGGCCGAGGGAGAGCGTGCCGACGAGGAGGCCGACGGTGAAGAGGGCGGGGATCGCAGCCAGGACGAGGTGCGTCATGCCGGGAGGGGATCGCAGCCGGCGTGCCGGGCGGGATTTCCGCCGAACCGTTGGGGACGGGCGTGGGGCCGGAGACACGGCGGCGTGGGGACGGTTCGACACGAGGGTTCTTGCGCGCGGCGACGGCGGGCGAACTCAGGTGCGCGCCGCGCGGACTTCGGCGACAGTCGCCGCCCCATGAACGCCGCCGACCCGATCGCGCTCATCACCGAGGGCCTCTTCGCCGACGACCCGGCCACGCGCAAGCAGACGCGCGCGGCGCTCGCCGCCCTCCCCGACCCGGCGGTGTCGGCGTACTTCCAGGCCGACAAGCGCAACGTGCACACGATCGCCGACGCCGCGAAGGTCGGCAAGCTCCTCGCGGAGTACGAGGGCCTCGGGCTCGATGGCTTCGCGCTCGCGGTGGCGCTCCTGCGCGCGCAGCGCCCGACCGGGCAGATGGGCGTGCAGGGCCTCCAGTTCGAAGGCGCGCTCGCCGCGGCGCTGCGTCACCCGGGGCGCGAGCCCGAGGTCTTCGAAGCGCTCTCCGACGTGCAGGAGGTATACCTTCCGCCGACGAAGAAGACCCTCTGGCCAGGGCTCTCGCGTCTCCGCGCGATGGTGTACCTCCGCGTCCCCCACGGGACGCTCCGCGCGGCCGACCACGTCGCCGAGCTCGCCGCGATCCCGCAGCGCTTCCGCCTCTCGCTCTGGGTGAAGGACGTAGACCTCGCGCTCTGGGACGCCGCGCGGCTCAACGTCTCGGGCCTCGACCTGCGCGGCGCGTACTCCAACCTCAGCGACGCCTCCCCCCTCGCGGGATGGACCAACCTCCAGCGCCTCGACCTCGGCAGCACAGGCATCTCCGACGTGTCCCCGCTGCGGGGCCTCGCGCTCGAGGTCCTTCACATCGGCGAGACGAAGGTGACCGACCTGACGCCCATCGCCGGCATGAGTACCCTCCGCCACTTGCGGCTCACGCGCTTGATGCACGCCGACCTCGCGCCGGTGTGGGGGCTGACGGGCCTGGAGCACCTCGACCTCGCGTTCACGAGGGTGAGCGACCTCGCGCCCCTGCGCGCCCTCACGAGGCTCCGCACGCTCGACCTCTGGGGCACGCGCGTGGCGTCCTTCGAGCCGCTGGTCGACCTCCCGCTGGAGCAGGTGAGCGCCAACCACGCGGTCGTCCCCGACCTGGCGCCCCTCGCGCGCATCAAGACGCTTCGCGCGCTGTCGATCGTCGGGGCCGCGGCCGACGCCCCGGGCCTCGAGGCGCTCGTCCGAGAGCGCCCCGACGTGACGATCAGCCGCTGACCGCCGCCGCCCACGAGGCGCGTTGGAGTTCGTATCCCCTCACTCCGTGCTCCGGGTGCGTGAGCTTTGCGTGGTAGGGTCGGCGCCCTCATGAGCCTCGCCGCCCTGCTCGACGCCCCTTCCACGCGCATCGAAGAGATCGCCGCGTGGCTCGACGAACGGACCCACGCCGAGCGGGTCGACGCCACCCGCTCGCTCACCCGCCCGCAGCAGCGGACGCTCTACACCCGCGCGTCGCTCGCGCCGGCGATCACGCTCGAGCACCTCGTCCCGAAGGAGCGCCCCGACCGCACCGAGGTGCGCCACCACGGGAAGAACACCCTCCCGGTGCCCGGCGCGTTCCGCACCTTCCAGAAGCGCTTCTGCCGGCCGTCGGACGGCTCGGCGCGGCTCTTCGGGTACAACCAGGGCGAGTCGGAGCGTTGGTTCGGGCCGGGGTATTTCGTGGCGAAGCCGACCGCGGGCAACCCGGTGTGGGCCTCGCGCGGCGACGTGGTGGTCGACTACTTCGAGGTGCCCGACGGCCCGGTGGCGGAGACGTGGCCGAAGGTGGTGCCCAACAGTGTGGGGCTCCAGCGCTTCGTCTTCCACAAGACGCGCGACTTCCTCCGGCGGGTGTCGCAGCACGTCTCCATCGGCGCGGCCTACAAGGTCGAGCGCTCGCTCGATCAGTACTTCGTGCTGGTGCGCGAGGACGTGTAGCGCGCCGCTCACGCCGCGTCGCGGAGCACCTCCTCGGCGCTCGCGACGATGGCCGCGCGGCCGAGCCAGTCCTCCAGCGTCGCGAGGTCGGTGCACGCCAGCACCTTCTCCCGCTGCGCCTCCGAGAACACGAGCCCGCGCACCGAAGCCACCTTGAGCACGGAGTTGGCGGTCGCCTTGAGCATGCCTCGGTCCTCGCCGAAGTAGACGAAGTCCTCGATGATGACGGGCTCGAACCCCGCGGCGGACATCCTTCGCTTCATGGCCTCGTAGCGTCCTTTCGAGAGGGCGGTGATCACCGCCATGTGCCGTTGATACCAGCTCGCGCCGGAGGCGACCAGCGCGGCCACCACCCGCCCGCAGAGCGCGTCGTCGCTCATCCCGCGAGCATCCGCGCCCGCCGCGAAGCACGCGGTCGTCGGGTCGCGGAGCAGCGCCTCGGCGTCCACCTCCCCGAGCACCACCTGCGTCACCTTCACCCGCACGTCGCCCCGCGTGACCACCCCTCTGCGCTGCGCCGGCGGCGAGGGCGTGAGCCACAGCGCGACCGACCGCACGCGCCGCTCGGGGTGACGCAGCACCAGCGCGAGGTGGTAGCGAAACAGACGGTCGAGGAAGCCCGCGTCGCGCGACCAGGAGAGCCGCGCGACGGCGTGCGACTCGCTACCCTCTCACTGCGCCGGCGGGCGCCAGCGGGCGAGCTCCAACATCGGGTGCTGGAGGTACTCCTCGCAGCCGGGCCCGATGGAGTTGGTCTCCTCGTAGTGGTCGCCCGAGGCCTCGGCGAGGTACGGCAGCGACGGGTGGAGCACGTAGTTGTACGAGGGGACGATGTACCCGAGGAAGTCCTCCGAGAGCCCGCCCACGAAGGCGTAGCGGACGCCGGGGTTCATCAGCATCAGGTCGCGGAGGTAGGGCGGGCGCGGCGCGCGGGAGAAGTCCGGCGCGTTCTCCATCGGGCGCACCGTGGTCTGCCCCCACGACCAGCGGCCGTCGAAGCCCACCCACAGCTCGGGGTGGAGCTCCCCGGGCGCGGTGATCGCCGCGACGGGCCCGACCTGGAAGTACGTCACGCGTGAGCGGACCCACGCGCGGTTGGTGGGCCCGACCGGCGCGCGGGTGTTGAAGCCGAAGAGCTCGCGGTCGAAGATGCCCTGGTTGAAGAAGATGCCGTAGCCGAGGTTCTCGACCGCGGCGTGGATGGGCGCGGTGCGGTAGCTCAGCGCCACCTCGCGCGTCTCCATCGACTCGCGCGCGAGCGCCTGGAGCGTGAGGCGCCCGACGTTGGTCCCCGCGAGCTCCGCCTTGCGGAAGCCCGCCTCGCTCACCGCCATGCCCGTCCGGTCGCGCGGGTGGACGCCGCCGCCGGGGCCCACCTGGCCGCCGAGCGCGCCGTTGACGAACACCACCGTGCCCCCGACGCCGGGGAGGCTCTCCGCGGGAAGGCCGTTCTCGATGGTGTCGCGGAGCCAGTGGACGTAGTCCGCGGAGAGCAGGTTGTTGCGCGAGCCCGTGTACTCCGGGTGAGCCGCCCAGTTGACCCACGTCGCCACCGTGCGCGTGGGCATCGCGTCGTCGACGAACTGAACCGCCGTCACCGTCGGGTCGTAGAGCTTCGGGTCGCGCGTGTCGTTGACGAAGTCCATCGTCGAGCCCATCGCGTCGACCGTCAGCGTCTGGGCGACGCGCATGCGGACGGGGCGGAGGTCGAGGATCGCGCGCCAGATCGCCTGCGCGGTGTGCTGCCGGACGGAGGCCATGTACGACGGCACCCGGCCCGTGTGCGCGTAGTCGAGGCCCCAGAGGCCCACCGTGTCGACGGCCTCGTGCACGTGGGTCGACGAGATGATCACCTTGTCGATGTCGACGCCCTGGAGCGCGGGCTCGCGGCGGATGAGGTCCATCTCGTTGATGAAGTAGCCCACCGTGTCGATGACGGCCCAGGCCACCGTGATGTCGTTGTAGCGGAAGGCGATCGCGCGCACCTGGAGGGGGTCGTTGACGCCGCGCGCGGGGCGGTTCTGCCCGAAGCCCGCGATCCAGTAGCCGTCGAACTCGCCGTTGCCGTTGGCGTCGACGAAGGGCTCGCCCTGGTCGAACTGGCCGTCGTTGTCGCGGTCTTCCCACGTCTCGGTGATGGTGGGCGTGATGTCCTCGCGGGCCGCGCCGACGAGGAGCCGGTTGTCGCCGACGTTGCGGCAGTGCTCTCGGCCGGGGCACCAGTCGTCGGGGCCCTCGTAGGGGGTGGGGTCGGGCGCGCGGGCGTCCTCTGCGGGGGCCTTGTCGGGGGCCGCGTCGTCATCGCGGGCGACGTCGGGCGCGGCGTCGACCGTGGCGTCGGGCGTGGCCGCGGGCTCTTCCGTGCAGCCGAGCGCGAGGAGGACCACCCAGGGGAGGCGCTTCATGGCGCGCGATCGTATGCGGCCGCCGCCCCCTCGCGCCAGCGCCGATCGTGGGGTAGAAGTCCGCTCCCGCGCGGCCTCGTGTGCCCTTCGCCCCGTCGGCGCGTGCGCCCTCTCCCGACCCAATGACTCCCCACGAACGCCTCCGGCGGATCTACCAGTCCCGCCCCGTCATCCTCGCGCCGATGGAGGACGTGACCGACGCCGTCTTCCGCCGCGTCTGCCGCCGCCTCGGCGCGGAGTACTGCGTCACCGAGTTCGTCAACGTCGAGGGGCTCCTGCGCGGGTGCCGGCGCGCGCGCCGCAAGCTCGCGCTCGACCCCGACGACCAGCCGACGGCGATCCAGATCTACGGCTCCGACCCCGACCGCCTCGCCGAGGCCGCGGAAGTCGCCGAGGAGGCCGGGCCGCTCGCCATCGACATCAACTGCGGGTGCTGGGTGCCGAAGATCGCCGGGCGCGGCGCGGGCGCGGGCTGGCTCCGCGACCCGGCGGCGATGGTCGCGATGGCGAAGCTCGTCGTCTCGCGGACGAAGCTCCCGGTGACGGTGAAGACGCGCATCGGTTGGGGCCCCGAGAGCCACATGCCGATCGTCGACCTCGCGAAGCGCCTGGAGGACGCGGGCGTGCTCGCCCTCACGCTCCACTGCCGGACGGCGCAGATGGGCCACGACGGCAAGGCCGACTGGTCGTGGGCGAAGCGGGCGCGCGAGTCGGTGTCGATGCCCGTGATCGTCAACGGCGACGTGAAGACCGCCGCCGACGCCGACCGCGCGATCCGCGAGACGGGCTGCGAGGGCGTGATGGTCGGGCGCCGCGCGATCGACCACCCGTGGGTGTTCCGTGAGGCGCGGGCGCTGCTCGACACGGGGGTGGAGATCGCGCCGCCCACGATCACGGAGCGCATCGACCTCTGCCGCGACCACCTGCTCGCCAACGTCGCCGCGCGCGGCGAACAGCGCGGCGTGAGCTGCACCCGGCGCCACCTCACGGGCTACCTCCGCGGGCTCCCCGGGGCCTCGCAGTTGCGTCAGGCGCTGGTGACCACCCCGACGCTCGACGGCTGCCTCGCCCTCCTCGAAGAAGCCCGCACCCGCCGCCCCGCGCCCGAAGCCCCCCTGGAGGCCACCGCGTGAACGACCTCGTCTCCCTGTACCCCGACCACCTCGCGCGCCTCGCGCAGGGCTACGCGCGCGCCCTCGACGCGAACGGCTTCGACGCCGTCGTCATCCACTCGGGCACCGCCCGCAAGCGCGTCGACGTCGACGACCAGTACTGGCCCGTCCGCCCGACGCCGCACCTCCAGCACTGGGTCCCGCTCGCCGAGCCCGATGCGCTTCTGGTGGTTCGGCCGGGGCGGCGACCGAGCCTCCTCCGCGTGACGCGCTTCGACTTCTGGGAGCACCCCTTCGCGCCCGAGGGCGATCACTTCGCGCCGCACTTCGACGCCGTGTCCCTCGACGCCATCGACGACGCGAAGGCGCACCTCCCCGCCGGTCGCGTGGCCTTCGTCGGCGACGACCGATCGCGCGCGGCTCTCCTCGGCTTCGCGGACGACGCGGTGACCCCCTCGCCCCTCGTCGCGGCGCTCGACGCGCTTCGTACGACGAAGACGCCCTACGAGGTCGCGTGCCTCGCGGAGGCCAACCGGCGCGCTGCGCTCGGCCACGACGCGGTGCTCGCGGCCTTCCGCGCGGGCGACGACGTCGAGCTCGATCTCCACCTCGCCTACCTCCGCGCCACGCGCCAGGACGACCCCGAGACCCCCTACAAGAACATCGTCGCCCTCGGCCGCAACGCCGCCACGCTCCACCACGTGAGCTACGGGCGGCGCCCCGCGGGGGCCGGCGCGCTCCTCCTCGACGCGGGCGCGACGTGCATGGGCTACTGCTCCGACATCACCCGAACCTGGGTGCGGGGCAACGGCGCGGCGGCGGATGCCTTCGGCGCGCTCGTGGCGGGTGTCGAAGCGATGCAGAAGCGGTTGTGCGCGGCGGTGCGCGTGGGCGACCCGTACGAGGCGCTCCACGACCGGTCGCACCGCGAGGTGGGCGAGGTTCTCCGCGCGGTGGGCGTGGTGAAGACGGGCGCCGAGGAGGCCGTCGCGAAGGACGTGACGCGGGCCTTCTACCCGCATGGCCTCGGGCACTCGCTCGGGCTCCAGTGCCACGACGTCGGCTGCGCCGTGGTGAAGCCGCGGGCCGACAACCCCTTCCTCCGCAACACGTCGGTGATCGCGCGGGGGCAGACCTTCACCGTCGAGCCCGGCGTGTACTTCATCGAGCCGCTGCTCGCGCCGCTCCGCGAGGGGCCGCACGCGGGCGGCATCGATTGGAAGCTGGTCGACGCGCTCGTTCCTTTTGGCGGCGTTCGCATCGAGGACGACCTCGTGGTGGAGGGCGACGGCGCGGGCGCGGTGCGCAACCTCACCCGCGAGCATCTCCCCGTCGGCGGCGGCCCCGCGTAGACAGAACCCGCCGCGGTTGCCGAAAACTCGTCGCCGTGTAGGTGCGGGTCGTAGGGTCGGGCCGCGGCCATGGCAGACTATCCCGAAGCGCTCGACAACGACCCCGACGGCGTGAGCACGGCCCTGGAGGTGGGCTCCACCTTCTGGCTGCGCGGCGACTACGCCGACGCGGTGAAGTGGCTGCGCAAGGCCGTCGACGCGGCCTTCGACGAGGGCGCCGACGAGCGCGGGCTCGAGCTCTCCAAGGCGGCCGCGGTGCTCGCGACGACGGTCCCCACGACGCCCGCGCCGCCGCCGCCGACCAGCGTCCCCGCGCCGGTGGAGCCCGCGCCGATGCCCGAGCCCGTCGCGGTGGTGGTCGCGCCCGCGCCTGCGCCCGCGGTTCCCCCCGCGGTGCCGTCGGTGCCCGCGCCGCTGCCGTCGGTGCCCGCGCCGCTTCCTTCGGTGCCTGCGCTGGCGGTGGAGGAGCCGAAGCCCGCGGAGCCTGCGAAGCCTGCGGAGACGTCGAAGGTGACGATGTCGGGCGCCGGGCTCCCGCTGCCGCGCGTGACGAGTCGCCCCCTGCGCACGCCGACGCCTGCGCCGACGGGCCCGAGCGCCACGCGCACGTCGCAGGGCGTGGGGACGCCGCACGAGCCCGCGATGCTGACCCCGTTCGCGCGGATGACCGCGCAGCGCGTCGCGACGCCGCCGCGCGCGGTGGAGGTGAGCGAGCCCGCGAAGCCCGCGCCCGCGCGCCCGACGGCGGACGACGTGGCCGCGCAGGAGATCAACGAGCGGACCCCGACGCGCCCGCTCGACGAGCCCAGCGTCGAGGAGCTGGTGAACTCCGCCTTCCCCGACCCGCCCGAGTCCTCCGAGCCGCCGCCCGCGCCCAAGGCCCGCGTGCGCGCCAGCCTCTGGAACTCGACCGACGCCATCCGCGTGGCCGTGTCGCGCGAGGGCGATCGGTGCGTCATCCGCGTGTTCGACGGGGCCGACCTTCAGGAAGGCGAGCTCGAAGCGGTGATGATCGGGCTCGGCGGCGGCCCCGAGCTCGCGGACATGCTCCGAGTCTTCGGTGACGCTGAAACCTCATCGACGGAAAAGCACTGACTGTCACTGCCGGGAGGAGGTCGGGATATGGTAGCGCAGGCGATCCGGGAATCTGAGATGCCCATCCACTCGGCCAGTCGTGTTGCGGAGCCGGGCGAGGCGCGCGCGCCTTCGCGGGTGGGCCGCTTCGACCTGGTGACGCGGATCGGCGCCGGCGGCATGGCGAGCGTGTACCTCGCGCGCTCGGGGTCGACGCTGCGCTTCGGGCGGTCGTTCGAGCGGGTGGTGGCGGTGAAGCTGATGCACCCGCACCTCGCGAGCGACGAGGGCTTCGTGGAGATGTTCTTCAACGAGGCGCGCGTGGCGGCGATGGTGCAGCACCGCAACGTCGTGAGCGTGCTCGACGTCGGGATGGAAGACAACGCGCTCTACGCGGTGATGGACTACGTCGAGGGCGACACGCTCGCGGCGATCCAGAGCACGGCGGCGGCGCTCGGGCGCGGCGTGCCCCTCGGGGTGACGCTTCGCGTGGTGCTCGACGCGCTCGCGGGCCTCGACGCCGCCCACGAGCTGCGCGACGAGGCGGGCGAGCTGCTCAACCTCGTCCACCGCGACGTCACCCCGCAGAACATCCTCGTCGGCGTCGACGGCGTCGCGCGGCTGACGGACTTCGGCGTCGCGCGCGCCCGCGGCTGCCTCGTCCAGACCCACGCCGGGATGCTCAAGGGCAAGCTCTCGTACATGGCCCCCGAGCAGCTCGAGGGCGCCGCCCTCGACCGGCGCGTCGACGTGTTCGCGATGGGCGTGACGCTCTGGGAGACGCTCGCGCTGCGGCGGCTCTTCCCCGGGCGCAACACCTACGAGCAGGCGCGGCGCGACGCGCGGGCGCCATACCGCTCGCTCACGGAGTTCACCCGGGCAGTGCCCCCCGAGCTCGACGTGATCTGCCGGCGCGCGCTCGCGCAGGACCCCGACGAGCGCTTCGCCTCCGCGGCGGAGTTCGGCGACGCGATCGAGCGCGAGCTCGGGGACGCCGTGGCCACCGCGCAGGAGCTCGGCGGCTTCCTCTCCGCCGTCGCGCGCGAGAAGGTGGAGCGCGAGCGCGAGGCCCTCCGCGTCGCCGCCCGCCCCGAGAAGAACGCCTCCCGCTCCGGCCGCGCCGTGCTCCGCTGGGTCGCCCCGCAGGCCGGCGCCGTGGTGGAGGTGCCCGCGTCGCGCGCGAAGGCGAAGGGCCCGCGCGGCATCCCCCTCGGGGCCGCGGCCGACGCGTCGATCCTGGAGCCGATCCCGCTGGTTCCGCGGCGCAAGCGGCGGGCGGTGGTGCGCGCGCCCACGCTGCCGTCGGGGGGCTTCTTCCCCGCGACCGAGCAGACGCCGCCGAAGGACGACCACAGCGAGTCGGTGACCCGAGAACTCCCGCTGCGCGCGCCCTGGCAGGACGAGCTCCCGTCGTCCGACGTGCCCGCGCCGATCGCGCCCGCCGAGCGCGCGGCCGCGGCGCCGGAGGCGGCGAGCGAAATGGTGCGCGACGCCGAGGCGACGACGGAGGCGAAGACGATGGCGCGGTGGAAGCCGCTGTCCCCTGCCCCGCGGCCCGCGGCCGACGGCGATCCCCACGCGTGGCTCGCCGAGGTGATGGCGGTGCTCGTGCTGCTGGCGGTCGCGGGCAGCATCGCGTGGGTCACGCTGCGATAGCGCACCCCCCTCAGAACGGCGACAGGATCTCCGCCGGCGCGACCCCGAGGCCCTCGGACGTGAGCGACGCGAGCGCCTGCGCGGCCAGCGGGTGCTCCTTGCCCACCAGCACGAGCCACACCCCCAGCACCGCGAGCGACTCGGGCGCCTCGGAGTTGAACGGGGCCGCCAGCTCGCGGCGTACCGCGTGGACCTCGGCGAGCGAGATCCGGTGCGTGGCGCCGGCGTACACCAGCGCGAAGCCGTGGCGGCGCCCGAGGTCGAGGTAGCCCGACACCCGCACCCGGTTGGGCATCCCCGTGTGCGACGCCATCCGCCGGTACACGGGCTCGGGGAACATCAGGAAGTCGAGCTCGTGGTTGAAGCGGTTGCCGTGGCAGCGCAGGTCGACCTTGTGGATCTGCACCGCGTCGGGCGTGGTGACCGCGGCGAGGTCGTCGAAGAGCGCGTCGAGGTCGGAGACGTGCTCGAGCACCGCGCGCGAGATCACGAGGTCGAAGCGCGGGCCGTCGGCGCGGAGGGCCGCACGGTCGCGGAGGAATCGGACGTCGGCGACGAGGTCTTTCGCGCGGGCGTAGCCGCCGTCGGCGCCCTCGCGGGCCATCAGCGGCTCGTAGATGGCGCGGAGGTAGGCGTCGTCGGTGGCGGCGATGTCGAACGCGTCGAAGCCCGTCACGGCCTTCGCGCCGCGGAGCTTCGCGAGCAGCGCGACCGAGCGCGTGTCGCCGGGCCCGAGCTCGAGGATGCGCCGGCCCTGGAAGAGGGACTTCGGGTCGCTCACCACGCCGGTGTGGGCGGCGATCTGCTGGTAGTCCTCGACGACACCCGAGAAGTAGTCGACGGCCTTGGGCCCCTCGCCCACGCCCCCGCGCCCCGAGACGTTGCCGAGCCGCAGGAGCCCGTGCGCCACCCGCGGCGCGTGGCGGAACACGAGGTTGCGGCTGGCGTGGAAGGTCGCCGAGGGGATCGCCCAGAGGAGTTTCGTAGGAGTCATCGCCGGCGCCACGAGCGGAAGAACGGACGCGCGGGAGGGACTACCGGAAGCGGCGCGCCGCGGCAACGGCTAACGCACTGGCCACCCGGGGCGGCGGGCCGGGCGAGCGCGGAGAAGGGGGCTTCCACGCGCGGCTGCCCGGTTGCAGGGCCGACCTCGTCCTCCCCCGCGCGCGCCTCGCCGTCGCGTGAGCGCGCGGGTGGGGCGTGCGCCGGCGCCCCATTGTGGCGCCGCTGCTCAGCCGCCGCGCACCACCTTCACCGCCGGAGCCACGCCATGGGCCTCTTCGACTCACTCCTCGCCGAGCTCGCCGGGACCGCCCTCGGCTGGGTCGCGGCGCCCGCCTTCGCCGCCGTCAGCGCGCTCCGCCGCGCGCGCACCTTCCACCCGCGCGGCGTGGTGTACGCCGCCACGGTCGACGCGCCCGACGGCCCGCTCGGCGAGGCGCTGCGCGGCCCGGCGCTCGTTCGCTTCTCCAGCGCGTGGTGGAAGGGCGACGCCGAGCTGCCCGACGCGCTCGGCTGCGCGCTGCGCCTTCGAAGCGCGGAGGCGCCGTCGAGCGAGGCCGCGGGCGACGATCAAGACCTCCTGTTCGCGACGATCCGGCGGCCCTTCACCACACCGCTCTCGCCGCTCACCACCGACGTCCACGACTTCCTCGGCAACGACTACTACGCCGTGTCGCCGTTCGACGTGCCGGGCGCGGGCCTCGCGTACCTGCGGCTGCGGCCCCTGCGCGCGTCGGGCGACGTCGGGGCGCCCCGCGCCGATCGGCTGCGCGCGGCGGTCGCGCGCGGCGAGGCGGTGCTGGTGTTGGAGGTGCGGCGCGCGTGGCGATGGCGCTGGCGCGAGGTCGCGCGCGTGACGCTGCGGGCGCCGGTGGACGTCGACCAGGAGGCGATGCGCTTCTCGCCGTTTCGAACGGGGCGCGGGCTCGTGCCGCGGGGGCTGGTTCACGCGCTGCGGCGCGGGGTGTACGCGATGAGTCAGGCGGCGCGTCCGTCACATGGCATGAGACGTGCGGAAGGCGACGGCCCATGAAGACCCGCAAGTCCACCCGACCCTCCGCCCGCAAGAACACCAAGACCGTCGCCGCGAAGCGCACCGCGAAGCGCAGCGCGAAGGCCCCCACGGGCCCCGCCGCCACCGTGAAGCGCGCGGCGAAGAAGGCCGTCGCCCGCGTGAAGCGCGTCGCGCGCGGCGCCGCCCCGAAGGCCCGCAAGGCGGTCCGCAAGGCCAGCAAGCGCGCCTTCCCCGCGCAGTCGAGCCGTGAGCACGTCCACGAGCTCCTCCAGGACTTCTCCACCGTGATGCTGGTGACGTCCGAGGGCGCCGGCCGCGCGACGAAGCTCCGCGCCCGCCCGATGAACGTCGCCGCCCTCGCCGACGACTGCACGCTCACGTTCGTGACGTCGATCGACACGGCGAAGGTCGACGAGGCGCAGGGGAGCGCGGTGCAGGTGGTCGCGCAGGGGCGGACGGTGTTCGTGTCGATGAGCGGGCGCGCGGAGGTGGTGCGCGACCGCGACCGGATCGAGGCCGCGTGGAAGCCCGCCGACCAGGTGTACTTCCCCAAGGGCAAGGACGACCCGAACCTCTGCCTCATCCTCTTCCACCCTGACGAGGCCGAGCTCTGGGACGTGTCGGGCGCAAAGGGGCTCCGCTACCTCTTCGACGCGGCCAAGGCGCTGCTCTCCGGGGAGAAGCCCGCGCGCCGCGGCGACGCCGAGACGCACGACGTCGTCGACCTGCGCGCCGGCGCCTGACCGCGCCCCCCCCTCCCCCGCAACCCGACGACGACGAGAAGGAGTTCGCGCCATGCCGCGTGGAGACAAGTCGAAGTACACGGACAAGCAGGCCCGCCAGGCCGAGCACATCGCCGAGGGCTACAAGGAGCGCGGCGCCAGCAAGAAGCGGGCGGCCCGCATCGGCTGGGCGACGGTGAACAAGCAGGACGGCGGCGGCAAGAAGTCGGGCAGCGGCCGCGCGAAGCCGGGCGCCGCGAAGACCTCCGCGAAGCGCGGTGCGGCCAAGAAGTCGACCGCGAAGACGACGGCGAAGCGTGGCGCGGCCAAGAAGTCGGCCGCGAAGACGACGGCAAAGCGCGGTGCCGCGAAGAAGGCCACCGCGAAGAAGGCCACCGCGAAGAAGGCCACCGCGAAGAAGGCCACCGCGAAGCGCGCCAGCGCCGGCGGTCGGGCGAAGGCGTCCCGGCCCGCGGCGAAGAAGAAGTCCTCGGCCCGCGGCGCCCGGGCGAAGCGCGCCGACGCCGAGTAGCCCGCACCCCTCCCCCACGAACCCCGTTGCCCTCGGGGCCCGTCGCGAAGAAACTCCCGCGCCATGTCGATCACCACCGTCGCGCTCATCAAGCTCCCGCTCCACGTCTTCGACGGGCTCCGCCGCGCCGCGGAGCAGCCCGAGGACGGGTCGTTCCGCGTGGAGGGCGCCGGGGGCGCGACCTTCGAAGTGCGCTACCTGCAGGACGCCGCGCTCGTCGCGACGTCGCACCCCTTCGGCGCCGACGACGAGGCGCTCACCGAGTCGCTCTGGGGGCTCTTCGGCGACGACCTCGCCGACCACGACGACGACCGCGGGATCTTCGTGATCCCCTCGGTGGCGAGGCCCCGCGGCACCACCTACGCGCTCGTGCTCGACGAGGTGGGGGAGGTCGGCGAGTGGGTCTCGCTCGGCGACGAGGAGGGCGATGAGGACGAGGGCGACGACGCCGCGCTCTCGGGCGAGGTGGAGGCGGGCGACGCGCCGCCGCCGGACTTCATGGCCGCGGTGGCCAACATCACGAAGGCGCTCGGGGCCGACACGCTCCAGAGCCTCCAGCAGGCGATGCTCTCGGGCGACATGGGCGCCTTCGCCCGCGCGCAGGAGCGCGTCGCCGCGCAGGTGGCGCAGCGGCCCGAGCTCGCCGCGCAGCTCCAGGGGCTGATGGGCATGGTGCCCCCCGAGGTAGCGCAGGCCGCGATGAACACCTCGCCCGAGGAGATGATGCGCCAGGTGCAGGGCGCGCTCCCCAAGTCGCCGAAGGGCGGGAAGTAGCGCCGTGGGCGTCCGCGGGCTGGTCGAGGGCGCGTGGGCGATCACGGGCGCGGGCTCGGGCTTCGGCCGAGAGTTCGCGCGGCGGGCGAGCGCGGCGGGGCACGCGGTCGCCCTCTTCGACCGCGACGCGCGCGGGCTCGAGGAGACGCAGGCGCTGCTCGGGCGGCGCAAGTCGCACGCGGCGGTGGTCGACCTCTGCGACGACGACGCGATCGCCGGCGCGATGGCGCGCGCGAAGGAAGCCGTCGGGCCGATCGCCCACTGCGTCAACAGCGCGGGCGTCCTCTCCTTCGGGCGGGTGGAGGACGTGGCGGTGGCGGAGTTCCGCCGGCTGATGGAGGTCAACTACCTGGGCTCGGTGAAGACCGCGAAGGCCGCGCTCCCGCACCTGCGCGAGGCCGGGCGCGGCGGGCGCTCGCTGCTGCTGCTGGTGGCGAGCATCGCGGGGCTGCGCGCGGGGCCCGAGGTGGGCGCGTACGCGGCGTCGAAGTTCGCGGTGGTGGGCCTCGCCCAGGCGCTGCGCGACGAGCTGCGCGGGACGGGGGTCGACGTGCGCGCGCTCTGCCCGCCGCCGGGCGACACGCCGATGCTGCGCTCGCAGCCCGCGCTGCCGCCGATCTACAAGGCCACCACCACGCTCTCGGCGGAGACCATCGTCGACCGCGCGCTCCGCGGCGTGCGCGAGCCGGGGCCGCTCGAGCTGCTCGTCGACCCGCAGAGCCGCGCGCTCATCGCGCTCGGGCGCGTGGCGCCGGGCGTGGCCGAGTGGGTCGTCGGCAAGGTCGCGGGGTAGCTCAGCCCTTCGGCGCCCCGGGGCGCGCCTGGATCTCGCGCAGGAGCCGGAGCATGTCCTCGGCCTCGGCGCGCTGACCGGCGAACGCGAGCCATTTCGCGCGCGACTCGATCAGCGGGATGAGCATCTCCTGGTCGACGTTGGGGTACGCCTCCGCGCGGTGCCGCAGGCGCCCGGTCTCCTTCGAGAGGGCCGCCCACGCCGCCGCGCCGCGCGTCATCGCCTGCGCCGCGAGGCCGCGATCGACCGCGTGCCAGGGACCCGCCGTGCCGTACTCAGCTTCGAAGCGGCGCCACGCCTCGGCCACCTCCTCGCCGCCGGCGGTCCAGTGGACGAAGAGGACTTCGAAGTGGTTCTGCGCGCTCATGCGGGCGACGCGGAGGGCCAGCTCGGCGCGCCGGTCGCCGCCGACGTCGGCGCGCCTCGGCGACCACGACACCACCTCGAAGAGCGCGAGGAGGAAGCCCAGGCGCAGCATCGACGACGAGCCCGCGACGTGCGTCGCGAGGTCGGTGGCGGGGTCGAAGCCGTGGAGGATCGCGCGCTCCTCGGCGGGCGTGAGGCGCATGCGCTTGAGGCGCCCCTCGCGCTCGGGGATGGGCACCGGGCAGAGGTGCATCCGCTCGCCGAGGGCGGCGGCCACCGCGTCGTTGTCGGCCTCGCGGAGGAGCACCCGGAGGCCCGCGGTGACGAGCCCCGCCATCGCCTCGCGGGGCGCGCCGGCGAGGCCCACCATCGGCTCCTCGCGGACCTCGTACGTCCCCGCGGCCCACAGGAACGCCCGCACCACCGCGGGCCGCTCGCGGGGGTGGATGGCCGCGGCGCCATCACCGAGGCCGACGCGCAACGACTCGCCCGCGCCGTGGAGCGCGAGCGTCCCGTGGAGCTGCGGGCGGAGGCCCACCTGCGCGAGCAGCGCGGGCAGCGGGAGCGGGCGCGCGAGCTCGTCGGGCGTCGCCGCGCGCACGATCGGGAGCGCGAGGAGCTCGGCCGGCGACGCGGTGAACGCGAGCGGCCCGTGGCGCGGCAGGCGCGAGCCCGTGGCGGCGGCGACGGGCCCGGTGGCGAGGCGGGGCGGCGGCGCGGAGGGGCGTGGCGGCGGGACCGAGGAGGGCGGCGGGGCCGAGGAGGGCCGCGCGGAGGGGCGCACCGAGGGCGGCGCAGAGGGCGGGATCGCCGAGGGGATCGTCGAGCCCGGCGCGGGGGCGTCGAGGCGGTGGGCGTCGGCGAAGAGCGCGGCGCCGAGGGCGGTCGCGGTGGCGCCGACGACCGAGCAGGGGAGCTCCCAGCGCCCGCCGAGGCGACGTCCGAGCGGCTCGAGGCGCGAGGCGCGGCCGCCGACGACGACGCGCATGAGGTCGCCGGGCGCGAGGCCCGCGGCGCGGAGGGCCTCGTCGCAAGCGCCGCCGACGCGCTCGATGAGGTCGTCGAAGGCGAGCTCGAGGACGTCCTCCGACACGGTGACCGAGGCGGCGCCGCCCATCCGCGCGAGGAAGGGCGTCTCGACGACGAGGTCGCCGACGCCGCGCGCGCTGACGAGCGCCGCGCGGGTGCATTCGGCGAGGAGCCGGTGCGCGCCAGGCGACTCGAAGGCGCGCAGGAGGTGGCTGCGGTCGATGGTGAGCGAGAGCCACGCGACGACGTCCTCGACGAAGACGTCGCCCCACGCGACCGCCTGCCCGCGCACCGACACGACGGCGACGGCGTCGTCGCGCAGGTCGACCACGCCGACCTCCAGGTGCCCGAGGTCGGCGCTGACGGCGAGGACGCAGCCGCGGACGCCGGCGGCGCGCGCGACCCACGCGAGGGCCTCGCAGGGCGCCAGCACGGCCCGCACGTCGAGCCCCTCGGACGCGGCGGCCCGGTGGATCGCCTCGCGCCCCCTGCCCCCCGCGCAGCGCGGGACGCAGAGGGTGGTCGGCGGCGGGGGCCCGTCGGGGGCGAAGCGGGCGCGCACCTCGCGGAGGACGGCGGCCATCTCGCGCTCGAGGACGTCGGCGTCGGCCTGATCCCAGTCCCAGCCGAAGAGGTCGAGCGGGGGCGGCGCCTCGCGGGCGTCGAAGGCGTCGTCGGCCGCGGCGAGGCGCGGGTCGGCCGCGACGGCTTCGGGCGGCGGAGCCTCGTCGCCGCGCGCGAGCAGCAGGGGGCGGCCTTCTTCGAAGGTGGCGACCATGGCGCGCGGCGAAGACACGTCGATGGCCAACGGGGGCGGATCCATCAGGGCACCTCCTCCTCTCGGTGCGACGCGGGGACGCTCGCACGGGCCGGGCGCGAACCGCAAGGGCGTGCGCGCTTAACTCCGCCGCCGCAACGCCTGCGCGTGTAGCCTCGCGGCCATGGCGACGACCCGACGCACGAAGACCGCACCGAAGAAGCCCGCCGCGAAGAAGCCCGCCGCGAAGAAGCCCGCCGCGAAGAAGCCCGCCGCGAAGAAGCCGCCCGCGCGCCCGTTCGAACTCTGCGGGCCGATCCACTGGGGGTACCCCTTCACGCTGGCGCTGAAGGGGGTGCGCAAGAAGGACGCGGCGGACTTCCTCTCCCGCTTCACCACGGTGGCGCCGGCGAGCGAGCTCTCGGGGTACGTGGTGGTCGATGACGACGACCTCGACGCGGCGGCGAAGGCGTTCGAGAAGAACCGCCCGTCGATCCCGTTCTCGTGCCTCGCGGCCCGCTGGGGGCGCGATCTCCCCGCGGCCGAGCGCCTCGCCCGCCTCGACGCCGCGCTCGCCGCGCCCGACGACCAGAGCCGCGCGCACGTCGAGATGCTGCTGGCGACGTGGCCCGACGACCAGGACCCGTCGGCGGCCGAGGCGCGCGCGCTCGCGGCGATGGAGTCGTGGCCGCGGTACTTCCGCTCGTCCACCACGCGCACCGAGCGGGCGGCGCAGGCGGGCGACCTCGGGCCGCACCGCACGTGGGTGCGCCACTACGCCAGCACCGACCTCGAGGGCACCCTCGACAAGGGGATGTACGAGCGGGTGGAGATGACGCAGTTCGACTCCCCCGCGCGGCTCGTCGCCCACGTCGGGCGCTTCGAACACCTCCGCGAGGTCGCCTTCCGCGGCGTGCCGACGGGCGACGAGTGGGAGGCGATCAAACGTCTCCCCCGCGTCGAGCGCCTCGCCGTGTGGAACTTCAGCGGCTCCGCGGCCCCCGGCCTCGACGTGGCGCGCTGGCGCGAGGCGCCGCTGGGCCTCGGGCTCCGCTCGCTGGAGACGTACGGCGTCAAGCTGAGCGCCGCCGAGCTCGCCCCCTTCGCGAAGGGCCCCGCGACGCTCGAGCACCTCAAGCTCACCAACGGAAGGCTCAGCGGCGCGAAGGCGGGCAAGGCGCTGGCGGCGATCGGCGCGCGCCACCCGGTCCGCTCGCTCGTGGTGGAGTACAACGAGCTCGAGGGCCCGGGCACGGCGGCGGCCTTCGCGCCGGGGGCGTGGGCCTCACTGGAAGCGCTCAACCTCTCGGCCAACGAGGTCGGCGACGAGGGGATCACCGCGATCGCCAAGAGCCCGTCGCTCGGGAGGCTCCGGTGGTTCACGTGCCGCTCCAACGCGGCGCAGGGCGTGATCACCGCGGCGGGGGCGGCCGCGCTGGCCGACGCCGCGTCGCTCGGTGCGCTCGCGTGGCTCGGGCTGATGGGGCACGCGCTCGGCTCCGACGGCGCGGCGCGGATCCTCTCGTCGCCGAAGCTCCGCGGGCTCCGGCGGGTCAACCTCAGCTACACCTACGCCTCGTGGCGCGAGGTGATCGACGCGCTGCGCGGGCGGGAGACGGCCCCCCTCACCCACCTCGACGCGAGCTCGTGGGACGCCTCGGGTCAGGTCGACTGGGAGGCGGCGTCCTTCCTCCGCGGGGTGCGCCACCTGCGCGTCGACGGCTTCCCCGGCGACCAGTACGGGCCGCTGCTCGCGTGCGGCCACCTCGACGCGCTCGAGTCGCTGGTGCTCGGCGGTGCGTACGCCGAACACGAGCGGGCGACGGCGGCGCTGCGCAAGGCGAGGCCCCTGCCGCGGCTGCGGGTGATCTCGCTCAAGGGCTGGCGGCTCCAGACGGCGGGCGCGCGGGCGCTCGCGGCGTCGCCGCTGTTCTCGACGCTCTCCGCGGTGGAGCTGATGGCGTCGGGTTACGCGACGGCCGACGCGGCGAAGGAGTTCCTGGCGCGGGGCGTGCGGCTGGTGACCATCCCGGAGTTCGACGAGTACGTCTTCCACGACGCGCCGATGCACGACTTCCACGTGCAGCTCCCCCGCACGTAGCCGCGGGACGTCACAGCGGCCCCTCGACCTCTCCGTGGATAAACTGCTTCACCACCGGGTCGGTGGAGGCGAGCGCCTCCGCGGTGGTCCCGTCGAAGCGGAGCTCGCCCTTGTACATCATGCCCACGCGGTCGGTGACGGTGAGGAGCCGGTCGATGTCGCTCGACACCATCACCACGGTGGCGCCGGCCTCGCGCTGCTCGCGTCGCAGGAGGTCGAAGATCTTCTGCGAGGTCACCGGGTCGAGGCCCGCGGCGGGCTCGTCGTAGAGCACCACCTCGGCGCGGGTGACGGTCGCGCGCGCCACGCCGACGCGCTTCTTCTGCCCGCCCGAGAGCCCGCCCGGGAGGCGCGCTTCGAAGCCCGCGAGCGACACCGCGGCGAGGCGGTCGGCGACGCGCGCGGCGATCTCTGCCTCGTCGGTGACGCCCATGCGCCGCAGGGGGAACGCGATGTTCTCGCCGACGGTGAGGTAGTCGAAGAGGGCGTTGTTCTGGAAGAGCATGCCGAAGCGCTGGCGGACGCGCTGGAGGGCGAGATCGTCGAGGCCGGTGAGCCGCTGGCCGTCGACCGCGACCTCGCCCGCGTCGGGCGAGACGAGCCCGACGAGGCACTTGAGCAGCACGCTCTTGCCCGCCGCGCCGGGGCCGACGAGGCCGTAGAGGCACCCGCGCGGGACGGTGAGGTTCACCCCGCGCAGGACGGGCTCGGCGAAGGATTTGGAGAGGCCGCGGACTTCGATCACCGCGCGGGAGACTAACCCCAACGGGGCGCCCGACCACGGCCCCGCGACGCAGTCACTGCGAATGAGAATGCTTCTCATGGTCTGCCCAGAAAATAGGGCTGCGCAGTCGGTTCGCGCTCCCTTGCGACGGGGGCCATCTGGTACCAATGGCTCCCCCGAGAAGGAGTGGAGACAGCCATGAAGGGCCAGCAGCCGATCATCGACGCGCTCAACCAGGTTCTCACCGGCGAGCTGACGGCGATCAACGAGTACTTCATCCACGCGAAGATGTGCCGCAACTGGGGCTACCACCGCCTCGCGCAGCACATCCGCAAGGAGTCGATCGACGAGATGAAGCACGCCGACGAGCTCATCGAGCGGATCCTCTACCTCGAGGGCGTCCCCAACGTGCAGCGCCTCAACAAGGTGAACGTCGGCGAGAACGTCCCCGAGCAGCTCCGCCTCGACCTCGAGCTCGAGCGCGAGGCCCTCGCCCGGCTCAACGACGCGATCAAGCTCTCCCGCGACCTCGGCGACCACGGCAGCGAGGAGCTCCTCCGCAAGATCCTCGTCTCGGAGGAGGAGCACGTCGACTGGCTCGAGGCGCAGCTCGGGCAGGTGTCCGAGCTCGGCGTCGCCAACTACCTCGCCCAGCAGATCCGCGAGTAGCGGGTCACAGCGCCAGCGCGTCGTCGACGAAGCCGCGGTGCTCGTGGGCGCGGCTGTCGCGCTGGTCGTGGCGGTCGACCGCGCGCATCCGCACCGCCACCACGCGCCGCGACGGAACCACCACCAGCCACTGCCCCACCCAGCCCTTCGCGTAGTACGCCGTCGGCGCGCCCGTCAGCGCGACGCGCGCGGGCTCGGCGCGGCGGACGTCGAGCGCCCGCCGGAGCTCGCGCCGCTGGTCGGGCGTCAGCCGCGCGTCCCTCGCCCGCGCCAACGCGGCCTCGCTCGTGAAGCGACGGCCCGCGAGCGGCCGCACCCGCGCGATGACGTCCTGCGCGACGCCCGCCTCCTCCCACGACGCGAAGAGCTCCTCGCCGAGCGACCACGCGCGCGGGCCGTGAAGCCACCAGAGGAGCCCGCAGCCCTGGTGGTACGGCTGCGACGGCGCCGTGCTCTGCGCGACCCAGCCGTGTGGGAGGACGCGGCGCCCCTCCCACACGCCGTCCTGCAGCATGAGCTGGCCCACCTTCGCCAGCTCGAGGGGCTCGATCATCAGCTCGCCCGCGGCGCGCGGGCAGCCGGCGGCGTCCTTCACCCACCACGCGCCGCGCACGCCCAGCGGGCCGAACACCTCGCGCTGGAGCAGGTCGTCGAGGTGGAGGCCCGACCGCGCGCGGACGAAGGGCGCGAGGCAGTCGACCGCGAGGTTGTTGTAGCGGAAGTCCATCCCCGGCTCGTGGCGCATCGGGGCGCGCTCCGCGGCCCGCTCGATCGTCTCGCCCGCGTCGAAATCCGCGCGGCGGACGTCGAGCCCGGAGCCGTGCGAGAGCAGGTGGCGGAGGAGGATCTTCGACTTGCGGCGGTCGGCGCGCCACGCGGGGAAGGCGCGGGTCATCGGCTCGTCGAGGTGCGCGTGGACGCCGCGGACCAGCGCCGCGACCGCGAGCTGCGCGACGGACTTCGACGCGCTCATCGCGCAGATGGGCCGCGGTCGCCCGCCGAAGTACTCCTCCACCGCCACCGCGCCGTCGTGGAGCACCACCAGCGCGTGCGAGCCGCTGGCGCGCGAGCGTTCGACGAGCGCCGCGACGCCCTCCGCGCGGAGCCCGGCGGCTTCGGCCGTGGTCACCGGGAGCCCGCTGCGGAGCGCGCGCGTGGGGCACGGCGGCGTGGCGGGCGGAGGGACGGACCGCGCGGCGGCGCAGGCCGCGGAGCCCAGGGCGGCGAGGGCGGCGCGGCGGTCCATCATCGGGTCAGTGCTCGGTGGAGGCGGCGAGGACGTCGACGGCGCGGCACTCGGCCCAGTAGCGGTCGTCGTCGCCGGGGACGGCGTGGCGGCCGACGAAGCCCACGTGCCCGCCGCGCTCGGTGACCACCACGCGCACCCACGGCGACGCGACCTCGCGCGCGGCGAGGACGGGCCCCACCGGGACGAGCGGGTCGTCGGCGGCGTGGAGGATCGCCGTCGGCACGTGGACCGCGGGGAGCACCTCCGCAGCGCCCGACGCGCGGTAGTAGTGCTCGGCGTCGCGGAATCCGTGGAGCGGCGCGATGACGGCGTCGTCGAAGTGGCGGATCGTGCGGACCGAGCGGACCCGCTCGCGCGTGAAGCCCGGGGGCATCGCCGCCACCTGCCGCGCGTACCGACGCCGCAGCCGCGTCACCAGGAACCACTCGTACACCGCCGCCTCGCGCCGCGCGACGAAGGCCGAGCAGCGCACGAGGTCGATCGGCGCGCTGATGGCCACGGCCGCGCACGCGCCCGGCGGCGGCGCCTCGCCCCACTCGCCCACCGTGCGGAGGAGGATCTGCCCGCCGAGCGAGAAGCCCACGCAGCCCACGCGCTCGTAGCGTCGGAGGAGCAGGTCGTAGACGGCGCGGAGGTCGTCGGTGAGGCCCGAGTGGGTCATCCCCGCGGCGGCGCCGATGGACTCGCCGGAGCCCCGGAGGTTGAGCCGGAGCGTGTCGAAGCCGCGGCGCCGGAGCTTCGCCGCGGTGCGGACGACGAAGGACTCCGCGGCCGTCCCGTTGATGCCGTGGATCACCACCGCGACGCCGCGCGGCGAGGCGACGCGGTCGAGCCGGCCGACGAGACGTCCGTGGCGGACGGGGACCTCCAGGCGCTCGCCGGGCGGCGCCGGGGGGTGGCGGACGAAGGGGAGGACGAGGGTCTGCAGGTGGCCCGAGCGCAGCGCGCGGTGCGGCTCGAACGCCGGCACCGCCAGCGCGTGGAGCCACGCCGGCGGCGCTAGTGCCATGCGCCCGCGGCGCGCACCGGGTTGCCCGTGCGGTCGTGCTCGTCGAGGAGCTCGCGGGCCTTGCCGAGGCAGCCCATGCACGCGACCCACTCGGAGCCGTGGGCGCAGCGGACGGCCATCCAGAGGTTGCTCTGGAGGCCCTTCGCGGCCCGCGCGCTCGCCTCCCCGACGGTGTCGAGGTGCTTGCCGCAGGCGACGCAGTGGAGGTGCGCGCCGGGGTCGCGCTGGGGCCGCGCGGAGATGGGGTCGGCGGCGAAATCGGGCGAGGAGCCGTTGGCCGGGGGCAGCGCGCCCTTGCCGAACTTCTCCTTGCGCTCGCGCTTGGTGAGTCGAGGTTCTCGCTTCATGGTGTCGTCGGGGCGGGGACGCTATCACCGGTCGGGTGCGGGGCGACAGGGCTCCGCGCGGTGCTATTTACATCCCCGCGGCGCTGGGCCACGATGCCCCGCGCACCGCTGGAAGGAGCGCGCGTTCGCACCCATGGGCATCCTCGACCGCCTCGGCCGCACCATCAAGTCCAACCTCAACGCCCTCATCGACAAGGCCGAAGACCCGGCCAAGGTCATCGCCCAGACCATCGAGGACATGCAGGAGGAGCTGAAGAAGGCGCGGGCCGACCTGGTGAGCTCGGTCGCCACCGTCAAGCAGCTCGAGAAGAAGTACAAGGACCAGGTGGAGGACGCCTCCAGTTGGGAGAAGCGCGCGATGCTGGCCCTCGAGCACGGCGACGACGAGCTCGCCCGCGAGGCCCTCAAGCGCAAGAAGAAGGCGGAGGGCGACGCGGCCGACACCGACCGCACCCGCGAGGCGCAGCAGGCGTACGTCAACGAGCTCAAGGCCACCATCGACCAGCTCGACCGCAAGGTGGAGGAGCTCAAGGCCCGCAAGAACACCATGGCCTCGCAGGTGAGCAACGCCCGCGCGGCGGCGGGCAACACCACCCTCGGCGGTTCGAACTCCGGCGCGGTCGGGCGCCTGCGCGACATGCAGGAGAAGATCGACTCGCTCGAGGCCGAGGTGGAGGCCTCCGACGTGCTCGTCGACCCGAAGAAGGCCGACATCGAGGAGCGCTTCCGCAAGCTCGAGCGCGGCGAGACCACCGACACCCTCGACGACGAGCTCGCCGCGATGAAGAACCGCCTCAAGGGCCGCTGACCCGCCCCCCTCCCCCCGCCGCGCCCAATTCCCCCCGCAGCCCCCGCGATGCACGACTGGCTCCTCGGACACCGCGGCGACGACGATGCGCAGCTCGAGCTCCGCGCGCTCTTCGGCCTGCCCGAGGCCACCGCCGGGGCCGTGGAGGTGTACGCCGTCTCCGCGTCTTCGCTCGCTCAGACGGTGCGCGCCGTCGAGCAGGTGGCGGCCCTCCTCGCGGCCGGCGTGGCGGCCCTGGTCGACGGCGCCGCCGACGGCCTCGGCGCCGCGGTCGCGCTCTGCCTCGCGGCGGCCGACGGGCAGCTCCTCGTCACGAAGACCGCCCGCGCCCGCCTCGCCGACCACCTGTGCTTCGTCCGAGCGCGCCGCCGCCGCGGCTGGCGGCTCCCGCTCCCCTGCGCAGCGCTGGCGGAGGCGCCCTCCACGCGCGACGCGTGCCGGCGCGACGCGGCCATGCTCGACGGCGAGGCGTCGTTCGTCGGGCGCGACGACGAGCGAGACGACCTCCTGCGGGCGATGCGCGCGGGCTCACCGCCGTTCGCCGTGGTGCGGGCGGAGCCTGGCCTCGGCGCGAGCCGGCTCCTCCGCGAGGCCGCGCGCGAGGCCGGGGCACGGCTCCACCGCTGCGTGGTGCCGCGCTCGGGGCCCGACGAGGCGCAGGTCGCCCGGATCATCACCGACCTCTGCATGCTCGACGGCGACGGCGCCCGCTGGCTCGTCCTCGAGCTGCCGCCGGGCAAGCCCGAGGTGCTCTTCACCCCCGAGGCGATCGCGGCCCGCGCGCCGGGCGTGGGCATCATCGTGGTGGCCTCGCGCGGCTGCGCCATCGCGTGGTGCCCACACGACCGCGAGGTGGAGCTCGGCCCGCTCGCCCCGGCGGAGGCGCGCTCGGTGGTCCGCGCGATGCTCGGCGATGGCGCGCCCGACGCGCTGGTGACCTCGCTCGCGAAGCGCGGCGGCGGCGTCCCCCGGCAGCTCGTCACCACCGTTCGGACGGCCGCGGCCTCGGGCGTGATCGTCCGCACTCCGGGTGACGCGCCCGCGTGGAAGGCCCGCGCGCGGAGGCTCCTGCGCCCGCCGAAGCGCCCCGCGGAGCCCGGCGTCCCCGCGCTCGTGGCGGCCCTCGACGCGACCACGCGGCGGGCCTGGGAGGTGTGCGCGGCGGCGGGCGACGGCGCGGACGTCTACGCCCTGCGCGGGCTCCTTCGCGCGGTGCTGGGCGCGCCCGAGCTCATGGCCTCGCTCACCGCCCACGGGCTGCTCGACCGGATGGGGACCACCGCCGACCTCGGCCGCGCGTCCGACGGCCGCGACGGCGACGCGAGCCTCCACGGCCGCGCGTCGGCGCTCCAGACGTCCCGGCGCGCTCGACGTGCTCGCCGAGGCCGAGCGCGGGCTCGAAGCGCGCTCCCCCGACGCGGCGCAGCGCTTCGCCCGGGCGGCGCGCGCGTGCCTCGCGGTCGGCGACCTCGGGGCGGCGGTCCGTCTGGCGGGGCTCGCCCGCACGCTGCCGCGGCCGCCGGGCGACGGGACGGTGGAGGACGCCTTGCGCGCGGTGGCGGCGCAGCTCGGGCCGCTCAAGGCGCTGGAGCCGCGGGCCGCGCGCCCGTCGCTGACGCCCGAGGCGATCGAGACGGCGGCGGCGGCGCGTGCGTCCGGCGGCGACGCGGCGGGGGCGCAGCGGCTGCGGGCGCTGGCGGCGCTCCTCCAGGGCGACCTGCGGCCGGCGCTGGAAGTTGGGCGCGCGCCGGCGTCGGTGCGCGACCTGGTGGTGGCGGCGCTGGCCCACGCGCGGGCGGGGCAGATCCCCGACGCGGCGCGGGCGGCGGTGGGGGCCCTCTCCCGCGCCCGGCGCGAGGCGGATGCCCACGGCGAGCAGGCGTCGCTGGCGTTGCTGGCGTCGATCTACGGGGCGGCGGGGCGGGAGTCGGACGTCGCGCGCTTCACGG
Organism: Polyangiales bacterium; assembly: GCA_046351555.1. Taxonomy (GTDB): domain Bacteria; phylum Myxococcota_A; class Polyangia; order Polyangiales; genus CAISKJ01. Next base: position 236,299 of record JAXLYI010000014.1, read on the forward strand.
CGGCGATGCGGGGCTGAGGGGGCGGGCGGCGGCGACGGCACGCCGCCCGCTGGCGGGGGAGGGTTACTCGTCGCGGCCGCTGTTGCGGAGGAAGGTGGGGATGTCCCACTCGTCCTCGCGGAGCGACGCCACCGGGGCGCCGCGGCGCTGCGGGGCGGGCGCGACCGGGGCGGGCGCGGGCTGCGAGGGGCGGCGCGCGGCGGGCTCGTGGCGGGCCTCGAGGCGCGCGTCGTGGCGGCCGTCGTGGCGCGGGTCGTGGCGGACGTCGTGGCCCACCGCGGCGGCCTGCGCCTGGCGCTGCATCGGCACCTGCGCCTGCGCCTGCATCGGCGGGGCGTACTGCGGGCGCTGCTGCATCACCGACTGCGGCGAGAGGATGTTCTTCTGCACCGCGGCGGGGCGCTCGACCGGGGCGGCCTCCTGGCGGCCGAAGCCCGTCGCGATCACGGTGACCTTGATCATGTCGCGCATGTCGGGGTTGATCACCGAGCCGAAGATGATGTTCGCGTCCTCGTTGGCGGTGTCCATGATCATGGTGGCCGCCTCGTTGACCTCGGAGAGGCGCATGTCGGGGCCGCCCATGAAGTTGATGAGGATGCCCGTCGCGCCCGCCACGCTCATGTTGTCGAGCAGCGGCGAGTTGATGGCGGCGTTGGCGGCGTCCATCGCGCGGCGGTCGCCGCGGCCGTAGCCGATGCCCATGAGGGCCATGCCCATGTTGGACATGATGGCCTTCACGTCGGCGAAGTCGACGTTGACGACGCCGTTCTGCTGGATGAGGTCGCTGATGCCCTGCACCGCGTTGACGAGCACCTCGTCGGCCTTGCGGAAGGCGTCGGTGAGCGTCATCGCCGGGTCGTCGAGCCCGAGGAGCTTCTCGTTCGGGATGGTGATCAGCGTGTCGACGTGGTTGGCGAGCTCCTCGAGGCCGAGCTCGGCCTGCTTCGAGCGGCGGCGCCCCTCGAAGCGGAAGGGCCGCGTCACCACGCCCACCGTGAGCGCCCCGAGGTCGCGCGCCACCTGCGCGATCACCGAGGCCGCGCCGGTGCCCGTGCCGCCGCCCATGCCCGCGGTGACGAACACCATGTCGGCGCCCTGGAGGTGCTCCTGGATGAGCTGGATGTCCTCCATCGCGGCCTTCTTGCCGATCTCGGGGTTGGCGCCAGCGCCGAGGCCCTTGGTGAGCGCGCGCCCGAGCTGGATCTTCTGCTCCGCCGGGTTGGCCGCGAGGGCCTGGATGTCGGTGTTGGCGACGACGAACTCGACGTCCGACACCTGCGACTCGATCATCGTGCGGATCGCGTTGCCGCCGGCCCCGCCGACCCCCACCACCTTGATGCGCGCCGCGGCGAAGTTCGTGTCGTCCGCGAGATCAAACGTGAGTCCCATCTTACTCCTCCGACTTGGGCGCCGGCCGCGCCGTCCCTTGCGCGCCGCCCCGTTGGTTGATTCCGTGCCGCGCCGCCGCTGTCCCGGCTGCGCGTCGTACCGTTGTGTTCCCTACCGAAAACCCTTCAGAAGACCTCGCGCAGCCAGTCCCAGAGCTTCGCGCCCACGCGGGGCGCGGGCTTCTCCTCGGGGGCCGCGGCCGCGACCTGCGCGGCGGCCGCGTGGGCCCGCGCCGGCTGCGGGGCGCGCTCGACCTTCGCGGGCCGCGTCGCGCCGTACTTCAGGAGCCCCACCGCCGTGGCGTACGCGGGGCTCCGCACCATCTCCACCATCCCGCCGACGCCCATCGGCGCGCCGCGGCGGATCGGCATCCCGAGCACCTGCTCGGCCAGCTCGGGGGTGCCTTCGAGCAGCGTCGCGCCGCCCGCGAGCACCACGCCGGCCCCGAGGAGCTCGGCGTACCCGCTCTCGTGCACCACCCGCCCGACGAGGCGGAAGATCTCCTCCATCCGCGGCTCCGCGATGGAGGCCAGGTACTGGCGCGGGATCGTCCTGGCGCCGCGCCCCCCCACGCCGGGGACCTCGATGGTGTCGCTCGGGTCCACCATCGAGCCGAGGGCGCAGCCGTGGCGCAGCTTGATGCGCTCGGCCTCTCCGACCGGCGTGCGGAGCCCGGTCGCGATGTCGTTCGTGAGGTTGATCCCGCCGAGCGGGATCACCGCGGTGTGGACGAGGGCGCCGTCGACGTAGATCACGATGTCCGTCGTGCCGCCGCCGATGTCGACCATCGCCACGCCGATCTCGCGCTCGTCCTCGGTGAGCACCGCCTCGGCGCTCGCCAGGGGCTCGAGCACCAGCTCGGCGACGTGGAGGCCGCAGCGCTCGGCGCACTTGGTGACGTTCTGCACGCTCGCCACCGCGGCGGTGACGAGGTGGACGCGCGCCTCGAGGCGCACGCCCGACATGCCCACCGGCTCGCGGACGCCGTCCTGCTGGTCGACCACGTAGTCCTGCGGGAGCACGTGGATCACCTGGCGGTCCATCGGCATCGAGATGCGGCGGGCCTGGTCGAGCACCCGCTCCACGTCGTCGGCCGTCACCTCGTGGTTGGCGATCGAGACGATGCCGTGCGAGTTGACCCCGCGGACGTGGGAGCCCGCGATGCCCGCGTACACGGTGGCGATCTCGACGCCGGCCATGTTGCCCGCGCGCTCGACCGCCTCCTTGATCGAGGACACGGTGCTCTCGATGTTGACCACGACGCCCTTGCGCAGCCCCTTCGAGCGCGCCTCGCCGACGCCGGTCACGTCGACCCCGTCGACGCCGACCTCGCCCACGACCGCGAGGGTCTTGGTGGTCCCGATGTCGAGACCCACGATGATGTCGCCCGGCTTGGCCATGCAGTCGCTCCGTTGCCTCGAAGGGCGAATGCCACGGTCGGGCGACGGATCACAAAAAAGTGATGACGATTGTTTCCGGCACTGAACGCATTGGGGGGCTACGGACGAGGCTTCCCCGTGCGATCGCCGCGCGCGGTGCGGTACCGTCGCGTCGATGACCGCCGCGCCCCCGACGCTCCTGGGCGACCGCTACCGGGTGATCCGCCCGCTCGGCGAGGGCACCTACGGCGCCGTCTACGAGGCCGAGAACACCTGGACGGGCCGCCGCGTCGCGGTGAAGGTGCTCGTGGCGGAGGCGTCGCGCGACGGCGAGGTGACCCGGCGCTTCTTCCAAGAAGCCCGCGCGGCCGCGGGCGTGGCCCACCCCAACGTGGTCGACGTGCTCGACATGGGCGAGGACCCGCGCACCGGCGCGCTCTTCATCGTCCAATCCCTGCTCGCGGGCGAGACGCTCCAGGCCGCGATCCGCCGGCGGGGCGCGCACCCGCCCGAGGAGGCCGCGGCGATCGTCGGGCCGATGCTGGAGGGCCTCGACGCGATCCACCGGGCGGGCCTCGTCCACCGCGACGTGAAGCCCGCCAACGTGCTGCTCGTCGAGGGCCCCGGCGGCCGCGTCGCGCCAACGCTCATCGATTTCGGCGTCGCGAAGTTCGTCGCCTCGGAGGACGCGGCCGCGCGCACGGCGACGGGCGTGCTGCTGGGCACGCCGCTCTACATGTCGCCCGAGCAGGTGCGGGCCGAGCCCGACGTCGACGCGCGCGCCGACGTGTGGGCCGTCGGGGTGATCCTCCATGAGCTCCTCGCGGGCACTTCTCCGTTCCACGCGGGCACGGCGGGCGAGGTGCTCCGGCGCGTGCTCGAGCACCGCCCGCCGGCGCTCGCGGCGCCCGTCCCCGCGGCGCTCGCGGCGGTGGCGTCGCGGGCGATGGAGCCCGACCGACGGCGGAGGTTCCCTTCGGCGCGGGCGATGGCCGACGCGTTGGCGGCGGCGACGCGCGGCGAGGCCACGGCGCCGACGCTCGACGCGAAGCCCGCGCGACGGCCCGCGGTGAGGAAGGCGGGGCGATGGCCGCTCGTCGCGGGCGCGCTCGGGGCGCTGGCGCTCGGGTGGCTGCTGGGGCGCGCGACGCGGCCCGCGCCGACGTACGCGGTGTCCCTCCGCGCCGACGCGCCGGGCGCCGAGTTCGAACTCGACGGGCGCGTGGTGGGCCGGGGCGCGTGGCGGGCGACCTTCGCGCGCGACGGCGCGGCCCACGTGGTCGTCGTGCGCGCGGAGGGGCGGGGCGAGCGGGTGATCCGGTTCCGCGACGCGACGCCGCCAGAGCGCGTGGCGCTGCCGCGTTAACCGCCGGCGCGGTTGGCGAAGTAGCGCTCGAGCCAGCGCTTGACGGTGGTGCCGTCGCCCACGTCCAGCGAGCGCGCGGCGGCGGAGAAATTGACGCCCTCCACCGGCACGTCGCCCGACGCGACGCCGCACGCCGCGGCGACGAAGGCCGGCTTGAGGTGCCCGTCGATGAAGTCCTTCACGTCGCCGAAGGTGCGCGGCCCCGCGCCGTCGCGTTGAGTTCGGTACGACGCGCTCGCCTCGGCCAGCACGCGCTCCCAGCTCGCGGGGGCGGCGGCTGGCGCGGGCACGGGGCGTAGCTCCGGCGAGCCCTCGGCGAGCGCGTCGAGCGCGGACTCCAGCGCGACGGAGCGGGCGCGGGCGCCGAGCGGGAGGCGCGCGACGAAGTTCTCGAGCTCGCGGAAGTTGCCGGGCCACGGGTGGCGGAGGACGGCGTCGAGGGCCGCGGGCGTCAGGGCCTGGCGCGCGTTCACCGAGGGCGCGAGGCGCGCGCGGTCGAGCGCCGCGAGCACATCCTCGGGGCGCTCGCGCAGCGGCGGCACCTCCACCACCGAGCCCGCGAAGCGGAACCACAGATCCGCGCGGAACTCCCCGCGCGCGACGGCCCCGCGCAGGTCGGCGTTGGTCGCGCAGACGAGATGGACGTCGGCGCGGCGCGTCCGCGGGTCGCCGAGGCGCTCGTACTCCCCGCGGCGGTCGAGGAAGCGCAGGAGCGCGGCCTGCATCCGCGGCGAGAGCTCGCCCACCTCGTCGAGGAAGAGCGTTCCCCCGTGGGCCGCCGCCACCGCCCCGTCGACGTCCCGCACCGCCCCGGTGAACGACCCGCGCGCCGCGCCGAAGAGCTGAACCCAGATCATCTCCTTCTCGACGAGCGCGCAGTTGACGGCCTTGAAGGGCCCGTCCGCGCGCGGCGAGTGGCGGTGGTAGCACTCGGCGAGGCGGTCCTTTCCGGTGCCCGAGGCGCCGAGGAGCATGAGACGTCGCCCGCGCGCCGCGGCGTCCCACACCTTGCGGTGCGCCGCGCGAAACAACGGCGCGCGGAGCACGAAGTCCTCCGGGTGGCCGAGCTCCTGGTCGAAGAGGGCGTTCTGGTCTTCGACGAAGGCCGCGGCGCGTTCGAGGAGCGCGGGCAAACGCGCGTCGACGGTGGCGCCCGGGCCCGGCACGATCGCGAGGCCGTCGCCCGAAGCGAGCGCGAGGCGGGCCGCACCCGCGGGCGCGTCGGTCACCACGCCGACGTCGACCCCGAGCCGCGCGAACCACGCAGCCAGGGCGTTCCGCACGGCGCCAGAAAAGCCCTCCCGCTCGCTCCAGTCCGCGGGCGGCGGTGCGTCGTCGACCGCGGCCGGAGCCCCGGCGGAGGGCGCGAGGTGCAGGCGCAGCTCGTCGACGTCGAGGGTCGCCGCGGCATCCGGAACCAGCTCCGCCCACGTCCCGTTGCGGCTCGCGAGGTCGAGCGCGTGGACCCCGTCGGGCGTGCACCACACGAGGGCGTGGTGGAGCGACACCTGCTCCGACGCGACCGCCACGCAGCGGACCTCCTCGGCTTCGAAGGGCGCGGCGAGCCGTCGCGGGTCGGGGTGCCGTCCGACGAGGGCCGCGACGCCGGGTCGCAGGTCGACGGCGACGGGCGCGGCGAGGCCCGGCGCGAACACGAGCAGTCGCTTCATCGCGCGCCATCTTCCTACGGCCGCCGACCCGACGGGAAGAAAGCGCCTCCGACGTCCCGCGGAGCCTCCGCGCGACGTCGGAGGCCCGCGGACGGCGCGCGCCTCGAAAGCGCGGGCGAATCCCGCGGGAAGTGACGTTGGCGTGGCCGGTGCACTCTGGGGTTGACGCCGCCGCCGCGGGCACGCTCGAATGCGAGCGTTGGCCGTGTGCGGCGGTGGGTGCGCGGAGAAGAGCGATGCCGGAGGTGGACGACGAGGAGTGGCAGGCGGGCGAGCGCGTCGGCGCGTACGAGGTGGTGCGCGCGGCCGGGCGCGGCGGGATGGCGGTGGTGTTCGAGGCGAGGCACGTCGAGCTCGGCGGGCGCGCGGCGATCAAGGTGCTGCGCGGCGACCGGGGGAGCCCGGCGATCCGCGAGCGCTTCCTCCGCGAGGGCAAGGCGATCGCGCGGGTGCGGCACCCCCACGTGGTGCGGGTGTTCGACGCGGGCGAGCACCGCGGGGCGGCGTGGCTGCTGATGGAGTTCGTCGACGGGCAGAGCCTGCGGGCGCGGCTGATGAAGGCGCCGCCGCTGCCCGTAGAGCAGGCGCTCGACCTGGTGCTCCCGGTGATCGCGGCGGTGGCCGCGGCGCACGACGAGGGCGTGATCCACCGCGACCTCAAGCCCGCCAACGTGATGCTCGAGCGCTTGCGCGAGGGCGGCGTGCGGCCGGTGGTGGTCGACTTCGGCATCGCGCGCGTCGAGGGCCCCGACGCGGGGCGCGCGATCACGCAACAGGGCGCGATCGTCGGGACGCCCGCCTACCTCGCGCCCGAGCAGGTGACGGCCGACGGCGCCGTCTCGCCCGCGAGCGACCAGTGGTCGACGGCGGCCCTGCTCTACGAGTGCCTCGTGGGGCGCAAGGCCTTCCCGGGCGACTCGGTGATGGACGTGCTGGCGCGCGTGGCCCGCGGGCGCTTCGAACCGCCGCGCGCGCTGCGGCCCGAGCTCGCCGAGGGGCTGGAGGCCGCGATCCTCCAGGCGATGGCGGTCGACCCCGCGCGTCGCTTCCGCACGATGCGGGCCTTCGGGCGCGCCCTCCTCCCGTTCGCGTCGGAGCGGGCGCGCGTCCTCTGGGAGCGGTCGTTCGTGTCGGACGACGACGTGACGGGCGTCCACGCGTTGTCGGCGCCGCCCGCGATCGAGCCCGCGCCCGAGGCCCCGTCGGCGACGCCCTTCGCGAGCGTCTCCCCGGTGCCCGAACTCCGCGCGACGCCGTCGCACGGGAGGGCGCCCGCCGCGGCCCGACGCGTCGCGTACGCGGCCGCGGGCGTCGCGCTGATGGCCTTCGCGGCGGCCTTCGCGCGGTGCGGCCCGCCGCGGGGCGCCTTCCGCGCGTCGGTGGTCACGGAGCCGGCGCGCGCGACGGTGACGGTCGACGGCGCGCGCGTGCCGGGTGACCGCTTCGAACGCGAGTACGCGGCGGACGGCCTCGCCCACGAGCTCACGGTCACCGCGCCGGGGTGCGCGCCCCACGTGGAGACCTTCGTCGACACGCCGCCGACGCCGCGGGTGACGCTCCGCTGCGGCGAGGCGACGCCCGCGCCCGTGGCCGCGCCTGAGCCCGCGCCGCAGGTCGCTGCGCCGCCGACGGTGCAGGTGGTGGCGACGCCGCCCGCCGCGCCCGCGGGGCACCCGCACGGGCGGCGCCCGGGGCGGCGGGGCCGAAGGCGTGAAGCAGTTCCAGCCGGGGAGGCGCCTGCGGACGTCGCCGACCCGCCGATGACGGTCGGGACGGGCGGCACATCCATCCTGTGAGCGAGGGGAGCGAGTGCGATGAGACAACGGATGCGAGGGGCCGCCGCGGCGTGCGTGGCGGCGTGGCTGGCGGGCGGCGAAGCGTTCGCGCAGGGGCGCTGCGTGGCGCAGGCGCGGGTCGACGCGCTGGAGCAGCAGGGCAACCGGGCGCGCACCGAGCGCCGAGACGAGTCGGCGCGGGAGGCCTTCGCGGAGGCGTGGGCGCTCTGCCACGGCCCGCGGGCGCTGGCGCGTTTGGGGCTGGCGGAGAAGGCCCTCGGGCGCTGGCTGGACGCCGAGGAGCACCTCGCCGCCGCGCTCGCCACGCGCGACCCGTGGGTGTCGCGGCAGCGCGCGGTGCTGGAGGTCGAGCTCGTCCGCGCGGGAGATCACGTCGGCGAACTCCTGCTGGTCGGCGAGGCCCCGCCGGGCGCGGTGTGGTCCATCGGCGCGCGCACCGGCACGCTGCCGATGGAGCGCCCGGTGCGCGTGGCCGCGGGGGCGGTGTCGGTGACGGTGCAGGCGCCGGGCTTCGCCGCGGTGACGCGCGAGGTGCCGGTGGCGGCGCGGACGGTGGTGCGCGAGCGGGTGGAGCTCGCGCGGGTGCCCACGCCGGAGCCCGCGCGCCCGGTGGCGGCGGCGGCGGCGGAGCCCGTCGCGGCGCGCGCGGTGGCGGTGCGGGTGGAGCCCGCCGTGCCGACGGGGATGGTGCGGCGCGAGACGGCGGCGGGGATGTTCCGCGTGCTGGGGGGCGCGGCGGGGGGCGCGGCGGTGGCGACCCTCGTGGCGACGGTGGCGCTCCACGTCCACCGCGAGAGCCTCATCAACGGCGCGAACGGGGCCTACGTCCGCGACATTCGGTGCAACGACAACAACGCCCACCTGGAGACCGACGTGCAACACTGCAACGCGGTGCACGGGCCGGGCGTGGAGGCCGACGCATCGCTGACGCCGTGGGTGGTGGCGGGCTACGTGGTGTCGGGCGCGTTGGCGGTGACGTCGGGGGTGCTGTTCGCCGTGGCGGCGTCGCGCTCGCGCGAGGAGCGCGTCGCGGGCCTGCGGTGCGGCGGCGGCCCCGGGCTGGTGGGCGTGTCGTGCGGGTATAGCTTCTAGCGGGCTGGGAGGGAGCGATGACGACGATGAGCAGGGGCGCGCGCGCGGCGCTGATGATGGTGGCGCTCGGCGCGTGCGCGACGCCGGTGACGCGCAACCCGCGCGCGGACGCAGCGGGCGATGGGGCGGCGGGCGACGGCGGCGAGGAGGACCGCGACGCGGTGGCGGCCGACGTGCGCGACGCGACGGCGGACGCGGAGGCAGGCGCGGACGCGACGCTGGACGTCGAGGCGAGCGTCGATGCCGCGGCGGATGCGGAGGCGAGCGTCGATGAGGACGCGGGCGAGGACGCGGAGGCGAGCGTCGACGCGGCGGTGGACGCGCCGGCGGATGTGGAGGCGGGCGTCGACGCGGCGGTGGACGCGCCGGTGGATGTGGAGGCGGGGCCTCCGACGATGCGGATGACGTTCGTCGGCGGCGCGCTGCGCGGGAGCACGGGCGACGGGGGCATCACGATGCGCGCGGTGGTCACGTGGCACGGGGGCCTCCGCGGGCAGAGCAACGACGGGGCGATCACGTTCAGGGGGTGGTTCCGATGAAGGAGACGAGCATGAGGTGGGGTAGCTTCTTGGCGCGCCTGGCGGTGACGGCGGCGGTGCTGAGCGCGGTGATCTTCGCGGCGGTTCGCGTGGCGGTGGCGCGGCCGGGCGCGCCGGGCGGCGCGGCGCGTTCGTTCGTGACGATCGCGGGGACGGTGACGGGCGTGCCGGCGGGGATGACGCTGATGCGCTTCACGTTCCGTCGGCAGGTGGCCGGGGACGCCGGCCTCGTCGAGGTGGCCTGCGAGCGGATGGCCACGGCAGACGTCGCGATGACCGGGGAGTTCGCGGTGGAGGTGCCGCTGGAGCCCTTCACCACGCAGTGCCCGGCGACGATGTTCGACGGGCGCGACGTCTCCGTCGACGTCGCCGTCAACGGCGTGCCCGTGGTCGACGGCGGCGCGGTCAACCCGGTCCCCTACGCGCTCCACGCCTCGATTGCTTCGGCGGCTGCGCCGGACAGCGGGCTGGAGCGACAGCTCGCGACGGCGGCCGCGGGCGTGCCCCCGGGCACCGTCGTCGCGTACGCCGGCGCCGCGGCGCCTCCGGGTTGGGCGCTCTGCGACGGGCGCGCGGTGTCCCGCGGCGGCGAGTACGAGGCGCTTTTCCGCGCCATCGGCGCGTCGTACGGCGCCGGCGACACGGTGACCACCTTCAACCTCCCCGACCTTCGCGGCCGCGTCATCGTCGGCGCGGGGAGCGGCCCGTCACTCACGCCGCGCGCCCTCGGCGAACAGCTCGGCGAGGAGCGCCACACACTTACGGTCGCCGAGCTCGCGCCCCACTCGCACCTCGTCGAGCTCGTGTGGCCGGGCTCGGGCGGCTGCGCCTCGATCGGCAACGGGGGGCCCTGCTCTGGGGCGGGCCGGCCAGGCACGCAGGCGGCAGGCGCGGGCGCGCCCCACAACGTGATGCAGCCGTCACTCGTGGCCAACCACATCATCAAGCTGTGACGCAGCTATGGCCCGCGGAGCCATCACGACGAGGTGAGCGATGATTCTGGAACGTGAATGGAAGACCTCATTTCTGCGCGGCGCACTGGTCTGCGCCGCACTCGGGATGACCGTGCGCATCGCGCTGGCGCGGCCAGGCGTGCCGGGCGGCGCGGCGCGTTCGTTCGTGACGATCGCAGGGACGGTGACGGGCGTGCCGGCGGGGATGACGCTGATGCGCTTCACCTTCCGCCGGCAGGTGGCGGGAGACGCCGGCCTCGTCGAGGTGGCCTGCGAGCGCATGGTGACCACGCCCGTCGGCGCCGCGGGAGACTTCGCGGCGGAGGTGCCGCTGGAGCCCTTCACCGCGCAGTGCCCCGAGGCGATGTTCGACGGGACCGACGTTTCGGTCGACGTCGCCGTCAACGGCGTGCCCGTGGTCGACGGCGGCGCGGTCAACCCGGTGCCGTATGCGATCCACGCCGACACCGCAGCGCTCGCGAGCGCCGCGGCCCCCGACAGCGGGCTCGAACGGCGCCTCGTCGAGGCGCGCACCATCGACCCCGGGCGCGTCATCGTGAACGGCACCACACCCCAGGACGGGGGGTTCAGCGTGTCGGGCAACGCCTCCGTGGGCGGCACGATCTCGGGGCACGGCGCGGACCTCCTGGTCTACGCCGGGGCGTGCCTCGCGACGGGCAGGGCCGGGCGCTTCATCGTGGAAGGCACCGTGGCCGAAAGCACGGTCTCTTGCGCCACGATCTGTGCGTCGCGCTCAGGTGGACCTGGCTGCGGTGCAACCTGCGTGGTCGGGTGGACGATCGCACCCAACGGCGACCACTACGGCTACAACGACAACGAGTGCACGGTTACCGGGCCCGTCCTCGCGGGCGGCCACCGTGTCTGTTGCTGCGCGATGCCGTGCTTCGTTCCGACCCAGGTGCGCTGACCCGTCCAAGTCCACGCTGTTCGCACGATGCCGGTCGCCACTATGGGCGGACGGACCTTGCGTCGACTTCCGCGGACGCCATCCGCCTCGGCTCCGCGCCCGCACCGACGCACCGGACTCGCGGGGCGCGTCGCGTCGGCGTGTACCTTCGCGCGCGCTGGAGCGCGTAGGGCGCCCCCAGCGTGGCGACGTCCGCGCCCGCGTCGGCGCGCCAGCCGTGCACACCACCCCCACCGCGCCTCCCGATCGCGCGCCCCGCCTCTCCCGCACGCCCGCCGCGCCTCCGCGTTCACCCGCGCCTCCCCTCCCCCACCCCTGGCGCGCTTCTCGAACTGCCCACGGGATGCGCGCCGCGCGCCCCCCCTCGAAACGCCCGGCGCTCAGCCCCCGTCGGCGAGCCGCAGGGTGCAGCGCTCGCGGGTCCGCTGGCCCTCGCGGTCGCGCCAGCCTTCGAGCGCCTCGCCCGTCGCGCGGAGGACGTGGACGCCGCCTCGCCCGTCCTCCGCACGAACGCCCCGCACGCAGCGCTGCGGGTCGCCGGCGTCGAGCTCCACCACCGCGGCGCGGGCCGAGGCGCCGTCGAGCTCGATCCGCCGCCCCCACGCGCGGCCGTAGGGGAGCCACAGCGCCTCGCGCCGCGGGCCCGGTCGCGCGACCGCGCAGGGACGCACGTCGTCGTGTCGGTGGGCCTCGGTGGTGACGGCCCCGCCCCACGCGCCCACGCGCATCGACCCGTCGGGCGCGGCGGTGACGACGGCCCAGCGGTCGCCGCGCTCGACGAGGCCCACCGCGGGGAAGACGTCGTCGCGCGATTCGATCGGCGCGGTGAAGGCCCCGCGCACGTCGCCGGTCGCGTCGATTTCGAAGGCCGTGGCGAGGCGCCGGGGCGAGCGCGACGTCGCCGAGAGGGCCGCCACGCCGCCGCCGCGCGTCGGGAGGACGAGCCAGCCATACGGCCCCGCGAGCATCCAGCCGCCCACCGCGGGGAGCATCCCGGTGAGCGCCCGGTGCCCGCGGCCGCGCATCCACGCGACGACGCCGCGGCGGTCGCCCACGAGCGCGCCGCCGCCCGCGCCGAGCACGACGGGCTCGTCGCCGCCCGCTCCCTCGACGAGCGCGGTGGTGGGGGCGCGCGCGCCTTCGGGCTGCCACGCGATCTGCGCGACGCCGACGCTCGAACGGGCGGACGCGGCGCCGGCGAGCCAGTGGGGCGCGAGGCCCTCGGCGAAGGGGGACGGGGCGGGCGTTCCCTGGTCTTCGCAGCGCAGGGAGACGACGGCGGCGAGGAGCTCGGCGGGCCGTCGCGCGCGCTCGGCGGGCGCGTCGGTGCCCTCAGGCGGCGCGTCGGTGATGGGGCCCCAGCCCTCCATGCGGGCGACATCGTCGACGGTGCAGCCCGCGTCGTCGCACACCGCGTCGGGCTGCGGCGAGAGCGAGCGCCCGCGGAGCTGCGCGCCGACGGGGACGCGCGCCCAGTACTCCCCGCCGTTGAGCGTCCGCCAGAGCGACCCGAGGCGCGCGCCGAAGGCCACGCCCCGACGCGCATCCGCGAAGGCCACGCCCAGCGCGCCCGCGGGGAGCGGCGACGTCGCCCACGGGCCCTCGGGCGAGCCCGTCGCGAGCAGACGTGCGTCGCCCGACTCGACCACGCCGCGGAGCATCCCCGCCGCGGTCCATTCGAGCGCGGCGGTGAAGCGAGCTCCCTCCGGCGGGCTCACGTCGCGCACCGCGCCCGAGTCCGTGTCGACGGTGACGTAGCGGAACCCGCGCCCCTCGCGCCGGTCGGCCGCGCCGAGGAGCAGCGTCGCGCCGTGCATCGCGCGCCGAACGCCGCGCTCGGGGAGCGAGGCGGCGATCAGCGGGACGGCGCGCCATCGGCCGCGGGCGTCGCGCGCGCAGACGGTGTCGATTCGGTCGGCGACGTCGGGGATGGACGCGGTGGCGCAGGGACCCGGGAGCGCCGCGCGTGCGCCGTCGTCGGAGAGGGCGAAGGCGTCGCCGGGCCATCCCTCGCCGCCTTCCGGGCCGACGGGTTCGAAGCGGCGCCCGTCGTCGCTGCGGTAGAGGCGGTCGGCGCGGAGCACCACCGCGTCGCCCCAGCGCGCGAGCCGGCCGGGGACGTCGCGCTCGGCGACACGCGCACGGCTCCGCTCGCGACCGCGCGCGTCGGCCCGCACCACCTCGGCGCCGTCGAGCGCGGCCCATCCGCCGTCGGCGAGGCCCACGGCGGGGAGGCGGAGATGCGTCGGGACGCGGTCGCGCAGGGCCTGGGCGACGAGCGCGAGGGAGGCGGTCGCGTCGACCTCGACGTCCGCGCGCTGCGTCGAAAGCGCGGCGCCCGCGGTGGAGATCGGGCCGCGGGTGGTGACGATCTGGAGGGAGGTCCCGGTGTAGCGGGGCGTGAGGGCAGTGGCCCCTTCGACGGAGGCGACGCGCCACGTGGCGCCGCCGTCGGTGGTGACGGCGTAGCGCCCGTCGTCGAGCACGGCAGCGCCCGCGCGCGCGTCGGCGAAGGCGGCTTCGAACACCGGCGCGTCGAGTGATGTGATGCGGGCGAGCGTGTCGCCGTCGGTGCACCAGAGCCCGTCGCGCGCGGTGAGGCAGAGGCGGCCGCGCGACCATGCGCCGGCGCGGAGGAGCCCCGACACCGTGCCGATCGCGCGCAGGCGATCGGTGAAGCGGGGCGCGGCGGAGATGGTTCCGTCGGCGGTGGCGAACACCCAGCCCGAGGCGACCTCGACGGCGGCGACGAGGGGCGCGCCGAGGCGGTCGTCGGCGAGGTCGACGGCGGCGGAAGCGACCTCCGCGCGCAGGCCCGCGCCGACGAAGCGCGTGGCGGACGCACCGGCGAGTCCGGGTGCGGGCGCGGCGGGCTCGGCGGCGGCGGCCCCGAGCAGGGCGACGGTCACCGACTCGCGCGCGGTGGGAGACGCGCCGGGTGTGCGGGGGCGGGCGGCCTGGCGCGTCTCTGCGGCGCAGGCGGTGAGGGCGAGCGCGAGGAGGGCGCGGGGTTTCATGCGACGCAGATCCCGTAGCGGGGGAGGACGACCTGCACGATGTCGAGGCGCTGCCGCTGGAGCGCGTCGTGGAAGAGCTTCCAGTCGCACCGGAAGAACTCCGGCGAGTACTCGTACGCGGACTCCTCGTCGTCGTCGTCTTCGGTGACGGTGCCGAGGGCGACGTGCTTCCACGACCCCTCGCCCTTCGGGTGGTACTCCAGCGGCTCGGCGCCGAAGCGGAAGTGCCCGCGGCGGACGGCCTCCATCCAACGCTCGTGGCGCACGTGGTCGTCGTGGTCGTCGATGGCGCGGAGGTAGTGGTCGATCTGCGCGAGGTCGTCGGGGTGGAGGCCGGGCACGTCGGCGTCGGGGTCGCCGAGGAGGAAGCGCTGCACGACGCGGGCGACGGCGTCCATCGCGGCGAGGTAGTCGCGGGGGTTGTCGCGCTCGACGCGGCGCCCCTCGCCGTCGGTGTAGCTCCAGACGAGGTAGGGCTTGTCGGGGTTGCCGAGCACCGCGCCGTGGCCGAGCGGGAGCGTCTGGCGGACGAAGAAGTTCTGGAGCTTCGTCATGATGCGCTCGTCGGGCGCGCCGTCGGGGCCGCGGAGGTCTTCCGCGTGGTTGACGCGGTGGCTGACGCCGGCGAAGCCCTGGTGCGCCCAGGTGTCGCAGTACGTGTGGAGCGTGATGCCGAGGCGGTGGAGCGCGTGGGCGGCGCCGCGCTTCGCGATCGCGAGGCGCACCATGTCGCGCGCGGGCGGGCTGTCGGGCCGGCACACCAGCTTCTCGATGAACTTCCCCGGCGGGTCCTCCCCCGCGGGCGCGCCGCCGTTGCCCGGCATGAAATGGAACGGGATCCACACCTGCTGCCGCGCGAGCTCCTCGAGGTTGCGGTAGTCGAAGGTGCGGTGGGCCGAGCTCAGCCGGTGGTACATCGCGCCGTTGGAGAAGCGAACGGTGCCCGTGTTGGTGGCGTCGTCGACGTACTGGGCGGCGTAGGCCACCACCCCGGCGTCGCGCGCGGTGAGCCCGGCGAGGCGGCACACGACGTAGGTGACCGCGTGGTGAAAGTCGATCTGCACGGCGCCGATGGAAACACGTCGGGGGCGCCGCGGGTCAAGCGCGCAGCGCGGAGAGCGCGCCGGCGGGTGCGCGGCGCGACGTCGGGAACGGGTAGAACGCCCGTGCGTTGCGCGGTTGACCGCCGGCCGCGCGGGGGCGCAGAGTGCGTCCCCTGAGGTGGCGTCTTTGACGGTGGCAACGACCGCGCGGGAATGCACTGACGGTCGCGACACGCCCGTGCAGGACGGCACCGAAGGTCGCGGCCCCCCCGCGCGGGCCCGCGTGCTGGCGGTGGACGACAGCCCGACGTGCCTGGCGGCGCTCGCCGCGACGCTCCGGGCGGAGGGCTGCGACGTCGCGCTCGCGCGCTCGGGCGAGGAGGCGCTGGCGTCGCTCGCGGCGCGCCCGGCCGACTGCGTGGTGCTCGACGTGGTGATGCCCGGGGTCGACGGGATGGAGGCGTGCCGGCGCATCAAGGCCGACCCGGCGCTGCGCGACACGGCCGTCGTGCTGCTCACCTCGCGCGACGACCGCGCCGCGCTCCTGGAGGGCCTGCGCAGCGGCGCCGACGACTTCCTCTCCAAGGCGAGCGACCCCGCGGTGGTCGGCGCGCGCGTCCAGTCGCAGCTCCGACGCAAGCGGGTCGAGGACGAACACCGGCGCGTCCGCGAGCGCCTCCTGCGGACGGAGATGCGGGCGGCGGAGGAGCGGGCGGCGCGCGTGGCGGCGGAGGAGCGGGCGGCCCTCGTCGGCGAGCTCGAGCGCGCCAACCGCGAGCTCGAGAGCTTCAGCTACGCGGTGTCGCACGACCTCCGCGCGCCGCTGCGGGTGGTCGACGGCTTCGCGCGCGTGCTCCAGGAGGACTACGGCCCCGCGCTCGACGCGCAGGGCCGCTGGTACCTCGAGCGTCTCCGCGCCGCGGCGCAGCGGATGGCCTCGCTCATCGACGACCTCCTCGCCCTCTCGCGCCTCGCCCGGTCGCCGATGCGCCGCGAGCGCTGCGACCTCAGCGCGATGGCCCGCCGCGCGCTCGCCGAGCTCCGCGAGCGGGAGCCCGCCCGCGACGTGGAGGTGGTCGTGGCCGACGGGCTCGCGGCCGACGCCGACCCGCGGCTCGCGGCGGTGGCGCTCGACAACCTCCTCGGCAACGCCTGGAAGTACACCTCGAAGCGCGCGCACGCCGTCATCGAGGTCGGCGCGGCGCGGCGCGAGGGGGCGGAGGTGTTCTTCGTGCGGGACAACGGCGCGGGCTTCCCGGCGGGGCGCGCGAAGGAGCTCTTCGCGCCCTTCCAGCGCCTCCACCCGGCGACCGAGTTCGAAGGGACCGGCGTCGGCCTCGCCACCGTGATGCGCGTCGTCTCGCGCCACGGCGGCCGCGCGTGGGCGGAGGGCGAGGAGGGCCGCGGCGCGACCTTCTATTTCACCTTCGACGACGGCGCCGCGAGCGCGGAGGAAGCGCCGCCACGAAGTGAGCCTCACTGCGCGAATGTGTGAGCCGGTTCGTACGCCCCGCGGATCTCCACCCGCATGGGACCCTCACACTTGCGATCGATGGGCTGGGCCGCGGCGTTCGCCGTGGCCGGACTGACCCTCGGGGCCTGCGGCGATCCGGGCAACGTGCCGCCGCGCCCCGACGTGTCGGTGACCGAAGACTCGGGCGCCCCCGCCGACCTCGGCGTCGGCGAAGACGCCCCCTCCCCCGGCTTCTGCGCGCGCGCCCTCTGCGCGGCCGGGACGCGCTGCTGCGAAGCCCTCCAGCGCTGCCTGCCCGGCGGCGTCCTGTGCCCGCCGGATCCTCCGCCGCCCGTCGACGCGGGCCCCTCGGTCGACGTCGGCCCCGCGGTCGATGCGGGCGCGCGCCGCTGCCAGAGCGCGCGCGACTGCGGCGCCCGTGAAGAGTGCGTCTACGCCGACAACCTCTGCGCGACGAGCGGCACCTGCGCGCCCGCCATCGAGTGCTTCCGCGCGGAGACCTTCTGCTCGTGCACGGGCGAGACGTACCTCGGCTGCCGCCCCGACCGGCCCACGCGCGGCGTCGGCGCGTGCCCGTCGGTCGACGCGGGCGTGCCCGACATCGGCTTCTGCGCCACCGTCCGCTGCGTCGCGGGGACCGTCTGCTGCGAGGCGACGCGGAGCTGCCTGCCCACCGGCACTCCCTGCCCCGGCACCACCGGCCGCTGCGCGACGGCGCGCGACTGCGGCGCCCGCGAGGAGTGCGTCTACGAGTCCTCCAGCTGCGCCACCGCGGGGACGTGCCAGCCCGCGATCGCCTGCTTCCGCGCGGAGACCTTCTGCTCGTGCGCGGGTGAGACGTACCTCGGCTGCCGCCCCGACCGGCCCACGCGCGGCGTTGGCGCGTGCGCGGCCGTCGACGCGGGCGTGCCCGACGCGGCGCCGGGCTCGTGCCGGAGCAACGCCGACTGCGGCGCGCGGCAGTACTGCGCGGGCGACGGCTGCGACACCGCTGGCACCTGCGCCGCGCGACCCGACGCCTGCACGCTCGAATACAACCCCGTCTGCGGCTGCGACGGCCGCACCTACGGAAACGCCTGCGCCGCCGCGTCGGCCGGCGCCCGCGTCCGCGCCCGCGGCGCCTGCCCGTGACCTGACCGCGTACGTCTCACGCGTTCCGTCGCCTCCCCTCCCCCGCCTCACGAGAGAACGGCCTTTGCAACGGACGCCTCCCTCGGATGCGAGGTGACCGTATGTTCAAGGACCGATCGGAGGCCGGGCGGGCGCTCGCCCACTCGCTGCAACAGCTCCGCGACCGCGCGCCGGTGATCGTGGCCCTGCCGCGCGGCGGCGTCCCCGTGGGCTTCGAGGTGGCGCTGGCCCTCGACGCGCCGCTCGACGTGGTGGTCGCGCGCAAGCTCGGCGCGCCCGGGCACCCGGAGTACGGGATCGGCGCGGTGGCGGAGGGCGGCGCGCTCTACCTCGACACCACGACCATCGCGCGCCTCGGCGTCACGCCCGAGCACCTCCAGACGATCGTCCGCCAGGAGAGCGCCGAGCTCCTCCGCCGGGTGCGCGCCTATCGCGGCGACCATCCGCCGGTCGACATCGCGGGTCGCACGGTGATCGTCGTTGATGACGGCATGGCGACGGGGGTGACGGTGCGCGCCGCGATCCGCTCACTCAGGGCTCGGGGCCCACGAACGGTGGTGATCGCGGCCCCGGTGTGCGCCGCCGAGTCCGCGCGCGAGCTCCTCTCGGAGGTCGACGCGATCGTCTGCGCCCACTCGCCGGAGGACTTCCTGGCGGTGAGCTCGTGGTACGGCGACTTCGCCCAGACCACCGACGACGAGGTTCGCGCGATCCTTGCCCTGACGCGCCGCGACGCGAACGGCTCCCCCTCGGCGCGGCCGCCCCGCACCGACAGCCCGCGCTGAACGTCTGTCGCGGTGAGCCACGGTGTGCGCGCCCGCACACGTCACCCCCAACGCCGGCGCCCCTTGTGGTACAAGCGCCGCGTCTTCCGGGGCCGCCGCCTGCCGCGCCCCGTTCACCACCTCCCCGCTCCATCCCGAGACGGACCCATGCGCACACGCTCGACGCTCCTCCTGGTGCCCTTCCTCGCGCTCGCCTGCGCGGTCGACGAGGGAGCCTCGCCCGACGAAGGCTTCACCGACGACAGCGACGCCCTCACGCAGGTGCCGACGCTCACCTTCAACGCCGACGGCTCGGTGACGCAGAGCGCGCCCCTCGTCGCGGGCGGCAACGTTCGCGTCCGCTACGCCCAGACGCGCATCCGGCAGTGCACGGGGACCACCAACGGCACCGCGGCGTGGGCGATCACGGGCTACGCGAGCCTCGCGGGCGGCGCCGCGACATCGTGGGACACGGGCCGCACCACCGGGACGACGCGCGTCCCCGTGAACCAGGTGATCGCGCTGCCGCGGTCGGGCGAGCTGGCGCTGTGGTTCCAGCAGACCAACCGCTGGGGCTGCGTCGCGTGGGACTCGCGCGCCGGGCAGAACTACCGCTTCGCCGTGCAGGCCCCGCCGGGCGGGACGACGCCGCCCGCGACCACCGACGCACCGACGCTCACCTTCAACCGCGACGGGAGCGTGTCGCAGACGGGCACGCTCGTCGTCGGCCAGCGCCTCCGCGTCCGCTACGCGCAGGAGCGAATCGCGTCGTGCACCGGCACCACGATGGGCAACCCCGCGTGGGCGATCACGGGCTACGCGAGCCTCAACGGCGCGGCCGCGCGCAGCTTCGAGACGGGCGTCGCCGCGACGGGCGGCACGCGCACCAGCATCGACGCGAGCGTCGACCTGACGGCGGCGGGCGACCTGGCGCTGTGGTTCCAGCAGACCAACCGGTGGGGCTGCGTCGCGTGGGACTCGCGCAACGGGCAGAACTACCACTTCTCCGTCGCGCTCCGCTGATGCGCGCGCGGGCGGCGCTGCTCGCGGTCGCGCTGGGTGCCTGCGCGACGCGTCCGCCGCCCCCGCCTCGCGCCCATGCGCCCGAGCGTCCGCCGCGCGCGGTGGGCGAGCGCCCGGAGTTCTCCTGTCGCGGGCCCGCGGCCGTGCCGCCCGAGGGCCCGAGCTTCGTGACGACCGCCGAGGGCCCGACGCGTCTCACCGTCACCGCCGTCGGCGTGCGGGCGCGTGGCGAGCCCGTGCAGCGCGCGCGGGTGCGCGTCGTGGCGCTCCAGGCGACGGCCGGCGCGCTCGGCGTGGAGCTCGCGCGGGCCCTCGGCGCGAACGTGTGGGTGCGGCCGAACGTGGCGCCGGCGCGGGTCACCTTCGCGGGCGAGTACACCGTCGAGCAGCTCGCGTGGGCCCTGCGGGGCGCGGACGTCCGGCTGGAGGTGCACGACGACGGCGGCATCTCCCTCGGCGAGTGGAGCGCGCGCGACATGCTCGCGCGGCAGGACATGGACGAGCGCGCCGCCGTCCACGCGTCCCGCGCGCAGGAGCGCCGGATGCTCGAGCCCGTGGAGATGCGCCTCCTCCGCGTCCCCGAGCGCGTCAACGCCGCGACCGTCGCGCGGATCTTCTGCCGCCACATCGCGTCGCCGTCGGGCTGGGCGGCGGTCGCGGGCCGCGACCTCCTCGTCGGCGAGCGCGCCGGCCGGCTCAACCAGGTCGAGCTGCTCGTCCGCGAGCTCGACCGCCCCGAGACGCCGCCCGCTCCGGCGTCCGCGTCCGCGCCTCGCTGACCCCTCTCACCGCGCGTCGGGCGTGAGCGCCCGCAGGAACGCCACCAGCGCGCGCGTCTCCGCGTCGCTCACGCGGAACGGCACCAGGAACGCATCCTCCCCGCCCTGCGTGAGCGCGTGCCCGACCGGCATGCCCCCCTGCGCGTAGAGCCCGACGACCTCCTCCAGCGTCGCGACCGTGCCCGCGTGGCCGTAGGGCGCGGTGAGCGCGACGCCGCGGAGCGTCGGCGTGACAAAGCGCCCGCGCATCTCCTCGCTGGGGGGCTCGATGGGGAAGGGCTCCTCGGGCGCATCGCTGTGCCTCCCGCGGCCGTAGAAAGCGCTCGCCCGCGCCCGCACGAGCCCTTCGATCGCGCCGCGGTCGGGGCCCACGCGCGGGTCGTCGGGGAAGCGCGCCGCGTGGAAATCGCCGTCGGAGAACATCGCCCCGCTGTGGCACCGCACGCACCCCACCCGCAGGAACACCGCCAGCCCCCGCACCGCCTCCTCCGTCATCGCCGCGCGTTCGCCCGCCACCCAGCGGTCGAAGGGCGCGGGGCCCACCGCGAGCGTCCGCACGTACGCCGCGATCGCCTTGCCGACGTTGGCCGCCGTCCGCTCGACCTCGCCGCCCGACCCGAACGCCGCGGCCTCGCCGAACACCGCGCGGTACGCGTCCCCGTGGCGCGCGGCGACGAGGCGCGCGAGGCCCTCGCGTGTGAGCCCGTGCTCCAGCGGGTTTTCGAACGCGAGGATCGGCTGCGCCCAGAGCGAATCCGCCGACCCGTCCCACGTCTGCCAGCGCTTGAACGCGCTCCCCACGAGCGACGGGACGTTGCGCCGGCCGACGCGCGGCGGCTCGCCCGCGACCGCGAGCGGGCGCAGGTCGGCGTAGAGGTGCGGGGACGCGTGGCAGCCCGCGCACGAGGTCCGCCCGTCGCGCGAGAGCCCGCCGTCTTCGAAGAGCGAGCGCCCGAGCGAGGCCGCGCGCGGGTCGTCGGCGACGCGGTTGGTGGGGTCGGGCGGCAGCGCTGGGACGGGCGACATCCGCCGGATGCGTCGCCACTCGCGCTCGGTGAAGTTCACGCCCGCGTCGGTCGATGCGTCGGGTGGGGGCTCGACGCAACCGATCGTCGAAGGCGCGGCGACGTCAAGGCGCGCGGAGGGTGCGGGGCGGGGCGTCGCCGGCGCGCGGCAACCCGCCCAGGCGAGCACGGCGGCGAGCGCGTGGAGGGCCTTCACGGGGCGCGAAGATCGCACACGAGACACGCGTCGCGCGAGCCCTCGCTGCGGGCGCGCCGCCACGCTCAAGGTGCATGCGCGGGCCGCCGGTAACGGGCTTGGAGCGCGCACCCGTCGCGCGAGGAGTGACATGAAAGAACTTCGATGCCGAGTCCCGTGGTTCGCGCTCGCCGTGGGCGCCTTCAGCGTGTCCGTGGGGTGCAACGAGGCGGACACCGCCGTCTCGCCCGTGCGGAGCGACCCCGACGGCGCCGCCGACGCGCCCGCGACGCCCGACGCGCCCGCGGCGCCCGACGCGACGGCGCCCGCACCCGACGCGGCCGACGAGCCCGCGCCCGACGCGGCCGCGGTCGACGCGGGCGACCCCGACACGCCCACGAGCGGCCCTGCCCCGGTGGTGGCCTGCGCGACGACGGAGACGTGCAACAACGGCGTCGACGACAACTGCGACGGCACCGTCGACGAGCGCTGCGTGTGCATCCCGGGCGCGACGCAGGGCTGCTTCCCCGGCGCGCGGGCGCTCGCGGGCGTCGGCCAGTGCGCCTACGGGACGCAGCGGTGCGAGGGCGTGAGCGAGTTCGGCGCGTGGGGCGCGTGCAACGGGGCGACGTCGCCCTCGGGCGAGACCTGCGACGGCGTCGACAACGACTGCGACGGCGAGGTGGACGACGGCTGCGCGTGCCGCACCGACGACCGCCGCGAGTGCTACACGGGCCCCGCCGCGACGCGCATGGTGGGCGCATGCCGCGACGGCCTGCAGGTGTGCGCGCCCGGCGGCGACGGCTTCGGCAGCGCGTGGGGCGCGTGCGCCGGCGAGACGCTCCCCGCGGCCGAGGCCTGCGACGGCGTCGACAACGACTGCAACGGGACCATCGACGACGGCTGCTCGTGCACCCCCGGCGCGACGCGCGCGTGCTACGGCGGCCCCGAGGGAACCGCGGGCGTCGGTCGCTGCCGCGGGGGCACCCAGTCCTGCGCGAGCGCTGGCGGCGCCGCCACCTGGGGCTCCTGCGACGGGCAGGAACTCCCCGCCGCCGAAGCCTGCGACGGCGTCGACAACGACTGCGACGGCACCATCGACGACGGCTGCGAGTGCCGCCCCGGCGAGTCGCGCGCCTGCTACACGGGCCCCACCGGCACCCGCGGCATCGGCACCTGCGCGGCCGGCACACAGACCTGCGCCGCGGGCCCCGGCAACGTCGGGAGCGCGTGGGGCGAGTGCACCGGCGACCGCCTCCCCGCCGCCGAGCGCTGCGACGACGTCGACAACAACTGCGACGGCGCCGTCGACGAGACCTGCGTGTGCCGCCGCGGCGAGACCCAGCCCTGCTACGCCGGCCCCGCGGGCACCTCCGGCGTCGGCGCCTGCCGCGCGGGGACCCGCTCGTGCGCCGTGGCCGACGGCGCGGCCGCGTGGGGCGCGTGCACCGGCGCGACGGCGCCCGGCGCGGAGACCTGCGACGGCGTCGACAACGACTGCGACGGCACCGTCGACAACGGCTGCGCCTGCGCCCCGAGCGCGACGCAGAGCTGCTACACCGGCCCGACGGGAACCGTGGGGGTCGGCGCCTGCCGCGCGGGCTCGCAGGCGTGCGTCGCGGGCGCCGGCGGCGTCGGCAGCGCGTGGGGCGCGTGCGGGGCGCAGACGCTCCCGGCCGCGGAGACGTGCGACGGCGTCGACAACGACTGCGACGGGATGACCGACGAGGGCTGCGCCTGCCGCGCCGCCGAGACGCGGAGCTGCTACTCGGGCCCTGCGGGCACGGCCAACGTCGGCGCCTGCCGCGCGGGATCGCAGGGCTGCTCGCTCAACGCGGGCGGCGTCGGCAGCGCGTGGGGCGCGTGCGCGGGCGAGGCGCTCCCTGGCACCGAGACGTGCAACGCCGTCGACGACGACTGCGACGGGATGATCGACGAGGGCTGCGCCTGCACCGTCGGCGCGACGCGGAGCTGCTACGGCGGCCCCACGGGGACTGCGGGCGTCGGCACCTGCCGCGCGGGCTCGCAGAGCTGCGTGCTCTCGGGCGGCGCCGCGGCGTGGACGGCCTGCGCGGGCGCCGCGACGCCGGGCGCGGAGACCTGCGACGGCGTCGACAACGACTGCAACGGCACGGTCGACAACGGCTGCGCCTGCGCCCCGGGGGCCACCCGGAGCTGCTACGCGGGCCCGTCGGGGACCGCTGGCGTCGGCGCCTGCCGCGCGGGTTCGCAGTCGTGCGTCGCGGGCGCGGGCGGCGTCGGCAGCGCGTGGGGCGCGTGCACCGGCGAGGCGCTCCCGGGCGCGGAGGCGTGCGACCGCGTCGACAACGACTGCGACGGGATGGTGGACGAGGGCTGCGCGTGCACCCCGG
>JAXLYI010000015.1:0-246088 GCA_046351555.1 Polyangiales bacterium
CACTCGACGCCCTCCGCGCCGGCGACCTCGTTCGCGCGCTCGACGCCCTCCTCGCCGCGTGGCGCGCGCACCGGCACCCGCGCGTCTCCACACTCGTCGAGTCCGTCGGCGCGCTCGTCCCCGCCGCGCCCGTCTCCGGCAGCGACCTGGTGAAGGCCTGGAAAGCCCGCGCGAAATCCCCCGGCGCCGCGGACGTGGGCCCGCTCCTCGCGTCGCTCCTCGACGGCGTGAAGGTGGCCGACGTCGGCGAGCGCGTCGAGCGGCTCGGCGCCCTCGCGCCCGACCCCCGCGTCGCGTGGCGCTACGTCGCGATGCTGCGCGCGCCGCCCTTCACCGCGTCGAGCCACAAGCCCGTGTGGGTCGAGCTCTTCCGCCAGCTCACCACCGTGCACCGCGACCCGCGCGCCCTCGCCGCCGCCGCCGCGCTCGCCCCGGACTACACCCGGGTCTTCGGCGCCACCGTGATGGGCCGCTGGATGCAGTCGAAGCTGACGCAGATCGCCGCCGCGGCGCCCGCCGACGACGCGCCTCCCTCCGCCGAAGCGAGTGGCCTCCTCGCGCAGCTCGAAGCCGCGCTGCCGAAGCCCGCCGCCCCGCCCAGGCCCGCGCCGGCCGACCCCGAGGAGGCGCTGCTCCGCGCGATCGCCGACGACCACGACGACCCCGCCCGCCGCGACGCACTCCGCGCCTGGATCGTCGCGCAGGGGGGCGACCGCGCGGAGTTCGTCGCGCTGCAGGAGCGGGCGCAGCGCGGCGAGGAGCTCGCGCCAAAGGAGGCGAAGCGGCTCGACGCGCTCACTGGGATGGCCTGGAAGGGGTGGCTCGGCGCGATCGCCCCGGTGGTGAGCGAGCTCCGCTTCGACCGCGGGCTGCTGGTCGAGTGCACGCTGGCGCCCAAGGGGACGAAGACGGGCGCGGCGGTGGGCGACCCCCACTGGGCGACGGTGGAGACGCTCCACTGCGCGTGGTCGGTGCGCGACAAGTGCAACGCGCTCGTGCGCCACCCGGTGATGCGCGGGCTCCGGCGGCTGATGGGCGCGCCCCCGGAGCTCGTCGAGGCGCTCTTCGGCGACCCGGCGCCGCGCGCGCTGGAGGTGATCGAGACCCAGGGCATGCACCCGCGTCTCCTCCCGGCCGACCTCGCCGCGCCGGGGCTCGCGAGGCTGCGGGAGTTCTCGGTGGGCACGTGGTACCGCGACGACGCGGTGTCGAAGTACACGGCGACGTGGCGGCCGCCGTCGGTGCTCCGGCCCTTCCTGCAGAGCCCCTTCGCGGCGCGCCTCGCGCTCGTCCACTGGCACGCGCACGACACCTTCGTCGACGACGTGGCCGCCGAACTCTCGGACCACGCGCCGCCCGCCTTCCGCGCCACGGTGAACCTCGGGTTCTTCTCCCTGTCGCGCGGCCCCGACGGGCGCTGGGGGCGCGTCGACGCGCGCATCGAGAGCGTCGACGACGCGCTGAAGTACTCCAACTCCGCGCTCCGCACGCTCCTGAAGCTCGACCCCGCGCGCGTCACCGAGGTGGCCGTTCGCGTGGCCGCGGGCGAGGACGCGTCTCGGCTCGACGCGCAGCTCGCCGCGGTGCGCGAGCGCTTCCCGAAGGCGGAGGTGCGGGTGACAGGGGAGGGGAAGGCGCCGCTCAGGGCGTCCGGGTGACGCCGACGCAGGCGTTGGCGACGCAGCGGGGCGTCGGCGGGACGATGCAGCGCGGGACGGGGCACGTCGGCACCATCGGGCGGCAGTAGCGCTCGTACGCGGTCTCTCGCGCGCGGGCCGTGGTCGCGTTGACCACCGCCGTCGGGCAGAAGCGGCAGTAGCAGTCGCCGGCCGCCGCCACGTCGGCGCGGTACACGCTCGCGACGCAGTCCGCGTCGGCCCGGCAGTACGTCGCGTCGCTCACCCCCTCCGACACGCGCACGTAGAACTGCGTCGCCACCAGCGTCCGCCCGCCGTCGGCGCCGTTGCGGGTGACGCCCGCCGCGAGGATGCCCACCGGCTGCCGCAGGGTGTCGACGCCGCGCGCGAGGTCGGCCGCGGTGACGCCCGCGACGCGCGAAAGGTCGACGCCCGAGAGGCGCGCGGTCTGCGTGCTGTTGAGGCGATCCTGGTCGTAGGCGAAGCACGGCGCGCGGACGCACACGCGGTCGGGGCCCTGCACGCGGTAGAAGGGCCCCGAGGGCTCCGCGGCGGTGACCGCCTGCCACGCCTCCTGCACGACGAGCTCGCCGAAGGTGCCGACGGGGCCGTACGCCTTGGGCTCGATGCGGGCGCGGAGCAGCGCGCGGCCCGACCCCGCGGCCTCCTGCACGGCCGGGAGCGCGCGCTCGGTGAGGCCGAGGCCGCGCCAGTCGATCTCGGCGACGTAGCACTCGCGCGCGTAGGAGCCGTCGAGGCAGCGCGTGGTGTTGTAGTTGACGCGGCTCACCCACCAGCCGCCGCACACGGGCGACAGGCAGCGGCGGGTGTCGTGGCGGACGCGCACGAAGACGGCGCCGCCCGCGCGAACCTCGTCGGCGGCCGACTCCTCGGCGGAAGGGTCGTCGACGGGCGCGCAGCCCGATGCGGCGAGCGCGAGGGCGGAGAGCGTGAGTGAGAGCGTGAGGCGCATGGCGGGTCCCCTGGTGGTTGCGCCGCGGCGCGAAGGGCACCGGGCGCGCGCCCTCTACCGCAGCGCGTCACCGAAGGCAACCGCCCCTCTCCGCGCGGCGAAGGATGGAGGATCCCGACGCGGCGGTCGTTGACGTCGCGGAGCGCAGGGCGTTGTAATGCCCGCCATGGGAGCATCAACGCCCGGAGGGGCTTCGAAGAAGTGGGCCGCGCTCGCCGCCACCCTCGGGGTCGCGGTGCTCGGCGTGGGGGCCGTCGCCGCGCGCGCCGTCGTCCGCGAGGGCGGCGACTTCAACGCGTCGCTCACGGGCGCGACGCGCGCCACGCCGGCGGCGAGAGCACCCAGCGCGCAGGCGGCGCAGGCGGCGGCCAACCAGCGCCGCCTCGAGCGACTGCTGGGCGTCGGGGGCAACGCGGCGCCCGAGGTGATCCCCGCGGCGCCCGCGCCATCGCGCGCCCTGCCCGAAGGATCCGCGCCCGACGAAGGCCCATCGCGCCCCCGCGACGTCGTGCGCGAGCACGAGGCGGTGAACCTCGTTCGAAGCCACGGCTCCCTCGGCTCGTGCATG
Source organism: Polyangiales bacterium (assembly GCA_046351555.1). Taxonomy (GTDB): domain Bacteria; phylum Myxococcota_A; class Polyangia; order Polyangiales; genus CAISKJ01. Next base: position 3,179 of record JAXLYI010000015.1, read on the forward strand.
CAGGTGGCCCGGCTCCGCAACCCCGCGGGCGCCCACGGCCGCGCGCGCCTCGTGATCGACGTCGCCGCCGACGGTCGCCTCGGCGTCCGCGTGCTCGGCGCGCCCGACGAGCACCTCGGGCTCTGCATCGAGCGCGGCGCCAACGGCCTCCGGCTCGCGCCGGGCGCCGCGGTCACGGCCGAGACCGAGCTCGACCTCCAGTAGCGCCCGGCCGCGACGCGTGGCGGCGGCGCGTTCGCGCGAAACGCGGTGACAGCCCGGCGCGTTTCGCGGTACGCCAACGCCCGCCGTGCCGCCGCTCCTCCCGCTCGTCTTCGCGGTCGCCGCGCAGGTCGCAGGCGCCGCCGCCCCCCCGCGCGCGCCGCGGCGCTACGGGGTGCACCTCGGGCTCAACGCGACGCTCATGGGCGACGCGCTGATCGGGCGCTACGCGTACGTCGGCATCGCCACGCAGCTCACGGGCGTCGCGGCCATCTTCGCGCCCGAGCGCAACTACGTGGTCTCCGCGGTGGCCTTCGGCGGGGTGGCGCTCCCCCTCGTCGAGCGCGACGCGCTGCGGCTCACGGCCGACGTGACGCCCGCGCTCGGCGTGGTGCACAGCGCGCCGGTCAACCTCCTCACGGTGGGGCTGCTGGCGGGCGTGCGCCTCGTGCACCGCTCGGGCTTCACCGCGGCGCTCCGCCTGCCGCTGGTGGGCTACGCGGGCTCCGCCCAGGCCCGCCGCGGGAGCGTGTACTACTACTACCTGAGCGCGATCCCGTCGGTGCCCATCCTCACGGTGGGCTACACGTTCTGACGGGCGGCGCTCACCGCGGCGCGACGAGCAGGCGCACGAGCTGGCCGTAGTGGTCGCTGAGCGGGCCCGTCGTGCCGCCGTACGCGACGGGCTCGGTGAAGGCGAGCCGGCTCTCCGCGACGTGGAGCCGGTCGCCCGGCGCGCGCCCGAACACGAAATCGATCCGCGCGGGGAACTCCGTCGCCGCGTACTGCTGGAAGTACAGCGGGTTGCAGTCGGTCGCGGAGAAGGCGTCGCGCGGCACCGTCGCGCAGTAGCCCGGCGTCCCGAAGGGCACCGACGCGGCCGTCGCGGGCGCGTTGGGCACCATGTCGCCGGCGGTGATGTCGAGGTCGGCGTCGGCCGCGCTGCGCCCGCGGACGGCGAGGTCGACCGCGCCCGTGTAGTGCATCAGCACCGGGTACGACAGCGTGTTGGAGTACCACGCGGGCTCCGACGCGCCGCCGGGGAGCGCCCAGGAGTCCGCGCGGTAGTACGGCGCCGCGTTGAGGTCGCCCATCACGAAGAGCACCTCGTCGGCGCGGACGTGCGACTGCACGTGGAGGCCGAGCTCGCGCGCGTGGCGCATGCGGAGCCGCCACGCCGAGGGGAAGGCCGCCGTGTGCGAGACGTACGCCACCACCGGGCCGAGCGTCGCGTGCCGCACCCGCACCGCCAGGAAGCCCCGCGAGAAGCCCGGCGCGGGGAAGAACTCGTTGTCGTCGATGCCCGCGTACTGCTCGGCCATCACATCGCTCGACGCGGGGGCGAACGCGCGGCGCACGGCGAGGGCGAGCCCGTCGGTGTACCCGTCGCGCGAGGAGGCGTAGACGGTGTACCCCATCGCCTCGCCGACGCTGCGGAAGCGCGCGAGGTCCTCCGGCGACCACACCTCCTGCAGGCCGACGATGTCGTGGCCCTGCGCGAAGATGAGGCGCGGCGACACCTCGCGGCGCTCGTCGAGGGTGGGCGTGCGCGCGTACGGCACGAGCCCGAAGAGCGCCACGTCGAGCATCGCGACGTTGTAGCTGAGCACCGACACCGGCACGGCCCCCGCGGCCGGCGGGGGGTTGGCGGCCTGCATCCCGCGGAGCAGCGCGCGCGGCGTCGGGCGCCCCGTGAACGAGTGCGACTCGTTGAAGAGGTCGGCCACGGTGGTCACGCCCGAGAGCGCGCCCTGGTAGTGCGCGAAGAGGGGGTCGCCCGCGAGCGGGGTCCGGTCGAGCGCTGCCTCGCCGATGGGGACCTCGTCGCGGGTGCAGCCCGCCGCCACCGCGCCCAGGAGCGCGAGCGTCCACCAGGTCGTTGCCGTGCGCATCACGGCCCGCGCTTCTACACCATCGCCCGCCGCGCCGCGAGCCTTCGAGCCCGTCCGCCTCCAGTGGCTGGTCGACTTCGACGGCGGCGGCCGCGACGGCCTCGACTTCACCTACGCGCTCGCCGACGTGTGCTGCACCGACTGACGGCGGCCCGCGCTCGACCCGCGGCGACCGCGCGCCGGGGATGTGGCACAACCCACGCGTGGACACCGCCGACCGACCCCCCTTCGCCTTCGACAACACCTACGCGCGCGAGCTCGAAGGCTTCTACGTCCGTGCGACGCCCGCGCGCCCGCCGCGGCCGACGCTCCTGGCCTTCAACCTCGGGCTGGCCGAGGAGCTCGGGCTCGACCCGGAGGCTCTGCGGCCGCGGGCGGCGGCGCTCCTGTCGGGGGCGGAGGTTCCGCCGGGGGCCGAGCCGATCGCGCAGGCGTACGCGGGGCACCAGTTCGGCGGGTTCTCGCCGCAGCTCGGCGACGGGCGGGCGCTGCTGCTCGGGGAGCTCGTCGACCGCGCGGGGCGGCGGCGCGACCTCGCGCTCAAGGGCTCGGGGCGGACGGCGTTCGCGCGCGGGGGCGACGGCAAGGCGGCGCTCGGCCCGATGCTGCGGGAGTACGTGATGGGCGAGGCGATGCACGCGCTCGGCGTCCCGACCACGCGCGCGCTCGCGGTCGTCGCCACGGGCGAGTCGGTCCGGCGCGAGCGGCCGCTGCCGGGCGCGGTGCTGGCCCGGGTCGCGTCGAGCCACCTGCGCGTGGGCACCTTCGAACTCTTCGCGGCGCGCGGCGAGCACGAGCGCGTGCGGCGCCTCGCGGACTACGCGATCGCCCGCCACGACCCCGATCTCGCGGGCCAGCCCGACCGCTACCTCGGGCTCCTGCGCGCGGTGGCCGACCGCCAGGCCGCCCTCGTCGCCCGCTGGATGCTCGTCGGCTTCATCCACGGCGTGATGAACACCGACAACATGGCCCTCTCCGGCGAGACCATCGACTACGGCCCCTGCGCCTTCATGGAAGCCTACAGCCCCGGCGCGGTCTTCAGCTCCATCGACCACCACGGCCGCTACGCCTTCGGCAACCAGGCCCCCGTCGCCCGGTGGAACCTCGCCCGCCTCGCCGAGACCCTCCTCCCGCTCTTCGGCGACTCCCCCGACGACGCCGTCGCCCGCGCGATGGAGGTGCTCGACGCCTTCCCCGCCCGCTACGAAGAGCGCCTCGCCGCGGGCATGCGCGCGAAGCTCGGGCTCGCTTCGAACGACCCCGGCGACGCGGCCCTCGCGCGCGACTGGCTCGCGCTGCTCGAGGCCCACGAGGTCGACCACACCCTCGCGTGGCGCTCGCTCGCGCAGGCCGTGGGCGGCGACGCGTCCGCGGTGGCCGCGCTCTTCAGCGATCCCGCGGCCCCCGAGGCGTGGCTCACCCGCTGGCGCGCGCGCGGCGAGCGCGAGGCGGCGCCCCCGGCCGAGCGCGCGGCGGCGATGCGCGCGGTGAGCCCCGTCTACATCCCCCGCAACGAGCGCGTGGAAGAGGCCCTCGAAGCCGCCAGCGACCGCGGCGACCTCGCGCCCTTCGAGCGTCTGTTGGAGGCCGTCACGCGCCCCTTCGAAGCGCGCGCAGGCTTCGAGGCGTACGCGCGCCCGGCGCCGCCCGAGGTGACCGCGCGCTACCAGACCTTCTGCGGGACGTGAGCTACGCCGCGCGCTTGATCGCGGCGGCGAGGGCGTCGACCAACTGATCGACGTGGGCGCGCTCCGTGATGAAGGGCGGCGCGAGGACGAGGTTCTCGCCCGCCACGCGGACGAGCGAGCCGTGGTGGAAGCAGTCAAGGAAGACGTCGTAGCCGCGCTTGCCGGGCGAGCCCGCGATGGGTGCGAGCTCGACGGCGCCGGCGCACCCGAGCGTGCGGATCCCCACGACGTTGGGCAGCCCCCGCAGCGCGCCGTGCATCGCGTCGCCGAGGTACCTGCCGAGCTCCGCGGCGCGCGCGAAGAGGGCCTCCGACTCGAAGAGGTCGAGCGTCGCGAGGGCCGCCGCGCAGGCCACCGGGTGCCCCGAGTACGTGTACCCGTGGAAGAACTCCACCACGTGCTCCGGGCCGTTCATCAGCGCGTCGTAGATCGAGTTCCGGCAGACGACCCCGCCGAGCGGGATCACCCCATTGGTGGCCGCCTTGGCGAAGTTGATCATGTCGGGCACGACGCCGTAGAAGTCCGCCGCGAAGCCCGTCCCGAGGCGCCCGAAGCCGGTGATCACCTCGTCGAAGATCAGCAGGATGCCGTGCTTGTCGCAGATCGCGCGGAGCCGCTCGAGGTAGCCCTTCGGCGGGATGTACCAGCCCGCGCTGCCCGCGATCGGCTCGACGATGATCGCCGCGACGTTGCTCGGGTCGTGCAGCGGCAGGATGCGGGTCTCCAGCTCCACCAGCGGGTCGTCGGCCCAGACGGGCTCCTCGTGGTGGATGTACGCGTGGTTCACCGGGTCGTGGATGAAGCGCAGGTGGTCGACGCGCGGCACCATCGCGGCGCCGAACACCTTGCGGTTGGCGGGGATGCCGCCGACGCTCATCCCGCCGAAGCCCACGCCGTGATAGCCCCGCTCGCGCCCGATGAACACCGCCCGGTGCCCCTCGCCGCGCGCGCGGTGGTAGGCGAGGGCGAGCTTGAGCGACGTGTCGGCCGCCTCCGAGCCCGAGTTGCAGAAGAGCACCTTGTCGAGCGGCGCCGGGGCGAGGCGCGCGATCCGGTCGGCCGCGCGGAAGGCCTGGTCGTTGCTCACCTGGAAGGCCGTCGCGTAGTCGAGCGTGTCGAGCTGGCGCTTGATCGCCTCGTTGATCGGCGCGCGGTTGTGCCCCGCGGCGACGCACCAGAGGCTCGAGATGCCGTCGATCACCCGGCGCCCGTCGTGGGTGGTGAAGTGGACGCCGTCGGCCGCCACGAACACCCGCGGGTCCTTGCGGAAGTGCCGGTTCGGCGTGAAGGGGATCCACTGGTGGTCCATCGAGTAGTCGAGCTCGGACATGGGTCGTCTCCTCTCCCGGCGGGAGGCTCGACTCCATACCCGAAACCGCGCCGCGGCGGCTACGTGTCGTCGCGGTGGGCGCGCGTGACGGCCCCCCCGGCGTCGAGCGCGGCCACCTCCTCGGCGTAGTCCGCCACGCGGTACCCTTCGCCCTGCGTCACCACCCGCACCAGCACCTTGCCGGCGTCGGTGGCGTCGACCCGGAAATGCTCCACGCGCCCGGCCTCCACCTCGGCGACGAAGGCCCGGCGCAGACGCTCCCGCCAGAGCGACGTGCCGAGCGTGGCGAGCCCGAGCGCCGCCCCGAGCGCCGCCAACACCTGGAGCACCCACAAGTACCCCACGCTCCCCGCCCGGACGAAGGAGCTCACAAAAGCCACCGCCGCGATCGCCGCCGAGGCCGCGCCGACGAAGCCGTCGCCCCGCTCCTGGCCGGCGAGGCCCTGCGCGGCGAGGCGCTGCGCCCGCGCGATCGGCAGGCCGAACACCAGCAGCGTGAGGACGAGCCCCGGGATCCAGAACATCGCCCCGAACGTCGTCCCGAGCACCATGCCCCCGAGGAAGCGAAGCACCGCGCTCCCCCCGTCCTCCTCGGAGAGGAACATCAGCCCGCACGCGAGCGCCCCGTTGAGCGCGGCCAGCGGGACCGAGAGCACCCACCCCACGCGCACCTGGGATTTCGACAGCGTCGCGCGCCAGCGGAGCAGCACCGCCCAGGCCGTGCCGAGCAGCAGCGTCGGCAGCGCCGTGAAGAGCACCACCGCGCTGCCGCCGCCGCCGAACACCAGGCGGAAGGCCGCCCCCGTGATCGCCGCGAGGGCGGTGCCGACCGACGCCACGGTCATCGCGTCGAGCGCGCGGCGGGAGCGGAACGCCGAGAGGTCCATCGCCCGCGGTTGTAGTGCGTCCCGCGCCGCGGCGACAGGGGCGACGTCGCCGGCACCGGCCCTGCACCGACTCCGGTCATGACCCTCCGCCGCACCGCCCCCGCCCTCGTGTTCGCGCTCCTCGCGGCGTGCCGCAGTGTCGCCGCGCCCACGGCCCCCGTGGCCGCCCCGACGCGCCCGCCCGCGCCCGCGCCCGCCCTCGCCGCCGTCGCTCCCGCGCCCGCCCCGCCCGCGCGCTGCGGCGACCGCGACGCCTGCCTCGCCGAGGGCGTCGCGCTCCTCGAAGACCTCCTCCCCCGCGTCGACGTCGACCCCGACGGGGCCCGCCGAACCCTCCGCGCGTCGCGCTCCCCGCGGCCCGCGCCTGGGCCGCGTGGCTGGCTCACCGCGCGGGCGACGATGCTGATGCCGAGGCCGTCCTCGCCGAGCTCGCCGCCGAGGGAGAGCGCCCCACGCTCGCACCCGACGACGCCCGCGGCCCCGGCGCGCGCGCCCTCTGGCTCGCCCGCGAGCACGTCGACGTCCTCGCTGTCGAAGCACCGCGCCTCGTCGACGCGCTCCCCTGCGCGGTGTTCGAACGCGACGGCGCCGAGGCCGCGCGCGCCTTCGGCCCGGTGCACGGCTCGACCCGCGACGCCGTCGTCGCCCCCTTCAAGCGCCGCTGCGTCGCCGCCGTGCTCGACCGCCACCTCGGCGCGCAGGCCCGCGCGCAGGCCCTCGCCGCCGACGAGGCCCTCGCCCGCGCCCTCTTCCGCGCGTGGCCCCAGCCCGCGGAGGGGACGCTCTGGGTCGGCGTCTCGATCGCCGCCCGCGAGGTGGTGCGCGACTCGCTCCTCGGCGTCGCGCCCGACGACCGCGCCACCGACGTCGCCATGCGCGAGGTGGTGGGACGCCTCGCCGCCGACGACCCGCGCGCGCTCGCCCGCGTCGGGAGCTACCGCCGCGCGGCCGAGGCGCAGGTCGGCGTCTTCGCGCGGACGCTCTGCGCGCTCGCCGCCGCGCGCGGCCAACCCCTGTCCGGCGGCCAGTGCACCCGCCGCGCGTACACCGTCACCCTCGCGACCTTCACCACCTGGGTCGGCGCGCTGCAAGGCCAATGAGCGCGACGAGCGCCCACCCGAGGCCCGCGCCCGAGCGCGACCCCATCGGCACGTCGCAATCGCACCCCGCGGGCGCCGGCGCGGTGACGCCGCCGTCGAGCGCCCCAACGTCGACGGCCGCATCGTTCGGCACCGAACCATCGCCGTCGTGCGGCGGTCGCACCGGGGGCGCGCCCGCGTCGATGCGCTGGAGCGCGGCCCGCTGCACTGGCCAGAGGGCGCCGCACGACGCCCCCACCGGGCTCGACGCCGGGCAGGTGACGGGCGCCGCCAGCGCGCGCAGCGACAGGAGCGGTGTGATCGTGTCGCCTCCGTCGCGCGAGCACCCGAGCGCGTAGCCGTCGGCGCCCTCGTCGGCGCACACGTAGAGCGTCCCGGCGTGGTGGCGGAGGCAGTGGACGACGGGCTGCTCGCGCGTCCGGGCGAAGGGCCCGCCGCGCACCGAGCGCTGTAGCCCCTCGCGCGGGTCGGCGCTGCCGAACCACACCGTCGCCCCGTCGTCGGAGAGCGCGAAGCCGCGCATCACGCCCGCGGTCTCGGCCACGCGGCGGAAGGTGCGGCCGCCGTCGTCGGAGCGCGACAGCACCGTCCCGACGCCCCCGGGCCGCTCGCCGCGCACGAAGACCACGTCGGGGTTCACCGGCGACACACCGGCGATCCAGGCGCTCTGCGCGCCGGCGAAGCTGCGGGTGAGCTCGCGCGCGGTCGCGCCGCCGTCGTCCGAGCGAAGGAGAACGGGCTCGGGCCCGGTGACGAAGCCGGTGGTGTACACGCGCGACGGGTCGGACGGAGCCACCTCCACGGTCTCGAGGAAGTACCCCGGCAGCGACGCACCCACGCGCCACGTGCGGCCGCCGTCCTCGGAGCGGAGGAGCGCGTCCTGGGTGCCCGACGGGCCCACCGCGGCGACGACGACGTCGCCCGTCGCGTCCTGGCTCACGTCGACGATGGGGCGGCGGGGCGTTCCTTCAGGGCGCCGCCAGTCGCATCCATCGGCGCTCGCCGCGAGGCCCGACGGGAGCGCGAGCACCGCGAATCCCCCGCGGCCCACCGCGACGCTCGGGTCGAACATCCCCACCGCGTCGACCGACTCCTCGCACGTCCATGACCACGAGCGCGCGCCGTCGCGGCTCACCAGCACGCCGAAGGTGGTGCGGAGCGCGACGACGTCCGACGAAGGGCCCGGGCCGACCACGACGTAGCCCGCCGCCGGGAAGCGCCCGTTGCCGAGCGCGGCGCGCGGCGCGAGTGTCCAGAGGGTGAGCGCGAGCGCGCTGCGGAGCCGGGGGCGCACGGGGCGGCGATGGTACCGCCCGCACCCCCGCGCGGCGAACGGTGATACGCTCCGCGCGGTGAGCCCCCGCCCTGCGCTCCCCGCGCTCCTCGCGCTCGCCGCGTGCCTCGGCTGCGCCGACCCGCCGCCCCCGTCGGTGGGCGAGGGGCAGGTGGTCGACGACGTGCCGCGGGCCGACCCGGACGACGCGTTCGACTTCCCCGACGCGGGCCTCGCGCCGCTCGGGTCGACGGGCCTGCCGCGCTACGACCTGTCCTTCACGCTGCCCTACAACGCCCCCGAGCAGACCTTCCTCGTCGAGGTTCAGCCGCGCGCGGGCCGGCTCGACGTCCACTTCTCCATCGACACCACCGGGAGCTTCGGCGGCGAGATCGAGGCGCTCAAGCGCACGCTGCACAACACCGTGATCCCGCGGCTGCGCGAGCGCGTCGACAACCTCGCCATCGGCGTCTCGCGCTTCGCCGACTTCCCGCTCCGCCCCTTCGGCCTCCCCGGCGACCGCCCCTACGACCTCCTCTCGCCGATCACCACGGACTTCGACCGGGCCACCCGCGCGGTCTTCACGCTCGACCGCCCGCTCCAGAACGGCGGCGACATCCCCGAGGCCTGGATCGAGGCGCTCTACCAGATCGGCACCGGCCAGGGGCTCATGACGGGCATGGCCACCCTCGACCCCTTCCGCCCGCGCCCCGAGGTGGCGGGCTCGGGCACCGTCGGCGGCGTCGGTTTCCGCGAGGGCTCGGCGCGCGTGGTGGTCAACGTCACCGACGCGCCCTCCCACGACCCCTACGACTACACCACCGCCGTCCCCGGCACCCACACGCTCGAGCAGGCCGCCGAGGCCCTGCGCCGCGTCAACGCCCGCATGATCGGCATCGCCTCGGGCGAGCCCGCGCGCGCGCAGCTCCAGGCGCTCGCGGCCGCCACCGGCGCGGTGGTTCCCCCCGAGGCCGGGCGCTGCACCACAGGGCTCCGCGGGATGAGCCGCCCGCCCGTCGGGGGGCAGTGCCCGCTGGTGTTCGACATCGCCGCCGACGGCACGGGGCTCGGCGACGCCACCGCCGACGCGATCGTGCGCTTCCTCGACACGCTCGCGTTCACCACCGTCACCGGCGGCGTGGAGAACGACGCGCGCGGCTTCGTCCAGGGCATCGAGGCCTTCTCCGCGGTCGTCCCCGATGGCGCCGCCCAGCCCCGCCGCGAAGACCGCCAGCCGGCCGGCGCGCCCGACGGGACCCCCGACACCTTCGTCGACGTCACCACGCGCGCGCGCCTCACCTTCCGCGTCCACGTGCGCAACACCCGCGCCCCCGAGCAGGAGCGCCCGCAGCTCTACTACGTGCGCGTGGTGCTGCTCGGCGACGGGCTCGTCGTCGGCGAGCGGACGCTGCGGATCATCGTCCCCGAGGGCCCCAAGCCCGACAGCGGCCTCGACGTGGCCCGCGACCTCGCCGCGCTCGACACGCCCCCCGACGTCGCCCCCGACGTCGCCCCCGACCTCACGACGGACCTCTCCCCCGACCTCGCCGCCGCGCCCGACCGCGCCCCCGACGACGTCGCCGCCCCGCCCGACGCCGCCCCCGACGCGGCGCCCCCTGACGCAGCGCTCCCCGACGCATCCGCCCCCGACGACGCGGCCCCCGATGACGCGGCCGACGCTCCGGCTCCGGGCGACGACGCCGGGCCCGACGACGCCACCGGGGCGCGCTGAGGCCCCCGGCGCCGCGTTCGACCGCGCTGTACGATTGACGCGGCGGCGGGTGGCAACATACCGTCCGCGCCGATGAAGGCCCGGTCTTTTGGTTCATGGTCGCCGCGCGCGCTGGCCGCGGGCGCAGCCCTCCTCGGCGCCGTCGCCGCCGCCCCCGACGCGAACGCCCAGAGCGCCGACCTCCCGCTCCAGCAGGGCTCGTTCGACCTCCGGGTGTTCCGCCCCGCGGTCGACTCCAAGGGCCTGGTCACCGTCAACGGCACCGACATCCTCGGCGCGGGCAACTTCTCCTTCGGGCTCCTGCTCGACGTGGGGACGAGCCTCGCCCGCGTCGGCCGCGGCGGCGCCTCCCTCGTCGACTCGATGTTCACCGGCATCTTCCACGCGAACATCGGCATCGGCGACGTGCTCGTGGTCGGCGCGCAGGTGCCCTTCCACCTCGTGAGCGGCCCCGGCAGCGCGAGCGACGTCAACGGCATGCCCGGCGCCGGCCTCGCGGTGACGCAGTACAACCCGGGCTCCAACCTCAACTACCAGGGCCTCGGCGACATCATCCTCCACGCCAAGCTCCGCTGGCTCCGCGGCGAGTACTGGCCCGTCGGCCTCGCGGTGCTCCTCCAGGTCGGCCTGCCCGTGATGGGCGGCCCGAGCTTCGCGAGCGGCAACCGCAGCTTCGCCGGCGAGCCGGGCCCCTGGGTGTGGCCCTCGGTCGCCGTCGAGCGGCGCATCACGCGTGCGTTTCGCCTCGCGGGCAACCTCGGGTTCCGCCTGCCCTTCGGCGACTCGGCGCAGCTCACCCGCGTCGACGTGGCCAACGGCGCCACCATCTCGTACGGCCCGTCGCTCACCTACGGCGTCGGCGCGTCGTACCGCCTCGGCACCGTGGTCGACCTGATGGCGGAGTTCTACGGCGCCCAGTACGTCAACGGCTTCGGCAACGCGCTCGCCACCACGCCGATGGAGGCCGTCGGCGGCGCGAAGATCTTCGTCGACCGCAACTCGTACCTCTTCCTCGGCGGCGGCGCGGGCCTCACGCCGGCCCTCGCGTCGTCGGGCTTCCGCGGGTTCGTGGGCTTCATCTTCGAGCCCACCGTGGGCGACACCGACGGCGACGGGTACCGCGACGACGTCGACCGCTGCCCCGTCGAGCCCGAAGACTTCGACAACTTCGAAGACGAGGAGGGCTGCCCCGAGCCCGACAACGACCGCGACGGCATCCTCGACGTCGACGACCAGTGCCCCCTCGTCCCCGAAGACCGCAACGGCCAGCAGGACACCGACGGCTGCCCCGACAGCGACGTCGCCGACCGCGACGGCGACCAGATCGCCGACAACGTCGACCAGTGCCCCGACGACCCCGAAGACCGCGACAACTTCGAAGACCAGAACGGCTGCCCCGACCCCGACAACGACCAGGACCAGATCCTCGACACCGACGACCTCTGCCCCAACGAGCCCGAGGACCGCGACAACTTCGAGGACGACAACGGCTGCCCCGACCCCGACAACGACCAGGACGGCATCCTCGACGAGGCCGACCACAGCGCCGGCGGCCAGGACTGCCGCAACGACCCCGAGGTCTTCAACGGCCTCGAGGACGAGGACGGCTGCCCCGACCAGGGCCGCATCCGCGTGATCGGCACCGTCGTCGACCTCGACCCGATCCTCTTCGAAACCGACAGCGCGCAGATCGTCGACAACGCCAGCAACCGCCAGATCCTCGACGAGCTCGCGCAGCTCCTCGCCAACCGCCCCGACATCGAGCAGCTCGAGGTCGAGGGCCACACCGACGAGCGCGCCCCCGACGACCACAACCTCCAGCTCTCGCGCGACCGCGCCAACTCCGTCGTGAGCGCCCTCGTCGCGCGCAACGTCGCCCGCGCCCGCCTCGTCCCCGCGGGCTACGGCGAGTACTGCCCCGCCGACCCCCGCTCCAACCCCGAGGCGTGGGCCCGCAACCGCCGCGTGGTCTGCCTCATCACCCGCCTCGCCATCATCGGCCGCACGCGCCAGGCGGCAGGGTGCGCCCGCGGCCGCCAGTACGTCCCCGCCGAGGTCGGCGCGCCCAACCCCAACGCCCCCGACACCACCAACCAGTCGGCCCGGCAGAACCGCAGCACCACCGCCCCGGCGCCGTCGCCCGCCCAGTCGCCCGCGGCCCCCGCGCCCGCCGCGCCCCCCGCCAACAACGGCAATTGATCGCGCCCCGTCGCGGCTTCCCGCGGGGATTCCCGGCGCGGAAAGAATCGCGAAAGAAAAATCAAAATCTATCTTGACAGACCTGTGGGGTTCCCATAGAGTCCGCATGTCACGGCAGGTACGGGTCCTCGGGTGGTACGCCCGGGTCCGCCTCCCACCAACACCGGCTCGCATCCGCGGGTCACATCCATCAGGTCAGTGCCTTCCCCAACACCACCCGCACCACCCCAATACGCCATGAACCTCACCGCCAACCAGCTTCGACTTCGCGCCCGCACCGCGGCCGGGACGTCGACCTTGTCGGCGCCCGAGGGACTCAATGCGTTCGTGGCCGCGAGGGCCATCGCCACCGAGACCGCGATTCAAGCGCGGCGGTCGTGGCAGGGCTCCGCGAGTCACGCGGTCGGCGGGTGGACGTGTTCGGCGAAAGCCGCCTCGATGTATCGTGATTCGCAGGGTTTCCGCGGGCCAGTGCAGGGTCTGCTGGGTTTCGAAGTCCACCGCAGGAGCGGGTTCCCCCCGGAGTGAGAGCACTCCGAGGCTGAGCCCGAGAGGGCACCAAGAGGGCCCCGCTCCTGCACCGGCAGAGCGGGGCCTTCGGCATTTGGGCCCACGACATCACGGCGGCGTCGCTCCCTGCACCTCGGTGACGGAGCGACGCCGCCGGTAGACGCACCGACTGCCCTCCCGACGGCGGGGGAGAGACCACCGAGCGTGGAGGGCAACGGCGACCGACCACCAGGCGACGCGCAGGCGAAGCTCTGGACGGGACGCCGGGAAACCGCGCGGGAAACCGCCCGACGCGGCACGGGAGAGGTGCGTCAATCAAACGTGATTGTTTGCCGAAAACAAAATGAACAAACGAGCAAAACAAATCTTGAAGTTGAGCATTCAAAGAGTATAGTTAGAGTGGCCCGGCCCCTGGGCGGAGACGAAGAGGGGGCGGGCGATCGAGGCCGCGGCGCCGGATCTCGAGAGGCAGAGAACGCGGCTTTTACCCGCAGAGGTGAGGGTTCGAGTCCCTCCGGCGCCACCGCACATCCGGATGCCAGCTCGTCCAACGGCAGGACCTCCGACTTTGACTCGGATGACCGTGGTTCGAATCCACGGCTGGCAACCCACCGACCCGCCATGCCGCGCGGCGCAGACGACCTCTGCCCGCCCGGAGCGCGGCGATCTCTGACAACCTGCAAGGTCTCTTTCGCCGGCGCGGCTCGCACCGCGTCGGCACCACGGAACCCTGGCGTAGCGGTCTGCGCGCCTGCTTGAAACCCAGGAGGTCCCGGTTCGACACCGGGGGGTTCCGCCGCCTTTCTCCGATGGGGCCATCATCCAATGGCAAGATCCCGGTCCTGCAAACCGGTCATGTGGGTTCGACTCCCTCTGGCTCCACCATCGCACACGGGCCTGTCGTCCAACGGGAAGACCACGAGTTCGCTGCTCGAAAATGCGGGTTCGATCCCCGCCAGGTCCACTTGAACTTGTGTTGTGTTGCGCGTCGCCCCGGGGGCGACATTGCGGGCGTGTAGCTCAGTAGTCGGAGCAAGCGGCTGATACCCGAGAGGTCGCAGGTGCAATCCCTGCCTCGCCCACTGTCTCTTTGATTGTGTTCTCTGACGCCGATCGCTAGTGCGGAGCTCCGGTCTGCAAAACCGGGCGGACGGGGGCGGTACCCGTCGGCGTCTCTAGAGCGGCGGGTCGGCCCACGAGCGCGGTCGCACAAAGAAACGCGAGCGCTGCAAGGAGAGGCGACGAAGACGGGCTGCCTGCCCGTCGAGTCGACTCGACGACGCAGCGCGAAGCGGATCTGCCGTGCGACCGCACTCGGCGGGCGACCCGCCGCGATCGGATGGGCCGTGCATGAGCGAGCCAACTGCGCTGTAAACGCAGGGCCCCGAAAGGGCTTTGGGGGTGCAAATCCCTCCCCGTCCACCACTTCAGCGCGTAGCTCAGCGAGCAGAGCGCCTGCCTTGGGAGCAGGAGGCCGCGGGGGCGGAGCCCGCCGCGCTGATCGTCTCACATCACACCCGCCGAGGCTGTCGGCGAGACCGTCGCGGTCCTAACGCGAAGGGCCCGGTTCGACTCCGGGGGCGGGTGCCGCGGTGGTCTCAGCAGACAAGGTGGTCTCATAAGCCGCCGGTGCAGGTGCGACCCCTGCCTCCGCGATCTCTCACGCATACGTAGCCCAATGGCAGGAGGCGCTGGATTCAGGATCCAGGCAGTGTGGGTTCGACTCCCTCCGTATGCACCGTTCTCACGCACACGTAGCCCAGCGGCAGGAGGCACTGGAATGAGAGTCCAGGCAGGGTGGGTTCGAATCCCACCGTGTGCACCGTATCGATTCCCACCGAGGCTGTTGGAGAAACCACCGCCCTCCGAAGGCGAGATGCCCGGTTCGATTCCGGGGGTGGGAGCCCATTGCGGAGGTCTGAGATGACGGGGCGGTCTCATAAGCCACCCAGAGCAGGTGCGACTCCTGTCTCCGCGACCAGTGTTCGTGTACGCGTGGCCCAATCGGCAGAGGCGCCCGGCTCAAACCCGGGATGGTGCGGGTTCGAATCCCGCGGCGTACACCGAGGTATCGATGCGCAACAGGCTCCCCAGGACGTCGCAGTTCACCGCTGCGACGGGCGTTCCAACCCACTGAAACCCTCACCTTGAAAGCAGGCACCGACCGATGAGACTCGACAAACTCAAACGGAGGCGGAACACCAGGACCCGTGTGGTCCGCGCTGCCACGGCGACCCCCCAGGCCGCCGCGAAGGAACAACGCCGGTTCGATTCCGGCGCAGCGCACCGCGACGAGGGCCCGCTGGCCTTCCGCCTCCTCATCCCCGTCCACCCGATGGTCCCCTGACGAGAGAAGAGAGGCGAATCCCATGTCCGCGACCCTCCTCCTGAACGCGACCTTCGAGCCGATGAAGGTCATCTCCTGGCAGCGCGCCGTCACGCTCGTCTTCCTGGGCAAGGTCGACGTCGTGGAGGCCTACGACGACGCGATCACCAGCGTGAGCGCGTCGCTCCCGATGCCCTCCGTCGTGCGCCTCCGGCGCTACGCGCGGCAGGAGCGCCGGGTGAAGTTCTCGCGCACCAACGTCTACCGGCGCGACGGCTTCGCCTGCCAGTACTGCGGCGCGAAGCCCGGCGTCCACGAGCTCACCCTCGACCACGTCGTGCCCCGCGCCCGCGGCGGCCGCACCGAGTGGACCAACATCGTGACCTGCTGCGTCCCGTGCAACGCCCGCAAGGCCGACCGCACGCCGGAGCAGGCGCGCATGTCCCTCCCGCGGCCGCCCGCGCGGCCCGAGCACATGCCCGCGGTGTCGCTGAGCGAGGCGGCCCACGAGAGCTGGCACGGCTACCTCTGCGTCGCGTGACCCGCGCGACGAACGCCCTCGGCGCCCCACCCCCACCGCGACGCGATCGCGGCGTGGGTGGGGCGCCGTCGGAGACGCCTCGACAGATTTCACGGAAGGGCAAGCCGATGGGCTGACGGCAGCGGTCCCGAAAACCGACGAGCGATGAGCCTTGGGGGTTCGAATCCCTCTCCTTCCGCCGATGCGAAACGCGCCCTCCGCCAGAGGGTCGCACAGGTGCGTGCAGACAACGTCCGGTGACGCGGTCGGTCTCCAAAACCGATGAGCCAGGTTCGACTCCTGGCGCACCTGCCCATTCCATGTCCCTACGGAGGGGACGACATCTGGTGTGTCACACGTTCTGCTAAGGCGCGGCTCGCTCGCGAGCAGTCGGTTCGATTCCGGCCCCCTCCGCTCATTCGCCTCGAGACCTTGCGGGTCGTCCGACCCATCACGTTTCGCCCCCAAAGCGTAGACAGCGACGCGCCCGGCCGGTATCCGGGACATAGCCCCGTGCAATTCGGGGTGGGGGCCCTCTTCCCGTCCGCCTCACCTTCCCCGCGCGCCCGTTGTGTGCGACGCGTCCCGCGTGCATCTCGCCCGCGCCCTCCTGCTCCTCGCCGCGCCCCTCGCGTGCATCCGCGAGCCCGCGCCCACGCCCCGCCGCCCGTCCCCCGCCGCGCCTTCGCCCCCACCAATCGCGCCTGCGCCTCCCGCGCCTCCCGTCGCGCCCACGCCCGCGCCGCCCGTCGTCGACCAGCAGGCCGCGCCCGTCCCGGTTCGCTTCGTCGTGCGCGTGAGCGGCGGCGCGCGACCCGGCGACCGCCTCCCGCTCCTCGTCGCGCTCCACGGCCTCGGCGACAGCCCCGAGAACTTCATCGGGCTCTACACCGAGATGGGCCTCCGCGTGCGCGTCGCCGCGGCCGCGGGACTCGACCGCTACGGCGACGGGTACTCGTGGTTCCCGAGCCGCGCGGAGGTGCCCACCGAGCAGTGGGTCGAGGGCATCCGGCGCGCGGCCGACGCCGTCGTCCCCGCGGTGCGAAGGCTCGCGCAGGAGAACCCCACCTGCGGCCTCCCGATCGTGTCGGGCTTCTCCCAGGGGGGGATGCTCTCCTACGCGATCGTCGCGCGGCCCGACGCGGGCGTGTCCGCGGCGCTCCCCCTCGGCGGGCTCCTGCCGCGCGCGCTCTTCCCCGAGGCCCGCGCCGTCGGGGGATTGCTGCCCGCGGTGTACGCCTTCCACGGCACCGCCGACGAGCGCGTCCCCTTCGCGATGGACCGCGCCGCCAACGACGCCTTCCGCGACGCGGGCTTCCCCGCCGAGCTGCGCGAGTACCCCGGCGTCGGGCACAGCATCCCGCCCGCGATGCAGGCCGACCTCCGGCGCCGGCTGGAAACCCTGCTCGCTTCGAGCGGCTGCGCGCCGTAGAAATTCTCTGTACAAGCGCGCGACCCTGCGCTACCCCTCCGCGCCGCCATGGGAACCCCTCAAGATCCTCGCAACCGCCGCCGTGAGAAGCGCCGCCGCACCGCCAAGGAGCAGCGGCTCCGTGAGAAGAAGGCCGTCACGGTCGCCCCCCCTTCGCAGCCCGCGAAGTGAGCCTCACGGCTCGGGCTTGGTGATCCGCACGCCGCCACGCGCGGCGAGCTGAAACACCGCCCGCACGACGCCCGGCGCCCGCCGCGCCATCCACACCCCGAAGCGACCGTGCCGCGTGAGAACCCGCTCGGGCTCGCGCCGCTCGACCGCGTCCGCGATCTCTCGCGCGGCGCGCGCGGCGGGCATCTGGAGCCACGACGGGATCGGGTCGCGGTGCGCCTCGCGGAAGGCGCCCGTGCGGTCGACCCGGCGGATCTCGCTCTCGATGAAGCCCGGCGCGATGTGGACCACCGCGACGCCGCGCGGCGCCAGCTCGGCGCGCGCGCCCTCGCACCAGGCCCGCACCGCGAACTTGCTCATCGCGTAGGGGACCGTGCCCGGCGTCGAGAGGTAGCCCGACACGCTGCCGATCGCCGCGAACACCCCGCGGCTGTCGGTGAGCGCCGGGAGCGCGGCGTTGGCCGTGCGGACCACGCCGAACACGTTGGTTTCGAACTGCCGCCGGTAGTCGTCGAGCGCGAGGTCGGCGACCGCGCCGTTGACCCCGAAGCCCGCGTTGGCGACCACGACGTCGAGCCGGCCGAACTCCCCCTTCGCGCGCGCGACCGCCGCCTCCAGGTCGCCGTCGCGCGTGACGTCGCCGGCCACCGCGACGCTGCGACCGAGCTCGCGGGCGAGGGCGGCGGTGCGATCGACCCGCCGCGCCACGAGCACCGTCCGCCAGCCCCGCGCCGCGTACTCGCGGGCCAGGGCCTCCCCGATGCCCGACGAGGCCCCCGTGATGAGGGCAACCTTCTCCGCCGTCTCGCGCATCCTTCGATCCTCCTGAATTGTTGGGGCGCGAGGATGCCACGCAAATTGACCCTCGCGGAGCGTTGCTGATAGCGTCCCCGCCGCTATGGCTACGCCTACCTCCCGGTGGATCGCCGGGCTCGTGTCGATCGCGGCGGGACTCGCGCCGATGGAAGCGCTGGCGCAGGACGCGCTGCCCAACGGGACGGGCTTCGACCTGCACCTCTTCCGCCACGCGGTCGATTCGAAGGGGCAGTTCACGGTCAACGGCACCGACATCCTCGGGCACCTGATGCCGTCGTTCGGGCTCGTGGTCGACTGGGGCCGCGGCCTCGCGCGCCGCGGCACGCTCGCGCCCACCATGGGCATGGCGCAGGGCACCAACGACGTCCCCCTGGTCGAGAACATGTTCTCGGGCGTCTTCCACGCCAACCTGGGCATCGCCAACTTCATGGTGGTGGGGCTCCAGCTCCCGGTTCACCTCGTGTCGGGCCCCGGCACCGCGGGCGACGGGGCGATCGCGCCCCTCGCGGGCCACAACCCCACCGACAACGGGCTCAACTACCAGGGCTTCGGCTCGCTGACGGTGCACGCGAAGTTCCGCTTCCTGCGCGCGGAGCGGACCAACTTCGGGCTCGGCCTCGTGCTCCAGGCGGGCATCCCCCTCTCGTCGGCGCCCTCCAACTACGCCTCCGACCCGGGCGTGATGCTCTGGCCCGCGGTGGTGGCCGAGTGGCGCCCGCACCGCATCTTCCGCATGGACTTGAACCTCGGCTACCGCGTGGGCCTCGGGTCGGCCGGGCGCATCGTCGACACCACGTGGGCCAACCCCTTCACCTACGGCCTCGGCATGAGCGTGCGGCTCGGCTCCGCGGTCGACCTCGTCGCCGAGCTCTACGGCAACACGTACACCAACAACTTCTTCCAGCCGCGCAGCACGCCGATGGAGGCCGTCGGCGGCCTGAAGATCTTCGTCGTGTCCAACTCGTACCTCATGGTGGGCGCGGGGCGGCGCATCCTCGACGCCGACGCCGGGGCCGACCTGCGGGCCTTCATCGGGTTCGTGTTCGAGCCCTCCATCGGCGACCGCGACGGCGACGGGTACCGCGACGACGAGGACCGCTGCCCCGACCAGCCCGAGGACTTCGACCACTTCGAAGACCAGGACGGCTGCCCCGAGCCCGACAACGACCAGGACGGCATCCTCGACGGCGACGACCAGTGCCCGCTCACCCCCGAGGACCGCGACGGCGAGAGCGACGAGGACGGCTGCCCCGACCGCGACAACAACGACCGCGACGGCGACGGCATCCTCGACTCGGCGGACCAGTGCCCCGACAACCCCGAGGACCGCGACAACTTCCAGGACGAGGACGGCTGCCCCGACCCCGACAACGACCAGGACGGCATCCTCGACCGCGAGGACATCTGCCCGAACAACCCCGAGGACCGCGACAACTTCGAGGACGAGGACGGCTGCCCCGACCCCGACAACGACCACGACCGCATCCCCGACGTCCGCGACCGCTGCGTGATGGAGCCCGAGACGTACAACGGCACCGAGGACGAGGACGGCTGCCCCGACCAGGGCATCGCCGTGCTGGAGGAGAACAACATCCGCATCCTCCAGGCGATCAACTTCGAGACCGACAGCGCGCAGATCCGCCCCGAGAGCCTCACGATCGTCGAGGCCGTCGCGGCGACGCTGCGCGGCAACCCCCAGCTCACGCTGGTGCAGGTGCAGGGGCACGCCGACGAGCGCGGCGACGACGACCACAACCTCCAGCTCACCCGCGACCGCGCGGCGAGCGTCGTGCGGGCCCTCGTCGAGCGCGGGGTCGAGCGCAACCGGCTCCAGAGCGCGGGCTACGGCGAGCGCTGCCCGCTCGACCCGCGGCCCCGCAACCCCGAGGCGTGGGCCCGCAACCGGCGCGTGGTGTTCCTCATCCTGCGCACCCAGTCGGGGCCGACCAACGTCCCGGTGGCCTGCGAGGCGGGCCGCGACCTCATCCCCAACGAGTACGAGAACAGGGAGTGATTCTCGGGGGCGGAGTGTTCTATGCTCCGCAGCCCCATGGACGCAGACGCCCTCGAAGACATCTCCGCGCGCTGGCTCGCCTCGCTGGCGCACGATTTCAAGGATTTCCTCCACGTCGTCGCCGACGACCTCGACCTCGACGACGGGCTCCGCGAGCGCGTCATCACGGCCGTGCTCTACACCCTCGCGCCCGGCGACGTGGTGCCCGACACCATGGGCGCCATCGGCTACCTCGACGACGCGCTCGGGCTCCGCGTGGCGCTCGACGCGGTGCGCGAGGAGGCCCCGGCGCGCTTCGAGTCGTACCGCGACCGCATCCCCGAGATGGTCGCGTCGGTGGAGGGCGACGACCTCTCCGCGTGGCGCGAGGCCCTCGGCGACGTGTACGAGCCCTTCCGCCAGCGCGTCTTCTCGCCCGACCGCAACGTGGTGAAGGGCAAGCGGGCGCGCGACCTGATGGCCGACCCCGACGGCGCCGGCTGGCTCGACGACGAGGTCTCCGAGGCCGCCCTCAAGATGGACTTCAAGGACGCCGCGGTGGCCGCCGCGGCGCGCAAGGCCGTGACGGTGATCCCGGTCTTCCAGCAGAAGCTCCGTCGCTGACGAAAAATCCCCCTCCCGGGGCGCGCGGGGCTTCTGGTAGCGTCCGCGGCCACGCGCGCGACGTGGCGCGCCCCGCGGAGGTGACGAAGGGCCCATGGCGAAGACGGCGGAAGAGGTTCTCCAGGTGGCGGCCGCGTGGGCGGCGCCGATCTCCGAGGCGCAGCCGGCGGGCGTGAAGGCGGCGGACGACGCCCGCTACGCCGCGGTGACGACCGAGATCACCAAGCTCGACTCGCCCACCACCACCAACGAGGAGCGCAAGAAGCTCTGGGCCAACGTCGTGCAGAACGGCGGCGACCTCCTGCGCGACAAGTCGAAGGACTTCCTCATCGCCACCTACGTGGGCTTCGGGATGTACTACCAGGAGCAGCTCCCGGGGCTGCTCAAGGGCGTCGCGCTCCTCACGGTGCTCGTCGAGAATTTCTGGCCGACGATGTTCCCCGAGGTGAAGCGCATCAAGGGGAGGGCCAACGCGCTCCAGTGGTTCATCGAGAAGAGCATCCAGCAGATCGAGAACCACAAGACCGTCCCCGCCGACCGCCCCGTCCTCGACGACCTCAAGGTCGCCGTGCGCCGGCTCTACGACTCCGCCAGCGACAAGTTCGGCGACTCCACGCCCGCGATCCGCCCCCTCCTCGAGCAGGTCGAGCGTCGCATCATGGACGCCGGGCCCTCGCCCGACGAGCTCGCCGCCGAGCAGGCCGCGCAGCAGGCCGCCGCCGCCGCGGAGAAGGCCGCTGCGGAGAAGGCCGCCGCGGACAGGGCCGCGCAGCAGGCCGCCGCGCAGCAAGCCGCCGCCGCACAGCCCGCCGCCGCGCAGCCCGCCGCGCAACCCGCCGCGCCGCCGCCGGTCGCGCCGGTCGCGCCGCCGCCGGTCGTGGCCGTCGCGCCGCCGCCCGTGGCCACCGGGCCCGCGCCCGTCGTGGCCGCGCCGACCGCGCAGGTGACCGCCGCCCCCGCCGACGTGACGCAGGTGGCCCAGTGGCTGAGCGGCGTCGGGGGCACCGTCGCCTCCACCGCCAACGCCGTGCGGCGCGCGGCCGACAGCGCGGCCCTCGCGTACCGCATGACGCGCGTCGGGCTCTACACGCACCTCGTCGACGCGCCCCCCGCGGACGCCGCGGGCAAGACCAAGGTGCCGCCGCCGCAGCCCAACACCCGCAAGCAGGTGGAGGCGATCGCGGCCAACCAGAAGTGGGCCGCGCTCCTGGAGGAGACCGAGTCGGCCCTGTCGCAGTCGCGCTTCTGGCTCGACCTGCACCGCCACACCGCGCAGGCCCTCGCCGGCCTCGGCGCCTCCCACGCGAAGGCGCGCGAGGAGGTGGTGCGCGAGCTGGCCACGGTGCTCCGGCGCCTGCCGACGCTGCCGACGCTCCAGTTCGCCGACGGGACGCCCTTCGCCGACGCGGCCACGCAGCAGTGGATCAGCGCCGAGGTGCTCGTCGGCGGCGGCGGTGGCGGCGGTGGTGGCGGCGGCGGGAGCGGCGGCGGCGCGCCGGCGGCCGGGCCGGTGGTGGTGGTGCAGCAGGGGGGCGGCGGCGCCGGGCAGGAGGCCGCGGTGGTGGCGGAGGCCAAGAAGATGGCGGCGGCGGGCAAGGCCGCGGACGCGATCGCGATGCTCCAGTCGCAGGCCGCGGGCGCGACCTCGGAGGCCGCGGCTTTTCGGTACCGGCTCGGGATCGGGCAGGTGTGCCTCGCGGCCAACCAGCCGGCGCTGGCGAAGGGCGTGTTCGAGGGGCTCGAGCGCGACGTGGCCGCCCACGGGCTCGAGCGCTGGGAGCCAGCCCTGGCGTCGGCCGCGGCTGAGGGGCTGGTGCTGTGCTACCGCGCGCTCGCCAAGGCGGGCGGAAAGCCTATCCCGCCGGAGGCGGGCGTGCTGTATGATCGCGTGTGTCGCCTGGACCCGGCGGCCGCGCTGAGGATCGGGGCTTCGTGAAGTCACGGAAGGGAAGGACCTGAGAGATGGCAAGAGAAGGATCCGTCGCGCCCAAGGAGCGCGTGAACATCGTCTACAAGCCCGCGATCGGCAACGCGAAGGAGGACGTGGAGCTCCCCCTGAAGATCCTCATGGCGGGGGACTACACGCTCCGCCACGACGAGCGCACCGTCGAGGAGCGCAAGCCGATCAACGTCGACAAGGACAACTTCAACCAGGTGCTCGGCGAGCAGAAGCTCGAGCTCAACCTGGGCGTCGCCGACAAGCTCTCGCAGGAGCCCGGCGCGGAGATGGCGGTCAACCTGAAGTTCAAGAGCATGAAGGACTTCTCGCCCGAGGGCGTCGCCAACCAGGTGCCCGAGATGCGCAAGCTGCTGGAGCTCCGCTCGGCGCTCAACGCGCTCAAGGGCCCGCTCGGCAACGTGCCGGGCTTCAAGAAGAAGATCCAGAACCTGCTCGGCGACCAGGCCGGCCGCGACAAGCTGATGCAGGAGCTCGGCCTCGGCGACGGCTCGAAGGGCTGAGCGCGCGCCTCCATCACACACAGGACGAGTGACGGGAAACCATGAGCAACAACCAGACTCAGGCACAGGGCGGCGCGCAGACGCTGGAGGAGACCTCGCTCCTCGATGACATCCTCGGCGAGGCGAACATCAAGTCGAACGTCGAGGGCTACGACACGGTCAAGAAGGGCGTGCAGCACCTCATCTCGGAGATGCTCGCCCCCAACCGCGCCGGCGAGAAGGTCGACAAGAACATCGTCGACGCGATGATCGCGGAGATCGACGCGCGGCTCTCGGCGCAGGTCAACGAGATCCTCCACCACCCCGAGTTTCAGAAGCTCGAGTCGGCGTGGCGCGGGCTGAAGTACCTGGTCGACCAGGTGGACTTCCGCGAGAACGTCAAGGTGGAGATGCTCAACGTCTCCAAGGAGGACCTGATCAACGACTTCGAGGACAGCCCCGAGGTGGTGAAGTCGGGCCTCTACCGCACGGTGTACTCGAACGAGTACGGCGTGTTCGGCGGCAAGCCCATCGGGCTGATCGTGGGCAACTACGAGTTCGGGCCGGGGCCGCAGGACGTGGCGCTGCTCCAGAAGATCGCGTCGGTGTCGGCGATGTCGCACGCGCCCTTCATCGCGTCGCCCTCGTCGCAGATGTTCGGCGTCGACTCGTGGGAGAAGCTCCCGGGCCTGAAGGACCTGAAGAGCCTCTTCGAGGGCCCGCAGTACGCCCGCTGGCAGGCCTTCCGCGAGTCCGAGGACTCGCGCTACATCGGCATGGCGATGCCGCGCTTCCTGCTCCGCCTGCCCTACGGGCAGAGCACGGTGCCGGTGAAGGCCTTCAACTTCGAGGAGGACGTCGTCGGCCACCACGAGCGCTACCTCTGGGGCAACGCCGCCGTCGCCCTCGCGACGCGCGTCGCGGACTCCTTCGCGAAGTACCGCTGGTGCCCGAACATCATCGGCCCGCAGGCCGGCGGCTCCGTCGAGGACCTCCCGCTGCACCAGTACGAGGCGATGGGCGAGATCCAGACGAAGATCCCGACCGAGTGCCAGCTCACGGAGCGCCGCGAGTACGAGCTGTCGGAGGAGGGCTTCATCGGCCTCACCTTCCGCAAGGACTCCAACCAGGCGTGCTTCTTCTCGGCCAACTCGGTGCAGAAGGCGAAGTACTTCGGCCAGAGCCCCGAGGGCCGCGCGGCGGAGACCAACTACCGCCTCGGCACGCAGCTCCCGTACATGTTCATCATGACGCGCCTGTCGCACTACCTGAAGGTGCTGCAGCGCGAGCAGATCGGGACGTGGAAGGAGCGCGCCGACCTCGAGCGCGAGCTCAACAACTGGATCGGCCAGTACGTCGCCGACATGGACGACGCCGCCCCCGGCGTGCGCTCGCGCCGCCCGCTCCGCAAGGCGCAGATCGTCGTGTCGGACGTCGAGGGCCAGCCCGGCTGGTACCGCGTCAACCTCAAGGTGCGCCCGCACTTCAAGTACATGGGCGCGGCCTTCGAGCTCTCCCTCGTCGGCAAGCTCGACAAGGAGTGAGCGCCTCTCGCGGCTGAGCCGTCGCGGGCGTCCGCGGCGGCTCCGTTGCGTCTCAGCCCGCGAGGCGCTCGGCCTGCGCCCGCGTCAGCACCACCCGCACTTCGTCGCCCACCACCTGAACCGTCAGCCGCCCGAGGCCCGCGGCGCGCATCGCCTCGCGGACCGATTTCGCGAGCGCCTCGTCCTCGCGCGACCGCTCGCGACGGGCCTCGGCGCGCGGGCCGTCGTTGGCGGCGCGGGCGCGGGCCTCGCGGGTGGCGGCCTCGATCTCGCGGAGCGACGCCTCCACGGCGGGCTTCCCCGCGACGGTGGCGGCGCCGGTGACGAGCTCGGCCACCGTCGTGTCGTTGGCGGCCTCGGCGTAGGCGCTGAGGGCGTAGGCGCGCTCGTGCCCGAGGCGGAGCGCGTGCTCGCGTGGCACCTTGCGCGCGACGGCGATGAGCTTCGTGGCCTGGCGGCGCGCCATCAGCCCCTCGGCGGCGAGGAAGTCGTCGAAGGTCGCGTGCCCGGCGGCGAGGTAGAGGCTCTTCTCCATCACCTCGCGCAGCGCCTCGCCGATGTCGTAGAAGCTCTCGACGGCGGCGGTCATCTTGCGGCGGACGAGCGCCGTCAGCTCGGCGAGGCGGGCGGCGTGGCGTTCGGTGGCGGCGGCCTTCGTGCGCTCGATGAGGGGGTTCGGCTCGGTGCGCTTGGGGGTCATCACCGGGTGTCAACGGCGAGCCCGGGGGCGAGCGTGAGGGCGTCTCGCGGCGTGTGCGAGCGGGATACGGACGAGCTCGCGCAGGCGCCTGCGCGAGCCTCGTCCGTAGGCAGGTGGCGGCCGCCACCCCCGCCACCCCGTCGCCACCCTCCGCCACCCCCGCACCGCCACCCTCGCGTGCGAAAGCGCCGTGGATTTCACGTCGGCACGCGTCGTGGACAGGACCACCGCAGGAGCATCGCCGCCCATGAGCCTGTCCTCTCCGCCGCCCTTCGAAGCCGACTCACGCACCGTGGTAGGTTCGCGCTTGGAAAGGCAGCGGCCACCGATGACGCAGGCGCGCAAGCGGGTCGAGCCTCACGTTCGAGGTCCTCTACCTCGCACCCCTCCTGGGTGCTGGAGGACGAGCAGATGCCGGTCAGCGCAGTGCAGAATGATGCCACCCGCACCCTCGAGTCGACGTGGCGCGCCTGGGCGAGGCGGGTGGGCCGCGCGGTCGCCGTCTACCGCGACCTCGCCGTCCGCTGGGACGAGGCGCACCCGCGCGTCGGCGTCGACCCCGACGTGTGCCTGCTGGAGCCGCCGCCCGCCACGCCCGCGCGCGAGCTGCGCAGCCTGCGGACGTGGGTGGAGGGCGACGAGGCGCCGAAGGTGGCGTGCGAGGTGGTGAGCCTCGACAACCCGGAGAAGGACTACCGCGTGGGCCCGCGGAAGTACGCAGCGGCCGGCGTGCAGGAGCTGTGGGTGTTCGACCCGCAGCGCTTCGGGCCCGACGACGACGGCGGGCCGTGGGGGCTCCAGGTGTGGGAGCGCGGCAAGGCGGGCGACTTCCGCCGCGCGTACGTGGGCGACGGGCCCGCGTGGAGCGCGTACTTCGGCGCGTGGCTGGTGGTGAAGGGCGACGGGATGCTGCTGCGCATCGCCGACGACGAGGAGGGGACGAGGCTGTGGCCCACCGAGGCCGAGGAGGCCGACGCGGCGAAGGCCCGCGTGGCGGAGCTCGAGGCGCAACTCGCGGCGCTGCGGGGTGGCGGGTAGGAGCTCTCGCGCGTGGGTGAAACGCGCGCTTGACGACGCGCGCCCCCGCTTGCGTAACTACGGGCATGGACTCCGGGGTGCTCGAAGTGTGCTTCCGCCGGGATGGGAACGGGTGGTGGTCGACTGCTCACACCCGCCGCCGTGAGACTAGACTGGGCGTCCGCCGCGCATCGCGTCGGTGAGGTGTCAGACCGAGTCGAGGTCAGGCGTCATCACGTTCATGAACGCCGATGCCCCTGCCGGAGACGCCGCTCCCATCCCGGACTGGCGCGAGGTGCCTGTGGCCGTGGAGACCAACGTCCTCGTGACACACGCCCGAGAGTCGCAGAAGCGCCCGGTTGCGTACCGGTCGTCGCGGGCGATCGACGCTTCGGCCACGTGGATGTTCACGGACGGGAGTGGGAGCGGGTGGCACGGCCTGGTGGTGCTGCGGCCCGGCCGGCCGCCGCGCCTCGTCGCCCGCGAAACACGGATGGCCATGCGAAACGTCGGGGCCGAGATGAACGGGCTCCTGCTGGCGTTGGAAGCCGTTGACGCCCGCGAGCCGGTGACGGTGGTCTCGGACTACCTCTGGAGCATCTACTACGTGCTCGACTGGCGAGTCGCGCGACACCCCGCGCTCGTCGAACAGGTGCGCGAGGCCAGGGCTGCGCTCTCGGCGAAGGCGCCGGCGCGCCTGGGCTTCGTCCACGTCCGTGGTCACCGGCGCGACGGGACGGACTTCGGCTTCTGGAACGACATCGCCGACAAGCTCTGTGGCGCCCGGGTGGCGTTCGACGGCGAGCTCCCGGAGTCCGTCTTGCGAGAACACGTGGCGTCGGGCCGCGGCCTCGGCGAGTTGCTCCGACGCGCGATCGACCCGTCACGCGAAACGGCCGGCTGCGGCACTGACGTCGAGAGACACGAGCAATGAGCGACGAAGGAACCCCACCGACGAACCCCGACCCGGTCTCGGTGAACGCCGAGCAGCAGGCGGCGGTGCGCACACCGCTCGCCCCGTCCCGTGTCATGGAGCGAGCCCTCGACATCCTCGACGCGCTCCCCGACGGGCTCCTCGCGGAGGTGTTGCGGGACACCGAAGGGCTCGGGCGGGATGCGCTCAGGGAGGCCGACCGGTCGTTCTACCAGAGCCTGAAGTTCCGCCCCCCGACGGCGGCGCGGGCGGCGGCCGCGCGTCCCAACCTGCGGCGACGGTTCATGCAGATGCCGGCCTGGTACGTGGTGCTGTTGTGCTGGGTGGGTGGCAAGCTCCCGGCGCTCGTGGGGGCGCCGCGACGCGCCTGGTTCTCTTCGCTCAAGGCGCACGATCGCCTGCCGCGCTGCTTCGCGACGCCAGGCCTCGCCGACGAAGTGCGCGGGGCGCTCGCGGACGCCCCCTTCGCGCCGCCGGTGCGCGCGCTGCTCGGCCTCCTCTTCGGCGATTTCCTCTACGACGGCACGCCCGACGCGGCCTGGAGAGAACGATTGACAGCGGCGGTGCGCGAGGAGCAGAAAGTGTCTGATCGCAGCGTCGACGCCGCCCCGGTCGAGAGCACCGCGCCGGATGTAGAGGGGACACGACCGCTCATGGACACGTCGGCGACGCTCCACATGGGAGATGAAGGGGGACACGTGAGGCCGGAGGAGGTTTACCCCGTCGGGGGGGTTTGGGCGGAGCTCCTTGCTCGCGTGGAGGCGATCCCGCCCGGGGCGCCGGAGTGGGGTGGCGCGTCTGACTTCGTCGCGGAGGTCGAGCGGGTTGCGGCGCGGAAGCGCGCGGAGTTCGACCTGCCGCGCCGTCACCTCGCGGAGTGCCTCGCCCGCCTGCGCGGGCTCACCGACGCCTTCGAGTACTACGAGGCGGTCGACGCGGTGGAGACCTTCCGCGTGCCGGCCGACCTTGACGATGTCGCGACCACGATCGAGCGGGCGAAGGAGCTGGAGTCTCTCCTCGTCGGTCCGGCGCCGAAGCGGGCCCGCGAGGTGGCCGAGCGCGACGCGCGCGTCGTCGCGCTGCTGTCGTCCCTGAAGGATTCCCTCGGCGCGCGGGGCGACGATCACTCGCCAGCGCCTGCGGAGCCTGCGGCCGTGGCGGAGCCGCCCGCGGTGGAGGCCGGGGGCGTTGCGCCAGCCGAAGCAACGCCGGCCGCGGAGGTGCTGGAGGCAGCGCCTGCCGAGCAAGTGACGCAAGCGGCGCTCGTCGACGAACTGGCGCTCGCGGAGGCGGCGCCCGTTGCTGAGGCGGCGCCCGTTGCGGAGGCGGCGCCCGTTGTGGAGGCGGCTCCCGTTGCGGAGGCGGCGCCCGTCGAGGCAACGCCGGTCGTCATCGAGCAGACGCTCCTGCATGCCACCGTCGACCCGCCGCAGGGAGCGGACGAGTCCGTCGGCGTATCCGCCTCGCCCGCGTCGAGGCCCGCGGCGATCGCGTGGCCGGGCGTATACCCGCTCGCGCAGGCGGCGGAGGAAGCGCTCGGCGCGAGCAACGCCCCCGACGCCGTCCGCGCGCTCGGGTGGACGCTGCTCCGCGAACGGGAGTACGGCCTGGCGTACGCGGTCGCGCGCTGCGACCGCGCCGACGACGCGTCGGAGCTCGCGCCGCTGCCCGCCGCCACGGTGCGTTGGGTCGCGCTGACGCGCGTGCTCGGCACCGAGGCCGACGACGGCGCGCTTGGCGAGATGGAGGCGACGCGCGAGGACTTCCAGGCGGACGTCGATCGCCTGCGCGCGTGCGCGGGTGCCCGGCGGCGCGCCCTGGCGCTCCTCGCGTTCGCGGCCTGCGCGCGGGGCGCGGTCATCCTGCAGGACGGCGTCGCGGTCCAGCACCTCAGCCAGGTCGAGATCGGCGACCCCTTCGGTCCGGTGGACGCGCTCCGCGCGGTGATCGTGAAGTACCGACAGATGGGGGCGAGGTTGACGGCGATGCCCGACCGGCGCGCGGCCGACGAGGGGCTCCGGGCGGTCGAGGGGAGCGCGCGCGACTGGCGGGAGCGCAAGCGCGTCAAGACGGTGAAGTTCCAGCGGGCCACCTGGATCTGGCGGCGCTGGATGCAGCCCGGCGGCCCGCTGGGCGACATGGTCGACATGATCCGGCACGAGCGGATCGGGGAGGTGGCCCACCTCCGCGCCGAGGTCGACCGCTGGCGCGAGCAGGTGCTGGTCGACCGCAAGATCGAGGAGTACGACCGGCGGAACAATCCGAGCGCCGCGCTCACCGAGCCGATCGTCGGCGCGGCGCTCCACGAGCTGCGCCGCGAGGTCGCGGACTTCGTCTCCCTGGTCGACCGGTGGCTCGAGGCCGTGGAGCGTTTGCGGAGCTCGGACTCGGGGAAGGACCAGCGCGGGCTGCAGTTCGGCCGCGACCTGCACCCCGCGCTCAAGGCGGCGCTCGCCTGCGTCGCGCCCAACCCCGCCTGGCCGCTCGACCTGACGGCGGCGGCGCAGGCGGCCCGCGAGACGATCGAGGGCATGCTCGCCATCCTCGGCACGCCCGCCAACGCGGTGGACGGCGCGCCGTTCGCCGCGACGGTGGGCCGCCTCCTGAGAGAGCCGCTCGCCGCCATCCCGGGGCTCTCGACGGCCGAGCTCGAGCCGCCCGCGGAGGGCGCGGTGCAGGCGATCGCGCGGCACGTGTGCGACGGGCGGCCGGAGCTCGCCGACCGCTTCGACGCGGCGCTCCTGCGCGGTGACCTCCGCGCCGCGGCGGAGGCGCTGCCCTTCCTGGAGGAGGACGCCGAGGCCTCGGAGTGCGAGCGGCACCGCCGACGCTACGAGGAGGCCCGCAAGAGCAGGGCCCACGACGTGAACAACAAGGTCGCGCGCGCCCGCGACAAGCTGGAGCGGGCCATCTTGGAAGGCCTCATCGGGCAGGGCGAGCGCGACGAATTCGACCGCAACCTGGGCGGGCTGTCGACGCCGGAGGACAGCTACGAGGCGCTCGAGGCGGAGCTGCGGCGCTTGGAGGAGAAGATCTCCCGGGCCCGCGAGGAGCGGGTCGCGGCCGTCCGGGCGCAGCTCGGCGACGAGCTGCAGGAGGACGTGCGGTCGCGGATCGAGCGTGCGCTGGACGGCGGCGACCTCATCGCCGCGGAGGAGTACATCGCCCAGTACGAGAAGAACGGGAGCATCCCCGCGCAGGGCGAGGACGTCGACTCGCTGACGGAGTTCTTCCCCGCGTTCATCAACGCGTGGTCCGAGCACCTGCGCGCGTCGGGGCGGGGAGGGTTGGGGCGCCCGGAGATCGACGCGATCCAGCAGCAGCGCCTGCTCGGCTTCGACGACCTCGCGGCGTCCTCGGAGTCGGCGGTCGGGGGCCTCCGGGCCTGGATCTCGCTCGCAAACCGCGCGGGCAATCGCACCGAGCTGTTGAAGCAGGTGCTGGAGGCGCTCGGGTTCGAAGCCGTCGACGCCAGCGAGGTGACGACCCACCGCGCGGGCCCCCGCAACGTGGAGTGGCAGCAGGTCTTCGACGTCGCCACGGCCCCGGTGCGAGACCGCGCGCGGTGCCCGTTGCACCAGTTCGGTTCGTCGGTCCAGGGATGCTACCGGGTGGTGTGCGCGTGGGGCGCGCAGAGCCCCACCGAACTCGTGGCGGCGGCGAAACAGCAGAGCGTGCCGGGGCGCGCGACGGTCGTGCTCTACGTGGGCGGCGACGGGGCCCACGGGACCCTCTCCGTTCCGGAGCGCCGGCGCCTCGCCGCGACCAGCCGCGACGAGCACGTCCGCCTCGTGGTGGTTGACGAGGCGCTGTTCTTGTACGTCACCCTGTGCGCGCTGTCGGCGAGGCACCGCCACCGGGCGCGTCTCGCGGTGGCGTTCTCGTGCGCGCTTCCGTTCACCACCGCGGAGCCCTACACGACCACGGCAGGGCAGGTCTCGCCGGAGATGTTCTACGGTCGCCGCGACGCGGCGCGGCAGGTGTTCGATCCCGACGGCACCTGCCTCGTGTACGGCGGGCGCCAGCTCGGCAAGACCGCGCTGCTCCGCCACGTCGAGCGCACGCATCACCATCCCGAGCGCGGCGTAGTGGTGAAGGTGATCGACCTCAAGGTC
Source organism: Polyangiales bacterium (assembly GCA_046351555.1). Lineage (GTDB taxonomy): Bacteria > Myxococcota_A > Polyangia > Polyangiales > CAISKJ01. The sequence goes on from JAXLYI010000015.1 coordinate 34,622, forward strand.
GCGGGCGTCGGCGAGGCCTTGCCGCTCGACGGGTTGTTCCAGGTCATCGCGTCGACGCTCCAAGCCGATATCCCCGAGCTCGGCCGGACCGCCGCCTGGCCGGGGCTCAAGGAGCGGATTTCGGCGTGGCTGGCGCATCCCGATCGCCGGATCGTCCTCCTCCTCGACGAGTCCGATCGCTTCCTCGAGGGCGACGCCCGGGAGAGCGGGCGCTACCCCAACGTCATGCGTCTCAAGGACCTGATGGAGCGCACCGGGCGGCGCTTCAAGGTGGTCTTCGCGGGCCTGCACAACGTCCAGCGGACGGCCCGCGATCCGAACTCGCCCCTCGCGCACCTCGGTACGCCGCTCTGCGTCGGCCCCCTCATCGAGGGGGGCGAGGCGAGGGAGGCTTACAACCTGATCGTCGAGCCGCTCCGCGCGCTGGGCTACCGCTTCGAATCCACGGACGTGGTCACGCGCATCCTCGGCCACACCAACTGGTACCCCAGTCTCGTTCAGCTCTTCTGCCAGCAGCTCCTGGCGCACATCCAGTCGCGCGATGCGAGCGCGCAGGGGCCCGCCCACACCCCACCGTACGTGATCCGCGCCGCGGACGTCGAGCACGCCTTCCGCAACCGGGCGCTCCAGAGGGCCATCGAGGAGCGCTTTACGTGGACGCTCGACCTCGACGTTCGCTATCGGGTGCTCGCGCTCTGCATCGCGCACCGCATCAAGGTCGAGCGCGAGTACGCGCGCGTGGGCGTCTCCGTGTCGACGGTCCGCGACGAGGCCTTGTACTGGTGGGAGCCCGGCTTCCGCCGCGACCCGACGTTGGAGGCGTTCGAGACGCTGCTCGACGAGATGGTGGGCCTCGGGATCCTGCGGAGCACCGGGCAGCGGTACGTGCTTCGGAGCTCGAACGTCGTTCACCTGCTCGGAGACGTTGAAGAGAACCTGCTCGACGCCGCGCAGCGCACACCTGAGACGGGGTACGAGCCCCACACCTTCCGCCGGATGGTGAGCGAGGACCGCTCCTGGGAGCGCAGCGCGCTCACGGCGCGACAGGAGTCGCAGATCCTGGAGGGGCAGCACGGCGTCGTGGTGCTCTTCGGCGGCAAGATCGCCGACGTGGAGTCGGTCTCGCGGTGTCTCAGCCGCTCGGTGATCCGCCGTGAGGTGCCGCAGGTGATCTTCTCGAAGGGGGAGGCGAGCACCCGGAGCCGCAACGAGTTCGAGCGGTGGCTGCACGGGGCTACCAGCTCCCGCCGGGGTGAACCGCTGACGCTACTGGTCGTCGATGACTCCGTCGGCTGGCGCCCTGAATGGGTCCGTCTCGCGACCGAGAAAACGAAGGGGCTCGACAGCGTCAAGTCGCACGTCCGGGTGCTCTTTGTCGGCTCTCCGGAGAGGGCGTGGGAGGCGGTTGGGGAAGGCAGGCTCGTCTCCGAGTTCGAAGGCGCGAGCGTGCTCTCGCTCGGCCCCTGGGACGAACGCTTCGTCAATCGGTGGCGCGACGAGCTCGCCCTCGGCGCCGGCGAGCAGGACGCCTGCACGAAGGCGGTGATGGCGGTTTCCGGCGGTTGGAGCTACGTGCTCCACCGCGTGGGCAGGGAGGTCCACGACCGGCAGGGGGCCTCATGGAAGCACGTCCTGGGGGCGGTGGAGGACGCGCTCGACGCGCCTCAAATCCTTCGGCGCTTCGAGATCCCCAGCGCCGCGCGGGCTACGCTCCGTGCGCTCGCGGAGTACGGCGAGGCGGTGTCCCCGAATGACCTCGTCAAGGTCGCCGACGGCCTCGACCGCAACGAGGTGAACCACACGCTGGCCTGGGCGCAACTGCTCCGTTTCGCCCACGAAGAGCCCGCCGGTTGGCGCCTCGACCCGATGCTCGCGAAGCTGCTGACGCGGTGCCCGGCGTGACGATCCCGTGGACCGAGCTCTTCGGCCCACGCAGCTTCCTCCTCTCGGTGTGCGACGACATCCGCCGCGGGGCTTGCGTCGTCGTGGCGCTACCCCGGCTCCACCCGCGCGGCTTCGCGCCCGCGCTCGAGCGCTTCCTCTACCGCCACACCTCCCTGACCGTGGCGGCGGTGCGCCAGGATCAGAGCGCCCCGCCCGTCGACGCTCTCTATCGCGCCTGCCGCCTCCCGCGGCCGGATGGCGCGGTGAACGCGCGGACGCTCGCCGAGTGCGAGGCCTTCCAGGGGTGCGTCGCGTTCGTCGACGTCTGCGACGACCCGGATCCCGAGCCGTGGCTCGCCGTGGCCGCGCGCTACGCCGACCTCGTCCGCAACCGTGCGGAGGGGGCCTGCGGCCAGCTCTGCGTGGTTGTCTATGAGGAGCGAGGAGAGCTTCCCAGTGAGGGGCCGGCGCTGCGGGTTCGGCGGTGGCGTGACGTCGTGAGCGGGCTCGACGTGCGGACGCTCGTTCGCGGCACCTGGGCCGAGAGCGCGGCGGGCCCGAGCGGCCTCCACGAACACCTGCGCGAGGCGCTCATCGCGGAGTTGGCGGGCGGCGACCTCGAGCTCGCGGTGCTCCTGCACGACCGTGACACCGTCGATCTGTTGAGTCCGCACGGACACCTGCGTGACTACGCGGCTCGGGCAGCCTGGTCGTTGGACGATCCGCCGCGCCTCGAGCACGGGAGCGCGCATCTGGTGGACGGCCACCTTCGCGCGCACGTCGCCCGGCTGGCCATGGACGACCAACGCGCGAGAGAACTCCAACGCCACCTCTGGCGCGCCGGCGTGCAGGTGCTCCTGCCCTACATCGAGGATGAGCGCTGGGCGGCCGTCATGCGCTGGCGCCCGCACCTGGAAGCCTCGCTGCGCCGTGCGCCCCTCCGGACGGCGACGGGGCACGTGATCACCTCTCCCGACGAGTTGGAGGTCGCCCATCTCGTGGAGCGACTCCGGGGTGGCGATGGCGCCGAGGAGGCGTGCCGATGGCTGAGGCTGCTCGCGGACATCCGCAACGACCTCGCGCATCTGCGGCCGGCCACGACAGAGCGGGTGCTTCAACTGCTCGATCTGGCGCCCGTCGCTTCGCTCATGGGGCGACGTTGAGCGCGTTTCTGGTCGCAGTGCCGACGGGCTTCATGCGGTGGCTTCTCGCGGAACGGCGGCGCACACGCGGGGGATGCGTGGGCTAGGGACGAGCTCGCGCAGGCGCCTGCGCGAGCTCGTCCCTAGGGCGGGTGGCGGCCGCCACCACCGCCACCCCGTCGCCACCCTCCGCCACCCCAGAACCGCCACCCCCGCGTGCGAAAGCGCCGTGGATTTCACGTCGGCACGCGTCGTGGACAGGACCACCGCAGGAGCATCGCCGCCCATGAGCCTGTCCTCTCCGCCGCCCTTCGAAGCCGACTCACGCACCGTGGTAGGTTCGCGCTTGGAAAGGCAGCGGCCACCGATGACGCAGGCGCGCAAGCGGGTCGAGCTCACGTTCGAGGTCCCCTACTCGCACCCCTCCTGGGTGCTGGAGGACGAGCAGATGCCGGTCAGCGCAGTGCAGAACGATGCCACCCGCGCCCTCGAGTCGACGTGGCGCGCGTGGGCGAGGCGGGTGGGCCGTGCGGTCGCCGTCTACCGCGACCTCGCGGTCCGCTGGGACGAGGCGCACCCGCGCGTCGGCGTCGACCCCGACGTGTGCCTGCTGGAGCCGCCGCCCGCCACGCCCGCGCGCGAGCTGCGCAGCCTGCGGACGTGGGTGGAGGGCGACGAGGCGCCGAAGGTGGCGTGCGAGGTGGTGAGCCTCGACAACCCGGAGAAGGACTACCGCGTGGGCCCGCGGAAGTACGCGGCGGCGGGGGTGCAGGAGCTGTGGGTGTTCGACCCGCAGCGCTTCGGGCCGGACGACGACGGGGGGCCGTGGGGGCTCCAGGTGTGGGAGCGCGGCAAGGCCGGCGACTTCCGACGCGTGTACGTGGGCGACGGGCCCGCGTGGAGCGCGTACTTCCAGGCGTGGCTCGTGGTGAAGGGCGACGGGATGTTGCTGCGCATCGCGGATGACGAGGCGGGCACGAAGCTCTGGCCCACCGAGGCCGAGGAGGCGGATCGCGCTCACGTCGAAGCCGCAGCCCTCAAGGAGAAGGTGGCCGCGCTCGAAGCGCAGCTCGCGGCGTTGCGCGCGGCGAAGTAGCCGCCCGCTACGGGTCGATCACCTTGCCCGGGTTGAGCGTGTTGTTCGGGTCGAGCGCGCGCTTGAAGGCGCGGAACAACTCCAGCTCCGCGGGCGAGCGCGTGTGGCCGAGCCAGGGCTTCTTCAGGAGCCCGATGCCGTGCTCGGCCGAGACGCTGCCGTGGTGGCGGCGGACCAGCTCGAACATGTGCGCGTCGGCCTCGTGCGTCTTCGCGAGGAAGTCGTCCTTCGCCATCGCGTCGGGCTTCATCACGTTGACGTGGAGGTTGCCGTCGCCGATGTGCCCGAAGAGGCAGAGCTCCCAGTCGGGGTAGCGCTCGGCCAGCAGCGCCTCCAGCTCGTTGCAGAACGTATGGAGCGCGGCGAGGGGGAGCGCGATGTCGTTCTTGTGCGGGAGGCCCGTCGCCGAGAGCGACTCGGAGATGCCCTCGCGGAGCGCCCAGAGCGCGGCGGCCTGGGTGCCGTCCTGGGACATGGTTCCGTCGAGCGCGAGGCCGTCTTCGAAGAGCTTCGCGGCCCACGACGAGAGCGCGTCGGGGTCGTTGGGCTCGACCTCCATCAGCACGTAGTGGGTGCACTCCGTGTCGAACGGGGGCTTCACGCTGCGGTGCCGTCGCAGCCGCGCGAGGCAGCGGTCGGTGAAGAACTCGAACGCGCTCAGCGTGAAGGGCCCGCGCCGCGCTGCATCGAAGAGCGCGAGCACCGCCTGCAGGTCGCTCACGCCGAGGAGCAGAACCGTCTGCGGCGGAGGGAGCCGCGTGAGCTTGAGCGTCGCCTCGGTGATGACCCCGAGCGTCCCCTCGGTGCCGATGAAGAGCTGGCGGAGGTCGAGGCCGGTGTTGTTCTTCTCGAGGGCGCCGTTGAGGCGGAGGACGTCGCCGCGGGCGGTGACCACCACGAGGCCGAGCACCCACTGGCGGGTGAGTCCGTAGCGGATCACCTTCACGCCGCCCGCGTTGGTGGCGATGTTGCCGCCGACCTGGCTCGACCCCTTCGAAGCGAAGTCCACCGGCCACGTGAGCCCGTGGGGCGCGCAGTGGTGGTGGACGGCCTCCGTCACCGCGCCGGCCTCGACGTGGACGGTGAGGGCCACCGGGTCGACCGGGCCCATCGCGCGCATCCGCGCGAGCGAGAGCACCAGCTCCCCGTTGCGCGCGACGGCGCCGCCGGCGAGGCCCGTGCGACCGCCCGAGGGCACCACCGCGACCCCGTTGGCGTCGCAGCGGGCGAGGACGGCGGCCACCTCGTCGGTCGAGCGTGGGAAGGCGACGAGCGAGGGCGCGGGCGCGTAGACCTTCGTCCAGTCGCGCCCGTAGGTGGCGAGGTCGTCGGGGTCGTCGGAGAGGGCGTCGGGGGGGAGGGCGTCGGCGAGGAGGGCGCGGAGGGCGGCGGACGGAAGCACGGTCAAGGGACCACCTTGCGGATCATGTGCATGAGCTCGTCGATGTCGAAGGGCTTCTCGAGCCGGGGGTTGGGCACGCGGGCCATGAACTCCTGCGCCCGCGGGGTGAAGGCGCCGCCGGTGAGGAAGATCACGCGGCGGGCCTGCGCGGGGTCGAGGGCCTCGATGGCGTCGAAGAGGTCGATGCCGGACATCTCGGGCATCATCAGGTCGCAGAGGAGCACGTCGTAGCGCTCGCCGCCGCGCAGGAGGTCGAGCACCTCGGCGCCGGAGCCCACCTCGCGGACGTCGTGCTCGGTGGCGAGGATCTGCGCGAGCGAGGTGCGCAGGCTCGCTTCGTCGTCGACCAAAAGCACGCGCGCGCGGCGCGGCGGGAGCGCGGGGCGCGGCGGGCGCGAGGGGTCGTCGGCGGGGGCGCGGTGGCTCGCGGGCAGGAGCACGCGGAAGGTGCTGCCGTGGCCCGGGGTGGAGTCGACCTCGATGGCGCCGCCGAGGCTGGTGACGATGCCGTGGCAGATGGAGAGGCCGAGGCCGGTGCCCTCGCCGACGGGCTTGGTGGTGAAGAAGGGGTCGAAGATGCGCTCGAGCACGGCGGGGGGGATGCCGACGCCGGTGTCGCCGATCTCGACGACGACGCGGTCGCCCTGCTCGCGCGTCGCGACGCGGATGCGGTGGTCGGCGACGCGCCCCTCGGGGATCGACTGGGCGGCGTTGAGCAGGAGGTTGAGGAAGACCTGGCCGAGGCGCGCCTCGTTGGCGATCACCGCGGGGACGGGGCCGAACTCGCGGACGAGGCGGGCGCGGTGGCGGATCTCGTTCCACGCCATGTCGACGCTCGACTCGAGGACGTCCTCGACGAGCACGGGGCCGCGGCGGTCTTCGTCGCCGCGGGAGAAGGTGCGGAGGTTCTTGACGATCTGGCGGACGCGCTCGGCGCCCTCGCGGGCGTAGTTGAGCGAGCGCCGCAGCCGGGCCCTGCCCTCCGCCGCCGCGTTGATGTCGGCGCTCTGCGGCGCGTTGACGAGGCGCGCGGCGAACTCCAGGTTGGCGATGACGTAGGTGAGCGGGTTGTTGATCTCGTGGGCGGCGCCCGCGGCGAGCGTGCCGACCGACACCAGCCGGTCGGCGAGCATGAGCTGCTGCTGGAGCTCGAGCGTCTCGCGGCGCCGCGCGCGCCGGTCGATCGCGCGCTCGACCACCCGCAGCCGCGCGTCGAAGCGCCGCGCGTCGAAGGGGAGCGGGGTGTAGTCGTCGAGCCCGGCGTCGAGCGCCGCCTCCGCGCGCTCGTCCCACGGCGCGGCGAGCAGCGCGAGGAGGAAGGCGTCGCCGTGGCGCGCGCGCGCCTCGCGGCAGAGCGCGGGCAGCGCGGACGCGTCGCCGTCGCCGTCGACCAGCACCAGGAGGTCGAAGGCGTCCTCGTCGGTGACGGCGCCGGCGCGCGCGTCGTGGCCCCGGCGGCGGACGGCGGAAACGACCTCCTCGACCGGCCCCGGGGGGACGGCGTCGATCACGAGAGCCCTCATGCCGCGACGTTTCTATCACCGTTGGGCCCCGGCGCGCGCGCTGAAAGTCTCGCGCCCGGGTCGCCCTCCGACGGGCGCGTGATTTCGGCGCCCCGCCGCGCCGCCTTTGGCTACTGTCGGCGCCATGAACGACGCGCAGACGGACGTCCTGGTGGTCGGCGCGGGGCCGACGGGCCTCACGCTGGCGAGCGAGCTTTTGCGGCACGGCCTCACGGTTCGCATCGTCGACGCCGCGGCGGAGCCGTCGCCCTGGTCGAAGGCGGTGGTGGTGCACGCCCGCACGCTGGAGGCGCTCGCGCAGATGGGCCGCGCCGACGCGCTGATCGCCCGCGGCCGCAAGCTCCGCGGCGCGACGCTGTGGTCCAACGGCGAGGCGCTCGTCCGCGCGGACTTCGACGAGCTCGACACGGCGTACCCCTTCGCGCTCTGCGTCCCGCAGTCCGAGACGGAGGCGGTGCTCGCCGAGGCGCTCGCGGCGCTCGGCGGCGCGGTGGAGCGCGGGGTCTCGCTCGCGGGCTTCCGGCAGGACGGCTCGGGCGTGACCGCGCGCCTCACGCGCGACGGCGAGGCGCTGACGGCGCGCGCGTCGTGGCTGGTGGGCTGCGACGGCGCCCACAGCGCGGTGCGAAAGGCGCTCGGGCTGCCGTTCGAAGGGAGCACGTACGAGGAGCGCTTCCTCCTCGCCGACCTGCGGGTCGACTGGGACACGCGCGACGACCGGATCTCGACGTGGTTCGCGGAGGACGGCCTGGCGGCGTGCTTCCCGCTGCCGAGCGGGCTCTGGCGGGTGGTGCTGTCGGGGGGAGGGGAGGGGGCCGAGGCCCCGACGCTCGACGAGGTGGAGGCGGCCTTCAGCCGGCGCACGGGCCTCGGCGCGAAGCTCTCGGACATGGCGTGGTCGTCGCGCTTCCGCGTCCACTGCCGGCAGGTGGGGTCGTACCGCGACGACCGCGTGCTGCTCGCCGGAGACGCCGCCCACATCCACAGCCCCGCCGGCGGCCAGGGGATGAACACCGGGATGCAGGACGCCCACAACCTCGCGTGGAAGCTGGCGATGGTGCACCGCGGCCACGCGCGTTCGAAGCTGCTCGACACGTACCACGCCGAGCGCCACGCGGCGGGGCAGGCGGTGCTGCGCGGCACCGACGCGGCGACGCGGGCGGCGACGGTGAAGGGCGCGCTGGCGCGGGGCGTCCGCGACGAGGTGGCGCGCTTCCTCACGGGCCTCGAGGTGGTGCAGCAGCGCGTCGCCAACGAGGTGAGCGAGCTCAGCGTCCACTACGAGAACGGCCCGCTCTCCCAGGAGCACACCACCAGCGTGCTCCAGGCGCGCATCGGCACGGCGGCCGGCGGGGAGACGCCGACGGTGGGCTCGGTCCGCGCGTTCGACAAGGCGCCCGCGGCGGGGCGGCGCGCGCGCGACGGACGCGCCACCGTCGCCGGCGAGCCCGGCACCCGAAGCCTCTTCGAAGCGCTCGACACGCGGCGCTTCAACGTGCTCCTGTTCGACGGCCGCAGCGACAGCGCCGAGGGGTACCAGCGCTTCGCCTCCGTCGCCGCCGCGGTGCGCGAGCGCCACGCCGGCGCGGTCGACGTGACCGTGGTCACCCCGCGCGCGACGCGCCCCGCGGAGCTCCCCGCCGAGATCGCCGTGGTGCTCGACCCCGACGGCGAGCTCGAGGCCCGCTACGGCGCCGCCACCGAGTGCGCCTACGTCCTCCGCCCCGACCTCTACGTCGGGTACCGCGCCCAGCCCCTCGACGAGGCGAAGCTCCTCGCCTGGCTCGACGCCTGGCTGCGCCCCGAGACCTGAGCAGCGTTTGCCCATGCCCCCATTGCGGGCCCATCCCGGTTGGTGATAGTGGTTCTCAAGTTCATGAATGATTCGCTTGCCGGGCTGGCGACGGGTGTTTCGCGGATGATCGCTTCGCTGGACGTCCCCGCGGACGACGCCGCCACGCTCGACGGGATCGGGGTGTCGCCGGGGCGCGCGGTGACGGTGCTGCGGCGGGCGCCGTTCGGCGGGCCGCTCCACGTGCGGGTCGACACGGGCGTCGAGGTGGCGATCGACCGCGCGCTTGCCGAGCACATCGCGCTCGCCCCGGGGGCGCCGTGAGCGACCACTGCGAGCCCGCGGAGGCGCCCGGCGCGGCGGTTCCTGGTGACGTTACGGTGGTGCTGGTGGGCCGGCCCAACGCGGGCAAATCGAGCGTGTACAACCAGCTTACGGGCGGCGACGCGAAGGTGGGGAACTTCCCGGGCGTCACGGTCGACGTGCTCGAGGCCGCGCTGGTTCACGAGGGGGCGCGCTACCGGGTGGCCGACCTGCCTGGATTCTACTCGCTCCACGCGCGGGGGGACGACACGGAGGAGGCCCACGCGAGGCGCTTCTTCGACGGGCTGCGCGGCAAGACCGGGGCGACCGTGGTGGTTCAGGTGATGGACGGCGCGACGCCCGCGCTCGGGCTCCGGCTGACGCGCGAGCTCGCGGCCGAGGGGCTCCCGCTGGTGCTGGCGGTCACGCGGCGCGACGTGCTCGAGGCCGAGGGGCGCTCGCTCGACGTGGCCGCGATCGAGGACGCGTTCGGCGTGCGCGCGGTGCTGGTCGACGCGCGGAAGGACGAGAGCCGCGACGCGGTGCTCCGGCTGGTGCGCGAGGCGGCCCGAGTGCGCTCGCTGCCGGCCGCGCGAGCCCACGAGGTCGACCCCGACGCGCTGGGACGTCGGTGCCTGCGCGACGCGTCCGCGACGACGTCGCCGACGGCGCTGCGCGCGAGAGAACGGACGGCGCGGCTCGACCGCTGGCTGCTCGACCCGTGGTGGGGCCCCGCGCTCTTCCTCGCGCTGATGGGGGCGCTCTTCACGGCGGTGTTTTTGGTGGCCGACCCGGCGTCGGCGGCGGTCGACGCGGCGGTGCGGGGCGTGGCGGGCGTCGTCGGGCCGCGCATCGCCCACGCGGGGGCGCGGTCGTTCGTGGTCGACGGGCTGCTCGGCGGCGCGGGGACGGTGCTCACCTTCCTCCCGCAGATCGTGCTCCTCACCGTGGCGATGGAGTTCCTCGACGCGTCGGGGTACCTGGCGCGGGGGGTGTTTCTGGTCGACCGGCTGCTGCGTCGCTTCGGGCTCGGGGGGCGCTCGTTCGTCCCGCTGCTCACCGGGCACGCCTGCGCGATCCCCGCCATCAGCGCCACGCGCATCATCCGCGACCCGCGCGAGCGTCTCACCGCCATCCTCGTCATCCCGCTGATGACGTGCTCGGCGCGCATCCCCACCTACGGCGTGCTCATCGCGGCCTTCTTCCCCGGCGTCGGCGCGGCCGGGCGCGCGGCCCTCTTCGTCGCGCTCTACGCCGCCGGCGTCGGCGCGGGGCTCGTCGCCGGCGCGGTGCTCCAGCGGGGCGTCACGCGCGGCCGACGTCTCCCGCTCGTGCTCGAGATGCCCGCCTACCAGCGCCCGCAGGCCCGCGTCGTCGGCCGCTCGGCGTGGCGCGCCGGCGCCCGCTTCCTCAAGGACGTCGGCACCACCATCCTCGTCGGCAGCGCGATCCTCTGGGCGCTCCTGCACGTGCCGATGCCCGCCCGCTTCGACCGCGCGGGCGACACCAGCCACCTCCCCGCCGCGGCCGCGGAGATGCAGCACAGCGTGGCCGCGGGCGTCGGGCGCGCGCTCGAGCCCGTCACCCGCGCCGCGGGCTTCGACTGGCGCATGAACATCGGGCTCGTCGCGTCGTTCGGCGCGCGGGAGTTCATGGTGGGCACGCTCGGGGTCATCTACGGGATCGAGGACGCCGACGACGAGTCCGTCGACCAGGTGGCCGTCGCCCTCCGCGCCGCGCGCGACCCCGCGGGGAGGCCCCGCTACACCCCCGCCCACGGCCTCGCGCTGATGGCCTTCTTCGTCGTCGCCTGCCAGTGCATCAGCACCTTCGCGGCGGTGCGGCGCGAGACCCGCTCGTGGCGCTACGCCCTCTTCACCCTCGCGTGGACGTACGCCGTGGGCTTCGGGCTCGCGGTCGCCGTCTTCCAGGTGGCGCGGGCCCTCGGGGGCTGACGGGAGGTTGCGCGGGGGGCCTCGACCGCGGTAGGGAGGCGCCCCCGCGCGGCGGCCCCTCTGAAAATCGAGGGTAGCCAGCGCCGGGGGAAGTTGTTATACCCGCGGCCCGCGCCCGCATGGTGCGCGTGCGCCTCGCGCCCCTGAAGGAAGGATCTCCCCCCGAATGCTCTTTGACTGGGTGAGCGGACTGTTCTCGAACGATCTGGCGATCGACCTCGGAACCGCCAACACGCTCATCTACGTCCGCGGCAAGGGGATCGTGTCGTGCGAGCCGTCGGTGGTGGCGGTGCAGCGCGACGAGCGCGGCGTGAAGACCGTCCGCGCGGTGGGCCGCGAGGCCAAGGAGATGCTCGGGCGCACGCCCGGGAGCGTGCAGGCCGTCCGGCCGCTGCGCGACGGGGTCATCGCCGACTTCGAAATCACCGAGGCGATGCTCGCGTACTTCATCCAGAAGACCAACAACCGCAAGACGCTGGTGAAGCCCCGCATCGTCATCTGCGTCCCCTTCGGCATCACCGAGGTGGAGAAGCGGGCGGTGCGCGAGAGCGCCGAGAGCGCCGGCGCGCGCGAGGTCCACCTCATCGAGGAGCCGATGGCGGCGGCGATCGGCGCGGGGCTGCCCGTCACCGAGGCCACCGGCAACATGGTGGTCGACATCGGCGGCGGCACCACCGAGGTGGCGGTGATCTCCCTCGGCGGCATCGTGTACTCGCAGTCGATCCGCGTGGGCGGCGACAAGATGGACGAGGCCGTCATCGCGTACATGCGCCGCAACTACAACCTCCTCATCGGCGAGCAGACGGCCGAGCGGGTGAAGTGCCAGGTGGGCAACGCCTACCCCCTCGACGAGGCGCTCTCGATGGAGGTGAAGGGCCGCGACCTGGTGGCGGGCGTGCCGCGCACGGTGGTGGTCAACTCCGACGAGGTGCGCGACGCGCTGGCCGAGCCGATCAACTCGATCGTCGAGGCGGTGATGGGCGCGCTCGAGAAGACGCCCCCGGAGCTCAGCTCCGACATCAAGGACAAGGGCATCGTGCTCACCGGCGGCGGCGCGCTCCTGCGCAACCTCGACGTGCTGCTGCGCGAGGAGACGGGGCTCCCGGTGATGGTCGCCGACGACCCGATCAGCGCCGTGGTGCTCGGCTCGGGGAAGTCGCTCGACCACCCGGAGCTCCTCGACATGATCGCGATCGGGTGACGGCCGCTACCCGTGGACGGCGCGGCCGAAGTCGCGCATCCACTTCATCTCGTCGTCGGTGAGGGGGCCCTTGTCGAGGGCGGAGAGGTTCTCGTCGAGCTCGCGCTCGTCGGCGGGGCCGGTGAGCACGACGTCGACGTGCGGGGACGACAGGCAGAAGCGGTAGCAGTCGCCGGCGGTCATCGCGTCGCCCGTCCAGCCCCGCGGGCGCTTGAGGAGCTTGCGCCACGAGGTGGCGGTGTACGCGGTCACCGAGGGCTGGCGCTTCGCGAGGTGCGGGAAGATGTCGCGCTCGGCGCCGGGGTGGGCGGCGTTGTAGCGGATCATGAAGAGGTCGAAGGCGGAGTCCTCGGCGAGGCGGCCGGCGCGCTCGCGGTCGTGGATGGAGACGCCGATCGAGCGGATCTTGCCCTCGGCCTTGAGCTTCTGGAGCTCGTCGACGGTGCCGTCGGTGAGGGCGGAGGTGACGCCCAGCCAGAAGAGCTGGAAGACGTCGAGGTAGTCCGTCCCGAGGGCGCGCAGGAGCTTCTCGCAGCCCGAGCGCACGCCGCCGCCGAAGAAGCCCAGCGTGGGCCCGGTGGCGACGACGTAGCGGGCGCGGTCGGCCTTGAGCTTCTCGACCAGCACGGGGGTGACCGCGCCGGTGCGGAAGGGCGTCCAGAAGAAGTAGTTGACGCCGCGCTCGACCGCGCGCGCGAAGCCGCGGCCGTCGATGCCGTAGTTGCACGCGAGGCCCATGCGGTGGACGGGCTTGCCGGCGGCGCGGAGGGCGCGATGGGTGAAGTCGTCTGCCACGGCTACTCCCCGAGGGTGAGGGTGTAGCGGACGTTGAGGGTGACGGAGAACGCGGCGTTGGCGTCCGCCGCGGGGGCGTAGGAGCGGGCGCTCTGCGAGGTGGTGTCGGAGCCGGTGGTGATCTGCCGGATGACCTTGTCCTCGTCGGCGCCGCCGGCGACGAGCGGGGTGACGGTGAAGCCGAGGCCGACGGCGAGGGGCTGGAAGAGGCGGTACTCGACGCCGACGCCGACGGGGATGCCGAGGTAGTGGGTGGTCCACGAGGCGGAGGAGCCCTGGAAGCGCACGTCGCCGTAGGTGCGGCCGCGGTGGAACTGCATGTACTCGACGCCGACCGAGAGCCACGGTTCGAAGCGGCGGCGGTCGCCCCACGAGTCGAAGAAGACGCGGGGGTTGTGGCGCGAGCCGTTGAAGAAGGCCATCGGGTACACGCGGCCGTAGGCGCCGACGTGGAAGGCGCGGATGGTGTCCGTGGGGCCGAGGCCGGCCTCCGCGGAGGTGAACACGTTGGCGGTGGTGAGCGCCTGGTAGCCGCCGCGGAGGCCCGCGCTGACGTACGGCGCGAAGCGCCAGCCCGCCGCGAGGTCGCCCGCGAAGCTCGGCCCGAAGGAGTCGTAGGGCTCGGAGAACTCCGCGCGCGGCAGGCTGGTGGTCGGGAGGAAGACGCCCTCGTCGTGGGTGAAGGCCCCGCCTATGCCCCCGAAGAGCGAGAGCTCGAGGCCCCGCTCGCCTTCGTAGTCCGGGTGCGTCGCGTGCGCCGCGCGCCCCGCCAGCGCAACCGTTGCCGCACACAGAACCGCCGCCCACGTCGTCTTCGCTGCCACGTCGCTCGTCCTCCGCTCGTTCGGTGGCGCCGACTCTCGCACGGATGGCCGCGCCGGGTCGAGACGTTGCCAACGCCCGGCGACGTTGTTCGTTGACACCCGCGCGACCGGGCCGCGACACTCCGCGCCGCCCGCCCTCATCCCAACCGGCGGGCAGAAGCGGTGCGTCGGATGCGGGTCTCAATCCCGAAGGAGATCCTCCCCGGGGAGCGTCGGGTCGCGGCGTCTCCCGACAGCGTGAAGAAGCTCGTCGCGATGGGCTTCGAGGTGGCGGTGGAGCGCGGCGCCGGCGACCGCGCGGCGACGCCCGATCGGCTCTTCGAAGCCGCGGGCGCGGCGGTGGTCGACGACCCGTGGGCGGGCGCCGACGTCGTCCTCAAGGTGCGGCCGCCGTCGGTGCGGGAGGACGGCCGCGACGAGGCCGAGCTCGTGCCCGAGGGGGCGACGCTGGTGTCGTTCCTTTGGCCGGCGCGCAACGGGGAGCTGGTGGCGCGGCTGGCGGCGCGCAACGTCACGGCGCTCGCGATCGACCAGGTGCCCCGCATCTCGCGCGCGCAGAAGATGGACGCGCTCTCGTCGATGGCCAACATCGCGGGCTACCGCGCGGTCATCGAGGCGGCCCACCACTTCGGCAGCTTCTTCTGCGGGCAGATGACGGCGGCCGGCAAGGTGGCGCCCGCCAAGGTGCTGGTGATCGGCGCGGGCGTGGCGGGCCTCGCGGCGCTCGGCGCGGCCAAGGGGCTCGGCGCGGTGGTGCGCGCGTTCGACACGCGGGCCGCGGTGCGCGACCAGGTGAAGTCGATGGGCGGGGAGTTCCTCGAGGTGACGGTGGCGGAGGAGGGCGAGGGGGGCGGAGGCTACGCGAAGGAGATGTCGCCGGCCTTCGTCGAGGCCGAGATGGCGCTCTTCCGCAAGCAGGCCGCCGAGGTCGACGTCGTCATCACCACCGCGCTCATCCCGGGCAAGCCCGCGCCGAAGCTCTGGCTGCGCGACATGGTCGAGGCGATGCGCCCGGGCTCGGTGGTGGTCGACCTCGCCGCGGAGTCGGGCGGCAACTGCGAGCTCACCGTGCCCGACCAGGTGGTCGAGCACCGCGGGGTGAAGATCCTCGGGCGCACCGACCTCACGAGCTGCCTCGCCACCACCGCGAGCCAGCTCTACGCCAACAACCTCGTCCACCTCCTCACGGACATGGGCGGCGCGAAGCTGGCGGTGAACCTCGACGACGAGGTGGTGCGCAACGCGCTCGTGGCGCACAAGGGCGAGGTGACGTGGCCGCCGCCGCGCGAGGTGCCCAAGCCCAAGGCGCCGTCGACCACGCCGGTGGTGAAGCCCGCGGCCCCGGCGGTGCCCAAGACCCACGGCCCGCCGCCCCCGTCGGAGTCGGGGCGCACGACGTGGCTCGCGTGGGTCTCGATCGCGCTGCTGCTCGTGGGGTACGTCGCGGTGCGGGCGACGGGCACGGGCGCGGCGGGCGAGGACGACCTCGCGCTGCGGCTCTTCGCCGAGCGCGTCACCGTCTTCGTCCTCTCGTGCTTCGTCGGCTGGCAGGTGGTGTGGAACGTCACCCCCGCCCTCCACACCCCGCTGATGAGCGTGACCAACGCCATCTCGGGGATCATCGTGCTCGGCGGGATGCTGCACACGCGCGTCGACGCGATGGGGGCCGCGGCGTGGCTCGGCGTCGGGGCCGTGCTGCTGGCGACGGTCAACGTGGCGGGCGGCTTCCTCGTCACGCGGCGCATGCTCGAGATGTTCAGGAAGTGATGGGGTCGCGGCGATGATCGAAGTCTTCCTGTCGCTCGCCTGGGTGCTGGCGGGCGTGCTGTTCGTGTCGAGCCTGCGGGGCCTCTCGCACCAGGAGACCGCCCGCCGCGGCAACAGCTACGGCATGGCGGGCATGGCCGTCGCCGTGCTCGCGGTCGTGCTCGGCGGCAAGGTAGGCCACCTGGAGGTGCTCGTCCCGGCGATGGCCGTCGGCGGGGTGCTGGGCGCGACGCTCGCGCGGCGCGTGGCGATGACCGCGATGCCCGAGCTCGTCGCCGTGCTCCACAGCTTCGTCGGCCTCGCCGCGGTGCTGGTGGGCTACGCGGCCTGGCTCGACGCGGGCCACCACGCGGCCACGCAGCGCACGATCCTCCTCATCGAGGTGTGGGTCGACGTCGCGATCGGCGCGGTGACCTTCACGGGCTCGGTGGTGGCCTTCCTCAAGCTCCGCGGGTCGATGTCGGGCCGGCCGCTGCTCCTGCCGGCGCGCCACGCGCTCAACGCCGCCGCGGTGCTCGCGGTGGTGGGGTTCGCCGTCCCCTTCGTCGCGGCGTCCAACGGCGAGGGGCTCCCGTGGCTCCTCGCGATGACGGCGGTGGCGGGGCTGCTCGGCGTCCACCTCGTCGCGGCCATCGGCGGCGCCGACATGCCCGTGGTGGTGTCGCTCCTCAACAGCTACTCCGGGTGGACGGCCTCCGCCGCGGGCTTCATGCTCGAGAACGACCTGCTGATCATCACCGGGGCGCTGGTCGGCAGCTCGGGCGCGATCCTCTCGTACATCATGTGCCGCGCGATGAACCGCTCCATCTGGAACGTCGTCTTCGGCGGCTTCGGCGCCGAGCCCGCGCCCTCCGCGAAGGGCGCCGCGGCCGCGCCCGAGGGCGTGGTGCACGAGACGACGGTCGACGAGCTGGCCGACGAGCTCCGCGAGGCCCACCAGGTGGTGATCGTGCCGGGCTACGGGATGGCCGTCGCGCGCGCCCAGCACGCCGTCCGCCAGCTCGCCGACGTGCTCAAGGCGAAGAACGTCACCACCCGCTTCGCCATCCACCCAGTCGCGGGCCGCCTCCCGGGCCACATGAACGTGCTCCTGGCCGAGGCGAGCGTCCCCTACGACATCGTGCTCGAGATGGACGAGATCAACCACGACCTGCCGCGCACCGACGTGGTGCTGGTGATCGGCGCGAACGACATCGTCAACCCGAGCGCGCAGACCGACCCGGCCTCGCCGATCGCGGGGATGCCCGTCCTCGAGGTGTGGAAGGCGCGGCGGGTGGTGGTGCTCAAGCGCTCGCGCGCGTCGGGCTACGCGGGCGTCGACAACCCGCTCTTCTACCTCGACAACACGCGGATGCTGTTCGCCGACGCGCGCGACGGGATGGAGAAGCTCGTCGCGCGCCTCACGGCGTAGGGATGTTCTAGACGCAGTTGCCGGCGGTGCAGGTGCCGCGGATGCCGCACGAGCGTCCGCAGGCGCCGCAGTGGGCGGGGTTGGTGCGCGTGTCGACGCACGCGCCGCTGCAGTTGACGAGCATCGCGTCGCACATGACCGACATCGTCATGCAGGTGCCCGTCACGCAGGCCTGGCCCGCGCCGCACGCGCGGCCGCACATGCCGCAGTTGGTCGGGTCGAGGCTGGTGTTGACGCAGGAGGTGCCGCAGAGGGTCAGGCCGGTGTCGCACTGGCAGGTGCCCTCGCGGCAGTTGAGGCCCGCCGAGCACGCGCGGCCGCAGGCGCCGCAGTTGTTGTTGTCGGCCTGCACGTTGACGCAGGTGGAGCCGCACATCATCCGCGGCGACGAGCAGGTGCCGTCGTCGCAGAAGCCGTTGACGCAGGCGATCGTGCCCGCGCAGGCGTTGCCGCAGCGCCCGCAGTTGAAGCGGTCGCGCTGGAGGTTGGTGCAGAAGGCGTCGCAGCGCGAGGTGCCGCCGGTGCACGCGGCCACGCACATGCGGTCGAGGCACTCCTGGCCCGAGGGGCAGGCGTTGCCGCACATGCCGCAGTGCGACGCGCTGGTGAAGGTGTTGGTGCAGACGCCGTCGCAGCGAACCTGGGGCGCGGCGCAGGGCAGGGCGGTGCAGGCGGCGCCGACGCAGTCCTGGCCGACGGGGCAGGCGTTGCCGCAGCGGCCGCAGTTGTTCCGGTCGGTGTTGAGCAGCACGCAGGACGAGCCGCACATCATCTGGCCGGTGGGGCACTGGCACATCCCCATCATGCAGGTGGCGGTGCCCGGGCAGGCGGTGCCGCACGTCCCGCAGTTGGCCCGGTCGGTGAGCGGGTCGACGCAGGCGGTGCCGCAGCGCAGGCGGCCGGTGGGGCACATGTCCATGCAGACGCCGCTGTTGCACTCCTGGCCCGCGGCGCAGCGCCGGTCGCACGCGCCGCAGTTGGTCGGGTCGGCCATCAGGCTGACGCAGTTGGTGCCGCAGCGGACGACGCCCGTCCCCTTGCAGCCGCCGTTGTCGGCGGGCGCGTCGGGCGTCGCGGGCGCGTCGGGGGCGACCGTGTCGGGGGCGACGTCCATGCCCGGGGGGACGTCCATGCCCGGGGGGACGTCCATGCCGGGGGGCACGTCCATGCCGGGGGGCACGTCCATGCCGGGGGGCACGTCCATGCCCGGGGGCACGTCGGTGGCGGGCGGGACGTCGGTGTCGACCGCGTCGCCCGGCGCGCCGTCCGGGGGCGGCGGGGGCGCGTCGGCCGGCGCCGCGTCGCCGCCGTCGGCCGCGGGCTGCGCGTCGTCGCCGCCGTCGGTGGGGAGCGCGTCGGCGCCGCCCGGGGTGTCGCCGCCGCCGTCGCGCGTCGTCGTCGGCGGGGGCATCGCGTCGCCCCCACAGCCCTCGACCACCGCGCCCGCTGCCAGCGCCAACAGAAGGAACCACGAAGCACCACGAATCCTCATGGGACGCGATGCTATCACACGGTCCATTTCCGCCCGAAGCGTCTCGGCGGGGTTTCTCGCGCGGGCGATTCCGTCAAAACTGGTAGGACACCGCGCCCGCGGGGATGAGCGAGAGCGAGCTGGCCGACTGGGCGGTGCTGCCGCCCGTCCAGGTCGCGTCGCCGAAGGCGTGGGCGAAGACGGCGTCGAGCTCGACGGCCGCGCCGAAGCGCCCGAACGCGATGCGGATGCCGACGTTGAGCGACGCTTCGAAGCGGTGGGCGCCGAGGTCGTAGCGCCGCGCGTCGGGCATCGCGGCCGACGGGGCGAGGGTGAGCGCGAGGTCGTTGTAGAGGTAGCCCGCGCGGGCGCCGACCCAGACGTCGTAGACGTCCCGGCGGCTGACGCCGAAGAGCAGCGAGAGGTCGCCGCCGTAGAGCCGCGACTCGTTGACGGTGAGCCGCGGCGACGCGCCGGCGTAGTCGCCGCCGAGGAAGGCGAAGCGGCCCGCGAGCCCGCCGGTGAGCGTCATCCCCTCGCGCGACCAGAGCTCGCGCCGCGCGCCGATGCGCACGAGGCGCCCGATGAGCGCGATGTTGCCCTCGGCGCGGCCGCCGATGCCGCCGCGGCCGGAGACGTAGCTCACCACCCCGGGCGGCGAGGCGCCGTGGGTGACGGCGGCCTGGAGCACCGTGTCGACCTCGGCCGACTCGGAGCTGGCGCTCGACAGGGCCGGCGACCACACCGGCGCGCTCCAGGCCGAGCCCACGTCGAGCACGACCTTGCCCTCGCGCAGCACCCGCGCGGGCGCCAGCACCGGCGACGCCGTGGCGCAGCCGAGGGCGGCGGCGGCGGTCGCGAGCAGGGCGCCGCGGGCGCTCACGGATCGCCCCGCTACTTGCGGAAGAGCGAGGGGTAGTTGTTGGCCGCGGCGCGCTTCTGCAGCTCGGCGTCGTCGGGGTGGAGCTTGAGGGCGCGGGCGATCAGCACGGCCTCGGACTCGCGGATCTCGGGGTTGGGCAGGCAGCACTCGACCGGGCACACCGCCTGGCAGGCCTCGTGGTTGTAGAAGCCGACACACTCGGTGCAGAGCTCCGGGTCGATCACGTAGATCTCGTCGCCCTCGCTGATCGCTTCGTTGGGGCACTCGGGCTCGCAGGCGCCGCAGTTGATGCAGTCCGAGGTGATGTAGGTCGCCATGGTGGTCCGTTGTCTCCGGGGCCGCGTCGCGCAAGGGGCGGCGCGGTGGGCGCCTCTCTAGCCAAGTGCGCCTTCAGCGTCAACGGCCACGGCCGCGCACCCGCCGCGCGGCGGTTTCGTGTAGAGTCTGCGCGGGAGCAGGTATGAACCCGAGCAAGCCGCCCGGCGCCCCGCCCGGCGCCCCCCCGGCGGCCCCAGAACGACCCTCGCAAGAGCCCCGACGTCCCTCCCTCCTCGGCCAGGCCCCGCAGCGCCCCTCGGCCGCGCCTCAGGCCCCCGCGGGGTCGGCGCCGCCGCCCGCGTCGCTCACCCCGGCGCGCCCGTCGGCGGCGCCCGAGCGGGCGTCGGCGGCGCCCGAGCGGATGTCCGCGGCCCCCCGCGGGCGCTCCTCGGCGCCGGGCGAGGAGGGGGAGGTCCGGCTCGGCTCGTCGGAGCGGACGCGGGCCGCCGGCGACGCGATGCGGTCGCTCGCCCGGGCCTCGCGCTCGTACCTGATCTACGACGCCGGCAACCAGGCGGTGCGCGGCTTCATCGAGGAGGTGCGCGGCTGCTTCGAGCGGTACTTCAACGCCCACGGCGACATGGAGCTCACCGTGCGGCCCTACGAGCTTTTGCTCGACGGCGAGGCGGTGTACCTCGAGCGCGACCGCGAGCGCTCGCTCTCGCTCAAGCTCTTCCGCGACGGGGTGCGCAAGCTCACGCTCACGCGCAGCGCCGACTGGGGCGAGCTCACGCGGCTGCTCGAGATCCTGTCGATCCGCTTCGTGGGCGTGCGGCTCAACGAGGACGACGTCGTCACGCTGCTCTGGAAGGCGGGCTTCGCCAACATCCGGATCGAGGCGGTGGAGGGCTTCGTCCCCGACGACGACGACGAGGTGCAGGGCTCGGGGGTCGGCGCCCGCACGGCCGAGAAGCTCTTCGGGCGCGACTCGAGCCGGGTGGGCGACGTGGCCAGCACGCGGGTGCCCGACGACTTCGACCTGCCCGCGCCGCGCCTGCCCGCGCCGCTGCCCGTCCACTACAAAGAGCTGGCGGAGTGGGACACCGAGGCGCTGCGGGCGGAGGTGGACTCGCCGCGGCTGCCGGAGGCGACGCTGACCCTGGTGCGCGAGCTGCTCGACGTGGCGCTCGAGCCCACCGACCCGCTCGCGTTCGAAGAGGCCGAGGGGGTCGTGCGGGAGGTGCGCGACTTCCTCCTCGCGGAGGACCGGCTGGACATGCTGCTCAACCTCTTCGACGAGCTCACGCGCTTCCGCGAGCGGGCGCCGGCGGACGCGGCGCGGGTCGACGCGCTGCTCGCGGGCTTCGTCGACGCGGCGGCGGTGCGCAAGCTCATCCGCTCGGTCTCCAAGGACGCGGCCGAGCCGCCCGAGCGGCTCCAGCAGATCCTCGGGCGCGTGCCGGGCGACGTGCTCAAGCTCTTCTTCGAGCTGCTCGAGGCCGAGCGCGACGACCACTCGCGGCGCGTGCTGCGGCACCTGATCGCGCAGCAGCTCCCGGCGCGCACCCTCGCGGTGGTCGAGCGCTTCCGGGCGAGCTCGGGGCCCGTCGCCGCCGACCTGCTCCGCGTGCTGGCGGTGGCGGTGCCCGACGCGGCGACGCAGATCCTCACCTCGCTGATGCAGGGGAGCGACACGGAGGTGCAGCACGAGTTCCTGCGGCTGTCGGCGGACCTCACGGCGTCGGCCAACCTGCGGGCCCTGCTCGCGATGATGCTCCAGGCGCCGGCCCTCGACGTGCGCGAGCACGCGCTCGAGGTGATCGCCGCCCGCGGCGAGCGCGGGGCCTTCCCCACGCTCCAGCGCTACGCCGAGGGCCGCGCCGACCAGGGCGCCGCGCCCGCCGAGCTCGCCGCCGCCGGCCGCGCGATGGCCCGCCTCGACGGCGACCGCGCCTTCGAGCTCTTCCGCGAGTGGGCGCTCCCGAAGGGCTTCTTCAACAAGCTCTTCAACCTCCGCCCGCTGATCCTCCGCGGCCACGTCGCGGTGTGGGGGCTCAGCGTGATCCCCGCGCCCGAGGCCGCGGCCGTCCTGCAGCAGGTGTACACCAAGGGCGAGGTCGAGCTCCGCGACGCCGCCCGCGAGGCGATGGCCGCGGCGAAGGCCGGGAGGGCGCCGTGAGCGACGCCGACGCGCAGGGCCTCGCCGACGCCCAGTCCCGCATCGCCAAGGCCCTCGACCGCGCCCGCGCCGGCGAGGACAAGGAGCTCGCCCAGCAGGTGCGCGACCGCGGCGAGGCGCTGGTGAACCTCCTCTCCGGCACCGCCCGGATGACCCACATCCACCACATCGACAACAAGGCCTTCCAGGCCCCGTGTCGCGAGCTCGCGGCGACGATCGAGAAGCTCCACGACCTGCTCGGCCTCGTCCAGGTGGTGATGGTGGAGGACCAGGTCTACGTCAACGACATCCGCCTGCGCTTCGAGGCGCGCAACGAGGTGCCGCGCGAGCTCGCGGCCCTCTGGCGGCGCCACGAGGCCGGCGGCTTCACCGTCCACACCAAGCTCGACGAGGCGCAGGTGAAGGCGCTGATCGTCGCGGTGGTGGGCGAGCCCGCGCCGCCGCACCCGCGCGTCGCGCTCCAGGCCGTGCTCCAGCGCGCGGGGATGGCGCAGGTGGAGCTGCAGCCGATCTTCCGCTTCGTGCTCAATAACGAGCAGCCGGGCGACGGCCCCGGGGGCGGCGGGCCTGGCGGCGGGGGCGGCGGGGGCGGGGGCCGGCGCAAGATCCACCAGGACGTGCGCGAGGTGTACGCGCTGGCGGCGTCGGCGATGGGCGACCTCTGGGACAGCCTCGCGCTCGGGCGCAACCCCAACCCGCTGCCCGTGCGCAAGATGGTCAACGAGCTGGTGGACATGGACGCGAAGCAGCGCGCCGAGGCGCTGATCGCGGGCACGCGGGACGTCCGCTCGCCGCCGCACACCCGCCACTCGCTCCAGGTCGCCTCGCTCGCGGTGCTCATCGGCCGCGAGGTCGGGCTGCCCGAGGCGTCGCTCGCCGACCTCGGCGTCGCGGCGAGCTTCCACGACGGGGGCTACACCTCCGAGGAGGACGGCTACCCGCCGCCCTTCGAGCGCCACACCACCGCGGGCGCGCGCCAGCTCCTGAAGCAGCGCGGCTTCCACGAGGCCCGCGTCCGCCGGCTGCTGGTGTGCCTCGAGCACCACCGCACCTACGACGACGACCGCCGCCCGTCGCTCTTCTCGCGCATCGTCCACGTCGCCGACGACTACGACACCCTCACCCGCTATCGCCCCGCGGGCCCGCTGATGGCGCCGCCCGACGCGCTCGCGCGGATGTACGCCGCCGCGGGCACCGTCTACGACCCCGTGCTCCTGCAGGCCTTCATCAACCGCATGGGGAAGTACCCGCCGGGGTCGATCCTCGAGCTCGACGACCGCTCGTGGGTGCTGGTGGTCTCGGGCGTGCGCGAGCCGGCGCTCTTCGACCGGCCGCTGACCCGCCTCGTGCGGACCCGCTTCGGCGAGCGCCCCCGCGAGGAGGAGGACATCGACCTGGCCTTCGGCGGCTTCGACGTGACCCGGGTGATCCGCCCCGAGTCGCCCCCCTGAGCGCCGCCCCGGGGCGCGCCGCGCATCGAAGGCGTGACGTCCGCCCGCGGGGGCACTAGTGTCCGCGGCGAAACCCTTTATGACTCTTGAACTCGCCACCCGACGTCCCGACTGCGACGTCTTCATCCTCGGCGGCGGCGTCAACGGCACGGGCCTCGCGCGCGACCTCGCGCTGCGCGGCCTGCGGGTGATCCTCGCCGAGCGCAACGACCTCGCCTTCGGGGCCAGCGGCAACTCGTCGGGGATGATCCACGGAGGCCCGCGCTACCTCACGACGCACCCCGAGGTGACCCGCTCGTCGTGCGTCGACTCGGGCTACATCCAGCGCATCGCGCCGCACATGATCTTCCGCATCCCCTTCCTCGCGCCCGTCTACGGCCGCGGGGCGGCGGCGCGGGTGCGGCTCGACGCCTACGACGCCTTCTTCGCCGTGTACGACGACTTCCAGCCGCTCAAGCGCGGGCGCCGCCACACGCGGCTCACGCCCGAGGAGTGCGGGCGCGTCGTGCCCGGCATCGCCACGCGCGACCTCGCCGGCGCGATCACCACCGACGAGTGGGGCATCAACGGCGCGCGGCTCTGCAACGCCAACGCGCTCGACGCGCGCGAGCACGGCGCGACGGTGCTCGTCCGCACGACGGTGGAGAAGGTGCACGTCGAGGGCGGCGCGGTGACGGGCGTGCGGGTGCGCGACCGGCTCACCGGCGTCTCGTCGGAGTACACCGCGCGCGCCGTGGTCAACGCGACCGGCGCGTGGGGGCCCATCACCGCGGCGCTGGCGGGCTTGGAGGGCAAGGTGCGGGTGCGCCCGGGCAAGGGGGTCCACCTCATCCTCGACCGCCCCGTCACCGACGTCGCCGTGCTGGTCGACGCGATCGACGGCCGCCAGATCTTCATCGAGCCCTGGGAGAACACCTCGCTCATCGGCACGACCGACGACGACACCTACGCCGACCTCGACGACCTCCCGGTGACCACCGACGAGGTGCGCTACCTCGTCGAGGGCGTCGAGCAGGTGCTCCCGCGCGTCCGCGAGGCGCGCATCGTCGGCACCACCGTCGGCGCGCGCCCCACGCTCTACAAGTACGGCCCCACCGAGGACGCGCTCTCCCGCGCCCACGAGGTGATCGACCACGCCAACGACGGCGCGCGCGGCCTCTACTCGCTCGTGGGCGGCAAGCTCGCGAGCTACCGGATGTTCGCCGAGGAGGCCGCGGACATCATCGCGCCGGCGCTCGGCGTCTCCGCCCGCGGCACCACCCACACGTCCCCGCTGCCCGGCGGCGACCGGGCGGCCGACCCCGCGGCCCTCGCCGCGCGCTTCGGCATCTCGCGCCACGCCGCCGCGCGCCTCGTCTCGCGCCACGGGTCGCGCGCGGAGTCGGTGCTCGGCGACGGCGGCCCCCGCGCCACGGTGACCGTGTGCCGGTCGGAGCCCGTCCTCGCCGGCGAGATTCGGTACGCGGTGAAGGTCGAAGGGGCCCGCACGCTCCAGGACGTCGCGCGCCGAACCAACCTCGCGCTCGGCCCCTGCGGCGGCGTCGAGTGCGCCCTCGCCGCGGCGGCCCTCGCCGGCGAGCTGCTCGGCTGGAGCCCCTCGGACGTGCGCGCGCAGGCGGCCGACCTGATCCGCGCGCGGCGGAGGTCGCGCCTGCCCGCCATCGGCGCCGCGCAGGCCCGCGTCGAGGGGACGGTCGACGCCGCGCTCCGCGCGCTCGGGAAGGCGGTGTCGCCGTGAGCGATCTCGACGTCGACGTGCTGGTCGTCGGCTCCGGCGCCGCCGGGGTGGCCGCCGCCCGCGCCGCGCGTGAAGGCGGAGCGCGCGTGGCGGTGGTGTCCGCGGGCGTGGGCGCCACGGCGCTCACCGGGGGACTCGTCTGGGGCCTCGCGAAGGACCCGCTCGCCGCGTGGGCCGCGCCTTCGATTCGTCTCGGCGGGCGCTACGCCACGGTGTCGGGCTGGATCGCCGCCGAGGCCCGCGGCGCCCTCGCGTCGCTGCTCGACCTCGGCGCGCTCGGGCCCGGCGTGCTGGCGGTGGTCGACCTGCCGACGCACCCCTCGTGGTCGGCCCGGCTCGTCGCCCAGACGCTCGGCGCGAAGGTGGTGACCGCCCGCCTCGACGCGGAGGAGACCTTCCTCGAGACGGCCGCCCGCCTCGACACCGACGGCATCGCCGAGGGCCTCGCGGCCTCGCTGCGCGCGGACTGCGCGGGCTGCGCGGGGGTCCTCTTCCCGCCGGTGCTCGGGCTCCGGCGAGACGACGTCGCCGAGCGGGTCGGGCGCGTGCTCGGCGTGCCCGTGGGCGAGGCCGCGGGCGGCGTCGGTGACCCGCCGGGCGTCCGCCTCGAGCGCGCGATCCGGCGCTGGATCCCCGCGGACGTCCGCGTCCACCGCGCGCGGGCGACGGTGACCTCGGGCGCGCGGGTGAGCGTGGCGCTCTCCGACGGGACGGGCGTCCGCGCGAGGGCCGTGGTGCTCGCGACGGGCGGGCTGACGGGCGGCGGGCTGACGTTCGAAGCGACGCTCCGCGAGGTGACGGCCGGCGCGCCGGTGTGGACGCGGACGCACACGCCCGTGCCCCAGGCGACGGGCGCGGCGCGCGGGGCCGACCCGGCGCGGTGGTTCGGCGACGGCGGCGAGCGGGCGGACGCCGCGGGCGTTCGCGTGGGTGAGGGGGGCAGGGTGCTCGACGGCGACGGCGAGACGCCGCTGGCCCCGTGGCTCTTCGCCGCCGGCGACGTCACGGTGAACCGCGAGAACGACGGCCTCGCCGACGCGCTCGCGGCCGGGCAGCGCGCGGGCGCGGAGGCCGCCCGGCACGCGGCGAAGGGCTGAAGCTCGATGCGCGGGGCCGCCGTCGCGCTCGCGTTGGCGCTCGCCACGAACGGCGCGTGGGCGCAGCTCAGCCCGCGCGTCGAGGAGGCCCGCGCCGCGATGGAGTCCGGCGACGTCGCGCGCGCCCGCTCGCTCTTCACCGAGCTCGCGCGCTCGGACAACCGGCGCGAGGCCGCGACGGCCGTGTACCACCTCGCCGTGATGGCCGACGACGACCTCGATTTCCCCGCGGCGCTCGCGGGCTACCGGGACTTCCTCCGGCGCGACCCGGGCTCACGCTTCGCGGCCCGCGCGCAGGCCCGCGTCGACGACCTCGCCTCGCACGGCGAGGGGGATTTCGTCCCGCTCCAGCGCCTCGAGCGCGTGCGCCGCGACGAGCAGCTCGCCAACTCGCTCGCGGCCATCCAGGCGCTCGACCGGGCGCTCGCGTCCTTCCCGCCCGGCCCCGTGCGCGCGGAGGCCCGGATGCTGGTGGGCGAGGCGTACCTGAGCCGGCTCGACCGCCCGCGCGACGCCGCCCGCGTGCTCCGCGCGCTCGCCGAAGACCCTGTGGCCCCGCGCGACCTCCGCTCGCTCGCGGCCGAGCGCCTCGTCGACGCGCGCGCCGGCGTCGGCGAGGAGCAGGCCGGCGCCGACGAGGTCCGCGCGATGCCCGTGGACCCGGAGGTGCGCCAGGAGGCGGCGGTTCGGGCGAGGCGGGCGCGGCTGCGCGTCGGGGCGCGGGCGGCGCTGGTGGCGTGCGGCGCGCTCGGGGTGTTCGCGCTCGCGTGGGCGGCGCGCGAGCGGCGCGTGAGGGAGGTGCTCCGCGCGTGGCGGCGGCCCGTGCCGTGGGGGCAGCTCGCGGTGCTCACGGCCGGCGGCGGCGCGCTCGCGAAGCTCTACGACGAGCACGACGTCGGGCCCTTCGTCGCGCTTGGCGCGGGCGTGGCGGCGGTGTACCTCGTCGCCTCGGCGTGGAGCGTCGCCATGAAGGGCCGCCCCTGGGCGCGCGCCCTCGGCGCGGCGGTGTGCTTCGCGGCGGCGCTGGCGGTGTCGTTCCTCGCGATGGACGCGCTCGACGTGATGATGCTCGAAGGGATCTCGCTGTGACCGACGACGACGCCTCCCACATCCTCGCGGTGCGCCGCGGCCCCGGCGCCAACTGCTCCTCCATCGGGAGCGCGGTGGAGATGCTCTTCCTCTCGGCCTCCGCGGGCTCGGCCCTGCTCGTCGCGGTGAGCGCGCTCCTCAAGCCCGACGAGGACGACGCGCCGAAGCCCGAGGCGCCTCCGCCTGCGCCCGAGGCTCCGCCCGAGGCCGCGCCGTGAAGACGCGCCCCGAGCGCTTCGGCGCGTGGGCCCGCGTCGACGACGGCACCCTCGTCGCCGTCGACCGCGTGCTCGCGCGGCGGCTCGGCATCGACGGCGGCGCGCTCTGGGACGACGCTGTTCCTGCGCCCGACCCGTGGCCGCTGGAGGTCCACGTGGCGGTGACGTCACGATGCCCGGCGGGATGCGGCGGCTGCTACCAGTCGGCGACGCGCGACGGCGAGGACGTCCCGCTGGCGGTGCTCACCGAGCGCCTCGACGCGCTGGCCGCGCGCGGGGTGTTCACGGTGGCGTTCGGCGGCGGCGAGCCGCTGCTGCGCGACGACCTCGGCGAGCTCGCGCGCCTGGCGCGGGCCCGCGGGATGGTGCCGGTGGTGACGACGAGCGGCCTCGGGATGACGCGCGAAAAGGCCGAGGCGCTCCGCGATTTCGCGCAGGTGAACGTCTCCCACGACGGCGTCGCCGGCGGCTACGCGGCGGTGCGCGGCTTCGCGGGCGAGTCGATGGCCGACCGCGCCGTCCGCCTGCTCGCGGAGGCCGGCGTGGCGGTGGGCGTCAACCACGTCCTCACGCGGCAGAACGTCGACGGCCTCGCGGCCACCGCGCGCCACGCGCGCTCGCTCGGCGCGCGGGAGATGCAACTGCTCCGGTACAAGCCGGCGGGGCGCGCGGCGTCGCCGGAGTACCTCGCGCGCCGGCTCACGCGCGAGCAGGTGGCGGCGCTCGGCGACGCGGTGCGCGCGGTGGCGGCCGAGCACGAGGGGGCGTTGTCGGTGCGGGTGGACTGCGCGATGGTGCCGCTGCTGTCGGGCGCGCTCGACGACGCGGCGGCGCTGGCGCGCTTCGGGGTGTTCGGGTGCGAGGCGGGGCGGCACCTCGCGGCGCTGCGGCGCGACGGCGCGGTGGCCGGGTGCAGCTTCGGCGCGGGCGTGAGCGCGCGGGGGGGCGTGGAGGCGTGGGCCGAGGACGAGGCGCTCGCGGCGCTGCGGCGCTACGCGGAGGCGCCGCCGGAGCCTTGCGCGTCGTGCGGGCTGCGGCCGGTGTGCCGGGGCGGCTGCAGGATCGTCAGCGAGCACCTGACGGGCGCGTGGGCGCCGGACCCGGAGTGCCCGCGGGTGATCGCCGCGCGCGAGCGGGGGTGAGCGGGGGGCGGGGTGGCGCTGACCCGCGGCGGCGCGTCGTGGTACACGCTCGGCCCTCGGCCATGAAGTTCGAACAGCTCGACCGGCGGATGCGCGTCTACGAGACCGCCCACGACCACTGCGTGCTCCCGGGCGTCCACATGGTGGCCCGCATCGACGGGCGGTCGTTCTCGCACCTCACGCGCGTCGCGCAGAAGTTCGACGCGCCCTACGACGAGCGCTTCCGCGACTGCATGGTGGCCACGCTCGAGCACGTCATGGGCTGCGGCTTCTCCACCGTGTACGGCCACACCCAGAGCGACGAGATGTCCGTCCTCTTCCGGCGCGACGAGAAGACCTTCGGGCGCAAGCTCCGGAAGTTCCTGTCGGTGCTGGCGGGGGAGGCGAGCGCGCGGTTCTCGCTCGCGCTCGGGGCGCACGGGGCCTTCGACTGCCGCGTGTGCCAGCTCCCGCGCGACCAGGACGTCGTCGACTACTTCCGCTGGCGCCACGAGGACGCCCACCGCAACGCGCTCAACGGCCACTGCTACTGGCTCCTGCGGCGCCAGGGCAAGAGCGACGCGGAGGCCACCCGCGCCCTCGACGGGCTCAACGTCGCCCAGCGCAACGAGCTCCTCTTCGCCCACGGCATCAACTTCAACGACGTCCCCGCGTGGCAGAAGCGCGGCGTCGGCGTCTACTGGCGCGACGTCCCCCACGAGGGCACCGACCCGCGCACCGGCGCGCCCGTCACCTCGGTGCGCAAGGCCCTCCACGTCGACCACGCGCTCCCCAAAGGCGACGACTACGACGCCTTCGTCCGCGCCTTCCTCGACGCTCAGCCCTGACAGCGCGCGAGCAGTTCCGCGGGCGTCCACACCGCGAACCCGAGGTGCGTCGGGTAGTGCTTCGCGTTGCCCGTCACCACCGCGAGCGCTCCACCCGCCAGCGCCACGTCGACGAACACCCGGTCGTCGCCGTCGATGAGCGCGTGCGCCGACGGGGCCGCCACCGCCACCCGCTCGCAGCCGTCGAGCACCGTGCGCAGCAGCGCCTCGCGCCGCGCGACGTCGACCTTTGAAAACTTCGGCCGCGCCAGCACCTCGCGGTACTCCGCCTCGATCGCCGCGTCGACCAGGACCACCGCCCCGCGGTCCCGCATCGCCCGGAGCGCGAGGTCGGGCGTGCGCCCCGGCGTCAGCAGCGCCGACACGAGGACGTTGGTGTCGATCACCAGCCGGGCCCCGCGCATCGCCTCACCCGCCCACGTAGCGGGCCCGCGGGCGCAGGATCTCCCCCGACGCGCGCTGCTCGTCGGCGTGGGCGATCCAGCCCGCCGCCCGGCCCGCCGCGAACACCGCGGCCGCGGCCCCCGCCGGCAGCCCGAAGGCCATGCGCACCGCCGCGAGGCCCACGTCGAGGCTCGGCGGCTCGACGCCCGCGTCGCGCGCCGCGTCGATGAGCGCCGCCAGCGAAGACCATCGCGCGCGCCCCGCGGCCTCGGCCAGGCGCAGCAATGACGCCGCGCGGGGGTCGCCCTTCGGGTACAGCGGGTGGCCGAAGCCCGGCACCGCCTCGCCGCGCCGACGACGCCCCGCCACATCGGCCGGGGTGAGCTCCGCGGCCGCGCGCTCGACCGCGTCGGACATGCGCCCGTGGCGCGACCCGGTGAGCGTCGCGAGCGCCGCGAGGAGGCACGCGCCAGCGTCCGCGCCCGCCGAGGCCGCGACGCGCGCGGCGAAGGTCGAGGGGTTGAGCTCGTGGTCGGCGCAGAGGACCAGCGCGCGGTTCACCGCCGTCGCCTGCTCGTCGCTCACGGCGCCGGCGAGCGCGCGGACGGTGCAGCGGGCCACGGTGGGCTCCGCCGCGCAGGCCGTGAGGTGGGCGTCGTCCCACGGCCCGAGGAGGCTCGCGACGCGGCGGACGGCGGCGCGCGGCGCGTCCCACCCGGGGAGCACCGAGACGCCGACGCGGACGCGGTCGAGCGCGTCGCCTACGACGGTGAGCGGGCGGAGCGGCGCCCACCACGCGCCGGGCTCGACGGGCCACGGGGGTGCGGACGGCGGAAGGGTGTCGTGCCAGAGGAGCTCGCACACGCGCTCGAAGGCGACGTCGGACTCGGCGAGGGCGACGGCGTCGCGGCCGCGGTACCGGGGGGCGCCCGCGGACACGTCGGAGATGCGCGTCTCGAGCACGGCCTCGCCCCAGCGGAGCGCGCCCGCGGCGACCGGCCCGTGGCCCGCGCGGGCGTCGCGGCGGGCCTTCAAGCGGAGCACGTCGTCGCGGACGTAGCGCCGGCCCTGGCGCGTCCCCACCACGCGGACGAGGCCGCGGCTGACGTAGCTGTAGAGCGTGGCGGCCTTCACGTCGAGGAGCGCGACGGCCTCGCGGGCGGTGACGTAGTCGCGCGCGGGCGCTCCGCTCATCGGTGGACGCGCCAGATGACGCCGGCCGCGTCGTCGACCACGAGGATCGACCCGTCGCCGAGCTCGAGGAGGCCCGCGGGGCGGCCCCAGGGCTCGCCCTCGGGCGTGGCGAAGCCGGTGAGGAAGTCCTCGACGACGCCGGTGGGGCGGCCGTTGGCGAAGCGGGCGCAGACGACCTTGTAGCCGACGCGGGCGGAGCGGTTCCACGAGCCGTGGAGGGCGACGAGGGCGTCGCCGCGCATGGGGGCGACGCCGTCGCGCGTCGGGAAGATGAGCCCGAGGGCGGCGACGTGGGCGCCGAGGGCGAGGTCGGGCACGACGGCCGCGCGCACGAGGTCGGGGCGCTCGCCGGCGTGGCGCGGGTCTTCGTGGGCGCCGAAGTACGCGAAGGGCCAGCCGTAGAACGCGCCCTCGCGCACGGCGGTGAGGTAGTCGGGGACGAGGTCGTCGCCGAGCTCGTCGCGCTCGTTGACGGTGGTGTAGAGCGCGCCCGTGTCGGGGTGGAGCGCCATGCCGAGCGGGTTGCGGAGGCCGGTGGCGTAGGGGCGGAAGTGGGTTCCGTCGGGGCTCATCGCGCTGATGGCGGCGCGGCGCGGGTCGTCTTCGACGTCGACGTTGGTCGCCGAGCCCACCGTGACGAACACCGTGTGCCCGTCGGCCGACACCAGCACGTTGCGCGTCCAGTGCTGGTTGTAGCCGTGGCCGGGCAGCGCGGCGACGCGCTCGGGTGCGCCCTGCGCCTCCGTCTGCCCCGCCGCGTAGCGGAAGCGGAGCACCGCGTCGGTGCACGCGACGTAGAGCCAGCCGTCGGGGTGGAAGGCCATCCCCAGCGGGAGCGAGAGGCCGCGGGCGAAGACGAACCTCCCCTCGGCGCGGCCGTCGCCGTCGGCGTCGCGCAGCACGCTCACCGTCCCCGCGGTGTGGTCCGACAGGAACACGTCGCCGTTGGGCGCGAGCGCGAGCCAGCGACCGCCGGGCTTGGCCGAAGCCCACTGGTCCACGCGCGTCCCGGGCGGCCCCGCGGGCGCGGCGTCGGGCGGGCGGTTGACCAGGCGCGCGGGGTTGGACGCCGACGGCGTGTGGAACGGCGCGGGGAGCCGCAGCGTCGCGCCGAGGCCCACGCCCGCGGTCGGCGACGCGAGCAGCGGCGCGTGCGCGGCGGGCGACGCGGGGGCGGCGGGCCTCGCGGCGGCGGGGCGGTCGTGCGCGACGGGGGCGCGCGTCGGCGCGGGGCGGCGCGAGCACGCGAGCGCGGAGAGCGCGACGGCGGCGAGGGAGAGGGCGGGCGGCGGGGTCATTCTCATGAGATGCGGCCGCGGTGCGCGGGGCGCTACGGGCGGTTGATGTTGAGCACGTAGGCGCCGGTGCCGCCGCCGGGGAGGGCGCCGGGGCCTTCGGGGCGCGCGTTGAAGCCCGACACCACCACGGTCACCGTGCGGCCCGCGGCGAGCCCGAGGTCGACGCGGCTGGCGTATCCGGCCCCGGGGTAGTCGTCGCTGCACCCGAGGATCGTCGCGCCGCACGCGCCGTCGCGCACGTGGAGGACGGTGTCGTAGTCCGAGCCGAAGGTGTCGAAGCGCCACGCCCCCGTGGAGGGCGCCGTCCACTGGAAGGTGACGTCGCGGCCGGACTGCGCGCAGTTGGCGAAGAGGCTGCCGCCGACCGCGCCCACCGTGCCCGAGGCGACGCGGCCGGTGGCCGAGCCGAGGTCGCGGTCGGGGCAGCGGCTCACATCGCGCGCGTTGAGCATCCACGGGAGCGTGGGGTTGGCGCTCTCGACCACCACCACCACGCGCTCGCCCGCGTTGAGCGCGACGCGCGCGGCGGCCTGGATGCCGCTCGCGGTGTCGTTGCACGCGAGCTCGGGGCCGTTGCAGGCCGCGCGGTGGACGTGGAGCCAGGTGTTGTTGTTGCGGTCGGAGCCGGCGGTGTCGAAGGAGAACGTCCCGGCGCTCGGCGCCGTCCAGGTCACGGCCGCGTCGAGGAGCCCGGCGCCGCCGCAGCTCCCGCGCGCGGTGTCGGCGCGGCCGGCCATGGTGCCGGTGGCGATGGCGCGGCCGAGGGCGGAGCCGGCGTCGGCGACCACGCACGCGCACGACGTCTCCGAGGCGCAGTCGGGGTCGGCGCAGTCGACGCTTCCGTCGCCGTCGTCGTCGGTGCCGTCGGCGCAGAGCGATTCGAAGGGGGCGTAGAGGTCGCGGCCGTCGAGGCGCCACGCGGGGGTGGGCGTCGCGCCGAGGAAGTGCATCACCGTCGGGTGGACGTCGAGGTGCGAGAGCGCGCCCCGCGTCGGCAGCGCGAAGGTGGCGCCGGGGCCGAGGTAGCCGACGGGGATCTCCTGGTTGGCGGCGTTCATCGCGCCGTGGGAGGTCCCCTCGCCGCCGTGGTCGGTGACAAACACCACGAGCCAGAACTCCCGCGCCAGCGTCGGCCGTTCGAAGAGCCCGTCGAGCATCCGCCCGAGGTTGTCGTCGGCGCCCTGGAGGGCCGCCACGTAGTTGGGGTTGGCGGCGGAGAAGCCCGTGGTGTGGCCCGCGTGGTCGACGTCGTCGAGGTGGACGAAATGGACGTCGGCCGAGCCCGCGCGCAGCGTGGCGGCCATCGCGTTGGCCACGGTGAGGTCGTCGCCCATCGAGCGCTCGTCGAGCGCGTCGGGCTCGACGAGCTGGAGGATGTCGGGCCAGTGCGCCGCCACGGAGGTGCGGAGCCGCAAACCGTTGCGCGCGCGGGACAGGAAGGTGGGCCACGCCGGGTCGCGCGACGCGTAGTTGGCGTTGGCGGTGATCCGGTGCTTCGTCGGCTCGACGCCGGTGAGCACGGAGGCCCAGCCCGGCCCGGAGAGCGTGGCCGCGGTGCGCTGCGTGGTGGCGCGCGGGATCCACTGGCCGAAGCCGCGCAGCGCCGCGAGGTTGGGCATCGTCGCCGCTGGCACGAGGTCGGCCCGCACGCCGTCGACGCCGACCACCAGCACCTTGTGGGGCTGCGTCGGGTCGGGGCTCCCGAGCGCGCGGAGCTGAACCGGCACCGCCCCCGCGTCGCGCATCCCCGCGGTGTCGCGGATCACCACCGAGGCCGAGCTCACCCCGCCGGTGACGCGCGCGCCGTTGACCCGCAGCGTGAGCCGCCCCGCGGCCGCGTCGTAGGCCGCGGCGAGCCAGGGCACGGAGGTCTGCGCTTCGAACACCGCGCACCCGCGCTCGGTGACGGGGACGTCGAGCGTCGCCTCCATCGATGCCTGGCCCACCCAGGTGAAGCGCTGCGGCATGGCGGGGACGCGCACCGCGGCCACGACGCCGGGGTTGCGTGTCCGGTCGTTGTCGTCGCAGTCGACGCCGGCGGGGTAGCCGTCGCCGTCGCGGTCGACGCCGGCCTCCACCGCGTCGAGGGGCGGGGGCGCGTCGCGCGCGACGTCCGGCGGCGCGTCGGGGACGACGGGGAGGTCGGGCGCGGCGTCGCGCACGTCGAGGGCGACGTCGGGTGCCGCGTCGAGGGCGACGTCGGGGGGCGCGTCGGGTGCTGCATCGAGGGCGACGTCGGGCGTCGCATCGAGGGCGATGTCGGGCGCGGCGTCGGCGCGGTCGGGGGCGACGTCGGGCGGCGGGGCGACGTCGACGGCGGCCTCGTCGGCTGCGACGTCGGGCGCGACGCCGACGCCGGGCGCGGGGTGCGAGAGGCCGCACGCGGCGGCGAGCGCGCACGCGGCGAGGAGGCCGAGGCGTGGGGTCATGTCAGGGCTTCCCGCTGTTGACGTAGCGCCAGCCGAAGCGGCCCTTGACGCAGAGGTGGCCGCCCGTGACGGTGGAGTCGAGCGGCGAGGTGACCTTCACCACCTTGTCGTCCTGCGCGTGGAGGGTAACGGCGCAGCCGACGCCGCAGTAGGGGCACACCGTGGTGGAGGTCGCCTGCCGCGACTCGTCCCACGTCCCCTCCCGCCGCATCTCGTGCTCGGTGCGGAACATCAGCGCCCCCGTCGGGCACACGCCCACGCAGTTGCCGCAGAACACGCAGGCCGACTCGGGCAGCGTCGCCTCGAACTCCGTCGCCACGCGCGCCCCGAAGCCGCGGCCCGCGATGGCGATGGCGAAGGTGTTCTGCGCGTCGTCGCCGCAGGCCTCGACGCACTTGTAGCAGAGGACGCACTTCGCGTAGTCGCGGACGAAGAGCTCGTTGTCGTCCTTCACCGGCGCCGCGGCCGCAGTGGCCGCGCCGGGGCCGAAGCGCGCCGGGTCGCCGCCGTAGCGCGGGAGCCACTCGGCCACGGCCCCCGTGAGCGAGGCGTCGACCGACGAGGCCAGGAGCTCGAGCACCACCTTGCGCGCCGTCCGCACGCGGGCCGAGTCGGTGTGGACCACCATCCCGGGCTCGACCCGCCGCGAGCACGCCGGGACGAGCACCCGCGACCCCTGGAGCTCGACCACGCAAACCCGGCAGGCGTTGACGGGCGTGAGGTTGTCGGCCTGGCAGAGCGTCGGCACGTCGACGCCGAGCGCGCGGCAGGCGTCGAGGATCGTCGCGCCCTCGGGCACGCGCGCGGCGCGGCCGTCGACGGTGAGCTCCACGGGGCGCTCAGGCGGCGCGGTGGTGGGGACGACCGGGAGGTGCCTCATCGGGGCGCTCCGTCGGGCTGGAGGACGCGGAGCTTCACGAGGGCCGACTCCACCGCGCCGGTGGCCGTCTGCCCGAGGCCGCAGATGGAGGCGTCGCGCATCGCCTGGGCGAGCTCCTGGAGCAGCGCGAGCTCGCTCTCGACGTCGCCGTGGGGCGCCCCCTCGGTGAGCCGGGTGACGAGCTCCTCCTGGCGCACGGTGCCGACGCGGCAGGGGACGCACTGGCCGCACGACTCGTCGCGGAAGAAGGCCGCGATGCGCCGGAGGAGCGCGCCCATGGCCATCGCGTCGTCGACCACGAACACCACCCCCGACCCGAGCGTCGCGCCCGCGCGCCGGGAATCTTCGAGCGTCAGCGGGAGGCCGAGCGCGTCGGGGCCCACGAAGCTCCCGGCCGCGCCGCCGAGCAGCACCGCGCGCAGCGAACGGCCCTCGCGGAGACCGCCCGCGCGCTCGATGAGTTCGCCGAGCGTCGCGCCGAAGGGGAGCTCGTACACGCCCGGGCGCCGCACCGCGCCCGACAGGCAGAAGAGCCTCGTGCCGGGCGACTCCTTCGTGCCCACCGCGCGAAACGCCGCCGCGCCCTCGCGGACGACGAAGGGCGCGTTGGCGAGCGTCTCGACGTTGTGGATGAGCGTCGGCTGCCCGAAGAGCCCCACCTCCACGGGGAAGGGCGGCTTGCTGCGCGGCTCGCCGCGGTAGCCCTCGATCGAGTTGAGCAGCGCCGTCTCCTCGCCGCAGATGTACGCCCCCGCGCCGCGGCGGACCTCGATGTCGAAGCGGAAGCCCCGCCCGAGGACGTCGTCGCCGAGGAGGCCGCGCCGCCGCGCGTGGTCGATCGCGTGCTGGAGGCGCTCGGCCGCGAGGGGGTACTCCGCGCGGAGGTAGATCCAGCCCCGCTCGGCGCCGACGGCGAAGCCCGCGAGCGTCATCGCCTCGACGACGGCGAAGGGGTCTCCCTCCATCAGCACGCGGTCTTTGAAGGTGCCCGGCTCGGACTCGTCGGCGTTGCAGACGACGTGGCGTGTGCGCCCGGCGGCCTTCGCCACCGCGTCCCACTTGCGCCCCGCGGGGAAGGCCGCGCCGCCGCGCCCCGAGAGCCCCGACTCGGTGAGCTCGCGGATCACCCACGCCGGGCCCATCTCCGCCGCGCGGCGGAGCGCGAGGTACCCGCCGTGCGCCCGGTAGTCGTCGAGGCTCGCCGGGTCGACCTTGCCCACCCGCGCCAGCACCCGCAGCCCGCCTTCGCCCGCCTGCGGGAGCGCCGCGGGCGGGGGCAGCGGAACCTCGCGCGCGCGCATCGCGTCGACGACGGAGCCCACGGTGGCGTGGCCGAACGCGCGTTCGAAGGGGCGCTCGCCGGCGGCGGTGAGGAGCGCCGCGGGGGCCTGTTCGCAGAGCCCGAGGCAGGGCGAGCGGTGCCACTCGGCGCCGTCGCGGGCCGCGCCCGCCGGGGCGTGGTCGCGCGCGAGTGCGTCGCAGAGGGCGTCGGCGCCGGCGGCCTTGCAGGCGATGTCGTCGCAGACGTGGGCCGCCGTGGGGGCGCGCGGCGCGAGGGCGAAGAGGGCGTAGAAGCTCGCGACGCCGTAGGCCTCCGCGGGCGGCACGTGGAGCCGCTCGGCGAGGTACCCGAGCGCGCCCGGGGTGACGTGCCCGAAGCGCCGCTGGACGGCGTGGAGCGCGGGGAGCAGCCGGTGCCGCTCGGCGCGGGCGGCGCGCAGCCCCGCGGGCGGGACCCACGCCTCGCCGAGCGCCGCGTCGACGCAGGCGCGCTCGTCGTCCGAGGGCGGCGTGCGGATCGCTCGGAGGTCCACGACGGGACTACATGTACCGAAGGGCGGCGCGCGGGCGCAAGGGGCGCGACGTGCGCGGGTGCTGTGGAATTTCCCTTGACCGACCGCGCGTGCGCGGCGTCTTCATGGGGCGCGGTGAGGTGCTCGGGCAGCCACGACGGGATGACGGTGCGCGCGGTGGCGGGCTCGCACACGGTGCTGCTGGGCATCGACCTGACGGCGGCGGCCCGCGCCGGGTGCCTGGGCTTCTCCATCGCGCGCACGGAGCTCGGCGCCGCGGGCGACGCGGTGTGGCTGCGCAACCGGCTGCGCTTCCCGGAGGGGGCGGAGGGCTCGGGCGACGGCGCGCCCGAGGAGGGGTGGGACTTCGCCGTCAACGCCACCGCGGCCCCGGCGCCCGTGGCGTCGGCGGCGACGACGGAGCGGCACCCGTGGCAGGCGTTCCGCTACGTCGACGCGGACGTGGAGCCGGGGCGGCGCTACCGCTACCGGGTGGTCGCGCGGAGGGGGCGCAGCGACCGGCTGGAGGACGGCGCCGCCGTGGAGCTCACGGTCGCCACGGAGGACACGGGCGCCGAGGCGACGGCGGTCTTCCTCAACCGCGCCGCCGCGGCGAGCCCGCAGTACATCGAGCGCTTCGGCGACGTCGACCCCGGCGGGTCGCCCGAGGCGCGGCGGTGGCTCTCGCGCGGGCTGGAGGAGGGGCTCCTCGCCTTCCTGGCGCGGGCGAAGGACGCGCGCTTCAAGCTGCACGTGGCGGTCTACGAGTTCCAGAAGCGCGAGCTCCTCGACGCGCTCGCGGCGGCGCGCGACCGCGGCGTCGAGGTGCGGGTCGTCTATCACGGGCGGCAGCGGGACGCGCGCGACCGCACCGCGGGGGAGAACCGCGCCGCCGCGCGCCGCGCGGGGATCAGCGCGCTGTGCACCCCGCGGGTGGCGGCGCCCGGCGGCGGCATCAGCCACAACAAGTTCGTCGTGCTCCACGAGGGCGGCGCCCCGGCGGCGGTGTGGACCGGCTCGACCAACTGGACCGACGGCGCGCTCTACGGGCAGCTCAACGTCGGGCACGCCGTCTACCGCGCGGACGTCGCGGGGCACTTCGAGCGGTACTTCCAGCTCCTCGCCCGCGACCGGCCGGGGGCGGAGATCCGCGAGGCGCTCGACCGGAGCCTCCCGGTGAGCGCGGTGCGCGCGGCGCACGCGGCGGGCCCCGGCGTGTGGCCCGTCTTCTCGCCACGGGGCTCGCTGGAGGCCGTGGAGTTCTACGCCGAGGTGTGCGCCCGGGCGCGCTCGCTGATGGTGTGCGCGCCCTTCCTGCTGCACGAGAAGATCCGCGCGGCGCTCGTGAAGGACCGGGCGAAGGAGGGGGCCGCGGGCCTGCGCTTCCTCCTGCTCGACCGGCCGGGCAACCTCGGCGACGCCGAGGGGGTCGACCTGCTCGACGCCCGGGGCGGCGTGGACGTGAGCGTCGCGACCGCGCTCAAGACGCCGCTCCACGACTACCAGCGACGGCAGCTCGTGGGGCGGGAGTCGTTCCACCACGCGGGGGTGCACCTGCACGCGAAGCTCATCCTGGCCGACCCGCTCGGGCCCGATCCCACCGTCATCACCGGGTCGGCCAACTACTCCGAGAGCTCGACCACCGACAACGACGAGAACACCCTCGTCCTCCGCGGGGACGCCGCGGTGGCGGACATCTACGCGACGGAGTTCATGCGCGTGTTCGACGCGTACCACTTCCGCGGGAGGAACGCGCAGCGGGAGGCCGCGGGGAGGCCCCTCCAGCTCGCGACCGACGACCGCTGGAGCGAGCGCTACTACGCGCCCTCCGGGGCCGACGGCGACCGGGCCGCCGCGCGCCGCCTGTTCGCGGGGACGGCGGGCTGAGCGGGGGTGCGCTTCAGGCTGGGGCGCGCTGCGCGTCTCTCGCGTCGCCCCAGCGCGCGACGACGAGCCGCGAGCGCGGGTGCGCGTCCATCAGGGTGTTGAAGGCCGAGTACTCCCGCGCGCGGAGGTACCCGGGCTCCGACGCCCAGGTCGTCTGGCCGCCGTCCGCGGGGACGCGGCCGCGCTCGAGCACGACGGTCACCTCCTCCGCGTAGTGGTTGACGTCGGAGGGGCCCCGCGCGAGCGTCGTCGTGTCGGCGTCCTTCACGTCGTCGAAGCTGCCCACCGCGAGGACGACCTTCGTCTTGTCCCCCTGGCGCTCGACGCGGACGACGGTGATCGCGTGGTCCCAGTCGCTGTCTCCGTCGTGGTTCATGAAGATCAGCGACCCGGCGCGGAGCGTCTCGAGCGGCACCTCCGCCTTCGTGCGGTCGCCCCCGTTGTCGGTCGCCCACGCCTCGACGGTCGCGCGCTGGCCCACCGTCGCGCAGGTGATGCCCCCGACGACGGCGACGTTGACGCCGAAGATCATCGAGTGCGTCGGGTCGACCTTCTCGATGTGCTTCGCCGCCGCGTACTCGGGGCGAAGGGCGCGGTCGCCCACCTTCGAGAAATAGCCCTGCGTGTTCCGCGCGGTGATGCTCGTCCAGGAGAGCCGCGGGAGCGACGCGCCGCCGACGCCGGGCATCGGCAGCGCGAGCCCGGTGTCCCGCGCGTACTTCGCGCGAAACTGGTCCATGAAGAACAGCGCCAGCGTCTTGCAGTCGGCCTCGACCCGGTTGCTCTTCATCACCTCCCAGTAGGCCCCGACGAAGGCGCCGAAGGCGTCGCGCGTCGCCGGGTCCGACCAGCGCGCCTCGGCCGCCGCGGGCCGGGCGATCGGCGCGAGGCCCCGCGCGGTGAAGTCCGAGAGGTACGCGAGGGGGTCGGGGGCCTTCGCGGCGGCGACCGTCGTGTCCGTCGCCGCGCGGGCGCGGTCGAGCGCGGCCAGCGTCGCCGCGTCGACCTGCCCGGTCTCCGGGAGCCCGCCCGCCCGCTGAAGCGCGCGGACGGCGCGCTCGGTGCCCGGCCCGAAGCTCCCGTCGACGGGGACGTCGAGGTGCCCCAGCTCGCCGAGCGCGAGCTGGACGGCGATGACTTGGAGGCCCGTCGCCCCGCGGACGAGCGGCGCGGTGAGCCCCGACGGGAACTGGTTGCGCAGGTAGACGACGTTCAGCATGGTGGACCCCTCGGCCCGAAGACGGGAGCGCACGGGCCCGCCCCGTGTCAACGCCAATCCGCGGCGAGCGTGAAAAAGTAGACAGCGCGCGCCGCCCCGCGACACTCGACGTCCATGGCGCGGCTCCTCCTCGACTTCACGCGCTCGGCGCGGGCCAGCGAGGGCTCGGTCGAGGTGCCCGAGGGCGACGTCGAGTACCAGCTCCGCGGCCGCGACCAGGTGCGCCCCGACGTCACCGAGCTCCGCTGGTCGGCGAGGCTGCGCGAACAACTGGAGTCGCTCCGCGCCCACACCGAGTCGGGCGTCGGCGAGTCGGCCGCGCGCCTCGGCCGCGTCCTCTCGGACTTCGTCGCGGTCCCGGGCCAGTCCGCGGCGCTCGCCGCCCTCGCGGCCGAGGGCAACCGCGAGCCCTGCGCCCTCACCGTCCGCTCCAACGCGTCGGAGATCTACCTCCTCCCCTGGGAGCTCCTGACGGTGGGCGACGTCACCCACGTCGGCGCGCTGGAGCGGCTCGCGATCCGCTACGAGTGGCCCGACTCGCGCACCGCGGCGCCCCCGCCCAACCTCTCCCGCACGAAGCGCGGGCGGGTGGTGTTCGCGTGGTCGGCCGCCGGCGGCAAGGTCGACGCCGCGCCGCACGAGAAGCTCATCGCGGAGGGCCTCGCCGCCGCGCGGGGCTCCTTCGAACCCGCCCCCGACGACGCCTTCGACGTCGTCGCCAACGCCAGCGCGGCCGCCGTCCGTGAGCGCCTGGAGCGGGCCCGCGCCGCCGGCGAGCCCGTCGCCGTCCTCCACCTCCTCTGCCATGGCGGCAGCGACGCCGAGGGCACCTTCGGGCTCGCGCTCGACGCCGAGGGGGACGGCGGGCGGGTCGACCTCGTGGGGCCGAGCCGCCTCCAGCAGCTCCTCGCGCCGTACGCGGGCCTCGTCCGCCTCGTGGTCGTCTCCGCTTGCGACGGCGGCAACTCGGGGCCCGTCGGCCACCAGCTCGGGAGCGTCGCCCAGGCCCTCCACCGCGCGGGCTTCGCCGCCGTCATCGCGTCGCGCCTGCCGCTCTCCTGGGACGGCGCCCGCGCCTTCGCCCGCGCGCTCTACGAGGGCCTCCTGCGCGACCTCCGCCCGGTCGACGAGGCCCTCCTCGCGGCGCGGCGGGCCCTCGCCTCGCACCCCAGCTACGACTGGGCGAGCCTCCAGCTCTACGCCCGCGAGGCCGACGGCGCGGTCTTCCCCTTCAACGCCCGCCCCTACCGCGGCCTGGAGGCGTTCTCGCCCGAGCAGTCGCGCTTCTTCTTCGGCCGCGACGCGCAGGTCGACGAGCTCGTCGACGACCTCGAGGGGCTCGTCGCGAAGGGGCTGCCGCGCCTCCTGGTGGTGTCGGGCGCGTCGGGCACGGGCAAGTCGTCGATGGTGCTCGCGGGCGCCGTGCCGAAGCTCCGCGCGCGCATGGGCGACGCGCGCTTCGCGTGGGCCGTGGTGAGG
The DNA here is from genome assembly GCA_046351555.1 of Polyangiales bacterium. Taxonomy (GTDB): domain Bacteria; phylum Myxococcota_A; class Polyangia; order Polyangiales; genus CAISKJ01. The sequence goes on from JAXLYI010000015.1 coordinate 76,633, forward strand.
CCCGGCGGCGGCTTCGACGAGGCCCTCCGCGCGGCCGACGCGGCGCTCGCGGCGGCGGCGGGGCGCGAGCGCTTCCTGCTCGTGGTCGACCAGTTCGAGGAGGTGTTCACCCACGGCGACCGGGCCGCGGCGGAGCGCTTCGTCCGCGCGCTCTGGCGGCGGGCGCAGGCGCCGTCGTCGCCCCTCTGCGTGCTCGCGACGCTGCGGCTCGACTTCCTCGCCCGCTGCGGCGAGCTCGTGCTCGACGACCAGGGGCTCCGCTTCGACAAGGTGGCCTGCGACCCGGCCCACCAGGTGCTCGTGCCGCAGATGTCGCCCGCGCAGCTCCGCGATGCCATCGAGCGGCCCGCGCTCTCCGCGGGGATCGCCCTGGAGCCCAACCTCGCCGACCTCATCGTGCGCGACGTCGAGGCCGAGCCCGGCGCGCTGCCGCTGATGTCCCACGCCCTCTCGCTCCTCTGGCAGCGGCGCGAGGGCGCGACCCTCACGCGCGCCGCGTACGAGCGCCTCGGGCGCGTGGCCGGCGCGCTCGACGCCCACGCCGACGAGCGCCTCGCCGCCCTCGCCGACGGCGCCGAGCGCGACGCCGCGCGGCGGCTCCTCCTGCGGCTCGTCCACGTCGGGACGGGCGGCGCGCCCGACACGCGCCGCCGCGAGGCCGTCGACACCCTGCGGCCGCGCGATCCGGCCGCGGCGGCGCGCTTCGACCGCGTGCTGGGGGCGCTCGTCGAGGCGCGGCTGCTGGTCACCGGCGAGCAGACCGGCGCACGGCGGACGGTGGAGGTCGCCCACGAGGCGCTGATCCGCACGTGGAAGACGCTGCGCGGCTGGCTCGACCAGGAGCGGGTCGCGCTCGGCCGCCTCGACGAGCTCCGCGGGTGGACGCGCGAGTGGCAGCGGAGCCCCGACGCGCTGCTCGTCGGGACGCGCCTCGCCGCCGCGGAGGAGCTCGTCGCGCGGCACGCCGACGAGCTCGACGGGGACGCGGTCCGCTTCGTCGCGCAGAGCCGCGAGGCCAGCGACGCGCGGGCGCGCCAGGACGAGAGGGCGCAGCGCTTCCGGCGCCAGGCGCTGCGCGTGGGCTTCGCGGCGATGGGGGCCTTCCTCGTCGTGGTGACGGGGCTGCTCGTGAAGGCGCAGCGGGCGAAGGCCCGCGCCGAGGAGAAGGAGGCCCGCGCCCTCCGCGCGGAGACGGCGGCGCGCGCGGAGGGCCGGCGCGCGTCGCTCGGCGAGCTCGTGAGCGACGCGGCGCGCCTCCGCACGAGCACCGAGGCGCCGGGGTTCGAACTCCTCAACCTCGCCGAGGCAGTGGCGCTGCGCGCGCGGGCGCTGGCCGCGGGGCACCGCCCGCCGCCGCCCGCGGTGGAGGGCGCGCTCCTGCAAGCGGCCGCCGCCGCGACGCTCCGGCTCCCGCTCGTGGGGCACGAGCGGGCCGTGCGGGCGGTGGCGTTCTCGCCCGATGGGCGGCGCGTGCTGAGCGCGTCCGACGACGGCACCGCGATGCTCTGGGACGTCCGGGCCGGGCGCCGCGTCGCGACCCTCCGCGGGCACGCGGGCCCCGTCCGCCGCGCGGCCTACGCGCCCGACGGGACGCGCGTCGTGACCGCGAGCGACGACGGCACCGCGCGGCTCTGGGACGCGCGCGAGGGCGGCTCCCTCGCGACGCTCGCGGGCCACACGGGCGCCGTGCTCTTCGCCGCCTTCTCGCCCGACGGCAACCGCGTCGTCACCGCCTCCGCCGACGGCGCCGCGCGGCTCTGGGACGGGCGCGCCGGCGCCGCGCTCCACACGCTCGGGGGCGGCGGGGCCGCGGTGGTGAACGCCGCGTTCTCGCCGACGGGCGCGCTCGTCGCCACCGCGTCGGCCGACGGCGCCGCGCGGCTCTGGGACGCGGCCGACGGGGCGCTCCGCGCGACGCTCACGGGGCACCGGGGGCCGCTCTCCGCCGTGCGGTTCTCCCCCGACGGCGGCCTCGTCGTGACGGCCGGGGAGGACGGGGCCGCCCGCGCCCCGAGCGACGTCCGAGGCGACGTGGCGCTCGCGATCGTCCCGCAGGGCGCGGCCGTGGCGGCGCTGGAGTTCATGCCGGACGGGCGGCACTGGCTGAGCGCGAACGCCGACGGGTTCGTCCGCGCGTTCAACGCAACGACGGGCGCGCCGGAGGGGCTGTTCGCCGGCGCGACGCAGGGCGTGACGGCCGTGTCCCCGTCGCCCGACGGCCTCCGGGTGCTCGCGGCGAGCGAAGACCTCACCGCGCACCTCTGGAGCGCCGGCAACTACCAGTCGCTGGAGGTGCTCGCGGGGCACACGAACGCGCTCACCGACGCGCGCTTCTCCCCCGACGGGCGCGTGGTGGCGACGGCCTCGGCCGACGGCACCGTGCGCCTCTGGGGCGAGCGCGGCGCGGGCGTCGGCGTGCGCTTCGAGGGGCACGAGAGCGGCGTCGTCACCGGCGCGTGGGCGGGCGACGGCGCCCGCGTCTTCACCGCCTCCACCGACGGCACCGCGCGCCTCTGGAACGCGACCACCGGCGCGCTCCTCCAGACGCTCCGGCACGAGCACCTCGCCACCGCCGCCCTCTCCCGCGACGGCGCCGTGGCGGTCACCGTGGGGACCGACGGGCGCATCGGCGTGTGGGAGGCGGCGACCGGCACGCTCGCCCGCACGCTCCAGGGGGGCGCCGGCGCGCAGCCCCGCGTGGCGCTCTCGCCCGACGGCGCGCGCGCCTACGTCGCGCACCACGCCCTCGTCACCGCCTGGGACCTCCGCGCCGGTCACCCCGTCGCGGCCTACGGCGACGCGAACCATTTCGCGTCGAGCGTCGCGCTCTCCCCGGACGGTCGTCGCGTCGCCGTCGGCTTCACGGACGGCTCCGTCAGTGTGCACGACGCCCCGCCGCCGGGCGCCCCGCCGATTCCCGACAGCGACCGCGACGCCGTCGACCCGCGCTTCCGCGTCGACGGCGCGCAGGTGAACGGGCTCGCCTTCTCCCCGGACGGCGCAAGCGTCGCCGCCGCGGGGGGGGACGGCGCGCTCACGCTCTGGGACGCCCGCTCCGGCGCGCGCCTCGGGCGGCTCCTGCCGAGCCCGCAGCCGCTCACGGCGGTGGCCTTCTCGCCCGACGGCGCGCTCGTCGCGGCGGTGGGACTCGACCAGCGGGTGGTCCTCGTCGACGGGCGCGCCGCTCCGGGGGGCGAGCTGCGCATCGTCCGCGTGCTCCGGGGGCACCGCGGCCCGGTGTTCGCCGCGCAGTTCTCCCCCGACGGGAGGCGCCTGCTCACCGCGTCGTACGACCAGACCGCGGGGTACTGGGACGTGGACGACGGCACGCTCCTCGCGCGCCTGGTCGGCCACACGCGGTTCGTCACCTGGGCGGCGTTCTCCCCCGACGGCGCGCACGCGCTCACCGCCTCGGAGGACGGCAGCGCCCGCCGCTGGGACCTCGCCCCCGACCGCGCCCTCCACGCCGCCTGCGACATCCTCCGCGAAGGCGAGCACTGGCACTCCCGCCAGGACGTCCGCGTCGCGTGCGGCGGGCCCCGCGTTCTGCCGCCCCCACCGCCCCCACCGTCCGCTCCGCCCGGCGCCCCGGCGCAGGTCGCGGAGGTCCAGCCGAGGCCGCTCCCCGTCGCCATCGAACAGGACCCGTCGCGCGCCCGGCTCGACGCGCCGGTCGAGGGCCGCCCCCGTCGTCGCCGCCGCCGGTAGCTCCCACGCCGCGCCCGACGCGTCGGCCTCGGGTCGTCGTACACTCCGCCGCGCCATGGCGCCCACCGCCCGTCGAGCCCCCGCCGCGCTGGCCGCGGCCTTCGCGCTGGCGGCGGCGACGGCGCACGCGCAACCCGCGCGGCCCGACGTCCCCGCGCTCGCCGACCCCGAGCGCGTGCAGGCGAGGGGCCACTTCGAGCGCGGCGTCGCGCGCGCGGCGGCCGGCCAGTGGGCCGAGGCGGCGGCGGAGTTCGAAGCCGCGCGGCAGCTCTCGCCGACGCTGCCGCTGCTCTACAACCTCGGCGTCGCGCTCCAGGCCACCGGGCGGCTCGTCGAGGCGCGGACGACGCTGCGGGAGTTCCGCGCGCTGGCGTGGACGGAGCTCACGGCGGCGCGGCGCGAGGAGCTCGAGCAGCGGCTCCAGCGCATCGAGGCCGTGCTCGGCGAGCTGCGCCTCGCGGTGGAGCCCGCGTCGGCGGCGGTGTTCGTCGACGGGCGGCTGCTGCCGCCGGGGGTTTCGGCGTGGCCGGTCGCGCCGGGCGCGCATCGGCTCTCGGTGGAGGCCGACGGGTACGCGGGCGTCCAGCGCGGGTTCTCGGTGGCGCCGGGCGGGCGTGAAATGGTGCGCGTGTCGCTCGCCCCGCGGCGCGCGTTCGCGACCGTCGCGGTGCGGTACGCGCCGCCGGGCGCGGTGGTCACGGTCGACGCCGAGCGCGTGCCGTCGGGCGAGGCCCTGGAGGTGGTGCCGGGGCGTCACCGCCTGCGCGTCGAGGCGCCGGGCCGTCTCATCGAGTCGGGCGAGCTCACCCTCCGCGCGGGCGAGCGCCGCGAGCTCACCCTCGACCCGCCGCGCAACCTCGTCGACTCGCCGGTGTTCTGGGGCGTCGCCACGCCCGTCCTCGTCGGGCTGGCGGCGGGCGCGGTCGTGATGCTCGCGCAGTAGCCACCGCGCTCCTACGGCAGGTCGGACGTGTCGGGCTGGCCCACGAAGGAGACGGCGAGCCCGAAGGAGAGCCAACCCCTCTCCGCGCCGGCGAGCGCCGCGGTCGACGGCCACACGAACGACCGCATCACCGCGACCGCGGGGTGGAGCGCCACACGCTCGGCGACGAGCACGCGGACGCCGAGGCCGAGCGCGAGGCCGGCGCCCTCGGGCAGGCAGTCCTCGCAGGGCAAGCTGCCGACCGGGACGCCGAGGCGGCGCGCGTAGAAGGGCGCGACGTGCGCGAGGAGTGTGACGCGCCGCGAGAGGTTGATGCCCGCGAGGAGCGGGAGGTACGACGCGACCACCACCGACTGCGGCCCGCGGACGATGAACGGCGACACGTGGACGGCCGGGACGAGCGCGAGATCGAGCCCGCCGCGCAGGAGCCCGACCTTGAGGTCGACGCCGATCGGCCCGCCGCCCCCGCGCAGCCCGAGCTCCGTGCGCGCCCCGAGGCCCACGCGGAACATCACGTCGAGCGTCGGGTAGTGCGCCGTCCCCGTCGACGACGTCTCCGTGAACACCGACCACTGCGTCTGCCCGCGCGGCAGCGTCCGCGCCGAGGTGTACAGGTTGGGCGCCGCGCACCCCGCCGCGCCGAGCGCCGCCCATCCGCACCAGCCGAGCGCCGCGCGACGCACCGCTACCGGACCCTGTCGAAGTCGCTCATGATCCCCGTCGTCGGCGCCGCGGGGGCCTCGCGCGGGGGCGGCGACGCGTCGGGCGCCGCGGCCACGACGCGCGGCGCGGGCGGGCGGACGGCCGGACGGACGGGCCTGGGCGTGGCGACCGGCGGCTCCGTCGCGCCCGCGTCGTGCGTCGCGAGGGGCGCGGGCGCGGGCGTGAGCACGAGCGCGGTGACCTGCGACGGCGCAGCGGGCACGGCCGCGCGCGCTGGTGAGGCACGCACCGCAGGAGGCGTCGTCGCGCGGGGGCGGAGCGCGTACGCTGCGGTGAGGGCGCCGAGGGCCAGCGCGCCCGCGGCGAGGGCGATCCGTCGCGGGGAGCGCGGCGCGCGGGAGGGCATGGCGGGGAGCGTCGGCGCGTGGGCGAGGGGCGACGCTTCGGTCGTCGCGGCGGCGGCGGTGGGGAGGCCGTCCGTCGTCGCGGCGCGCACCGCGTCGAGGAAGGCGCCCATGTCTTCGAAGCGGCGCGCGCGGTCGCGGTCGAGCGCGCGGGCGACGGCGTCGGCGAGGGCCGCGGGGACGTCGGGCGCGACCGCGTCGAGGCGCGGGATCGGGTCGGACACGATCGCGATCATCAGGGCGTTGTAGTTGGGCGCCTGGAAGGGGTGCCGGCCCGCGATCGCTTCGAAGAAGATGACCCCCATCGCCCACACGTCGGCGCCCGCTCCGACGGACGTTTCACCGCGCGCCTGCTCGGGCGACAGGTAGTAGGGCGTGCCGAGGATCGAGCCCTCGCGGGTGAGGGTGAGGCTCTCGCGCGTGGCGTCGAGGATCTTCGAGAGGCCGAAGTCGATGAGCCGCGGCACCACCGCGCCGCCCGCGCCGCGCGCGAGGAAGACGTTCTCGGGCTTGATGTCGCGGTGGAGGATGGCGAGGCGGTGCGCGGCCGCGGCGCCCTCCATTACAGGCACGAGCAGGCCGACCGCCTCCGCCGGCGAGAGTGCCCCGCGCGCGGCGAGGTGGCGCCGCAGGTCGACCCCCTCCAGCAGCTCCTGCACGAGGAACACCGTCCCGTCGACGTCCGCCCCCACGTCGAGCACCTCCACGGTGTTCGGGTGGCGCACGCGGCCCGCCGCCTCGGCCTCGTGGATCATGCGCTTGACGGCCTCGCCGCGGCGGGCCCGGTCGGCGCGCAGGAGCTTGATCGCCACGCGCCGCCGCATGAGCGTGTGCTCGGCCTCCCACACCTCGCCCATCCCGCCCTCGCCGAGCGGGCGGACGAGGCGGTAGCGCCCCGCGATCACCGCGCCGCGGCGGTCTGCCTGTGGGTCCGAAGCCATCGCCGGTTGGCGGGTGGCGTACGACGGTTCGTTCGGGGGGCGCAAGGGACGGGCTGTTGTACGATCGCGCCGCGCCGATGCCGACGACCGCGCAGATCTCCGACCCCGCCGCGCCCGACGGCGACCCGCGGCGCGCGCGGGCCGAGGCCCTGGTGGGGGCGTCGCTCGCGGGGCGCTACCGGCTCCTGCGCGTGGTGGGCGCGGGCGCGACCGGCGCGGTCTTCGAAGCCGCGGACGGCGACGCCCGCGTGGCCGTGAAGGTGATGCTCGTCGAGGACGTCGACGGCACGCTGGCCGAGCGCTTCCTCCGCGAGGCGAGGCTCGCGGCGCGGGTCGCCCACCCGAACGTGGTCGCGGTGCGCGAGGTGGCGCGCGACCGGGCGACGGGGGCGCCCTTCCTCGTCGCGGAGTTCCTCGAGGGCCACGACCTCCGCGCCGAGCTCGACGCGCGCGGGCGCCTCGACGTGCGGGAGGCCCTCGGCACGCTCCGCCCCGTCGCCGCCGCCCTCGCCGCCGCCCACGCCCGCGGCGTCGTCCACCGCGACGTGAAGCCCGAGAACATCTTCCTCGCGCGCGGCGCGGACGGCGCGTCGTCGCCGAAGCTCATCGACTTCGGCCTCTCGAAGGTGCTCGACGACGTCGCCCCCGCCCTCACCCAGACGGGCGCGCGCCTCGGCACGCCGCGCTACATGGCCCCCGAGCTGGTGCGCGGCGAGGGAGCGGCCACGCCCGCGGTCGACGTGTGGTCCTTCGGCGTGGTGCTCCACGAGGCGCTCACCGGGGCGCCGCTCTTCCGCGCGGCCAACTACAACGCGCTGATGTTCGAAGTGCTCGGCGCGCCCGTCGCCCGCCTCGACGCGGCCGCGCCCGGCACCCCCGCGTGGCTCGCCGACGTCGCCGCCGACGCCCTCGCGCGCGACCCAGCGCGGCGCATCCCCGACGGGGCCGCGCTGCTGGCGGCGCTCCGCGCGGGCTGAACGTCAGCGCGCGGGGCGCAGCGAGGGGACGGCGAGCGGGCGGTCGTCGTCCTCCCAGGTCTGCGTCCAGCCGAAGTACGGCGTCCCGTCGCCGTGGCCGCGCGTCGCCACGCCGCTCGACGGGATGAGGACGTCCCCGGCGCCCGCCCCGGCGCCCGTCCCGACGAAGTCGACGCCCGACGGGGCGCTCACGACCGGGCGCCCCTCGGCCAGCACGGACGGCGCGCGGCGCGTGGAGACGGCGCGGGGGCGGCGCCCGCCGGCGCCCTCGGCGAGGGACGAGACCGCGAGGCCGGTCAGCAGGACGGCGGCGAACAGCGAGGTCGGGGTGGTGTGCTTCATGGCTTCTTCTCCGAGGTGTTGAACCGGTTCCGGGGTCGACGCCCCGCCCGGCGCTCACCCCCTTACTCAAGCCCCGTGCCGCGCGGAAAGCTCTGGATTCCCGCGCGTCCCACGCATCGCCGGGCCGCCATCCCGATCGGGATCCCGGAACCGGTTCGGGACGGCACCGCGTGGCGCGGGCTGTATCCTCGGGCGCCATGGCCGCCACCCTCGAGCTGCTCTCCGCGCCCGGCGTCGCGCCCCTGGTCCTCGAAATCGCCGAAGGGGAAGGCGTCCTGGTGGGGCGAGACCCCGACCCCGCGCGGCTCCCGCCGGGCCTCGTCCCCGCGAACATCACCCTCCGGCCCGTCTCCCTCGACGCCCACGCGGTGTCGGGCAACCACCTCGCGGCCTGGCGCGGCGCGGAGGGCCTCGTGGTCTGCGACCTGCGCAGCCGCAACGGATCGTCCCTCGCGCTGCCGCCGCACGCGTCGGTGCTGCTCCCGCCCGACGCGCGGGCCGCGGTGGAGCTCAGCCCATCGCGGCGGGCGCAGGGGGCGCCGGCGGGGCGGCCGCGCGACGCGGAGTGGGGAGGGGCGGGGCAGTTCCCGCACGCGGTGGCGGCGGAGCTGGAGTCGTGGATGGGCCGGGCGGGCGCGGCGGCGACGGTGCGGGCGGTGCGGCGCGGCGAGGCGACGGGCGAGGCCGCGGTGGCGCTCCCCTTCGCGGGCGAGTGGACGCTCGCGGTGGACGTGAGCGCGGCGGCGACGGCGATGCCCGCGTGGGAGTCGCTGGTGGAGCGGGCGAGCGAGTACGCCCACCTCCAGGCCGCGCGGCTGCGCGAGGAGATTGCCGTCTCGCACGGCGACGAGCTGGTGATCGCGTCGCCGGCCTTCCGCGAGGCCCACCGCCGCGTCGCCGAGGCGTCGGCCCGCGCGCTCCCCACGGTTCTCCTCGGCGAGACGGGCTCGGGCAAGAGCACGCTCGCGCGGTGCTTCCACCTGCACTCCGACCGCGCCCGCGGGCCCTTCGAAGCGGTCAACTGCGCGGAGATCGACCGGGCCTTCGCCCGCACGCGGATCTTCGGCGCGCGCAAGGGCGCGTACACCGGCTGCCACGCCGACGTCGCCGGCGCGGTGGAGTGCGCCCGCGGGGGGACGCTCTTCCTCGACGAGGTCGCCGAGCTCCCGCTCGACGTGCAGGGCGAGCTCCTCACCTTCCTCGACGACCAGCGCTACAAGCGCCTCGGCGACGACCGCTGGTCGCAGGGCGACGTGCGCGTGGTGTGCGGCACCAACGGCGACCTGCGCCGCGCCGTCCGCGAGGGGCGCTTCCGCGCCGACCTCTGGTACCGCATCGCCGGGCGCATCGTGGAGGTGGCCCCGCTGCGCGAGCGCCCCGAGGACGTCGCCGCCGCGCTGCGGGCCCGCACGATCGCCGAGCGCCCCGACGCCCCCTCAGCCTACGACGCGCTCTCCCCCGAGGCGCGGCGCTACCTCACCCACGAGTACCCGTGGCCGGGCAACTTCCGCGAGCTCGCGGCCTTCGTCCGGCGCCTCGATCCGGCGGCGGGCGCGGGCGCGGTCGACCTCGACGCGTGCGTCGCGGCGCTGCGCGAGGGCTCCCTCGACCCGGTGCGCGCCCCGCACAAGAGTGGCGCCGGCGGGGGCGGCGCGTGGGGCGCGGTGACGGCGTCGGCCGACCGCGCGTGGGCGCTGCGGGGACGCGCGGAGCCCGCGCGGGCGGGGGAGTTTCGGGAGTACGTCGAGGAGGTGCTGAAGCCGCTGTTCTTCGCCCGCGCGCTCGACGTGGAGGCGTGGAGCGCGCTCCCCGACCGCCCCACCCCGAGCTACGAGGAGATGGGCCGGCGGATGGGCTGCGACGCCGCCACCGTCAAGAACCAGCTCGCGCGCTACGTCGAGATCCGCGGGCTCCTCGAGCGGTCGCCGCAGAGCGGGTGAGCGCGTCGGTTCGCGCTGCGCCTGCGGGCGATCGTGGCGCTACCATCGCCGCCCCGATGAGCTTCCCCACCGTCTTCCTCGCCGACTGGAACGGCGTCACCCGCGTCTCCCCCCCGACCCGCACCAAGACCGTCTCCCCGAAGGAGGGCGTCGTCCGCTACGTCTGCGGCGACGAGTGCGCGCTCGTGTGGCCCACGTGGGACGGCCCCGTCCGCTACGACCCCGCGCTCGACGCGGCGCCCGTGGGCCGTGACGCCGTCGCCGCGCTGCTCCCGGGCGGCGTCGTCGTCAGCCTCGACGGTGACGGGCTCCTCGTCGCGCGCGGCAACGCCTCCGCGCGCTGGCCCATCGACGACCGCGCGAAGGACCTCGGCGCCGTCACCCTCGTCGCGCCGCGGGCCGACTGCGCCAACCGCTACGCCGAGACCTTCCTCGCGGTGGGCGAGGACGACAGCCTCGCGCGCTGGGACCACCTCCACCGCGTGTCGCTCGGCCGCATCGACCGCGCCGCGGGACGCGCGCACTTCGACACGTCGCTCACGATCAAGGCTGGCGGTGGCGCACGGGTGACGGTGCTCCCGGGCCCCGGCGGGGCGGTGCTCGCGGCGCTCGACCGCGCGCGCGGCGTGCTCGCGCTGGCCCATGTCGGCGGCGGTTCGGTGTCGTCGGTGTGCGAGGTGCCCGCGCGCTCGCTCCCGCAGCGCGACGGGCCGGGGATCGTCTTCCAGCGCGACGACGCCACCGCGGTGTGGGCCACGCTCGACGGCGAGACGAAGGCGCAGTGGGAGATCCCTGCGGAGGCGCGCGGGGACGGCGAGCTGGTGAAGCGCGGCGGCGAGGTGTGGTTCCTCCCGCGCGACGGGGAGAACCTCGTCGACCTCGTGCGGGGGAAGGTGGTGCCGCGCAAGCTCCCGGCGAAGACGGCGGCGCCGCGGCGGTGGTTCGCCGAGGTGCTCCGCCGCACCGAGGCGCTGGGCGCGTCGTCCAACGTGAAGATCACCCTCGCCGGCGTCCGCTACACGTCGGGCGCGCAGCCGTCGTGCATGCCGCGGTGGTTCTTCGACAGCGGCGACGGCGGCGTGCGGGCGCTGGTGGCGTGGGGCCTCGCGCTGTACGCCTCCACCTGGCTGCCGCTCGAAGACCCCGCGTGGCCGGCAGGCGCCCCCAGCGGCTACGGCGGCACGCGCGGGTTCTACGGCCGCCGCTCGGGGCTCGACGAGCTCGTCTCGCTCTTCGCGTCACTCGACGAAGCGCGGCTCCCCTTCGCGAGCGCGTGGCCGATGCTCGAGGCCGCCTACCGCGACGCCCGCGACGAGCGCGTGTTCACCGCCGACGCCGAGAACCTCTGCCTCGACGCGCTGCTGCGCGCGGTGGCCTCGCCAGATCGCCTCGGCCACACCGCCGTCGCCGACGCGTGGCGCGCGACGCCGCTCACCGCGGACGGGCTCGTGCCGCGGCTCGGGCCGCTCCAGGACGTCGTGAGCTGGGGGCCGCAGAGCCGCGGGCTCTACGGCATCGAGCCGCTGCTCGCGTCGATGATGGCGTCGCAGTTCGGCCGCGCGGCGCTGCCGGCGCTCGCGCACATGGCCGAGGAGCGCCCGTCGCCGTACGCGAAGTCGAACCCGCACGACCTCCGCGCGGTGCTCCAGCGCGTCCGTGCGATGTGAGGGAGGAGGGGGTCTTTGGGGGAGGAGCGCGTGAGGGTGGGCCTGCACGGGTGAGGGGGTGGCGTCGGCTCTGCGCCGGCACGTTGCGTCCGGCGCTGACCCCGCACGCCGCTCACTGCTCACCGCACCCGCGACGTCTCGAACTTGCCGCGCCGTCGGTGTGCGCGGTACCGCTCGCACCGATGCCCTCCGACGACGCGCCGCCTCCGTCGCCCGCTCCGCTCGACGCCATCGACGACGCCTCGCTGACGCACCTTCGGACGGCGTGGCACCCGCTGTTGGTGCTGCTGCTCGAACTGCTCTTGCCAGGCGACCTGTGGCGTGTTGCGGCGGAGTACGTGCTGACCCGCGAGCCCCGCCGCATCGACGCGGTGATCGTCCGCCGCGTGGCCGACGCCGCCGCGCGCTGGCACCCGGAGTACCTGCGGAGCGTGCTCGACGGCCTCCGCGAGCACAACGTCGTGCACTTCAAGGGCGCCACCGACGCGCTCGAGCGCGCCGACGCGCTCCAACTGCTCTCCTATGCCTTCCAGTACATGGCGCTCGAAGGCGTCGAGGGCCCTGGCGACCTCTCGCTGCGCGTGGTGGCGCCGACGCTCACCCCGCGCTTCCGTGCGCAGGTCGAGGCGCTTGGCGGCGCGCTCACGAGCACCGCCGCGCCGGGCGTGTGGGACGGCGCGCTGAACGGTTTCGCGCTGCGCGTGGTGGAGACGAGCGTGGCGTGGCCCTCGCCTGGCGAGCACCTGCTGTACGCGGTGTCGCCCGCGTGCGTGGAGGACCCGGGCCGCGTCCGCACCTTCGATGACAGGGAGAGGGACCTGTATTACCTTCTCCTTCAGCGGAACAACCGCCTCCTCAACGACCCGCGCTGGAAGGCCATGATGAAGGACGCCGCACTCGTGCAATCCACCGTCTCCAAGGCCCTCCGCGAGCTGCTCGACTCGCTCCCGCCCGAGGCGCGGCTCGCGGGGCTCCCGCCCGAGGCGCGGCTCGCGGGACTCCCGCCCGAGGCGCGGCTCGCGGGACTCCCCCCCGAGGCATGGCTCGCTGGGCTCCCCGTCCCACAGACGGTGCTCGCGATGCCCGACGAGATCCTCCGCGTGCTGCCCGAGAGCTACCTCGCCACGCTCCCCGCCGACGTGCAGGCCGCCGTCCGCGCCCGCCTCGCGCGCTGACCGCCGCGCCTCGCTCCGTCACCCCCCATCCACGATCCGCTGCACCGCGCCCTGCACCACCGCGAGCGCCCCATCGAGCGACTCATCCTCCGCGCGGAACAACACCTCCGGCGCGATGGGCACGCCCACCTCCATCTCGATGCGCCACGGCACCCACGGGAGCATCGTCAGTGGCGAGCCCAGCCACACCCACGCCGCCGCCACACGCGCCCACCACGGCCACGGCGCCGTCGCGATCGCCGCCGCGCCCATCGCCCCGAGCGCGGTCAGCGGCCAGCGCTTCAGCCCCGCGAGCCGCGGACCCACCAGCGCCCACGGGAGCACCCGCGAGCGCCACAGCACCGGCGCGGTGTAGTGACTCCCGCGGATCCCCAGCGGCACCACCGGCACGTGGAACCTCCGCGCGATCTTCAGGAAGCCTTTGCGCCCGCCGAAGTCCACGCGCCCCGCCTGCCACACCGGCCGCATCGTCTCGTGGTCGCCGCCCGGAAACACCAACAGAGGAACGCCCGCTTCCATCGCTTCGGCCGCCCCCTCGTACGTCGCCGGCACCGCCCCCATCGCGCGGAACACCCGCGCCACCGCCGCCGCGCGGAAGTCGATCGGGTGCGCGAAGCCGGCCAGCGGGCGGTCACCCCCGAAGCGTTCGAGGTAGAGCGCCGCAAAGGAGGTGAGCTCCGCGAGCCCGAGGCCCGCCGAGTGGTTGGCCACGAGGAGAAAGGGACCCGTCGTCGGGAGATGTTCGAGCCCCAACAAGCGCGCGCGAAACGCCACGCGAACGAACGGGGCGAGGTACCGACGCGCCGCGTCGACGAGCGCGGGGGCCACACGGCCGGGTGCGTTTCCTTCCATCGGGCGCTGCCCACGATGCCACAACGCACACGGCGCTTGCGCGACGGACGTCGCGGGCGCGATCATCCCGACCGCCCCGCATGGCCCCCCGGCGCATCGATGCCCGCGCGCTCCCCAGCACGCACCCCCTCGCGCGCCGCCTCGCCGCGGCCCCCCCGCCCATCACCGTCACCCTCGAGCACGACGGGGTCGCCGTCACCGCGCACGAGGGCGAGCCCGTCGCCCTCGCCCTCGCCGCCGCCGGGCACCTCACCCTCGCGCGGAGCCCCAAGTACCACCGGGCCCGCGGGCCCTCGTGCCTGCGCGGGTCGTGCGACGGGTGCCTCGTCCGCGTCGACGACACGCCCGGCGTGATGGCCTGCCACACGGCCGTCCGCCCCGGCATGGTCGTTCGCTCCCAGAACAGCTTCCCCTCCGCGCGCTTCGACGTGCTCCAGGTGACCGACTGGTTCTTCCCCAGGCACCTCGATCATCACCACTTGATGACGGGCTTCGGCGCCGCCATCAACCGCACGATGCAGACCTTCGCGCGGCAGATGGCGGGCATCGGTTCGCTCCCCGAACAACCGGGCGCCGTCGTCCCCCACGCCGAGCGCGACGTCGACGTCCTCGTGGTGGGCGCGGGCTCGTCGGGCACGGCCGCCGCCGACGTCCTCCACGCCGCGGGCCTCTCCGTGCTCGTGGTGGACGAAGACGACGCCCCCGGCGGCAGCGCCCGCGACCGCAGCGACCTCGCGCACGCCCCCGCCGCCCCGAAGGCCGAGACGCTCGCCCGCGCCGCGGCAGTTGCCACCTACGACCGCGCGACGCTCGTCGCCCACCGCGGGGCCGTGGTGCTCGTCCGCGCGCGCGCCAGGCTCTTCGCCAACGGCTGCCACGACACCGTCGGCACCTTCGTCCGCAACGACCTCCCCGGCATCTTCACCGCCCGCGCGTTCTCCCGCGCGCTCGTTCGCGGGGTCCTCCTCGGCGAGCGCGTGGTGCTGGTGGGCGATCACCCGTGGCACGCGGCCCTCCACGACGCGCTCACCGCGCTCGGCGTCGAGGCGACGCGCGTGGGCGAGGTGGTCGAGGCCGACGGGCGCAACGAGGTCACCGCCGTGACGGTGCGCGACGGCGAGAGCACCCGCACGATCGACTGCGACGCGCTCGTGACGGGCGAAGTCCCCGCGGCGGCGTACGAGCTCGCGGGCCAGGCGGGCGCGGCGCTCGGGTGGGAGACGGCGCGGCGGTGCTTCGTCCCGCGCGCCGACGACGACGGCGCCACCGCGCAAGCAGGCGTGTACGTGGCGGGGACGCTCCGCGCGCCCTTCGCGACGGAGGCGGAGCGCGCGGCGGACGGGGTCCGGGTGGCGCGGCGCATCATCACCGACCTGGGAGGCGCGCGATGACCGCGAAGGCGATGGTGTGCCGCTGCGAGGACGTGACGCTCGACGAGGTGGAGGGCGCCATCGCGAAGGGCCAGCGCGACCTCGAGTCCGTGAAGCGCTACACGGGCCTCGGGACGGGCTGGTGCCAGGGGAAGCAGTGCGTCGTGGCCTGCGCGCGCATCCTCGCGGAGAAGACCGGGACGCAGCCCGAGCTGCCGATCACGGCGCGGCCGCCGCTGCACCCGATCCCGCTCGGCGCGCTGGCCTCGCTCGCGGGGGACGACGATGCGTAGCCGCGCGAAGGTGGTCGTCGTCGGCGCCGGCATCATGGGCCTCGCCACGGCCTGGAACCTCGCCCGCCGCGGCCTCACCGACGTCCTCGTGGTCGACCGCTCCTACCTCTGCGCGGGCGCGAGCGGTCGCAACGGCGGCGGCGTGCGGGCGCAGTTCTCGACGGAGACCAACATCCGCCTGATGCGCGAGAGCATCGCCATCTGCCGCGAGTTCGCGGCCACGATGGGGATCAACGTGTGGTTCCGCCAGGGCGGCTACCTCTTCCTCGCGCGCAGCGAAGAGAAGGCCGAGGCGCTGGAGGACTCCGTCGCACTCCAAAACCGCTGCGGCCTCCCCACGCGCCTCCTCGAACCGCGCGAGGCGCTTCGCTACGTGCCCGAGCTCTCGGTGGAGGGCGTGACGCGCGCGAGCTTCAACCCCGAGGACGGGGTGGTGTTCCCGTGGGCCTTCGTGTGGGGCTACGCGAAGGCCGCGCAGGACCTCGGCGTCGAGATCGCACCCTTCACCGACGTGGTGGGGCTCGACATCATGGGCTCGCGCGTGACGGGCGTCCGCCTGCGCCCGACGCGCCTCGGGCAGATGACCCGCAACGAGGAGGTGGTGCCCGCGGGCGAGGAGTTCGTCGTAGAATGCGATGAGCTCGTGGTGTGCGCGGGCGCGTGGAGCCCCGAGATCGCGCGCATGGCGGGCGTCAGCCTCCCCAACAAGCCGCACCGCCACGAGATCTGCTCGACCGAGCCGCTCAAACCCTGGCTCGGCCCGCTGGTGGCAGACCTCACCGACGGGCTCTATTTCTCGCAGTCGATGCGCGGCGAGATCGTCGGCGGCGTCAGCGTCGACCCCGTCCCCGACGGCATCGACCAGCGCAGCTCGGTGGACTTCCTCGCGAAGTACTCCCGCTCGCTCGTGCGCGCCGTGCCGCGTCTCGCGCGCGTGAAGGTGCTCCGCCAGTGGGCGGGCTGCTACGACCTCACCCCCGACGCGAACCCCATCGTCGGCCGCGTGAGCGAGCCCGAGAACCTCACCCTCGCCTGCGGCTTCATGGGCCACGGCTTCATGATGGCCCCGGTGATGGGCCGCCTCCTCGCCGAGCACGTCCACACCGGCGAGACGAGCGAGCTCTTCCAGCGCTGGTCGCTCGACCGCTTCCGCACCGGAAAGCTCCTGCACGAAGCCATGATCATCGGGTGAGGGCATCGCTCCCCCGTTGACGGTGGGCGGATGTAGGTGTAGAGGCCGGCGCGTCATGAAGCACACGACGCTGGTGTTGGTCTCGTTGGCGGCCCTCGCGGGCTGCGCGCCCGACGCGATGGAGTCGCAGGGGAGCACGGCGCAGCGCATCGACGCGGCCGCGATCACCTTCCGCGCGAACTGGACGCAGTCGGTGTCGGGCTCGCTCATCGCGGGGCGGCAGGTTCGCGTGGTGTACAACGCCGCGCGCCTCCCGCAGTGCCGCGGCGAGACCAACGGGGCCCAGGCCTGGGCGATCACCGGGTACTTCCGCGTCAACGGCGGCGCGGTGCAGACCTTCGCGCCCGAGCTCGACGGCGGCCTCTCGCCGTACGCCGTGCCGATCGCGCTGCCCAACACCACGGGGCGCCTGGAGATGTGGTTCCAGGTGACCAACCGCTGGGGCTGCAACGCCTGGGACTCGGCCTACGGCAACAACTACCGCTTCACCGTGCAGGCCGACCCGAACGCGCCGGGCTGGGTGGGCGACGGCGCCTACGTCATCTCGCGCGCGACGTGCTCGGGCGGCTACGCCTGCGACGTCGACCGCCACGCCCTCACCGACCGCTTCCCCTACGACACGTGGGCCCGGCAGCGCGCCGCGATCCGCGTGGTGAACTTCGACGTGTGGAAGGCGGGGGTGACCGACCGCGACAACCCCGACCTCTGGCGCCAGCTCGACGTGCAGGTCCACTACCGCTTCGGCAGCGCGGGGGGCTTCACCACGCGGTACGTCAACTTCGAGCGCCGCGTCGGCAACAACGCCCGCTACGCGCTCGACCTGCGTGGCGTCGACCCGCTGCCCGACTACCCCGCGCTCACCGCGTGCCCGGCCGCGCCGCTCGCGCCGTCGCCCGACGGCACGCTCGTCTCGACGCTGTTCGAGTACTACTTCACGGTCAACGGCACCGAGTACCGCCCGTCGCCCACGGGCGTCTTCCAGGGCGTCTTCACCAACTACAAGACCCCGTTGCTCGCCACCTGCCTCCCGCGCTGACGCGCCCCGCTTGACGGCGGCCCCGCCTCTGGCGTCTCGTACCTGCCGATGGCCGACGACAAAGAGCAAGCCCGGCGCATCGGCGAGGCGCTGATGGTCTGCAAGTACCCCGACGTCTGCAAATCGCCCGCGGCGCCGGTCCCGTACATGATCGTCTCCAACTTCAGCGGCTCGCAGCTCGTCGCGAACAGCGTCAACGCGACCAGCGACCCGACCTTCACGCAGTTGAGCTACATCCAGGGCGTGATCGGCAACGAGGGCGGCACCGGCGGCGGCGTGTGCTCGGGCGTCCACGCGGGCGGCGGCGCGTGCTGGGCGGCCGACTGGTCGCACACCGTCCGCGCGGAGGGGCAGTTCGTCGTGCGCAACACCGACCCCACGCTGATGAACGGCCAGCCCAGCAAGACCGCGCCGAACACGCAGGGCACGGTGGTGTACACGAAGGGCGCGGCGCCCAAGGGGGGCGTCGGCCCGGACGGCAAGCCCACCGAGGACACCAACCCCCGCATCCCGATGAAGATCACGCAGTACGGCTACAAGGGCGACCTCGGCGACCCGGGCACCGATCGCGGCGTCGGCATCCAGGAGCGCCCGCTCGTCGCCGGCGAGTCCGTCGCGCTGTCGCCCTCCGCGGTGAAGGCGCTCGGGGTGAAGCCCGGCGACTGGATCAAGATCGAGTCGAAGAGCGGCACGCAGATTCGCCAGTACGTCGACCGCACCAGCGCGAAGCTCAAGGACCACCGCGTCGACCTCTACAACCCGGGCGGGTATCAGCCCGGCGTCGACGGGCCCGCGATGGTCTCCCGCACGACGAAGCCCTGACGCCTCAGGGCGCGCGACGTCGCCGCCCCGCCACCGCGCAGAG
This sequence comes from Polyangiales bacterium, assembly GCA_046351555.1. Classification (GTDB taxonomy): domain Bacteria; phylum Myxococcota_A; class Polyangia; order Polyangiales; genus CAISKJ01. The sequence goes on from JAXLYI010000015.1 coordinate 95,001, forward strand.
CCCGATCGCGAGCAGCGCGCCGCCCGCGCGGTGTGCACTGCGTCCCGGCGCCCTGCACCCGCACGCGTCGGTGTTGGTCGGGGCGACGCCGCCGTCCGCCGCGGGGACGTCGAGGCGCGCGTCGGTGGCGACGTCGGCGCCCGCGTCGGCGACGTCGGGAGGCCCCGCGTCGACGGGCTCGGGCTCGCCGAAGAGCCTGCGCAGCGCGGCCGCCGGGTCGACGACGCCGTGGCCGTACGCGGGGTCGAAGCCCGCGTCGTCGGGCTGGGCGAAGGGGGCGGGGCGCGTCGACGTGTTGAGCGCGTCGAGCACCTCCTGCGCGGTCGAGGTGGGGCGCGCGCTGAACATCAACGCGGCCACGCCCGACACGATCGGGCACGCGGACGAGGTGCCGCCGAAGGTGGCGGTGTAGTCGTCGGGGGACTCGCCCCGGGCGCCGGTGAGGTCGGTGGTGAGCGTGCCCGTCGGCGCGGTGAGGTCGAGCGGCGCGCCGTAGTTGGAGAACTGCGCCACCTCGTCGAAGTTGTTGAGCGCCCCGACCGTGACGACGCCGCGGACGCCGAAGAGCTCGTCCTCGGTGACCTCGCGGTTGTCGTTGCCCGCGGCGAACACCACGAGCGTCCCGCGGCCCCCGCGGCCGTTGTCGAAGAGCTCCTCCATCGCCGCCGCGAACGCGCCCGGGACCGGGATCGCCTCGGAGAAGCCCCAACTGTTCGACACGACGGAGGCGCCGACGTCGAGGGCGAAGTTCATCGCGGCGACGTCGGCGGAGATGGGGACCGGGCGGCCCCGCTCGGCGAGCAGGCGGACGCAGCGGACGGTGCACTCGGGGCACACGCCCGCGACGCCAGTGGCGTTGTCGGTGGCGGCCGCGACGAGGCCCGCGCAGGAGGTGCCGTGGTTGGCGCCGGAGGCCGTGGCGACGGGCGAGGGGTCGTCGTCGTTGTCGATCACGTCGCGGCCCGGGAGGATGTTGGCGCGCAGGTCGGGGTGGGTCCCCTCGCAGCCGTTGTCGACCACCACCACGGTCGTCGCGCGGTCGCCCGTCACCCGCCGCCACGCCGGCTCGATCGCGATGCGCCGCAGGAACCACTGCCCCGGGTACCGCGGGTCGTTCGGCGGCACGTTGATGCGCGCGAGCGTGCGCTCGAGGTAGAGGTCGGGCACCGCCAGCGCGAAGCCGCTGCCGGCGAGGCGTTCGGCGACGTCGAGGCCGGAGACGCCGTCCCGCAGGTCGCGCACGCGCCACAGCCCGATGGAGGGCATCAGCGCCCGGTCGATGCGCAGCCCGTGCGTACGCAGCGCGGCGGCCGCGTCGACGCCGCGGGGCACCTGCACGATCGCCTCCTCGCCGACGAACGCATGGAAGCGGTGGCCGCCTGCGCGCACCCACGCGCCCTCGACGCGGTGGCCTTCGTCGACGCGCGAGGTGCCGTCGGGCGCGACCTCGAAGGTGCGGCCGCGGTCGTCGTAGCGGCGCGGCGCCGGGGCCTGCGCGAGAGCCGCTGCCGGGGCCGAGGCGAGGGCGAGGGCGAGCGTGGCGGCGGCCCGCCGGCGCGAGGCGGTTGACATGCGCGCAGTCTAGTCTCTACCGTCCGCGCGATGAAGCTCCGAACGATCGCGCTCCTCTGCACGGGCCTCGCGTGCAGCAGCGCCGGAGGCTCCACGCCCCAGGGCGACGCGTCCGTCGCGGCCGACGTCGCGCCGGACTCGGCCGCCGACGCGTCGCCCGACGTGAGCCCCGACGTCGCGCCCGACGCGGCCCCCGCGGCGCGCTGCATGGCGACGACGGTGCAGTGCCAGGACGAGTCGATCCAGCGCCTCGGGCTCTTCGACCGGGTCAACACGGTGGCGACGATCCGGCAGGAGTCGGCGGAGGGCGGGGTGTTCGTGCACAACGTCGACGCGACCGGCGGCGGGATGACGCCGACGCGGGCGTACGTCTACGCGCGCTTCACCGACGAGGGGCTGGTGAAGGTCGACCTCTCCGACGAGGACGCCTTCACCTCGCTCGACTGGGACGTCGCCTTCCGGCGCTTCATCATCCGCGTCAACAGCGGCGTGTCGGGGCCCTCGTGCGTCGACGCCGCGCGCACCGCGCCGCGGACGGACTTCGACGCGCTCACCGCGGTGCCGCCGGGGCTGACGTACCGCACGGAGGAGTACGTCACGCCGCCCTCGTGCGAGATCGTCCCCGACGGCAGCGGCCTCGGCTCGCCGAGCACCGCGCTCTCGAGCTTCTGGACGTACTCGGGCTGCGTCCACATGAGCGGCAACGTGTACGTGATCCGCCTGCGGAGCGGGCGCTCGGTGAAGTTCAAGGTGCTGTCGTACTACTCGCCGGCCGCGCAGGAGCAGTGCAACACCTCCGACTCCCTCCCGAGCCCGAGCGGCGCGGGCTTCCTTCGGGTTCAATGGGCCTTCCTCGGCTCCTGAGCTGCGCGCTCGCCGCGGGGGCGCTGCTCTCCTGCGGCGCGCCCGACCCCTTCGCGCAGGGCGCGCAGGAGATCCGCCCCGACCAGCCGGGCATCGGCCCGCCCGCGTTCGACGCGACCGAGCGGGTCGAGCGCTTCGACTCGCCCGGCGGCACCTTCCGCATCCACTACACCCGCGCGGGGCGCAACGCGGTGCCCGCGGTCGACGCCAACGGGAACATGGTGCCCGACTACGTCGAGGAGACCGCGGGGATGTACGACCGCGTGCTCGCGTTCTACCGCGACATGCGGGGCTTCCGCGCGCCGCCCGACGACCTTGCCGTGCGCGGGGGCAACGGCGGCGACGCGCGCTTCGACGTCTACCTCGTCGACTTCGCGGGCCGCGCGGACGGCGCGTTCCGCCGCGAGGAGTGCGACCCGGCGGCGTCGGTCACGTGCCCCGGCTACATGCTCCAGGAGAACGACTTCGTCGGCTACCCGTACGCCTCGACGCTGGCGGGGACGACGGTGCTGTCGAGCCACGAGTTCTTCCACGCGGTGCAGGCGGGCTACGACGCGCGGCGCGGCCCGGTGCTCGAAGAAGCCACCGCGGTGTGGGCGACGGAGCAGTTCGACCCGACGCTGCGCGACTTCGAAGGCTTCGTGCCGGGCTACCTCTCGCGCCCCGACCGCTCGCTCGACCAGGTGCTCTCGGGGCCCGTCGACGCGTTCACCTACGGCGCCGCGATCTTCTTTCAGTTTCTCACCGAGCGGCACGACGCCCGCGTCGTCCAGCGGCTCTGGGCCGCGTGCGGCATGGACGACGGCTCCACCGGCTGGCTCGACGTCCTCGACGGCGTGCTCCGGCGCGACTACGCCTCCAGCTTCGCCGCCGAGTACGCCGAGTTCGTCGTGTGGAACCTCTACACCGGCGCCCGCGCCAACCCGCGCCGCGCCTACGCGAACGGCGCCTCGTACCCGCTGGTGACGACGACGCGCGCGGCGCTCCCCTTCTCGGACAACCAGGTGCGGCTCTTCTACGCGGCGACGCGTTACTACACCGCAGTGCCGGGCGACCGCGGCGCGCTCGCGGTGGCGCTCGTCCCGATGCCCGACGCGCCCGCCGACGCGCTCGACGGGGTCCAGGTGCGCGTGGCCGTGCGCCGCGGCAACGTCGTCGACGAGCCGCGCCGGCTGACGGACCTCACCGGCGGCACCGAGACGGTCGACGTCACCGGCGCGACGGAGCTGATCGTCGCGCTCACCAACGTCCGCACGGTGGGGCCGAGCCGCACGCCGGGCGTGTGCATCGGGACTGCGGCGGAGGTCGCGGCGTGCCGGGAGATGCTCGCACCCGGGAGCACCGACGCGGGGACGGCCGACGCTGCCCCCGACGTCGACGTGCCTGCTGCGGACGTGCCCGTGGCGGACGCGGGGGCCGATGCGTCCGTCGCGCCGGCGCCCGCGGGCGGCTGTGGGTGTTCGACGCCGGGGCCCGCGCGGGTCAGGGGCGTCGGCGCGCTCGCGTGCCTCGCGGCGTTGGCGATGCGGCGGCGCGTGCGGCGGCGGTAGGCGCTCGCGTCACAGGTGGAGGCTCACCGCGAGCCCGCCGGTGGCGAGGAGCGCCTCGCTGTTGGAGAGGTCGAAGTTGCGCCACGCGGCGCGGCCGAAGAGGCCGAGGCCGAGGTTGGGGTGGAGCAGCACGTCGGCCCGCACCGCGAAGCCGCCGACGAACTGCTGCTCGTCGCGGCTGAAGGTGGCGTCGCGGCACGACAGGTCGCAGCGGAAGAGCGCCGAGCCCGTGACGAAGAGCCCGAGGTCGACCTCGGAGAGCGCGAACGTCCACCCGAGGTCGGCGCCCACCAGCACGGGCGCGTTGTCGGCGTTGATCCAGATCGCGTGCGCCTGCGCGGTGAACGACCGCCGCACGAAGACCCCCGCCTCCACGCCCACCGCCAGCTCGGGCCGGTCGCGCGGCACCGAGAAGCCGCCGACGAGCGCCACGCGCGGCGTGAACATCCGCCCGACGCGCCGCTGCGCCACGCGGTCGGGGGCCGGCGGCGGCGGCGGGGGCGGTGCGCTGGGCAGCGCGGTCAGGGCGACGTGGACGTCCTGCGGGACGCCGGGCTCCACCACCACGCGGCGCACCTCGGGGCGGTGCCCTTCGCGCTCGATCGCGACGAGGTGGGTGCCGGGCGCGAGGCGCAGGTGGCAGGGGCTCCGCTGGGGCGCGCCGGCCTCGCCGTCGACCCGCACGGCCGCGTCGAGGGGCTCGGTGGTGAGGTACACCTCCACGGGTCGTGCGCGCAGCGTCGCGAGGCGCGCGGTCACCTCCGCGCGGTCGGCCGCGTCGCCGCTCTCCGCGAGGAAGCGCTCGTACTCCGTGATCGCGCGCGCCACCTCGTTGGCGCACTCGAGCGCCCGCGCGAGGTTGTAGCGGGTGTCGGGGTGCCCGGCGGCCTCCATCGCCCGCTCGAAGCCGCGCGCCGCCGCGATGCAGTCGCCCCGCCGCCACGCCTCGATCGCCTCGTCGAAGGCCGCCTGCGCCTGCGCCTGCGACGACGGAGGGGGTGTTGGAGATGGCTGTGCGAGCGCCGCCGCCGGGAGCGCGCAGACGGCCGCCGCGAGCGCGACCGCGGGCCCGCGCGGGGGTGCGTTCCGTCGGGCGGGCGGGGCCGTCATCCGGGGGTGGACCGTATCACGGGCGCCGTGCCGCGACGCCGCGTCGCGGAGGTGCGGAACGCCGGTTTCCCAGGCTCTTCACCCCCGGCGCCGCGCGCGTGCACCCCGCTGCTCGCCCGTGTGCCGCCCGCTGCACGGCCGTGCGAGCGCGCTTCGTTTCTTCGCCTCGATTCCCCGCGTGGCACCCGCGTTGCTCCGTGCGCCGTCACCATGCGAACGCTCCCCTTCACGCTCACCCTCGTCGCCCTCGCCGGCTGCGCGCCCGGCCCGGACGACGACGTCCACTCTGCCAGCGCCGTCCGCCCGAGCGGCGAGCGCGCTGGCGCTCCGGTCGCCCTCGGCGACGAGCACGCCTGCGCGATCAAGCCCGGCGGCCGCGTCGAGTGCTGGGGCCGCAACGACCGCGGCCAGCTCGGCGTCGCCACTGGTGACCGCGCGCTCCCCGGGGAGGTGGCGGGCGGCTTCGGCGTCGACAACGTCGTCGCGCTCGCGGCGGGCGCGAAGCACACCTGCGCGCTCCGCGCCGACGGGACGGTGCGCTGCTGGGGCGACGACTCCTTCGGCCAGCTCGGCAACGGGAGCCCGCCGACCGAGCCCGTCGGCGGCGGCTTCCGCGCGGTGGCGGTGGTCGGGCTCACGCGCGTCACGCAGATCGCCGCGGGCGGCGACACCACCTGCGCGGTGGTCGCCTCGGGGATGGTGTTCTGCTGGGGCCGCAACGACCGCGGCCAGCTCGGGCGAGTGCAGCCCGTCGGGAGCGCGTCGCACGCCCCGGTGCTCGTGTCGCTCCAGCCGGTGATGGTCGCCAACCCCGTGGAGGTCGGCGTCGGCCGCTCGTTCGCGTGCGCCCGCTCGTCGCGCGGCGAGGTCGCGTGCTGGGGCGACAACGCCTCGGGCCAGATCCTCTCGGGGGGCGACCCCGCGATGACGTCCGAGCCGCGCGCGCCCACGAGCTTCGTCGCGGCGCAGCTCGCCGTCGGCGACCGCCACGTCTGCATCCGCACCGACGCCGGCCGCCTCGCGTGCTGGGGAACCTTCGGCACGCCGTGGCCCGTCCCCTCGGGCCTCGCGCAGGTGGTGGCGGGGCGCGACTACGCCTGCGCGGTTCAGCACGACGGCGAGGCGCGCTGCTGGGGGCGACCTGAGGCCGCGGCGCTCGGGATGGGCTTCGCGTCGTCCGCGTCGCTCGCGCGCAGCGTCGGGTCGGCGGTCGCGGCGGTGTACGGCGGCCCCGCGAACGTGTGCCTGGAGTCGGCCTCGGGCGCGCTCCGGTGCTTCGGCGCCAACAACCGCGGGCAGGTCGGCGACGGCACCACCTCCGCCGCCGTCACCACGCCGAACGCGGTCTCGCGCGCGGCGCCGACGGAGGTGGACGCCGTCTCGGTGGGCTGGGGCCACACGTGCGTGCGACGTCGCAGCGGCGTCGCGTCGTGTTGGGGCGACAACAGCCGCCGCCAGGTGCGCGACGCGGCGACGTCGTACGAACTCGCGCCCGTCGCGCTCCCGGGGAGCACCACCATCGCCGTGGTCGCAGGCTACTACAACACCTGGGCGACGCAGGCGACGTGGTGGCCCACCGTGCGCGGCGACACCTCGCGCGGCGAAGGGACGCTGGCGCAGAACGACGCCGTGCGCGCGCTCGGGCTCGACGCCGGCCTCACCCACGCGTGCGCCGTCACGGGCGACGGCCGCGTGTACTGCCGCGGGTCGGACGCCTTCGGGCAGCTCGGGGTCGACTCCGCGGCGCCGCTCGTCGGGCCGACGCCGCCCGCCGTCGGCCTCGCCGACGCGGTGGAGGTGGCGACGGGGATGGCGCACACCTGCGCGCGCCGGGCGAACGGACGCGTGGCGTGCTGGGGCTTCAACAGCAACGGCCAGCTCGGCGACGGGACGCTCACCGATCGCGACGTTCCGACCGAGGTGGCGGGCCTCACCGACGCGGTCGCGATCACCGCGGGCGCGCTCTTCACCTGCGCGCTCCGGGCCGACGGGCGGGCGTCGTGCTGGGGCTACAACGGCGACGGCCAGCTCGGCGACGGCACGTACACCGACCGCCTCACGCCCGCCGCGGTGGTGAGCGGGCTCGCCGACGCGGTCGCGATCGACGCGGGCGGCGGCCACGCCTGCGCGGTGCGCGGCGACGGGACGGTGGCGTGTTGGGGCGACAACCGCGACGGCGCCGTGGGGACGGGGACGGTCGTCAGCACCTACGCCACCGCGCAGACGGCGTCGACCGTGCTCCAGGCGGTGGCCGTCTCCGCCGGCGGCGCCACCACCTGCGCGCTCATGAACATCCGCCGCCTGCTCAACCCCAACGACCCCTTGGCCGGCGTCTCGGATTTCACCCTGAAGTGCTGGGGCCGCAACGACCGCGGTCAGGTCGGCGACGGAACCACCACCCAGCGCCGCGCGCCCACCGTCGTCCCGCTGACGTGACCCCGACGGGGGATGGTTCGTGCGGGAAGTAGAGCCCGTGCGCTCACGCGCAGCGGTTTGCCGAGAGCTCGTTGCGAGCGTTGGGTTGCCGCGCGGCCGACGTCATCGCGGCACGCAGCGCAGCGTGACGAACTTCTCCGCCCCCGCGCACGCCCCCTCCATCGCCCCGACCACGCTCACGAAGAGGGTCGAGCCCGCACGAAGCACCGCGCCGGCGGAGGCGTTCAACGGCGCCACGCTCGTCGCCGCGGGCGTGTTGATGGGCACGTCGCACACCGCCCGGAGCCCCGCCGGGCCGTTCAAGCGCGCGGTGGCGTTCGACGTGAGCGCGAAGTCCGCCGCGAGCGTCGCCGCGCGGTCGCCGGTGTACGACAGCGAGAGCGCGCCGCCGCGTTGTGCGATGGTGAGCGAGCCCATGGCGCCGTTGCCCGCGTACTGGTGGATCGCCCCCGCGAGCACGTAGGTCGCGGCCTGCGTCTGGCACGCGAACGTCCCCGTGGGGAAGGCCGCGGTGCTGGAGGTGATTGTGACCGCGGGCGAGGTCCGGTCGCGGCGGCGGCAGGCGATCCAGACGCCCTGACGGTCGGAGCGCGTGCCGCAGGGGCCGGGGGTGACGTCGGTCGCGGTGCCTTCGGCGGCGATGAGGACAGCGTTGCGGTCGACGGCGAGCGAGCCCACGTCGACGACGAGCGCGGTGGGCGAGCGTGCGACGGAGCCCACGCCCAGCACGCACGGGTGAGGCTCACCGGCCGACGCGACGCCGTCGGGGACGAGCACCGCCGTGGCGGCCGTCGTCGCGGCGAAGGTGTACTCGCTGCGCGCGCCGTTCTGGTCGACGTAGCGGGCGCGGAGCGACGCGCCGGACTGCGTGAGCGAGAGCGTCGCGCCGTGGTCGACGCCCATCACCCCGCCCGACGGCGAGAACACGCCCCGCGCGCAGTCGGTGTACTCGCCCACGGGGAAGGAGACCGCAGCCGCGCTGGCGTCGGGCGGGTCTTCGAGGCCACTCCGCGCGCCGCACGCCGCGGCGAGCGAGAGGGCCGCGAGCGACGCGAGCTTCGAGCGAGGAGGGGGCACGCGCCGGAGGGTAGACCAGTTCGGCGGCGCGGCGGCAGCGCAACCCCCTTCGCGCGCTTCGCACCCGCGCCGCGCAACGCGTTGCGCGACGGCCTCTCCGCGGCCGATTCGCGCGGGCTTCACGCGCGGCACGTCCGTTGCGCAAGGGCGCCGCCACACCGGAGGAGAACCCCGACCATGAAGCACTGGAACCACGCGCTCCGCCTCGTCGCCTTCGCGGCCCTCACCGCCTGCGCGCCCGTCGACGGGCTCGACCGCGACGTCGCGGCGATCTCGTACGCGCCCGCCACCCGACGCCAGCAGCCCATGGCGGACTTCAATGGCGACCGCTTCGCCGACTACGCGTCGTTCGACACGGCCACCGGGCTGTTCACCGTGATGGCCAACCTCCGCAACGGCGCCTTCGCGGCCAACGGCGCCTCCGGCCACGCCGAGCCCACCATGACGCGGTGGGAGCAGTGGGTCGGCGACTTCACCGGCGACGGCCTCGGCGACTTCGCCGACCACAACCTCGCGACCGGGGCGTTCTTCGTCCACCGGAACCTCGGCAACGGCACCTTCGCGCAGACCGTGACGTGGGGGACGGCGACGACGCGGGTGGGCGCCGGGTGGGAGGCGCTCGTCGCGGATTTCACGGGCGACGGCGCCGTCGACTTCGCCGACCGCAACCTCACGACCGGGGAGTTCTTCGTGCGCCGCAACCGCCGCGACGGGACCTTCGACGGGCTCACCGAGCGCTGGGGGCGCGGCCTCTCGCACGCCGGCAGCGGCTGGGAGACGGTGGTCGCAGACTTCACCGGCGACCGCTACGCCGACTACGCCGACCGCAACCTCGCCACCGGCGAGATGTGGATCCACGAGAACCTCCGCAACGGCACCTTCGCCGAGGCCGCCACCCTCAACCGCGTCTGGGGCTACGCGAAGACCGCCGGCGGCGTCGAGTACGCCACCATCGTCGGCGACTTCACCGGCGACGGCTTCGCGGACTTCGCCGACGTGAGCCGCACCTACCGCACCTTCTACGTCCACGAGAACCTCCGCAACGGCGCGTTCGCGGGCTTCGGCGTCAACTGGGGGACGGGCTCGTACACGCCGCTCCTCTTCGGCGTCAACGCGCCGGGCGACCCCGGCACGGGTGACCCCGGCAACGGCGGCGACTGCCCCTCCGCGCCGGAGGTGCCCTGCAGCATCAATTGAGCGCGCGACGCTGCTCTTTGCACGAGCTGCCCCACCTTCGACGCCGCGCCGCGGATGCCGTAGCCTCGCTCCCCGAGGACGTCGCCGTGTTGCCTCCCTTCCGCCCTGGGATGCGTGAGTGGATCCGCCGCATGGCGTGGCTCGCGGCCTCCACCTGGATCGGGCTCCGCCTCGGGCTCCAGCGCGGCGTGCGCGAGACCACCGTCGCCACCGTCGGCGCGCTCGGGGTGATGCTCGCGCTGCGCATCGCGTGGCGCGCCCCGCACGCGCGCGTCGAGGCCACGCCCGACGGGCTCCGCGTCGCCGGGCCCGACGGCGAGCGGGCGATCCCGTGGGCCGCGGTCGAGCGCGTGCGGCTCGCCGCCGGCGAGGTCACCACCGCGCGCGGCGTCGTGCGGGTGAGCTACGCGCAGGTCGACGTCGCCCACGGCCGCCCGGTCGCCTTCGCCGACCTCACGCCCCTCGGATCGCCGCGCCTCCGCACGGTGGAGGGCGACGCGCCCGTCCTCGACGTCGGCGACCCGGAGCTGCTCCTCGGCGCCATCGCCGAGCGGGTCGACGCGCGGGAGTTCCTGCCGCCCGAGGGGGGACATGGGGCGGCGGAGCCCGCGGGGCCGTGGATCCGCGCGTCGCCGCTGGCGGCGTTGCGGCTCGCTGTGGCGGCGCTCCTCGCGCAGCGGGCGGCGGCGCTCGTCGCGGACATCGACGCCCTCACCGCGGCCTGCGCGGGGGCGACGGCCGTGGTGGGGCCGTGCCTCGTCGCGCGCGCCGCGCTCCAGCGACGTCACGCCTCGCCCGAGGAGTCGTCGCCCGCCGCGCTGGTGGCGGCCTCGGCGGCGGCGCTCGCGGTGGCCGCGCTCGGGCCGCGCGAGGTGGGGGCCTGGTCGCTCGCGGCCGCGCTCGCGCTCGCGCTCCCCGCGTGGCCGCTGCCGGGCGCGTGGCTCGCGCGGCGCGCGGGGCGGCTGCTCGCGGGCGCGCCCGACGCGCTCGGGGCCGCGTTGGTGGCGGCGCTCGGGGTGGCCGCGGCGTGGGGCTACGGGCTCGGGCATGTGCTCCTGCCGACGGCCCTGGTGGCGGGGGGCCTGGAGGCCGCCGAGGGCCTCGCCGCGTCGCGACGACACGCGCGCCTCGCGTCGCTGCCGCGCTTCCGCCACTGGCCGCCGGTCGACCTCGCGCGCCTCCGCTCGTCGCTGCGCCCCGTCGGGCCCGACGAGATCGGCGTCGACCTGTCGGCGGTGGACGTCGTCGAGCTGCGCGACGCGTCCGTGGCGCCGCCGCGCCCCGCGCTCGCGCCCGTCGCGGCCGCGCTGGTCGCGGTGGCGCTGGTGGGCTACGCGGCCGCGGTGGGGGCGGCGCGCTGGGCCCCCGCGGCGCGCGCCCCGATCGCCTCGCTCGGGCGGTGACGGTGACCGGGGCCGCGCGGTTCTGCTACCGTCGCGCGCCCCGATGACCCACCGCGTGATCAACTTCAACGCCGGCCCCGCGGCCCTCCCCCTCTCCGTGCTCGAGCAGGCCCGCGACGAGCTCCTCGACTTCGAGGGGACCGGCATGTCCATCATGGAGCACAGCCACCGCGGGAAGGCCTACGAGGGCGTTCACTTCGAGGCGATGGCGCTCCTGCGCGAGCTGCTCGCGATCCCCGAGTCGCACGCGGTGATCTTCCTCCAGGGCGGCGCGCACCACGCCTTCGCGCTCGTCCCGCTCAACCTGCTCGCGGCCGGTCGCTTCGCGCAGTACGCGGTGACGGGCAACTGGAGCGAGCGCGCGATCGAAGAAGCCCGCACCGTCGGCGACGCCCGCGCGGCGGGCCCCGACCTCGCGAAGAAGTACACCCGCGTGCCGCGGCCCGACGAACTGACGGCCGACCCCGCGGCGGCCTACCTGCACGTCACCACCAACAACACCGTCGAGGGGACGCAGTACCACGCGCTGCCCGACGTCGGCGCCGTCCCACTGGTGGCCGACATGTGCTCGGACTTCCTCTCGCGGCCGGTGGACTTCTCCCGCGTCGCCCTCGCCTACGCCGGCGCGCAGAAGAACCTCGGCCCCTCGGGCGTCACCGTCTACGTCGTCCGAAAAGACCTGCTCGACGCGGGGCGGAAGGACATCCCGAAGTTCTTCCGGCTGGGGGTGCACGCGGCCAACGACTCGCTCTACAACACGCCGCCCACCTTCGCGGTGTACCTCATGCGCAACGTGCTCCGCTGGGTGAAGGCCGAGGGCGGGGCCGAGGGGATGGCGGCGCGCAACCGCGAGAAGGCCGACCTCCTCTACGCCGCGGTCGACCGCGCCGCGGGCGTCTACCGCTGCCCCGTCGAGCCCGCCTCGCGCTCGCAGATGAACGCCGTCTTCCGCCTCCGCGACGAGGCCCTCGAAGAGCGCTTCGTGAAGGAGGCCGCCGCCGCGGGCATGGTCGGGATCAAGGGCCACCGCTCGGTCGGCGGCATCCGCGTGTCGATGTACAACGCCGTGTCTCAGGGCGACGTGCGCGCCCTCGCGGCCTTCATGGACGACTTCGCCCGCCGCCACGGCTGACGGCGGGCGCGTCGTCCGCTGCGGATCAGCCGATCATCCCGCAGCGGTTGGCGAAGCCGCCGCCGCCGCACGACAGCGGGGCCACGCAGGTGCCGCAGTCGAGCACGCCGCCGCAGCCGTCGGCCACGGGGCCGCACTCGGCGTTGGCGCCGGCGCACGTCCGCGGGGTGCACACGCCGCGGCCGCAGACGCCCGGCGTCCCGCCGCCGCCGCAGGTCTGCGGGGACGGGCAGTTGCCGCACTGGATCACGTTGCCGCAGCCGTCGCCGGCCGGGCCGCACTGGAGCATCTGGTCGGCGCAGGTGCGCGGCCGGCACGCGGGCGCGCCGCACTGCCCCGGCCGACCGCCGCCGCCGCAGGTGGTGCCGGCCGCGCAGGGGCCGCAGTCGAGTGTGCCGCCGCAGCCGTCGCCCGCGGGGCCGCACGAGAGCATCTGCTGCGCGCACGTGCGGCGGGCGCAGGTGGGCGTGCCGCAGACGCTCGGGACGCCGCCGCCGCCGCAGGTCTGCGGGGCCGTGCAGGTGCCGCAGTTGAGGGTCGCCCCGCAGCCGTCGCCGATGGGGCCGCAGTTGGCGCCGGCCTGCATGCACGTGCGCGGGGTGCAGGTGGGCGGCCGCGGCATGTCGGGCGCGACGCACGACGCGAGGTCGAAGAGCATGAACTCCAGCACCTTCTCCTGCGCGGTGAGCGGGGTGTTGCTGCACTCCATGGGGAAGGTGCGGCCGCCGGTGCGCGCGCCGCTGACGTGGAAGTCGCTGAAGAGCACGCGCCCGCACTGCGCGTCGGCCGCGGCGCCGACGGGGGTGTTGAAGGTGAGGTGCTGCACCGTGCCCGGCGTGGTGGAGTAGATCCAGCGCGCGGTGGGGGCGACGACGGCGTCGACGTCGTGGCGCGGGTCGGTGATGGAGATGCGGTTCGCGCCCGCGGCGGCGCCGACGAGGGTGAGCCACTGGGCGAAGGCCGCGCCGCGCGGGAAGGACGTGTCGATGAGGCCCGTGAGGGGGTTGGGCGGGTTCGCCTGGCGGATGTTCCAGCGGGCGACGGAGGAGAAGGGCGCGATGTTGTAGAGCCAGGTGTAGCTGAAGTGCGTCGCGAAGACGCGCCCGCCGGCGTTGGCGTAGTTGACCACGTTGCGCTGCGCGGCCGGGTCCTTGTCGATGTGCGAGCCCTCGCAGGCGAAGAGCACCATGTCGTAGCGGGCCAGCGTCGCGGGGGCGTTGTAGAGGGTGTTCGCGGCCGGCGTCATCCGCCCCGCGTTGGCCCCGTTGGCCACGTAGAACTGGATCCGCCCGCCGCCCGCCGGCGTGGTGAACTCCCCGTCGTCGACGCCGATCTTACGGAGGACGCACTCGAGCGCGTCGACGTCGCCCGTGACCATCGCGGTGAGCGGGATGTCGCCCTCCATCCGGTTGCGGGGGAGGCGCGTGTACTCGGTGGTGAGCGCGTTGTCGACGCAGGGGTTCACCATCGGGATGGTCACCTGCCGGCGCCAGCGCCCGATCTGGACGACCAGCGGGATGTTGGCCCCCACCGGCACGTCGCGCAGGGTGAAGGTGCCGTCGGCCGCGGTCACCGCGCTCACCACGGGGGAGCCCGACGTCGGCGAGCCGCAGCGGTCGCAGCTCACGCCCGGCGTGAAGGGCGCGACGGCCGCGTTGGGGATGTACACCACCGCGTTGTAGAGGGGGTCGGGCCCCATCCGCGCGGGCGTCACCACGCGGCCCGAGATGGTGGTGACCACGCCCGCGGCGCAGGTCGCGCGCCGGAGGCAGAGGTTGGTGCAGGTGGTCATCCCGCCGCCGGGCGAGCCGCACACGCTCGGGCGCCCGCCGCCGCCGCAGGTCTGCGGGGCCACGCAGGTGCCGCACGAGAGGAGCCCGCCGCAGCCGTCGGCCACCGGGCCGCAGTTGGCCCCCGCCGCCGCGCACGTCCGCGGCACGCAGCGCGGCGCGCCGCACTGGCTCGCCACGCCGCCGCCGCCGCAGGTCTGCCCCGCCGGGCACGTCCCGCACATCAGCAGCCCGCCGCAGCCGTCGCTCACCGGGCCGCAGTTGGCGCCGAGGGAGCCGCAGGTCCGCGGCGCGCACGCGCTCCCGCCGGAGCCCGGGACGCCGCAGCGGTTGGGGGCCACGGCGCCGCAGGTCTGCCCCGCCGCGCACGTCCCGCACATGAGGAGCCCGCCGCATCCGTCGCTCACCGGGCCGCAGTCGGCGTTGACGCCCGCGCAGGTGCGGCGCACGCAGGCCGAGCTGCCGCCGCACTGGTTGGCGACGCCGGCGCCGCCGCACGTCTGGGGCGACGTGCAGGTGCCGCAGTCGAGGAGCCCGCCGCAGCCGTCGCTCACCGGGCCGCAGTTGGCGCCGACGCCCGCGCAGGTGCGGCGCACGCAGGAGCTCCCGCCGTCCATCGGGGCGGCCGCCGAGCCGCAGACGCCGGGCGACCCGCCGCCGCCGCACGTCTGGCCGTCGGGACAGCCCCCGCACTCGAGGAGCCCGCCGCAGCCGTCGGCCGCGGGCCCGCAGCGCACGCCGAGGGCGGCGCAGGTGCGCGGGACGCAGCCCGACGTGCCGCCGCAGCGCGAGGGGACGCCGCCGCCGCCGCAGGTCTGCGGGGCCGCGCAGGTGCCGCACTGGATGATGTTGCCGCAGCCGTCGCCGACGGGGCCGCAGGTGGCGCCGGCGGACTCGCAGGTGACGAGGCCGCAGCCGCGGAAGACGTCCGACTCGTCGCCGTCGCCCTTGGCGCCGTCGGTCGAGCGGATGTCGGTGGGGACGGTGGCGTCGACCGTGCCGACGGGGTCACTGCCGTCGCACGCCGTCGCGGCGAGCGCCGCGAGGCAGACCAGGAGCAGAGGGAAGGGCGAGCGCATCGCACCGAACCTCGCGCGATGCTGCGAAGTGCGCAATACGCCGCCGGTTGCACACCTCGCGCGCCGCGGCACGGCGAGCGAAGCCTCTGCCACGCTTGTGCGCCGCGTGCGCGCTACGCGGGCGTCGGGAAGAACTGCCCGCCCGGCAGCACGCGCTCCTCGCCGTCGGGCACCTTGCCGGGGAGCACGGTGACGATCGCCTCGCCGACGCGGAGCCCGCGCTCGGCAACCCACCCGTCGCGCTCGCGCACCCAGGCGAGGACGGCCTCGCGCGCGGCGGGGGTGATGTCGCGCGGGTCGGAGGGGTCGTCGTGGCAGAGGCCCTCGGCGAGGTCCCAGTGGAGGGCCATCGGGCGGTCGGGGTCGGCGGTCTTCTGGGCCTCGCGCCACGCGGCGACCTCCTCGGCGTCGAGGCGGCGGGCCTCGGCCTCGGCGGCCTCGGCGGCGGCGCGCTCGTCGGCCTCGATCGCGTCGGCGAGCGCCTGCTCCTCCGGGTCGAGCGCCTTCGCGATGCCGCGGAGCATCGCGTACACCTCGCGCGGCAGGCCGTGGGTGGCGACGCCGAGCACCTGCATGAGGTGGGGGCGGTCGACGAGCCAGCGGGCCGCGTCGACCTCGCTCTCGAAGGTGGCGGTGAGGAGCTCACGGGTCTCCAGGTTGCGGACGCGCAGGTCGAGCTTGTGCATGGCGGTTCCCTCGGTGTCGCGCAGCATCGCGCGCCGCGGGCCCTCGATTCAAGCGGGAACGCGCGGTACCGTCCGCGCCCTGATGAAGCGCATCCTCGTGGTCGACGACGACCCGCACCTCCGCGACGTGGTGGTCTACACGCTCCAGCGCGACGGCCACGCGGTGACCGCGGTGGGCGACGGCGCCTGCGCGCTCGAGGCCCTGCTCGGCGCGGGCGCGCCCTTCGACCTGGTGGTGCTCGACATCCTGATGCCCGAGCTCGACGGGCTGGAGGTGTGCCGCCGCCTCCGGGCCTCGGCCCGCGCCGCGACGCCGGTGGTGTTCCTCTCGTCGCGCGACGAGGAGATCGACAAGGTGCTCGGGCTGGAGATGGGCGGCGACGACTACGTCACCAAGCCCTTCTCCCCGCGCGAGCTCGCCGCACGGGTGAAGGCCGTGCTCCGCCGCGCCGAGCTCGTCACCGCCCGCGCCAGCGCCCCCGAGGTGTCGGCCCCCGCGCGCGTGCTCCGCTCGGGCCCCGTCGAGCTCGACGCCGACCGCCACGAGGTCCGCTGCCACGGCGCCGCCCTGCGGCTGACGGTGACGGAGTTCGGCCTCCTCGCCGCGCTGCTCGAGCGGCCCGGCGTGGTGCTCTCCCGTGCGCAGCTCATGGAGCGGGCCTACGCCTACGACAACCTCATCACCGAGCGGACCATCGACACCCACGTGAAGCGCGTGCGAAGGAAGTTCCGCGACGCGGGGCACGACCCGATCGAGACGGTGCACGGCGTCGGGTACAAGCTCCGCGAGGGAGCGTGAAGGGCCGCGTCGCCCGCTGGCTCGCGTCCATCTCCGCGCGCCTCCTGCTCGTCAACGCCTTCCTCGTGGTGGTCCCCGTCGCGGGCATCTCCTTCGCGCGCACCTACGAGCGCGAGCTCTTGCGCAGCGAGGAGGAGGGCATGGCCACCGCCGCCGCCACCGTCGCCGCCGCCGCCGACGGCGACCCGCGCGCCCCGGCCGCGGCAGCCTGCGCCCGCACCGCCGCCGAGCGGCTCCGCGCGCGCGTCCGGGTGCTCGACGGCGCGGGCAACGTGCTCGTCGACACGGGCCCCGAGCGCGTCGAGCTCCGCACGCGCGGCCGGCAGCTCCTCTCGTCGCTCGACCCCCGCTCGGTGCGGCGCGTGGCGGTGCAGGAGTCGCTCCCCGAGGCGACCCTCGCCGCGCGCCCGGAGGTCGCCAAGGCCCTCGGCGGCGCGAGCGGCCGCTACACCCGGCGCCTCCAGAACGTCCGCGGCGTCCAGCTCTTCGTCGCCGAGCCCCTGCGCGCGGGCGAGGCCCCGGCGGTGCGCGGCGCGGTGTACGTCGCGCGCACCACCTACCCGGTGCTCGTGTCGCTCTACTACGTGCGCAACGCGCTGGTGAAGGTGGCCTTCATCTCGCTCGCGGTGGCGGCGGTGGTCGCGCTCTTCCTCGGCTTCACCATCGCGCGCCCGCTCCGCCGGCTCACCGAGGCCGCCGGGCGCATCGCGGCGGGCGAGCGGGGCGTCGCGCTCAACCTCCGCGGCCGCGACGAGGTGGCCGAGCTCGCCCGGGACTTCGACGCGATGGCCCGCGCCCTCGACGCGCGCCTCGCGTACATCTCCGAGCTCGCCGCCAACGTGTCGCACGAGTTCAAGACGCCCATCGCGTCGATGCGCGGCGCGGCGGAGCTGCTGCGCGACGGAGCCGCCGACGACCCCGCGGCGCGCGACCGCTTCCTCGGCAACATCCTCGCCGACGCCGAGCGCCTCTCGCGGCTGGTGTCCCGGCTGCTGGAGCTGTCGCGCGTCGAGTCCGACCCCGAGCGCCGCGAGGTGGTGGACTACCGCGCCCTCTGCGCCGAGGTGGTCGCCCGCTACCGCGACGGCGGGCGCGCGGTGAGCCTCGCGTGGGAGGCGATCCCCGAGGCCGCCCGGTGCGCGCCCGAGCAGGTGAAGACCGCCCTCGCCAACCTCGTCGACAACGCGCTCCGGTTCTCGCCCGACGGGGCCGAGGTGGTGGTGCGCGTGGCCGGCGACGCCCACGCCTTCCACACCCGCGTGGAGGACAAAGGCTCGGGCGTGACGGAGGCCAACCTCCCGCGCGTGTGGGACCGCTTCTTCACCACCACCCGCGCCGACGGAGGGACGGGCCTCGGGCTCTCGATCGTCCGCGCCGTGGTCGAGGCGCACGGCGGCACCGTCGGGGTGACGTCGAAGCCGGGCGAGGGGGCGACGTTCTGGTTCACGCTGCCCCGACGTCTCGCGTAGGCAGGGCTACCGACGCGCCAGGGCCGCCCACCAGACGGCGGCGAGCGCGAGCGGGACGATCACCATCCAGGGCCACGCCCCGATGCCGCGCTTCGGGTACCGCACCGACGAGGGCATGAGCGCGGCCATGGCGAGCGCCACGGTGGGCTCGGCGAAGGTGAGCGACGGGGCGACGCTGCCGAGCGCCACCGCGGCCACCACCGCGGCGCCGGCGGCGGGCGAAGGGACGCCGCGGAAGCTCGGGCCGAGCGGGCCTTCGGTGAGCTCCTCTTCGTCGTAGCGGGCGAGGCGCCACACCGCGCCGAGCGCGTGCGCGAGGGCCGCCGCGGCGACGGGGAGCGACGGTGAGCGCGCGGTGATCAGCGCGGCCGGCAGCGCGCCGAACGCGAGGAGGTCGGCGAGGCTGTCGAGCTGCGCGCCCATCTTCGAGGTGAGCCCGAGGCGGCGGGCCACCGCGCCGTCGAAGCGGTCGAGCAGGAGCGAGGCGCCGACGCAGGTGCACGCGATGGCGGTCGCGAGCGGGCCGCGGAGCGACACGAGCACGAGGAGCCCCGCCACGGCCGAGGCCGCGGAGAGGAGCGTGAGGGCGTTGGCGGGGTTCACGAAGCGGGCTCAGGGCTCCAGCGCGGGGAGGGCGCGGGTCGCGTCGACGTACTCGCGGACGATGTCCTCCACGATGGCGCCGATGGGCTTCACCTCGCGGGCGAGCGCCACGCCCTGGCCCGCGCTCCAGATGTCCTTCCACTTCCGCGCGCCGCCCTGCTGAACCTCCCGCTGCGCCTCGTGGCGGTCGCCGACGGCGAGGCCCGGCACCGTGTCGCGAAGGAAGTTGGCGTGAACCCCGCTCACCGAGTCGGTGTAGACGATGTCCTCCGGGCGCCCGTTGACCACCGCCTGCTTGTAGGCGTCGTCGGCGCCGCACTCGGTCGAGGCGATGAAGCGCGTCCCCATGTACGCGAGCTCCGCGCCGAGCGAGAGGGAGGCCGCGAGCTGGCGGCCCGTCGCGATGCAGCCCGCCGCCACCACCGGGACGCGGAGGTTCTCGCGGAGGTAGGGGTAGAGCACGAAGGGGCTGGTGGTGCCCGCGTGCCCGCCCGCGCCCGCCGCCACGCCGATGATCGCGTCGGCCCCGGCGTCCTGGGCCTTCCGCGCGTGCTCGAGGTGGATCACGTCGTGGAGCACTATCGCGCCCTTGTCGTGCGCGCGGCGGGCGATGTCCTTCGGGTTGCCGTAGCTCGTGATGATCACCGGCACGCCGAACTCCAGGCACGTCTGGAAGTCGTGCTCCAGGCGCTCGGGGTCGGTGAGCTTGATCGTCAGGTTGATCGCGAAGGGCTTGTCGGTGCGCGCGCGGATCCACCCGAGCGCCTCGCGGAAGTCCTCGCGCGTGCGGAGGTTGAGCGAGGGCATCGCGCCGAGGATGCCGGCCTCCGCGGCCGCGACGATCATCTCCTTGTTGGAGATGATGAACATCGGCGCGCAGACGATGGGGTAGCGGAGGCCGATGCGCTCGGCGAGCGGGGTGCGGATGCGGGTCATGGCGGGTGCGGTGTCTCCTGTCGGTGCCCGCGAGGCTAACCCCGCGCTACGTTCCTTCGGAGCTCCAATTGCGCTTGACGATGCGCGGGCGGCGGTGATCCCATCCGCGACCCATCGCATGGGCGCGAACGAGATCGAGCTCTCCGACCTGCAGCGGCTTGCCGCCAGCGACTCGCCCGACCTCGCGCAGGCGGTGGTCGCCTTCCTCGCGCAGCCCGACCCGGCCCCGACGGGCGCGCTGCCGCCGGGCGCGGTCACGCTCCAGCAGATGCTCGGGCAGGTGGGCCACGCCGCCCTCCGCTGGACACCGAAGGAGGAGAAGCGCAAGCGCATCCTCACGGCGTGGAGGCAGTACCTCGCCCAGCCCGAGCCCCCGGCCCCCCCGCGCTTCGCGCTCGCCTCGCTCCTCGTCGAGACGTACGAGCGCGGGAGCGAGGCGGGGCGCGCGGCGATCCTCGCGCTGGCGAAGGGCGCGGCGCCGCCGCGCTACGGCCTGTGGGGCGGGCTCAAGCGCATCTACAAGCGGGCCGAGGCCGCCCTCGACGCGGAGGTGTTCGGCGCCCTCGCGTGGAGCTTCGACCACTGGTACGCGCACCGGTCGGGCGCCGAGGTGTCGGGCGGCACGCTGCTCTACCTCCGCCGGCGCGCGTGGCGCTTCCTGCGCTCGCTCGGGCGCGCGACGCCCGCCCTCTACCCGCAGTTCGCCGCCGAGGTGCTGCGGCACTACCACGCGAGCACGGTCATCCAGCACACCTGGCTCGCGATGCACGTCTTCGACGGGCAGCCCAACCGCTTCAGCACGCGGGCCTACAAGGGCCGCCTCCCCGCCGACCTCGCGAAGCACCGCGCCTTCCCCGACGCGTGGAAGCGCGCGCCCGACGCCCTGCTCCTCCTCCTCGCGTCGTGCCACCACGACGCGGTCGCCCGCTTCGCCATCCAGTCGCTCCGCGCCGACGCGCCCGAGCGCCTGCGCACCCTCTCGCCCGCGTGGCTCGACCGCCTGGCGCGGCGCGAGGTCGGCGCGGTCCACGAGTTCGTGGTGGAGACCCTCGAGGCGTCGCCCGAGCTCCACCCGTCGAAGCTCCGGGGCGTCGGGCTCCACGAGGCCGCCCTCGCGCTGCTCACCTCGCCCTCGCCCAAGGCCCGCGCCTGGGCGGTCGAGTACGCCCGCGCCCACGCCGGCGACCTGCCCGCGGCCCGCGTCGTCGCCATCCTCGAGCAGACGCAGCACCCCGAGACGCGCAAGTGGGCTTCGGCCACGCTGCTCGCCGCCGACCCGCGCGCGCTCGGCCTCCCCACGCTCGTGCGCCTGCTCAACCAGCGCGAGACCGCCGCGTGGGCCAAGAAGCAGCTCGACGAGGGCTTCGACCGCGACGAGCTCCCCGAGGCATTCCTCCGCGACGCCCTCTTCGGCACCTACGCCGAGATGACGTGGTTCACCACCTACCACGCCTCGCACTGGAAGAAGGGCGAGCTCGACCCGGGCTTCTGGATCCGCAGCCTCGACGACGCGCGCGCCCGCAACAACCACCTGGCCCTCCAGGCGGCCCTCCAGGCGCTCGGCGCGTACCCCGTCGCGCAGCTCCCCGCGGCGTGGCTGCTCGACGCGCTGGCGAAGCCCTACGGCGCCACGGTCGCCCAGTGGGTGGCCGCCGCGGAGTCGCTCCCCGGGCTCGACGTCGAGCGGGTGAAGGGCCTTGTGTTCGACGCCGCGCGCCGGCCGACGGCGCTCGCCATCCTCGGCAACGCGAAGCTGGTGAAGCCGCGCGACCTCGGGCTCCCGTGGCTCCTCGCGCTCGCGCGCCGGGCCGACCCCTCGCTCCACGATTTCGCGCACCGCTACCTCCTCGCCAACATGAAGCCCGAGGACTTCGCCGACCCGCCGTCGGCCGACGCCGGCGCCGCGCGCCTCGTCGACCTCGCGCTCGGCGAGAAGGAGCCCGAGGCGATCCGCTCGTTCGCCCAGACGTACCTCCGCTGCCACCACCCGACGGTGGGACGCGAGCAGCCCGAGACGAAGAGCTACCGCCTCACGCCCTCGCTGCCGCGCAGCGCCTTCCCCGCGGCGCGCATCTACAACGCCCTCTGGGACCACCGCCCCGACGTCCGCCGCTTCGCGGTCACCGTCGCCCGCGCCGACCTGCGCGAGTGGGGCTACCTCCCGCGCGTCTACGAGCTGGCCGAGAGCGAGCACCGCGAGGTGCGCAACGTGGCCTACGACGCGCTGCTCAAGGCCGGCACCTCGGGCGCCCCCACCTCGTGCACGCTGCGGGTCGACGACCTCGACGCGGCCAAGGTGTTCGCCCTCACCGAGAGCCGCAAGAAGGCCACCCGCGAGGTCGCGATGGAGATGATCCGCCGCCACTACGCGCGCCTCGGCGGCCCCGAGCGCCTCGCGTGGCTGATGGAGTCGCCCGACCGCGAGGTGCGGCTCTTCTCCGTCCGCCTGCTGTGGGAGCGCCACCGCCCCACCGCGCTCCCCAAGGGCTGGGCGCCGCGCCGCCAGGGCGCGAGCCCCGTCGGAGACACCGAGCGCTTCGCCGACGTCGAGGCCCTCCGCGCCTTCCTCCGCCGCACGCTCTACGGCCTGCCGCCCGGCCGCATGGAGCGCCGCGACGACGACCGCAAGCAGCGCCACGTGCCCGCGAGCGAGGCCAAGCGCAACGTCGTGGCCGTGCTGCGCGACATGGGCGTCAGCGACGCGGGCTTCGCGCAGCTCGTCGCGCCGGTGCTCGGGGAGTTCACCGGCTCGCTCGCGCGCGGCGAGTGGCAGGCGTGCCTCCAGGCGCTCGTCCAGCTCCGCGCGGCCCACCCCGGCCTCGCCCTCGGAGGGATCGGCTGATGGCTTCGCCCACGATCGGCCACTTCGAGCGGGTGCTCGCCCTCGCGTGCGACGGCCGCCTCCTCGCGGTCGGCGGCGCGCGCCCGACGCCCGCCACCCAGATCACCCTCTTCGACGTCCGCGCGCAGAAGCCCGCGGGCGCTTTCGACGTCCCCGCCCACGTCCGCGGCCTCGCCTTCGCGGGCGAGCGCCTCCTCGCGGCCTGCGCCGACGGCCGCCTGCGCGCGTGGCACCTCGCGACGGACAACACCCCCACCGCGGCGCTCGACCTCGCGCTCCACGCCGGCGCCTGCAACGCCGTCGCGACCGCGCCCGACGGCGACCGGGTCGCGACCGCGGGCGACGACGGCCACGCGCGCCTCGCGTCCCTCGCGGCCGGTGCGGCGGTGAAGGACTACGCGCTCTCCGCGGCGCCGCTCCGCGCGGTGGCGGTCGACCCGACGGGGGAGTACCTCGCGGCGGCCGGCGACGACGGCGTGGTGCGGGTGGTGACGCTCGCCACCGGCGCCGTCCGCGAGATGGCGGGCCACGAGGGGGCCGTTCACGCGCTGGCCTTCACGCCGCGCGACGGGCGCCTCGCCTCGGCTGGTGACGACGGCGTCATCCGCGTCTGGTACCTCGTCGGCGCGGTGGAGTTCGAAGCGCGCGGCGCGGGCGACGACGGGCACAAGGGCCCGGTGTACGCCCTCGCCTTCCTCCCGCCCGTGAAGGACGACGCGAACGGCGTCAGCGACCGCTTCGTGAGCGCCGGCGCCGAGGGCAAGCTCAAGGCGTGGCGCCTCGACGACCGCCGCAAGCCCCGCACCCTCGACGGCAAGTCGGGCCCGCTCCGCGCGGTCGTGTGGACGCCACCCCCGAGCAACGCGGGCCAGGCCGTCTCGGGCAGCGTCCTCGCCGCGGGCGAGCAGCGCCGCGTGGCCCGCTTCTCGGTCGCGCCCGACGGCGCCGTCGCGGAGAGCCCGCACGCCCTCGGGAGCGGCTTCGACGGTCTCGCCGACGACCTCCGCGGCCAGAAGCCCGCCCGCGAGGCCGCCGTGAAGCGCCTCGCCTCGCTCGACGAGCCCGAGGCCGTCGAAGTGCTCGCCGGCGTGATGAAGCGCGACCCCGACGTCGCCGTCCGCGCGCTCGCCATCGCCGAGGCCGCGTCGCACGGGCGCGCCGGAGCCCGCGCGACGCTCCGCGAGCTCCTCGCCGATGCGGGTTCGCCGGAGCCCGTGTACACCGCCGCCTTCGGGGCCCTCCGCGCGCTCGACGGCGCGTCGTCGCTCGGGCCCCTCCGCGCGGCCCTCGCGTCGCCGCACCCCGGGCTGCGCGCGACGGCGCTGGCGGCGCTCGTCCCGCTCCGCGCGTCGTCGCCGCTCGTGCCCGCGATGGTCGCCGAGCGCCTCACCGACGCGGCCGCCAACGTCCAGGTCGCGGCGCTCGACGCGCTGACGGCGCTCCACCCCGCGGACTCCGTCGAGCCCCTGCGCCTCGCGTACGAGCGGGGCGGCGCCGGGCTCAAGGTGGAGGTGCTGGTTCGGGCGACGCAGCGCGGGCTCCTCGCGCACCCCGACCTCGCCCCGGTGGTGTCGCGCGCCCTCGACGACGCCGACGCCAACGTGCGACGCCACGCCTTCACGGGGCTCGTGCTGTCACGCGCGAAGCTGCTGGCCGCGCTCGAGCGGCACGACGACGGGCTCAAGCGGACGGTCACCGAGGTCGTCCGCCACCTCGCCAACCTCGGCCGCGCGCAGCCCGCGCCCAAGGGGCCCACCGACGCCGAGCTCCAGGCCGCGCGGGCCTCCATCGCCACGGTCACATCGCCCGGCGACGCGCTCACCGAAGACGACCTCGCGCCGCTCCACGCCGCGATGGCCTGCCGGACGCCCGACACCGCCCTCCGCGGCGCCCGGGCCCTCGCGCTCCTCGGCGACACGCGTGCGCTCGGCGCGCTGCTCCAGCTCTCGCGCGAGGCCGACGCGACCTTGCGCGCCGGTGCCGCCGCCGCCCTCCGCTCGCTCGAAGACCCGCGGGCCCGCAAGCGCCTCGTGTGGATGCTCGACGACGCCGACGCGGACGTCCGCGCCGCCGCGCTCGACGCCTACGCGCGCTTCCGCGGGACGAAGCCCCTGGAGGTCGCCGAGGCCTCGCTCCGCGCGTCGCACGAGGACATCCGCGCGCGCGGGCTCGACCAGCTCGTCAAGCTCGGGCCGGCGGAGGCGACCGACGCGCTGCTCGCCGACGCGATCGAGGACGAGTCGGCGAAGGTGCGCGCTGAGGCCTTCCGCGCGCTCTGGGCCTGGCACGACAAAGACCCGGCGCCCGCCCTCGACCGCGCCCTCGCGGCCCGCTTCCCCGACCTGCGCCTCCGCGCGGTCCACGAGCTCACCGTGCTCGGGGCTCAGCCCTGGGCCCTCGAACGCCTGCGCGCCACCGTCGCCGACCGCGACGCCGCCGTCGCCCTCGCCGCCCACGCCGCGGTGGAGAAGCTCGCCGGCGAGTCCGACGCCGCCGCCCACGTCGCCGCGATGGCGAGCGCGCTCCCGGAGGTTCGAGCCGCCGGCGCAAAGGCCGCCGTCCACGCGCCCGCGGAGGCCGTCCGAAGCGCGCTGGTGAAGCTCCTCGACGACGCGCAGCCCGGGCCCCGCACGGCCGCGGCGGAGTCGCTCGACAAGCTCCTCCCCGACGACGCGGGGCCGCTCCGCGCGGCGCTCCAGTCGTCTCACCTCGACCTGCGCGTGCGGGCCGCGGAACTCCTCACCGTCCGCCACGACGAGCACCTCGCCGACCCGATGCGGGCCCTCCTCGCCGACAAGGACCTCGCGCGGACGCTCGGCGCCCCCCTCGCGGCGTCGCTCCGTCAGCGCGCCGCGGCCGCGCTCGCGACGCTCGGCGCGCCGCGGCTCGTCCGCTACTTCGCCACCGAGCTCCTGAAGGACGACGACGCCCTCGTGCGCGAGCACGCCGCGCGCGGGCTCGCGACGGCAGCGCGGCGCGGCGACGAGGGCCACCTCCTCGACGCGCTCGGCCACGCGGACGCTTGGGTGCGCTCGTGGGCGGCCGACGGGCTCTCGCGGCTCGGCGACGCGCGCGCGCTCCCGGTGCTCACGGGCAACCTCCGGCACGACCACCTGCCGATCCGGGTCGGGGCGATCCTGTCGTTCGCGGCGCTCGGGCCCGAAGGGTACGGCGGGATGCTCCTCGGCCTGGAGGACGCCACCCGCGACGTGCAGGAGATGGTGTTCGCCATCCTCCTCGCGCGTGATCTGCGGGCCTTCCGGCGCGGGGAGGCGCCCGAGCTCCTCACGTCGGCGCTCTCGTCGCAGCGGCCCGACGTTCGGTTCGCCGCGGCGCGGGCGCTCGAGCTGCGGGTCGACCCGGAGGCGTACCTCGCGTGCGTGGTCGAGGCGCTCTCGCCGGCGAAGCCCGAGAAGGCCGCCGCGAAGGACTGGCCCCCCGAGGAGCGCCGCGTCCGCGCGCTGGTGGGCCTCGCCGAGGCGCTCGCGGGCGACCGCCCCGAGCAGCGCTACGCCGCGGCGCAGGTGCTCCACCTGAAGAAGAAGCCCGGGGAGTTCTTCCGCGAGGCCGAGCGGGCGGCGAAGCTGCGGTCGGTGAGCGCGCCGTGGGTGCCCGACACCGCGCCGCGCGCGCCTTCCGAGGGCGACGCGAAGCCGCCGGCCGGCTGGCTGCGGCGGCTCTTCGCCGAGGGCGCGAGCGAGCACGAGGGCGCCGCGAAGCGAGCGGAGGTCCCCGCCGCCGAGCAGCGCCAGCTCCGACGTCTCGCCTTCGGGGCCTACGTCGGGCTCCTGCGCCAGAGCACCACGGGCGACGAGGAGGGACACCGCACGCGCCGCGACGCGATCGAGCGGATCGTCGAGCTCGGCCTCACCGCCGACGTCGGCGTCACCTCCGCGGTGCCCGCCCTCGCGCGCGCCCTCGACGACGCCAACCACCTCGTGCGCAAGGCCGCGTTCGCCGGGCTCCAGCGCCTCCACCCCGCGCACGCCGACGAGCCCGTCACCCTCGCGCTCGCGTCGCGCTCGTCGGACGTCGGCCGCGCCGCGCTCGACGAGCTCTTCGCCCGCGGCGCCGACGCCTGGCCGCGGCTCGTGCGGGCCCTCGGCGCCGACGTCCCCGACGTCCGCCGCTACGCCTTCGAACTCCTCGAGCGCCTCGCCCCCAAGGGCAGCCTCGACGCGCCCCTCGCGGCCCTCGCCAGCGAGCACGCCGACCTGCGCGTCGGGGTGATCGAGCGCCTCGCCACCTCCAACGACCCGCGCGTCACCGACGCCCTCGACAAGGCCCTCGCGAGCGAGCACGACGACCTGCGCCTCCGCGCCGCCGAGCTCCTCGCCGCGCGCAAGAGCGACCGCCCAGCGGACGTCCTCGCCGCCTTCCTCCGCGGGGACGACGTCGCCGCCGCCGGCCGCGCCACCACCGCGCTCGTCACGCTCGCGACGCCCGCGGCCGCGCGCGCCCTCTCCGCGCGCGCCGACGAGCTCACCGGGGCCGCGCGGGCCGCCCTCGTCGGCTCCATCGGCACGACGGACCTCCGCGAGGCGATCGACCTCCTCGTCCCGCGCTTCGCCGACGACGACGAGGCGGTGCGGGCGGCCGCCCTCTCGGCCTGCCGGTTCATCGCGATGCGCGACCCGAAGAAGCGCGACGCGGCGACCGAGGTCCGCTTCCTCGCCGCGGCGGCGCGCGCCCGCGCCCCGATGCTCCGCCGGCAGGCCGCGGCGCTCCTCGTCGACGTCGACGACCCGCGCGCCGACGAGCTCTTGACGGGCCTCTTCGCCGACCGCGAGACCCCCGTCCGCGTCGAGGCCGCCACGTCCTACGCCGCCCGCGTGCAGAAGCGAAACGCCCCGGTCGAACCGCTCGACGCGCTCCTCCGGCTCGGGCAGCGCGAGCTCGTGCTCCCGGCCGCGGAGGGCGTCGCTTCGAAGGGCCTCGCGTCGGCGCTCCGGCCGCTGCTGCTCGTGGTGCGGGCGGGTGAGCCCGGCGAGCGCGAGCGGGCCCTCCTCGCCCTCGGCACGCTCGGCGACGGGCGCGCGCTCGAAGAGGTCGAGGCGGTCGCCAACGGCGGCACGCCCGAGGCTCCGGTCGAGCCCTCCATGGTCCACGCGGCGATCGAGGCCCTCGGGCGCATGGCGCCGAAGCTCGCCGACCCCGAAACGCGCGCCCGCCTCATCGAGCGGGTCGAGCTCCTCGCCACCGACGCGCCCGACGTCCTCGCGCGGGCCGCGGCCCTCCGCGGGGTCCGCTACGTCGGCGGCGAGCGGGCGCGGGCGAAGCTCGAGTCCGTCCTCGCCGACGGCAACGCCCCCGAGCTGGCCCGCCAGGTCGCGGCGGTGCAACTCGGCGAGCTGAACGACACCGCCGCCGAGCCATGCCTGGCGCGCGCCCTCCACGACGTCGCCCTCCCGGTGCGGGCGAGCGCGCGGGCGGCCCTCGAAGCGCTCTTCCCCAAGGACCAGACGCGCGTCGAGCTCCTCGCGCTGGAGAGCCCGCACGCGGACGTCGCGGGCCCGGCGGCGACGTTCCTCGCCACCGAGGGCGACCCGGCGGGCCTCGCCCCGCGGCTCGGCACCCTCGACAACGCCGCCCTGCGCGCGCGGCTGCGCTACGGGCTCCTGCGGCGGGCTGCGGCCCCGGCGGATGCCCTCTGCGAGCTCCTGGAGAGCGACCGCGCGTACGCCCGCGAGGAGGCCGCGTGGCTCATCGGCGCGCGCACCGGCGCGGGCGACGCGCTCGACGACGCGACGCGGGCGGCCTTCGGGCGCTCGCTCGTCTCCGCGGCGCGGCGGGCGGCCTCGAGCTGGCCCTCGCTCGCCGCGAAGGACCGCTACGTCGAAGCCTCCGCCTGGGCCAAGGTTCTCTGGGCAGCCGCGCGCGTCGGCGCCTCGGGCCTCGAACCCCTCGCGCAGGCGGCCCTCGCCGCCACCACCGACGTCCACCCCACCGTCCGCGCGGCGGCGGCGCGGGCGCTCGACGGGCGCTCGGACGAAGCATCTCGCGCAACGCTCACCGCGGCGCTCACCGACCCCGACGCGTCCGTGCGGGCGGCGGCGGCGCGCGCGCTGGCCGACACCTTCCCCACCCAGGCCCCCGCGCTCGCGGCGGCGGCGCAGCCCTTCGACCCGGTGAGCCTCGCGGTCACCACGACAGGCGGGGGCCGTGACGCGGCGACGCTGGCCAACGAGGCGGCGCGCAAGCTGGCGCTCCCCTCGCTCCTGGCGAGGCGCGAGACGGCGGCCCTCGCGGCCCTGGCGGCGTCGACGGCGGCCGACGCGACGGCGCGGCTCGACGCGATCGGCGCGCTCGGGCTGACGGGCGGCGACGACGCGCGCGAGGTGCTGGAGGCGATCGCGTTCGACAAGAAGAACAGCGACGCCGCCCTGCGCAAGGCGGCGTACCGGGCCCTTCGCCGCGCGCGACGGGCCGACGAGCGAAGGGCCGCGGAGGAGGGACGCGTCGGATGAGCAGCGCAACGGACACGCGCCGGGTGTCGGCCCGCTTCGCCAACCGGAGCCGCGTGGTGGCGGCGGGCGACGGCGCGCGGGTGACGGTCGCCGCGGACTCGCTCCGCGCCGAGGTGGGGCTGCGCGGGCGCGTCACGAAGCCCGGCGTCTTCCGCGACGCGATCGCCGCCGCGGCCGCCGTGCTCGGCAGCGACCTCCGCTACAAGGCGAAGGACCGCACCGCCTACCTCGCCTACCTCGCCAAGCAGGGGAAGAAGGCCAACGCGCAGATGTGGGAGGCGCAGAAAGCCTTCCTCGACGAGTCGCTCGCGCAAGACGAGCGGCGCGCGGCGGTGCTCGAGCCGCTCCTCACGGTGCACCCCGACGAGGCGTCGCTGGAGGTCTTCTCGCAGGACGAGAGCTCGTACGGGCGCCTCGCGCTCCACAGCGGCCTCTTCGACGCGCGCGAGGCCGCGCACGGCAGCACCTTCGTCGAGCTCGGCGCCGACTTCCTCGACGCGGTCGACCGCGTTCGAACGTATCTCCCGGTGACGCTCGACGCCTCGCCGCGCCGCGCGCCCGACGTGACGCTCCCCGAGGAGCCCCGCGACGCGGTCGTGCCGTGGCGCTGGATCCGCGGCTTCCTCCAGGTTCAGTCGGCCGCGACGCTGCCGGCCGCCGTCTGCGAGATCGCGCCGGTCGACCTCTACAACGTGCTCTACGCGCTCCGCACGCGCCGCGCGAAGAAGTCGCCGCGCGCGCTCCGCTTCGAACTCGTGCCCGGCGCCCCGCCGCGCATCGTGCTCGAGCCCTGGGAGATCGTGCTGGAGTGCCACGGCCCGGCCTACAAGGGAGGCTCCCCGCGGGTGGTCCGCACCTTCGGGCGCCAGCGCCTGATGTCGCTCCTGCGGGTGCTGCCGCACGCGCGCGGGGTGAGGGTTCATCTCCTCGGCGCGGGGATGCCCACCTTCTGGGTGGTCGACCTCGGCGACGCCTCGCTCACGCTCGGGCTCACCGGGTGGACGGAGAGCGGCTGGTCGAGCGCCGCGGCCTTCGACGCGCTCACGCCCCCGCGCGAGTCCGCCGCCCTGGCCGAGAAGGTGCGCGCGCGGCTTCTGGCCCAGGGGCCGATGACGCTCGACGCGCTCGCGAAGGCCGTCGACGCGACCGCGGGCGACACGCGGGCCGCGCTCCAGCTCGAGTGCCTCCGCGGGCGCTGCGTGTACGACCTCGCGCGCGGGGTGTACCGCCCGCGCGACCTCTTCCCCGAGCCCGTCGACGAGGCGCAGATCCGCTACGGCAGCGAGCGCGAGGCGCGCGCGCACCGGCTCCTCGGCGACGGCGAGTCGGCGCCGTCGGGCGAGGTGAAGCTCACCAAGGTGCACGACAAGGTGGGCGAGGGCGTGGAGATCCACGGCGAGGTGGTCGACCGCGAGGCGCACCGGAGCTTCTCCCCGAGCTTCACGCTCGACCTGGAGGGCCGCGCGGTCGACGCGCAGTGCGGGTGCCCGACGTTCCGCCGGAGCGGGATGCGCGAGGGGCCGTGCGAGCACATGCTGGCGCTTCGTCTCGCGTACACCCGGCGGCGCGCGGAGGAGGAGCGGGCGCGGCAGACGCCCGAGGGCCGCAAGCTCATCCGCGCGGAGACGCGGACCTTCGTGCGGCGCGGGAACGACGGCCGCGAGCAGGTGTACCGGCTGTCGCTCGACGGCAAGGTGGTCCGCGTGCGCTGGGGCGCGCGGAGCGAGGAGGGCCGCGAGCAGCGGCTGTGGTTCGACAGCGACCGCGAGGCGCGCGAGGCGTACTTCGGGCGCATCGAGGCGCTCTCGTCGGAGGGCTACATCGACGCGGAGGGGGCGGTCGCGTGAGCGCCCCGGAGCGTCGAGAGGAGGTGGCGCGGACGACGACGTAGCGAGCGAAGCGGAGAGCGCGCCGGCGGCCCATCAGCGGATGCGCCCAGCGCGCAGGGGCGATGTCGCGTCGCCCTCGACCTCTCCGTGCACGAAGCGCTGCAAGGTAGCCTGTTCTTGGGCCACCATCAGTACCGGTCCCGATCGGGTTCTGCTGGCTGAACCCACGACGCAGACCGCCGTGCAGCAGAACCGGATCGGGACCGGTACTGATGGTGGCCCTGTGAGGCTACCGATGCCCCCTGAGGGGAATGTGGTGGCGCCGTCGGCGCGCTCCCCGCTTCGCTCGAACGACCGTACGTCCGCAGCACCAGGCACCGATGGATGTCGCGGAGAGCCGCCGGCGAAGGCGCTACGCCGTCACGCCGAGCGCGTGGGGGCGATGTCGCGTCGCCCTGGTTCGCAACCGCACAATCTCCGCAAGGTAGCCTGTTCTTGGGCCGGCTTATGCCCTTCACGTACGCGGGGGCATGAAACTGAACCCACGACGCAGACCGCCGTGTTCATGCCCCCGCGTACGTGAAGGGCATTAGCCGGCCCTGTGAGGCTACCGATGCCCCATGAGGGAATGGTGGCGCCCCGCCGGCGCCTCTCCACGACACCCAGCGAGCACCGAAGCCCCGCCATGACCGCCAAGATCGACACCATCGTCCAGGCCGCCGCGCCCGTCCTCGTCCCCGCGCCGAAGGACCCGTACGCCCGCGCGCCGCGCGGCCGCGCTTCGAACGAGACGCCCGAGCAGCGCAAGGCGGCCCACGAGGAGCGCGTCGCGCGCTGGAAGGCGATCGCCGAGGCCGGCGGCATCGACCCGTGGGTGCGCGCCGAGCTCGGGAAGAAGGGCCTTGCCACCGACCACCTCGACCCCACGTCGATGGGCGGCAAGGAGCTCGCCCACTACAAGGAGCTCAAGAAGAACGAGGCCGTCGAGCGCCGCTCGCTCCGCCGCCTCGCGTGGCAGGCGTGGCAGGCGACGCACGTCACCCACCTCGGCGTCGGCGTCCACTGGGACGAGGACGCCTCGCCCGACCGCTACGACGTCGAGGACGGCCCCGAGCGCCTCCGCGCCGCCGGCCTCCCCGAGTGGAAGAGCCCCGACGACCTCGCGAAGGCGCTCGGGCTCACGATCCCGCGGCTGCGGTGGCTCACCTTCCACCGCGAGGTCGACACGGGCTCGCACTACCGCCGCTGGCAGGTGCCGAAGCGCAGCGGCGGCACGCGCACCATCACCGCGCCCAAGCGCGAGCTCAAGGCGGCGCAGCGCGCGGTGCTTCGATCCATCGCGGAGAAGCTCCCGGTCCACGGCGCGGCGCACGGCTTCCTCGCGGGCCGCTCGATCGTGACCAACGCAAAGGTGCACGCCGGCGCGCACACCCTGGTGAAGGTGGACGTGAAGGACTTCTTCCCGACGGTGACCTGGCGCCGCGTGAAGGGGCTCTACCGCAAGGCGGGCTACCCCGAGCAGGTGGCGACGCTCCTCGCGCTGCTCGGCACCGAGTCCCCGCGCGAGACGGTGGCCTTCCGCGGGCAGACGCTCTTCGTCGCCGCGGGGCCGCGTGCGCTGCCGCAGGGCGCGCCCACCTCGCCCGCGCTCACCAACGCGCTCTGCCTCCGCATGGACAGGCGGCTCTCCGGCCTCGCGAAGCTCTTCGGCTTCCGCTACACGCGCTACGCCGACGACCTGACGTTCTCGTGGCGCGCGCCCGCGGATGCACCCGAGGGCACGCACCCGAAGGCCCCGGTGGGATCGCTGCTGAAGGGCGTCGGACAGATCCTGCGTGCGGAGGGCTTCGCGATGCACCCGGCGAAGACCGAGGTGCTGCGCCGCGGGAGCCGCCAGGAGGTCACCGGGCTGGTGGTCAACGAGGTGGGCCCGGGCGTGGCGGAGGCGCGGGTGCCGCGCGACGTGCGGCGGCGGTTGAAGGCCGCGATCCGCAACCGCGAGCAGGGCAAGGCCGGGCGCGAGGGCGAGACGCTCGCGCAGCTCAAGGGGATGGCGGCGTTCGTGTACATGACCGACCCGGCGAAGGGCCGCGCGTACCTCGACCGCCTCGCCGCCCTCGAAGCGCGCGAGGGGTAACGCAGCGCGCGGAACGTCGACGCGTTCAGCGGCCGGGCGGGGTGATTCCGATCATGAGGCCCGGCGGCGGCCCGCGGCGGGCGGGGGTCACGCAGAGGAAGTTGTCGCTCCAGGTGTGCGGGTCGGCGGGCTCGCTCCACTGGACGCACTGCTGACGCGGGAGGCGCCCGGCGTAGCTCCACTGAAAGCTGTAGGGCGACCGCGGCGGGAGGCAGAGGAAGTTGTCGTTCCAGGTGTCGGGGTCGGCGGGCTCGACGATCTGCGTGCAGCGCATCCCCGGGACGGCGCCCGCGTTGGACCAGCGGACGCCCGTGCCGCGCGGCGCGCAGAAGTAGTTGTCGCCCCACGTGTGGCCGTCGGCGGGCTCGACGATCTGCGTGCACTCCATCCCCGGCAACGGACGCGAGCAGCTCCACGCGAAGCCGCCCGCGTACGACTCGCACGAGGGCTCGGCGGGGGCAGGGGCGACGACGGGCGGGGGCGCGATGGGCGGCATCGCGAGCGGCGCGAGGCCCGACCAGCAGAGGTAGTTGTCGTTCCAGGTGTGGGGGTCGGCGGGCTCGTTCCACTGCGCGCACTGCAGGCCCGGGACGGGCCCCCAGTAGCTCCACGAGAACACCACCGGCGAGTCGGCGGGCACGCAGAGGAAGTTGTCCGACCAGGTGTCGGGGTCGGCGGGCTCCACCACCGCCGTGCAGCGCATCCCCGCGATGGGCCCCGCGTACGACCAGCGGATCCCGAGGTCGCGCGACGCGCAGAAGTAGTTGTCGCCCCAGGTGTGCGAGTCCGCGGGCTCGGTGATCTGCGTGCACGCGAGGCCCGGGATTGCGCGCGAGCAGCTCCACGCGAAGCCGCCCGCGTACGACTCGCAGGACTGCGCCGCCGCCTCGCCCGCCGCGCCGACGATCGCGGTCAACAGCGCCCAGGTCGCCAGATGTGCTCTTCGCATCGAGGTGCCTCGCTCCTTCGGGCGCGCCGCGGACCCTCTCGTCCACGGCGTCCGCCCGCGAGGGGGAGTCTTCACCCGACATGCCACCGCGCGGAAGGCCCATTCGCGGCGAAGTGAGGGCCGCGGACGCGTCCCGGCGACGCCCCAGGCGGGGCGCTGACGTCCCAGGAGAGTCACGGCTGCGTCCACGAGATGTGCGCCGTCCTGCTGGCGAATGCGTGCGAGCAGCGATTCGTGGGGACTTGCCACGATGGCGCCGCGGAGCGAGCGTCGCGGACGGTCACCCCACCCCCGAGGACGGCGACACCATGAGCAAGAGCGAAGAGTACAGGGCGTGGCGCAAGGAGTACGACGCGAACCTCCTCCGCCAGGGACGCGACGAGGGCCACCACGACATGCTGGCGCGCCAGTTTGCCCGCAAGCTCGGGCGGCCACTCACCGAGGCCGAGCGCGGCACCCTCCGCGCGCGGCTCGGCGCGCTCGGCGACGCCGTGGGCGACGTCGTCATCGACCTCGACCCCGCCGCCCTCGAAGCCTGGCTCGCGACGCCCGCGGCGCACTGATCCGCTGAACGGTGCAGCCCGGGGCGAGCGCCCGTTGGAGAGCATCATGGGTCAGTTGTCCGACAACTTCATCCGCAACAACCTCGTCTTCAAGATGGGCGTCCGCGACGGCGAGGCCCGCGGGGAGGCGCGCTGCTGACGGTGCTCACCGGCCGCGGCCTGCGCGTCACCGAGGCGCAGCGCAAGCGCATCCTCGAGACCACCGACCGCGCCCAGCTCGAGGCGTGGGTCGCCGTCGCCGCCACCGCGCCCTCCACCGGCGCCGTCCTGCGCGTCACGCCCGCCAGCGCCGGCGAGTAGCCGCATCGCGCAAGGCGCCCGAGACGGCCCCGTCACCACGCGCGTCGATCCCCTCCGCGGCGCAGCGGGGCCGCGGATCGCTCGTTCCCCTCGCTTCGGGGATGCGCTCGCTCGCCGCCGCCGCTCGCCCACGGACTGGTGGCGCACTACTCCCTCCGACCGCTGCCCTCGGCGCCACTTCTCCGGGCGGCGACTCCGCCTCGAGGCCCTCCGCGTGGCGCCTCTCCCGGCTCGACCTGCCGGAGCGCAGACGGACTGCTGGCGAGCCGGAAGCCGATGAAGTCGAAGCGGTTGCCCGAGATGTACGACTCACGTGAAGCGGCGCGAACGGACCTCGCGTCACCGCTCCAGGAGCCGCCACGGAGAACCCGGTACGGGCTCTGCGTTGGATTCATTGGATCGATCGTGGAGTTCGCGTTGTATGCGCCATAACAGTCCGCGCACCACTCCTGCACATTCCCGAGCATGTCGAGAAGGCCAAACGGGTTCGCTGCCTTCTCTCCCACTGGATGCGTCGTTCCGCCGCTGTTGCCGCCGTACCACGCGATCGCATCCAGCGTCGCAGATCGCACCTGCCCTGGGTCTTCGAGTTTCAGGTCGCCCACCCATGTCGCCGTCTGCGTGCCCCCGCGACACGCACGCTCCCACTCCGCCTCTGTCGGCAGCCGGACGTCGAGGCCCACCACCCGCGCGTTCAACTCCTCCACGAACGCCTCGCAGTCGTCCCAACTCACCATCTCCACGGGACGGTCTGCGCTCTCGAACCTGCTCGGATTGCTCCCCATCACCACCGCCCACAACGCCTGCGTCACTGGCGTCTCCCCCAGCCAGTACCCCTGCGTCAGCACCACCTCGTGCTGCGGGCCCTCGTCGTCCCAGCGCCCCACCTCCACCTCAGGCGACCCCATCACAAATTGCCCCGGCGGCACCCACCGCAGCCGCTGCGTCACCCCCGCCACCGTGAAAGCCGCGAACACGCCGTGGCGGTCCTCACCCCACGCGGTCGCCCACGCGGGCGCGGCCCCGTGGGCCAGCGGGCTCATCGCGCCGCTCCGCACGTCATCTCCGACTCCCCCGCCGCGAGCATCCCTTGAGCTTGCGTTCGAGGCGCGCCACGCACTACGCCCCGCCAAACTCGGAGCGTGCGAGCGAGAGCAGCGTGTCGACCTCGAAGCGCCCCGCCTCCTGCATCGCCGCATCAGGACCGGACCGTAGTCGCCCCGTCGGGCTCGGGTAGCGGTAGGTCGTCGCGAACTGCGAGAAGCGGTCGAGGGGTTCGAGTCGCTCCCGCCAGGGGGCGGTCGCTGTGAGCGCGCCGAGGAGGAGCGAGATGCGATGCTCCTGCGTCGCCGGGTGCCCGCGGTGGAGGCGCACCGCCTTGACGAGTTTCTCCGACACCCGCTGGAGGTGGTAGGCGGCGAGGCGATTGGTCGGCGGTGCCGCGAGTCGGGCGACGGCGTCGATCTCCTCGCGGACACCTTCGAGGTACGCCATCACCACGGGGTCAGGGCTCATCGACCCGCACCCCCTCCGCCGTCGCGATCTGCACGAGCGTTCCACGCTGCGATCGGGCGGCGTCGAACTCCGCGCGGCGAACGGGGATCACATCCGCGGCGATCTTCAGGTCGCGCACCGCCATCCACGCCGTCGTGAGGTCGAGCAGGTCGTCGGAGGTCTCGTCGGGGACGACGACGAGGAGGTCCCAGTCACTGTCAGGGCGCGCGCGGTACTGCGCGCGGCTGCCGAAGAGCCACACCTCGTCGGGGTGCCACACCGCGCGAACGCGATCGAGCAGCCGCGCTGGTAGGCGCTCGATGCCGGGCTCGGGTGGGGGTCGCTCGATCGTCACAGAGAAAAAATATCACGAGGGGCATCGCATTCGACGCGCCCGAAATGCTGCGCGACGAAGGGGTAGCCGACGACGATCTCGGCCGCCCGTAGGATCACCGGACGCTCGCGACGATCTCCGCCGCGACCCGCTCGTCCTCGGCGGCGTCGTCCGCAGCGAGCGCCGCGAGCTCATGCTCCTCCTCGGGGGAGAGCGCGAGCAGATGGCGCACCAGTGGGTTGTCGCGGAGGTGTGTAGGCACGTCCCCCTCACGCAGCGGGTCCGGGTACCGTGGGACGCTCATGGCGCTTCGTAACACGGGCGGTGAGGTGAGTGAAGCCACCTGCGGCACGCAGACGTCAGCGTCGCTTGCTGCGCCCCTCAGCTCCGCCTCGACGCCCTCTGCGTGGCGCCTCTCCCTCCCCGACCGGCATGAGCACAGACTGACTTCGGGCGAGCCGGAAGCCGAGGTAGTCGTAGCGGTAGCCAGGGTCGTACGAGTTGCGCGTAGCGGCGCGGACGTTCCTCGCTTGGCGACTCCATGAGCCTCCGCGAAGAACCCGGCGCGTCCCCAGTTCAGGACCCGTAGGGTCGATCGAAGGCGCAACGTCGTACGCGCGATACCAGTCCGAGCACCACTCCCACACGTTGCCCAGAAGATCGTAGAAGCCCAGAGGGTTCGCGGCCTTCTGACCTACTGGATGCGTTCCCGCGCGCGTGTCGGGGTATTGCTTCTCGCGCCTGTTCGATATGTCCGCCCCGTTCTTCAGCTCGAATCCGCGACCGCTGTTGCCTCCGTACCACGCGAGCCCGTCTAGCACTGGTGCGTTACTCTCTCCGTAGATCTCCAGGTCACCCACCCAGGTCGCTGTCGTCGCCCCCGCGCGACACGCCCGCTCCCACTCCGCCTCCGTCGGCAGCCGTGCTCCAAGACCCGCAACCCGCCCATTCAACGCGCGCAGGAACTCAACACACTCCTGCCATCTTACCTGCTCCACCGGCCGATCTGCGCTCACGAAGTGACTCGGATTCGATCTCATCACAACCTCCCATAGCGCCTGCGTCACTGGCGTCTCCCCCAACCAATACCCATGCGTCAGCACCACCTCGTGTTGTACTTCATCTTCCCACCGCCCCGCCTCCCCCTTCGGCGAGCCCATCACAAAGCGCCCCGGCGGTACCCACCGCATCCGGAACCTCACCTCCCCCACTGTGACCTCCGCCCACAGCCCGTACGCGTCGCGCCCCGCCGCGCTCGCCCACGACTCTCGCACCCACGGCGCCGCGTGCAGCGTGCCCCGCGCCGCCCGCACCGCCACCCGCGCCCCCTCGCGCGCCGGCAGTGGCAGCGCCTTCCCGCTCGCCAACACCCGCTGCGTGCGCGTCTCCCCATCGTCCACCAACACCTCCGCCCCCGCGGCCTCCAGCACCGCCACCGGGCTCCCTTCTCCCTCCACCTCGGACGGCCACCGCACGTCGCCGCGCGCCTCGACCACCAGCGCATCGCCCACCTGACGCAGCGCCCACGCCCGCTCCGGGCGGACGGCGTCACGAATCTGTCGCAACGCCGGGAGGTCACGTTCTGCGGAAGGCGGCAGCGCATCGAGGAGCGCACGCCCGTAGCCACGCCACCCCGCGTGCTCCGCCGCGGCCGATCGTGCGAGCATCGCGCCGAGGCGCTGGACGAAGGCGCGCGCCGCGGCATCGTGCTTCGAACGAACCTCGCCACCCGACGCCTGTGCGCGGAGGAGCGCCTCGCCGTACACCAGCTCCCGCGGCATGTGCTCGTGCCACCGATCGATGAGCGCGTCGGCCCTCGACCGCAGCACCTCCGGGAGCTCACGCCGCGCCGCATGCATCGCGGCGAGGGCGTCGCGTCGCAGCATCAGCCCGGAGCTGTCGGCCCCGGCGACCGCCGGGTGACCCCAGGCGCGGAGCTCGGCTTCGAGGCCCACGCCGGGCATCAGCCAACGCAGCGAGCGCAGAAGCCCGGGCTGGACGAACACCGCTGTCGACGCGAGCGCGAGGAGCTCCGTCACCGCGTCCCCCTCCTGTCGGGTCACGACGCGGTGCTCCCACGACACCACCCGGCATCCCCACGATGCGCACCAACGTCGGCGACGCGTCGACCAGGGAACCACCGCGGTCACACGGATCCCCGACCGGCGAAGCCGCTGGACGCCCCTCCGCCACTGCGCCCCTTCGTCCCCCCCTACTTGCCCGAGATCACCGAGCACCAGCACGGGTGTCGTCGGGTCGGGGCGTTCCCCCGCGAGCCAGCCCTGCGGTGACTGTCGCGCTTGTGCGGCCTCCGTGCGGCCCAGCCAGCGCTCCCGTAGCGCCGCGCCGAACACGCGGCGGAGTCCGCGCACGGCCCGCTCCTGGTCGGGGCCGAGCGGGGTGAGCCTCGCGCTCGCGTCGATCCATACGGCCGCGCGCGGCGCCCAGGCGCGGCGCCGCACGCGAGGGAGACGGGCGACCGGCTCGCCGCGCGACCAGCAGCGCACGAGGGCGTGCACGTCGGGGTCGCGGCCGGAGAGATGGGTCTGGAGCGCCTCGTGGAGCACCGGCCAGAGGCGACGCCAGGGAGTCACCGAGGGCGTTTCAGGCACGGCGAAGAGACCCCCGACCCGCTCCGACGGGAGGAGCGGGCTCTCCCCCTCCGAACTCGCCCGCATCGCAGCCTCGGCGGGCGCTTCGTCCGGCGCGGGTTCATAACGTTCCACGCGCCAGAACGCCGACGGCGCGGCCGCTGATCGCTGCGCCTCCACAGCCGCCACTGCGGCGGCGAAATGCTCCTTCGAGGAGACCGGCTCGGGCGATCGGGGGGACAGCGTCGCCGTCGGTGCCCTCGCCGCCTCGCGTGACGTCGCAACAGGCGGCGCCGGCGGATCGAAGCCGAGCATCCCAGCGGCCTCCCGCGCCTCCGCGGGAGGCAATCGAGCGACGATCCGCACGAGGTCCGCGAGCCCGACGAGCGGCGTCACCCGTCGCCCTCCTGCGGGTGCTTGCGCGTCGCAAGCTGGCGCAGCTCGCCCAACAGCATCTGCTGCGCCTTCGCCTCCTTCGCCAGGGTCGCGACGGCGCGGAGCAGGTCGAGGTACTCAGCGACGCCGGGGAGGCAGACGCCGTGGCTCTTCAGGGCGATGCGATCGTCGGCGATCGCCTCCGCGGCGGCGGCGAGCACGGGCCGCTCACACTTCGCGTCGTTGGCTTCGCCGCGCGCCACGAGGGCGGCGACGAAGGCGTCGCGTTGCTCGGGCAGCTTCGGGAGCGCGAGCGTGAGGACGAGGCACCGCCGCACGAAGGCGTCCGGAAGGGAGCGCTCCTCGTTGGTGGTGAGGATCACCAGCGGCCGCGGATCGACGGCCTCGACGCCGCGTCGCCCCTCGACGGAGAAGCTCCCGTTCCCGAACGCGTCGAGCAGACCGTTGGGCACCGAGGGGTCGGCCTTGTCGATCTCGTCGATGAGGAGCACCACGCCGCCCTCCCCCTCCGCGCCCGTCGGGACGGAGGCCTTCGCGGTGATGGCCTGCACTCGCGCGCCGGCGGGGTCGTAGGCCCACCAGAGCGGCCCGGGCTGGACGAAGTTCATCACGTCGATGTCCTGGAGCGACGCGGCCTTGCTCACGCTGCGGGCCCCCGCGAGCTGCGCGTGGGCCAGGCGCGATACTGCGTCGACGGTGTAGAGCAGGTCGCGCGGCTCCGTGCGCGCGTCGACGGTGTGCGTGAGGAGGCGGCGATCGAGCACCGCGGCCGCGACGCGGGCGAGCTGGCTCTTGCCGATGCCCGGCTCGCCGCGCAGAAGGAGCGGGCGCCCCGTCGCGAGCGCGGCCTTGAGCGCGAGCGCCGACGCGCGGTCGAGAACGTGCTTCGTCTCGGGGAGAGCGCCGTACGTGGGGAGGTCGACGACGACGGTGGACGTGGCGTCGGGCGGCGTGGGGATGTCTTCGAAGGTCTTCATGCTCAGGGGCTCCGCGTTCGGCCGAGGTATTCGCGGACGAACTGGAGGATGCTGAACTCCCCGCTCACTGCGCCGCCCGAGAGGCGGATCAGCCGGAGGCTCTTGAGGCCGCGAGACGACCGCTGGGCGTCCTGCGCCACCTGCCAGACCGTCGGATCCTCGTCGCCGATGACCACGTAGTACGGGCGCGCCCGCCCGACGGGGAACTCATACCCGACCGTGTGGAGCGACTCCTCCAGCGCCTTCGTCGCCTTGGGCGAGGTCGGGTCTCGGAAGCGCTGCATGACCGCACGAAACTCCGGCAGCGCCGCGAGGTGCCGCACGATCGCCTCGTGGAAGCCTTCTTCCGTGTGGAGCGCAGGTGCGCGGAGGATCATCGGCACCTGGACGCAGGTGAGCCCGACGGGGACGTTGTCACGCAGTTCGAAGGCGGGGAGGCGCGCGTCGATGGCCGCGGAGACGAGCTCGGCGAGGGTCTCCGTGCTGAGCGGGAGGTCGACCGCGTTGGCGCGGGCCTCCGCCGCGGGGTCGTCGGGCAGCGCGTCCCGCCCCTGCGCCGCCAGCGCGCGCCAGTCCGCCGCGAAGCGGAGGCACTCGTTGAAGAGCCGCTCCAGCGCGCGGCGGTCCCCGTCGGATGCCGCGCGGTCCTTCCCGATCGCGTCGAGGGCGTGAGTGAGCCCCATCGCCACGTCATGCCCGCTGCGCGCGAAGAGCGCATCGGCGATGGTCCGCGCGTCGTCACCGAGCCCCTGCGCCTTCAAGCTCGCGACGGCGGCCGGATGATCGCGCAGTAGCTCGACCACCTCGCTCACTGCGCGCGCAACGTTCTCGGGCAGCGACTGACGCGGTACAAGCGAACGCCGCGCCGACAGCTCCAGAGCGTCGGTCGGAGGACGTGAGTGCGGCGTTGGGGGCCCGGCCGGCTCCGACTCCACCCGCGCCGC
Source organism: Polyangiales bacterium (assembly GCA_046351555.1). GTDB lineage: Bacteria > Myxococcota_A > Polyangia > Polyangiales > CAISKJ01. The sequence continues at coordinate 136,527 of JAXLYI010000015.1, forward strand.
GCTCGGCGCGCTCGTGCGCTTCGGCTTCGCCTCCTTCGGCTGCGTGGCCGCGGGTGCCTTCGGCAGCTTCACGCGCGGCAGCGCGTGCGCCACGTACCCCTTCGCGCTGTCGACGCTCTCCGGGTCGAGCCAGAACCGTTTGCGCGCCTCCGACCACCGCCGCGGCCACACCCGCAGCGCCACTCCCGCCTTCCCCTTCACCACCTCGCCGAAGCTGTACCCGTGCTGCGCGGACGTCCCTGCGGGCGCCGCCTCGCCGTGCGCGGCCCCCGCGGCGACGTGGACGAAGTCGCCCCCCACGCCCGTACGCGTCCGCTCGTTGGCGGCCTCGTGGACGTGCCCTGACAGGTGGACGTGCGCGTGGTTGCGCGTCCAGAGCCGGGCCTCCTTCTCGTCGCGGAGCCACCCCTCCACGAAGGGGTGATGGCTCAGCACCACCACCAGCTCGCTCGGATCGTTCGCGCCCGGGAGCACATCGGCGAGCTGCCGCTTGCCCAGGCAGAGCGCGCCCTGGTCCGTCCCGAACGTCGCTTCGTCCGCCGCGAGGAGCGCCGTGTTGATCCCGCAGAGCCGGACCCGCAGCCCCTCACGCGCCACGAACTCGTGGTGCCAGTAGAGCCGCGGCTCCCTCGTGGCCGCGTCCGCCCTTCCCGCGGGGGCGAAGCGCTCGGCGAAGGCGAGGTAGTTCGCCTGACGCCGCGCGAGCACGGCGCGGTCTGCGTTGTTCTGGAGCGCCTCGTCGACGGTCTCGTCCCCCGTGCGCAGCGCGCGGAGCATCCGCTTCACGCCGGACTCCTTGTCCACCGGCCGCTGCACGTCATGGTTGCCCGGCACCACGAACACCGCCTCGCGCGCCACGCCCGCCGCCGCCGCGACCTCCGCGAGCCACGCCGCCGCCCGCTCGTACTCGTCGGCCGCCGCGCACGCCCCGCTGAACGCGACGTCACCCGTCACCAGCACCACGTCGGGCGCCACCGCCCCCGCCTTGACCTGCTCCGCGATGTCCTCCCGCAGCGCGCGGAGCACCAGCTCCTGGTCGGCCCGGTGGCTCGCCCCCCCGTGCCCGATGTGCACATCCGAGAGGTGAACCCACCCGAACAACGCCTCCGAACTCATGCCCCATCGTCTCGAATCCGCACACCCCGTGCAACCCTGCGCTCCGTCCCCGCCGTGCGCTCCCCGTCCCCGCAGCCCTCTGCCCTCTCCGCTGCGGGCGCCGCGCCCGTCTCCCCACCGCCTCCCGCTCCGCATCGCCTCGCGCACCGCCCGCCCCGTCTCGCGTCGCGCTCCGTGTTGCGCCGCACCCACACGCGCTCCATCTCGCGTCGCGCTCCGCGTCCCGTCTCGCCCTGCCACCCCCATCTCCCTCCGCGCTCCGCGTTGCACCCCCTGCAGCCCCTCCCCACCTCGCCGCCCGCTCCGCGTCGCGCTGACGCAGCCCCGGACACCCTCCGCGCGCGCTGCCGACTTCGTCGCCGCCTCCCCGCCCGGTCTCGTGGCACGGTGCGCGTTGCCCCCCACGGAAGGAGCCCCTTCATCGCCATGGCAGAGCGTCAGTACAACCCCACCCAGCTCGTCGCGCTCCCGCGCCTCAAGGCGCGCGAGGCGCTGGCCCTCGCCCGCGCGCTCCTCGCGGTCGCGCGGCGGCACGACGACCTCCCCCCCTCGGTCGCCGCCGCGCTCGCCGACCTGGAGGCCGCCGCCGCCGCGCTCGCCGACGCCCTCGGGATGCGCGAGCGCAAGGCGACCCTCTCCGTCCGCGACGCCGACCGCGTCGAGGACAACGCCGTCGGCGCCCTCGTCGACGCGTGCAAGGCGTGGCTCCGCCTCCCGCCCGACCACGCCCCGCGTCACACGGCCGCCGCGCGGGCCTGCCTCGACGTGATGCTGGAGGACGGGACGCTCGGGTTCCTCACGTACAAGCCGGTGGTGGAGTTCTCCGAGGTGCAGCGGCGGCTCGACGCGCTCGTCGCGCGGGGCATCGACGGCGAGCTCCGCGCGGTCGGGTTCGGGCCGCTGCTCGACCACCTGCTCCTCGCCCACGCGGACTACGGCGACGCCTGCGCGGCCTCCACCGCGCCGAAGGAAGAACCCGCCGAGGTCGCGCCCGCCGCCGCCGAGGCGAGCGAGTCGATGCGCGCGTACGTCGTCCAGGTGGTGGCGAGCGTCGACCGCCGCCGGCCCGCCACGCAGGAGCGCGCCGACGCGCTGCTCGAGCCGCTCCGCACCTGGACGAGCGCGCCGACGAAGGCCGACGTCACCCCCGACGCCCCGCCCGCCAACGACGCCGACGCCGCCCGCCGCAAGGTCGGGTAGCGCGCCTCCTCTCTCCTCCGACGCCACATTCATCGCCCGCGCCTTGCGCGTCGCCCGCCTCGGTGGGAGAGTCCGCCGGTCATGCGCACGCTCGCGACGCTCCACGCCCACGCGCCTTCACGCTCTGCCCACGGCCCGGTCGGGTCGTCACGGGCCGACGTGTCACCGCGCGCCGCGCGGGGCGACTCGACGCGACGGTAGCGCCCACCACACGGGCGCCGCCGAGCGCCTGAAGTGACAAGCCCCCTGCGGCCCGGTGCCTCAGGGGGCTTCGTGCATTTCGGGGCTCCGCGCACGAGCGCAACGGGGGTGGCACGCGACGGTCGCGCGCCACCCTCGCGGCAGCGCGCGCATGCATTCACCGCGTGCGCGCGCACCACACCACTGGAAGGAAGAGAGAGCAGGACATCATGGGCAAGGTGCACGTCAACGTCGGGACCATCGGCCACGTCGACCACGGGAAGACGACGCTCACCGCCGCGCTCACGGGCGTGATGGCGGCGCTGCACGGCGGCCGGGCGCGCGCGTTCGACGAGATCGACAGCGCGCCGGAGGAGCGCGTCCGCGGCATCACCATCAACCTCGCGCACGTCGAGTACGAGTCGGCCCGCCGGCACTACGCGCACATCGACTGCCCGGGGCACGCCGACTTCGTCAAGAACATGATCACCGGCGCGTCGCAGATGGACGGGGCGATCCTGCTCGTCGACGGCTCGCAGGGGCCGCAGCCGCAGACGCGCGAGCACGTGCTGCTCGCGCGGCAGGTGGGCGTCGGCCACGTGGTGGTGTTCGTCAACAAGGTCGACGTCGCCGACCCCGAGCTGCTCGACCTCGTCGCGCTCGAGACCGCGGAGCTGCTCGAGGCCCACGGCTACCGGGACGTCCCCGTCGTGCGGGGCTCGGCGCGGCAGGCGCTCGCGGCCGTCGCCGAGGGCCGCCCCGACGACCCGCGGACGCGCTGCATCCGCGAGCTCGTCGACGCGCTCGACGCCACCATCCCCGACCCGGTGCGCGACCTCGCGGCGCCCTTCCTCATGCCGATCGAGGACGTGTTCACGATCGGCGGGCGCGGCACGGTGGTGACCGGCAGGGTGCAGCGCGGCACGCTCGCGAAGGGCGCGGCGCTCGAGCTCGTGGGCCTCACCGACGAGGGCGAGCGCCCGCGCACCGTGGTGGTGACGGGGATCCAGTCGTTCCACCGCGACCAGGCCGAGGCGCGCGCCGGCGAGAACGTCGGCCTCCTCCTCCGCGACGTGAAGCGCGAGGAGGTGGTGCGCGGGCAGGTGCTCACCGCGCCCGGCGCCGTCCGCCCGCACGCCGCGGGCTCGGCGGAGGTCTACCTCCTCACCCGCAAGGAGGGCGGCCGCCACACGCCGGTGCGCTCGGGCTACAAGCCGCAGTTCTTCTTCGGCGGCACCGACGTGACCGGCGAGGTCACGCTCCCCGACGAGCGCCCCGCCGTCGAGCCCGGCGACCGCGCGGAGGTGACCTTCACCCTCCACCACCCCGTCGGCGTCGAGCCCGGGATGCGCTTCGCCCTCCGCGAGGGCGGCCTCACCGTCGGCGCCGGCGTCGTCACCGCCGTCCGGTAGCCATCGCCTCCGCCCGTGCGGCGCGCTGCCGCACGGCGTGACGCGGATGACCTGCACCCGCCACACGCCGACGCCGGAAATCCGCGCCGCCGCGCGTGGCGGGCCCCGTGCAGAAGGCCGCCGCCACCCAACGCATGATCGCCCCCGCCACCGCCCGCGCCGCCCTCGTCGCCCTCGCCGCGACGCTCGGCGCGGGCACCTCCTTCGCCCAGCCCGTGTGGACCGACGCGCGCGTCGCCCGCGCCGCCGCCGCCCGCGCCCCCGCCGTCCGCGAGGCCCGCGCCGCGCTCGACGTCGCCGCCGCGGGGCGCGTCCACGGCGAGCGCCCCTTCATCGGCAACCCCACCGTCGGCGTGCTGGTGTTGCCGGGCTTCCCGGACTTCGGCGCGTGGACGACGGGCGTCTCCGTCGGGCTCCCGATCGACGTGTCGGGCCTGCGCGGGCAGTGGTCGCGCGAGGCCGCGCGTGGCGTGCTCTCGGCCGAGGCCCGACTCGGCGACGAGACCCTCCGCGCCGTCGCCGAGGCCCGCGCCGCCCGCGTCGCGCTCGCCGTCGCGCGCGCGCAGGTCGCCGTTCAACGCGAGCGCCTCGGTGCCGCGGACGAGGCCCTCACCCGCACCCGCGCCCGCGCCGACGCGCGCGCCGCCACCGCCGTCGACCTCGCCCTCGCCGAGCAGGAACGCGCCGAGGCCGCCGCCGACCTCGCCCGCGCCGAACGCGCCGAAGCCCAAGCGCTGGGCGCGTTTCGAAGCGCCCTCGACCTCGACGCCGACGCGGCGGTGGAGGTCGACGCGCCCACGCCCCCCGCCGCGCTCTCCCCCGATGAAGCGACCCGCGCGATGCGCCGGGCGCCGGAGGTTCGCGGCGACGCGCGGGCCCTCGACGAGCAGGCCGCCCGCCTCGACGCGGCCGCGTCACGCGTCGCGCGCGCGGCGGTGGCGCCGGTGGTCGTGGGCTTCGAAGCGCAGCAGGTCGCCGTGGGCCCGCAGGAGCTCAACGCCTCCGTCGGCGCCTCGCTCCGCTGGGAGCTGCCGCTCGTGCAGCGGGCGCAGGGCGACCGCGCGGTGGCCGAGGCCGAAGCGCGCGCCTCGCGGACCGACGCCTCGCTCCTCCGCCGGCAGGTTGGCCGCGACGTCACCCGCCACGCGGAGACGCTCGCGCGGGCCCTCACGGAGCTCGACGCGCTCGAGGGCGAGGCGATCCCGGCGGCCGGGCGACTCGCGGCCGCCACCGAGGCGGCCTTCGCGGCGGGGGCGATCGACTACTTCCGGGTGCTGGCGGCGCGGCGCGAGGTGCTCTCGCTCCGGTCGCGCGCCCTCGAGGTGCTGGAGGCCGCCTGGGCCGCGCGCCTCGCGTTCGAACGCGCCCGCGGAGAGACCGATGCACGCTGAACCCTGGACCCACCCCGAGCGCGCCCCGTCGCGCCCGTCGCCCGTCGCCCGCGCCGCGCTCGTCGCCGGCGTCCTCTCGTTCATCACCGGAGGCGCGGTCGGACTCGCGGTCGGCGCGAAGCTCGCGCGCCCCCCCGCCGCCGCGGCGCGCGCCCCAACCGGCGCCGACGTCGCCACCGCGCGGCGCGTGCGGATGTCGCGGCTGCTGCAGGAGCGCGCCGGCGTCATGACGGCCACCGCGCGGCGCCGCGTGATCGCGCCCTCGCTGGAGGCGGTGGGCTCCGTGGACTTCGACCGCGACCGCGTCGCCGAGGTGGGGAGCCGCGTCGAAGGGCGCGTGTCGCGGATCATCGCCGGCCTCGGCGCGGCGGTGCGGGCGGGCGATCCCCTGGTGGAGGTCGAGAGCGCGGCCGTGAGCGAGGCCCTCGGGGACTACGTCGCCGCGCAGGCCGCGGCCCAGGCGGCGCGGGCCGAGAGCGCGCGGCTCGCACGGCTGGAGGCCGACCGGTTGGTGACCGCGCGCGAGGTCGAACAGCAGCGGGCGGCGCTGGTGGCGCAGGAGGCGGCGCAGCGCGGGGCCCTGCAACAACTGTTGGCCGCGGGGCTCAGCGAGGCCGAGGCGCAGGCGCTGGCGCGGGCGCCGTCGGTCGCGCGGGTGACGCTGCGCGCGCCGATCGACGGTCGCGTGGTGGCCCGCGAGGTGGTACTCGGCGAGGTGGTCGAGCCGACCACGACGCTGGTCCAGATCGCCGACCCGGCGCGGCTCTGGGTGCTGCTCGAGGTGTTCGAACGTGACCTCGCGCGGGTGACGGCGGGCACGCCGGTGGAGGTCCGCACCGACGCGCACCCCGACGCGGTGCTGCGCGGCGCGGTCGCCCACGTCGCGACGGCGGTGAACCCGGCCACGCGCACCGCCCGGGTGCGGGTGGAGGTCGACAACGCTTCGGGCACGCTGCGGCCTGGCCAGTTCGTGCGGGCGCGGGTGCGGGCCGCGGGCGACGGGCGCCCGGCGGTGACGGCGCCGCGCGACGCGGTGGTGCAGGTGGAGGGGCGTCCGGCGGTGTTCGTCGCGGTCGGCGGCGACGAGTTCGAACTGCGCGTGGTGGAGCTCGGCGCGGCCGAGGGCGACGAGGTGGAGCTCGAGCGCGGGGTCGACGCCGGCGAGTCGCTGGTGACGGGCGGCGCCTTCGCGCTCAAGAGCGAGCTGCTGCGGTAGAGGGAGGGAGCCGATGCTCGACAGGGTGGTCGACTTCGCGGTCCGGTGGCGCAAGGTGGTGCTGGGCCACGCGCTGGCGGTGCTGGTGCTGGGGGTCTTCGCGGCGCGGATGCTCCCGATCGACGCGGTGCCGGACGTGACCAACGTCCAGGTGCAGGTGCTGACCAACGCGCAGGGGCTCTCGGCCGAGGAGATGGAGCAGTTCGTCACCCGGCCGGTGGAGACGGGGCTCAACGGCGTGCCGCACCTCGCGGAGATCCGCTCGATCACGCGCGAGGGCGTGTCGACGGTGACGGTGGTGTTCGACGAGTCGGTGGACGTCTGGTTCGCCCGGCAGCTCGTGATGGAGCGCCTCCGGGAGATCGAGGCCGACATCCCGCCGCAGTTCGGGCGGCCCGAGATGGCGCCGGTGTCGACGGGCCTCGGGGAGATCTACCAGTTCGTGGTGAAGGGCGACGGGCGCACGCCGATGGAGCTGCGCACCCTGCTCGACTGGGAGGTCTCCCCGCGGCTGCGCAGCGTGCCGGGTGTGATCGAGGTCAACGCCTTCGGCGGCGCGAAGAAGCAGTACCAGGTGGTGCTCGACCCGGCGCGGCTGGCGGCGCACCGGGTGACGCTGGCCCAGGTGTTCCAGTCGCTCGAGCGCAACAACGTCAACGTCGGCGGCGGGTACGTCGAGCGCGGCGCGGAGCAGTTCGTGATCCGCGGCGAGGGGCAGCTCCGCAGCGAGGACGACATCGCGCGCACCGTGGTGGCGGTGGGGCCCAACGGGACCCCGGTGCAGGTCCGTCACCTCGGCGAGGTCCGCACCGGGGCCGCGCTCCCGCTCGGCGTGGTGACGCAGGACGGCCGCGGCGAGGTGGTCGCCGGCATCGTCTACATGCTCGCCGGGGAGAACTCCCGCACCGTCGTCCACGCCGTCCACGCGAAGATCGACGAGATCCAGCGCGACCTCCCGCGCGGCGTCCGCATCGAGACGGTGTACGACCGCGCCCAGTTCATCAACCGCACGCTGCGCACCGTGGCGGTGAACCTCCTCGAAGGCGCGCTCCTGGTGGCGGTGGTGCTGCTGGTGTTCCTCGGGTCGGCGCGCGGGGCGGCGCTGGTGACGGCGGGCATCCCCTTCGCGATGTCGCTGGCCATCTTCGGGATGCTCGCGCTCGGCATCACCGGCAACCTCATGTCCTTGGGCGCGATCGACTTCGGCTTCCTGGTCGACGGGCCCATCGTGATGCTCGAAGCCGCCATCGCCCGCCTCGCGCTGGAGGGCGTCACGAAAGAGAACGCCGCCCGCTCCGTCGCTGACGCCATCCGCTCCGTCGCGCGGCCGGTGGTGTTCTCCGTCGCGATCGTGCTGCTGGTGTACCTCCCGCTCCTCGCGCTCCAGGGCGTCGAGGGCAAGATGTTCCGGCCGATGGCGATCACCATGGCCCTCGCGCTCGGCGGCTCGCTCCTCTTCGCGCTGCTCGTCTTCCCCGCCGGCGCGGTCACCTTCCTGAAGCCCCCGAAGGAGCCCGGTCACCACGGCCTCCTCGCGAAGCTCGAAGCGCCCTACGGCCGCGCGGTCGCGTGGGCCGTGCGCAAGAGAGGTTCCCTGCTCCTCGGAGCCTGCGCGCTGCTCGCCGCGGTGGCGCCGGTGGCCGCAGGGCTCGGGGCGGATTTCGTCCCGCGCATCGACGAGGGCGACATCTACGTCTCGATCCGCCGGATGCCGAGCGTGGGCATCACCGAGGCGCGACGTCTCGACCTGGAGTGCGAGCGGGTGCTCGGGCGCTTCCCCGAGGTGCTCACCACGCTCGCCACGACGGGCCGCGCCGAGGTCGCGCTCGACCCGGTGGGCATGGACAACACCGACATCCTCGCCCACCTCCGCCCGCGCGCCGAGTGGACCACCGCACACGACCTCGACGCCCTCGGCGAGGCCATGAAGCAGGCGATCGAGCGCGAGGTGCCGTCGTCGTTCGTCTCCATCTCGCAGCCCATCGAAGACCGCACCAACGAGATGATCTCGGGCTCGCGCGCCGACGTGGTCGCCTACCTCGGCGGCGACGACCTCGTCACCATGACCGACATCTCCTCGCGGATCGCCCAGCTCCTCCGGCGCATCCCCGGCGCGGGCGACGTCCGCCTGGAGCGGGCGCTCGGGCTGCCGATGCTCAACGTCCGCGTCGACCGCGATCGGCTCGCGCGCCACGGCATCGCCGCGGAGGACGCCCTCGCCGCGGTGGAGGCCACGCGCATCGGCCGCCCGGCGGGCTTCGTCTTCGAGGGCGCGCGGCGCTTCGACCTGCGCGTGTTCCTGCCGCCCACCGACCGCCGCGCCGAGACGCTCGGCCGCCTCCCGATCGGGACGCACCAGGGCGAGCTCATCCCGCTCTCCCAGGTGGCCGACATCACCGAGGCCGACGGCGCGGCCCAGATCGGCCGCGAGGCCCTCCGCCGCCGCATGCGCGTGGAGGTGAACCTCCGCGGCCGCGACCTCGTGAGCTTCGTCGACGAGGCGCGCGCGGTGGTCGGCCGCGAGGTCCGGCTCCCCGAGGGCTACACCCTCGACTGGGCCGGGCAGTTCGAAAACCTCCGCCGCGCGAAGGAGCGCCTCGCCGTGGTGGTCCCGCTCGCGCTCGCGATCATCCTGGGGATGCTCTTCTTCACCTTCGGCAACCTCCGCTACGCGCTCGCGGTGTTCACCGGCGTGCCCTTCGCGCTGCTCGGCGGCGTGGTGGCGCTCAAGGCGCGGGGCATGTCCTTCAGCCTCCCCGCGGCGGTGGGCTTCATCGCCCTCTGCGGCATCGCCGTGCTCAACGGCGTCGTCATGGCCAGCGAGATCCGCGAGCGCCTGAAGAAGGGCGCCTCGCAGGAGGAGGCGATCGCCGCGGGCGCGGTGACGGTGCTGCGCCCGCTGCTCCTCACGGCCACGGTGGCGGCGCTGGGGTTCGCGCCGATGGCGGTGTCGACGTCGGCGGGCAGCGAGGTGCAGCAGCCGCTCGCCACGGTGGTGATCGGCGGCCTCGCGTCGAGCACGCTGCTCGGGGTGTTCCTCCTGCCGGCGCTGCTGCGGATGTTCAACGTGGCGGCGGCCGAGGCGCAGGGCGAGGAGGGCGGGGCGTAGAGATTCCGTCCTGGGGCGGGCGCCGGTTGGTGTATTCCTACGGGCCTTCCGCATGGATGTGAAGCTCCCGCTCGTGGTGACGCACCCGGGACGTCGGCTGGTGGAGGCGTGGGTGCCGGGCCTCGACGGCGTGCACGGCGTCGGCCCGTCGCTCTCCGAGCTGCGCGACGACCTCGCCCTCAAGGTCATGGAGCGCTTCGAAGCCGGGCCCGCCACCCGCCTCGGGGCCTTCCAGCTCCCGCCCCACGTCTTCCTCCGCATGCTCGACGTGGAGACCGTCGCGTACGACAAGCCCGCCCGCAAGCGCTGGACGCTCGAAGGCCGCATGGGCGTCCTCGTCGAGAAGTGGCCCGGCGAGACGTACTGGGTCGTCACCCCGACGCGCCTCGCCAGCGCCCGCTTCGCCCTCCGCTCCCTCGACGACCTCCCCCACGCCATGAACCGCCGCATGGCCGCGTGGGCCGTCGACCGCCGCCTCCTCTCGCTCGACGACTGGGCATCGCCGCGCCGCGAGCGCCTCGACATCCTCGAGGTCGACGCCGACCCGCCGCCCATCTTCCCCAAAGGGTGGCACCGCTTCCACGTCCCCGGCCGCAAGCGCAAGGACACCAAAGACGCCAAGGACGCCGCCCGCAAGATCGGCGAGCCCTCACGCGAAGAGCGCCGCGCGCAGCGGAGGTTCACCGTCCGCACGCTCCGCGAGATCGCCCGCAACCTCTCCCACGCCGCCCGCGACGACTCGCTCGACCGCGCCTTCGGCCGCGAGGCCGTCGTCCGCGCGCTGTTGGAGGAGTTCGAACTGCGCGAGGGCAACGCGGTGTGCCTCGTGGGCGCGTCGGGCTCGGGCAAGACCGCCATCGTCCACGAGCTCGTCCGCCGCATGGCCGCGAAGCAGACCGCGCAGGGCACGCGCCGCGACGTCTGGCGCGTCGACGGCAACCGCTTCATCGCCGGGATGATGTACGTCGGCCAGTGGGAGGCCCGCGCCCGCGAGCTCATCGAGGAGCTCGTCGACCTCGGCGACGTCCTCTACGTCGACGACCTCGCCTCGATGGTCTACGCCGGCCGCACCCGCTCGGGCGACACCAACGTCGCCCGCTTCATGGAGCCCCACCTCGCCCGCGGGGAGCTCACCGTCATCGCCGAGTGCACCCCCGAGCGCTTCGAAAAAGTGCGCGAGGAGGAGCCCGGCTTCGCCTCCCTCTTCCGCGTCGTCCACGTCGACGCGCTCGACGACCGCGCCACCCTCCCGGTGCTCCTCGGCGTGCTCCGCGACCTCGAGGGCGACACGCTCGACGGCGCGCCCGCGCTCCGCGTCTCGCCCGAGGCGCTGGAGACGGTGCTCACCCTCACGCGGCGCTTCTTCGCCCACGAGGCGTTCCCCGGCAAGGCCGTCCGCCTGCTCAAGGCCGTCCTCGCGGGCCCCGGCGAGCTGCGCGACAACCAGCGCTGGTACGCGCGGGCCGACGTGTTCGCCACCTTCCAGCGGCAGACGGGCCTGCCCGATTTCATCCTCGGCGCCGGCGGCCACAAGACCCGCGACGACGTCGCCCGCGGCATCGAGGCGATGGTGGTGGGCCAGCCCGACGCCGTCGACGCCGTCGCCGACGTGGTGGTGCTCATGCAGCACGGCCTCGCCGACCCCGAGAAGCCCATGGCCACCTACCTCTTCGTCGGCCCCACGGGCGTCGGCAAGACGGAGACGGCCAAGGCCCTCGCGACGTGGCTCTTCGGCTCGTCCGCGCGGCTGGTGCGCTTCGACATGAGCGAGTTCGGCTCGCCCTCGGCCATCTCGCGGCTGGTGGGCCACACCGGCGCGCCCGACGGCGAGCTCACCCTCGCCCTGCGCACGCAGCCCTTCTGCGTCGTGCTCTTCGACGAGATCGAGAAGGCCCACCCCCGGGTGTTCGACGCGCTCCTCCAGCTCCTCGGCGAGGGCAGGCTCACCGACGCCGCCGGGCGCCTCGCCGACGCGCGGCAGGCGGTGATCCTGATGACCTCCAACCTCGGCGTGAAGGAGGCCTCGCAGCGGACGGGCTTCGCGCGCGACGGCGGCGACGCGCGGGTCCACTACACCGCGGCGGCGCGGCGCTTCTTCCGCCCGGAGTTCTTCAACCGGATCGACCGGGTGGTGCCGTTCGGGCCCCTCTCGCGCGAGGCGCTGCGGGTGGTGGTCGAGCACGCGCTCGGGCAGCTCCTGTCGCGCCGCGGGATCGTCCGCGGCAACGTCCTCGTCGACGTCGAGCCCGAGCTCCTCGACGCCCTCGTCGAGCAGGCGTGGGACCCTCGCTACGGCGCGAGGCCCCTCCGCCGCGCGCTCGAGCGCGAGCTCGCCGTCCCCCTCGCGCACCACCTCGTGCGGCGCCAAAGCCACGACCTCAGCCTCGTCGACCTCTACCGCGCCGCCGACGGGATGCGCCTCACCGTCCGCTCGCTCCGCAACGCCCCGCCCGTCGCCGTCTCCACCGACCTCTCCACCTGGACGGCCGACACCGTCAGCGACCGGGTCGCCGAGCTCCGCGAGCGGATCGACGCCATCGCCGCCTCCCCCCTCTACGACCGCCTCGCCGACGCGCGCGCCGAGGCCCTGCGCGCGATGCAGCGCAACCGCCAGACCCCCGTGTCGCCCGGCGTCGAGCTCCTCGAGCGCCTCGCCGAGCTCCGCGACGCCCTCGACCGCGTGGAGGAGCGCGACCCGCGCAGCGACCGCTTCATCGAGGACACGCACAACGCCCCGATGGAGATCCCGCACACCTGGCGCCTCGGGACGATCGTGCGGGGCCCGACCGTCCGCGTCTACGAGACGGTGACCCAGGAGGGCTTCGTCGTGCAGAGCCTCGGCCCCGAGGTGGCGCGGCTCCTCGAGGCGCTGGAGGTGCTCGAGCACCAGATCGCCCGCGCCGAGCAGACGGTCGAGCGCGTCACGGTGCTCCTCGAGCCGTCGTCCAACCGCGACCGGCGCTGGAGCGGGCTCGTCACCGCCGCGTGCGCCCGCGCGGTGCCGGCCTTCATCGGCCGCGTGACGTCGTGGCGCGAGGTGGAGGAAGACGGCGAGCTGCGCTGGGAGCCCGACGAGGGCGACTCCGCGCTCCCGGTGGAGCGGCGCTCGCTCGCGGTGGCGGGCGTCGGCGTGCGCGACCTGCTCGCGGCGGTCGAGGGCCACGCGCTCTTCCGCCTGCGCGGCAAGGCCGGCGCGGTCGACGAGTCGGTGGTGCTGGTCGCCGTCCGCGTGCTCGACAGCGACGACGTGGCGGCGGCGGTGGGCGCGCACGACAAGCGGACGCGCTCGGCCCGCGAGGCGCGGCGCGCGGGCGAGGCCGGCGAGTCGCACGAGGTGGCCACCGTCACGCTGCGCGGGAGCATCGACCAGGAGCAGGGCAAGGCGACGCTGGAGCACGTCGCGACGGGCCTCCCGGCTGACCGCGCCGACGCGATCGCCGCCGCGGTGCTGCGGGCGGCGAAGGGGGGCTGAGGGGGCGCCATGGAGCAGAAGTTCCACCTCTTCGTGCGGCGCCACCAGGGCGTCGGGTACACGGTGTCGGTGCTGACGCACCCCTTCCTCACGGCCTTCGCGGAGGACGTCGACGAGGCGCGCGACCAGATCGCCACCGCGACCGCGAAGCTCCTCGCCCGCGACGCGCCCGAGCTCGGCCACGGGCCGACGTGGTGGAAGGAGATGCGCCTCCGCCGCGTCGACCTCACGCTCCGCGCCGTCCAGCAACGCCGCCTCCTCTCGGTGCCGATGCGCTTCACCGCGCTCACCCACGCCGACGGCGAGCCCGACGCGCCCCGCCGCGCCGAGGCCGGGCTCGTCGTCCGCGTGCCGCGCCTGGGCGTGGTCGACAGCCTCGCCGTCCCGGCGGACTTCGACGCCTGGGTCGAGGAGGTGATCCGCCACCGGCTCTTCATGGCGCCGCTCGACTCGCTCTTACGCGTGGCCTACGACGGCGACGAGAGCGTCGAGACCCTCACCGTCGCGTACAAGCCCGTCGCCGCGAAGAAGCGCCGCGACGAGGAGAAGCGCCGCGACGACGAGCGCCCGCCCCCGCCGCCCGCCCTCGCCGAGGCCGCGCGACGGCTCAACGACCTCGCGCGCCACGGCGGCCTCGAGCGGGCCTTCCAGCGGGCCCGCGAGGTCGAGCTCCTCGCCGAGATGCTCACCTCGTCGCGCCGCGCCAGCGTGCTCCTGGTGGGCGCCGCAGGCGTCGGGAAGACCGCGCTCGTCCACGAGCTCGTCCACCGCTTCGAAGACAAGTCCGCGCGACCCGACGAGAAGGGCGTCGAGGTGTACACCACCAGCGGCGCGCGCGTGGTGGCGGGGATGCGCTACCTCGGCCAGTGGCAGCAGCGCGTGCAGCGGATGATCGCCGAGCTCCGCGTGCGCAAGGCCATCCTCCACGTCGAGAGCCTGTCGGAGTTCCTGATGACGGGCGACCCGGGGAGCGGGCTCGACGCGGCGCGCTACCTCGTCCCCGCGCTGGAGGCCGGCGAGATCGCGCTCGTCTGCGAGGCCACGCCCGACGACCTCGCCCGCGCGGAACGAACCCACCCGGCCTTCGTCCAGGCGCTCAAGGCCATGCGCATCGAGCCCCTGCGCGGCGACGCGGCGCTGCTCGCGCTCACCAGCGTCTCCAACGCCGTCGGGCGCGCGCGCAAGGTACGCTTCGAACCCGAGTCCCTCCTCCGCGCGATGGACCTCACCGAGCGCTTCGGCGACGGCGCCGCGCTCCCGGGCGGGGCCGTCCAGCTCCTCCGCGCGGCCGCGCACCAGGCCACCGAGACGCCCGTCGTCGGCAAGGAGGTGCGCCGCATCCTCGCGGCGGACGTGACCCGCGCGTTCTCGCTCCGCACGGGCTACCCCCGCGAGCTGGTCGACCCGTCCGTGCCGCTCGACCCCGACGCCGTGCTCGACAAGCTGCGCGCGCGCGTGGTCGGCCAGGACGCGGCCGTGGTGCTCCTGCGCGACCTCGTCGTGTCGCTCAAGACCGCGATGACCGACCCGGGGCGGCCTCTCGGGTCGTTCCTGTTGTTGGGGCCGACGGGCGTGGGGAAGACGGAGTCGGCGCTCGCCCTCACCGAGTACCTCTTCGGCGACCCGAAGCGCCTCCACCGCTTCGACATGAGCGAGTACGCCGCGCCCGGCAGCGCCGTCCGACTGGTGGGCGCGTACGGCGGCTCGGAGGGCGCGCTCACCCGCCGCGTGCGCGAGCAGCCCTTCGGCGTGGTGCTCTTCGACGAGGTGGAGAAGGCCGACGGGAGCGTCCACGACCTCCTCCTCCAGCTCCTCGGCGAGGGCAGGCTCACCGACGGCACCGGGCGCACCGTCAGCTTCCGCAACACCGTGGTGATCCTCACTTCGAACCTCGGCGCCGACACCGCCAGCCGCTCGCTCGGCTTCGGCGAGGCGGCCGCCCTGCGCGACGCGGCCACGCACTACACCGCCGCCGCCGCGGCCTTCTTCCGCCCCGAGCTCCTCAACCGCTTCGACCACGTCGTCCCCTACCGCCCGCTCTCGGCCGACACCGTGGCCGTCATCGCGCGCAGGGCACTCCAGCGCGCGCTCGAACGCGAAGGCGTCGCCCGGCGCAGCGTGAAGGTGCGCTACGGCGACGACGTGGTGGCCCGCCTCGCGGCCCTGGGCTTCGACCCGAAGTACGGGGCGCGGCCCCTCAACCGCGCCATCGAACACTGGATCGTCGGCCCCCTGGCCCGCCTCCTCGCCGCCCGGAGCCACGCGCCGCCCGCGGCCGTGACCCTCGCGGTGGAGGGCGACGGGGTGAGCCTCGTCGAGGGGTGACAACCGCGCCGCCTTCGTGGCAATGAACGGCGCGTGAACCTCCTGCCCGACCGCAACGCGAGCCGCCCCGGTGACGACCCCATCTTCGCCCTCAACCGCGAGGCCACGCAGCGCCGCGCCGCGGGGGAGAAGGTCATCAACGCCACGGTGGGCGCGCTGCTCGAAGACGACGGCTCGCTCGCGGTGCTCCCGTCGGTGACCGAGGCCATCCGCGCGGTCGACCCCGCGAAGGCCGCGGGCTACGCGCCGATCACGGGGGCGCCGGAGTTTCTCCGCGAGGTGACGCGCGACCTCCTCGGCGGGACCAGCCTCGCGGACATGGCCGTGTCGTGCTCGACGCCCGGCGGGACGGGCGCGCTGCGGCACGCGGCGTCGGTCTTCCTCGAGCGCGGCCAGTCGATGGTGACCTCGTCGTTCTACTGGGGCCCCTACGCCACCATCTGCGACGAGCACGAGCGGGGGGTGGTCACGTTCAACATGTTCCGCGAGGACGGGGGCATCGACCTCGACGCGTTCGAGCGGACGGTGGGCGAGACGGCCGCGCGCCAGGGCCGGCTGCTCGTCTTCCTCAACGACCCCTGCCACAACCCCACGGGCTACTCGATGACGCGCGAGGAGTGGGAGACCGTCTCCGCCGTGCTCCGCGCGCAGGCCGCCAGGGTGCCCACCGCGGTGCTCGCCGACGTCGCCTACCTCGCGTACGGGCGCGACCAGCGCTCCTTCCTCGCGCACCTCGAGCCCCTCGCCGAGCGCGCCGCCGTCCTCTTCGCGTGGTCGGGCAGCAAGGCCTTCACCCAGTACGGCGCCCGCATCGGCGCGCTCCTCGCCTGCACCGCCGACGCCAACGCCCGCAGCGCCATCCAGCGCGCGCTCGCCTGGGCCTGCCGCGGCACCTGGAGCAACTGCAACGCCGCCGGCCAGTACGCCGTCGCGCGCTGCCTCGCCGACGACGGGCTGCGCGCGCGCGTCGGCGAGGAGCGGGCGCGGCTCACCGCCCTGCTCGGCGCGCGGGTGGACGCCTTCAACGAGGCCGCGCGGGGCACGTCGCTGCGCTATCCCCGGTACGACGGCGGGTTCTTCGTGACGGTGTTCGCGCGCGACCCGAAGGGCGCCGAGGCGAAGCTGAAGGCGCGCGGGGTGTTCACCGTGCCGCAGGCGGGCGCGCTGCGCGTGGCGCTCTGTGGTGTGGCGAAGGCCGACGTGCCCGCGCTCGTGAGCGCGCTCGACGAGGCCATCGCGTAGCGGCAGGAGCGGCGGGCCGCGCGGCCGCGTCTCGTGCGATCCTCCGGGCACGATGGTGGCTCCCGACGACCTCCCGCCCCTGGCGCCCGGCGACGAGCTCCACGCGCCCGACGTCGCCTTCCGCGTGCTCGGGCTCATCCACCGACTGCGCGAGCCGTCGCCCGGCCACGCCGATTCCACCGGCGGCGTCGCGCTCCTCGCCGAGACCGCGGACCCTTCGGCGACGCGCGTCGTGCTTCGCGTCTTCCCCGCCCGCATCGGCGCCCGGCCCGGCGCCCACCTCGCGAGCGCGTGGCCGCCCGTCGTCGAGGGCGACGACCACGACCGCGGCCCGGTCGACTGGATCCCCGCCGGGCCCGCGCACGAGGCGCTGCTCCTGCCGCGCTGGCGGGGCTGGCTCTCCGCGCACGGGGCGCCCCAGGTGGCCGCTGCTCCCGCCGCGTCGGCGTACCGCGCCGCGCCCGTGCGCGTCGGAACCGACCTCCGCGACCTCGCGCCGCCGCGCCCCTTCGTCGCGCTCGAGTGCGTGGTCGGCGCGACGCTCTCGACCATCCTGCGCGCGGCCGCGGCGCGCTCGCTCCCGCTGGGGTCGGGCTTCGCGCTCGCCCTCGGCGCGCGCGTCGCGGAGGCCCTCGCTGCGTTGGAATCCCGCCCGGTCGACGCGCCCGACGGGCCGCGCGCGGCGTGGCACGGCCGCCTCGACGCCCGGCACGTGTTCGTGGGCGCGGACGGGCGCTGTCTCCTCCTCCCGCCGTTGCTGCGCGTGAACGTGGTCACCTCGGGCGGCCTCTTCCGCGTCGCCGACTTCCCGGGCTTCGGTGACGTCGCCGACGCGCGGCCCTCCCGCATGTGGTCGCCGCCGTGGGCGCGCGACGCCGCGGCCGACCGCTGGGCGTTGGGGTGGCTCCTCTGGGAGATCGCGACGGGTCGCGCGCCCACGGTGGACGCGGCCGAGCCGCCGCCGCCGTCGTCCGTCGACCCGCAGGTTCCGCCTTCGCTCGACCGGTGCGTCGCGGGGCTGCTCGCGCGCGACGAGGGCCGCGCCTTCGCGTCGGCGTCGGCGGCGAGCGCGGCGCTGGCGGAGGCGCTGCGGGGCTTCGAAGGCCCCTGCGACGAGGCCGCGCTCGCGGCGGTGGTGCGCGTGCTGGGGCGCGACGCGGACGACGCGTTCGCGCTCGCGGGCGACGGGCGTGACGGGACGGGCGAGGTCGCCGCGCAGCGCTTCATCGAGACGAGCTGAGCCCGCGGATGAAATCGTCCGGGCGCTGTCCGGGGCCGCGACAACCGCGCGATTTCGCGCGCGACACGCCGCCCGCGTCGGCGCGACAAGGGACGTTGCGTGACGGCGCAGCGACGGTCGCTCGCCGCCCGACGCCGCCCAGGCGAAGGACAAGAAGCCCGCCTGACGCCCGGCCGATGGTCAAGCTCCCCGCTCGTGACGTGAGCGAGTGTTCAGTGCGGGCGCGCGGTGCCCATTGGGCGCTGGTGCGTCTGCGTGGGGACACGCGCGGTGCTCATGGGGGCGGTGACGTGAGCGTGGTGGGGCACGTGTGGTGCCCGGCGTCCTTCCTGGTGCTGCGCCTGCGCCCTGCGGTACTCCTCGCCGCCATGGCGAAGCCCGCCTCGAAGCGCCCGCGCCGCCGGCGCAGCCGCACGGAGTGGCACCCGCCGTTCTACGCGCTGGTGGAGTGGCGGTGCCCGCGGTGGATCCGCCCGACGCCCGAGGTGATGCTCCAGCGCCAGTCGCAGCGCATCGACCTGCTCCTCTCGCTGCGCGCCCGCGTCCCGCGCGACCCCGACGACCGCGGGCGCGTGCTCCGCTCGCTCTGGAAGCACGTCCCGCGCGTGGCCCTGCTCGAGCTGAAGAGCCTGGCGCGCGCCTTCGCGGCGGGCGACCTGTACCGGCTCGTCGCGTGCGGGTGGCACTGGCTCGCGCGCAACCGAGGTTACGTCCCCGGCGACGTGCTCCTCGTGCTCGTGCTCCCGTGCATCACGGAGGCTCTGCGCGCGGAGCTCGCGGCGTGCCCGCTCACGTTGGCGCCGCAGGAGGAGGGGTACCACCTCGGCGAGGTCGGCCCGATGCGCGTCGTGGTGGTGGAGCTCGACGTGGTGTCGGAGGCCGAGCGCGACGACTACCTGCGCGTCTTCAGCCGCCACCCCATCCAGACGGAGGAGGTGGTAGAGTGGCTCCGTCACCAGACCGACATCCCGGAGGACGTTGTGCTGCCGCCCGAAGAAGTCGCGAAGAACGAGCCCCTGCTCAAGAAGATCGCACAGTCCCTCCCGCTGCGCGTCCGGCTCGAGGGCCTGAAGCCCGAGGAGCGCCTCTCCGGCCTGAAGCCCGAAGAGCGCCTCTCCGGCCTGAAGCCCGAGGAGCGCCTCGCGGGCCTCCCCCCCGAGCACACCGTCCTCGCGCTGCCCGACGCGATGCTCGCGCGCCTCCCCGAGTCCTTCCTCGCCACGCTCCCCGCCGACGTGCAGAGCGCCATCCGCGCCCGCCTCGCGCGCTGACGACCGGCGCCACCCCGACGCCGCTTCGCCCCACGCCGCCGCGGTGGTACCACCGTCGGCCCCGATGACCCGCTCCCTCTTCGCACCCGTCTCCTTCGCCTGCGGCGTCGCCGCGCCCAACGCCTTCGCCCTCGCGCCCCTCACCAACGGCCAGAGCCACGACGACGGGACCCTCGGCGACGACGAGCGCCGCTGGCTCGTCCGCCGCGCCGCCGGCGGCTTCGGGCTCGTCTCCACCTGCGCCGCGCACGTCTCCGAAGACGGCAAAGGCTTCGACGGCCAGCTCGGCGTATGGGGCGACCGGCACCTTCCCGGCCTCACCACGCTCGCCAGCGAACTCCGCGCGCAGGGCGCCGTCGCGGTCGTCCAGCTCTACCACGGCGGCGCGCGCTGCCCGTCGCGGCTCACCGGCGCGCAGCCCTGGAGCGCCTCGGCCTTCACCGAGAACAAGCCCGACTTCGAAGTCCCCCGCGCGGCCACCGACGACGACATCGCGCGCGTCATCCAGCACTTCGGCGACGCCGCCGCGCGCTGCGCGAAGGCGGGCTTCGACGGCGTCGAGCTCCACGGGGCCCACGGCTACCTCTTCTCGCAGTTCCTCAGCGCCACGATGAACACCCGAGCCGACGCCTGGGGCGGCTCACTCGAGAACCGCGCCCGCCTCCTCCGCGAGGCGACCCGCGCCGCGCGGGCGAGGGGAGGGGCGCGCTTCGTCGTCGGCGTCCGCCTCTCGCCCGAGGACTTCGGCTTCACCCGCGGCGTCGACCTCGACGAGACCGTCCAGGTCGCCCGCTGGCTCGCCGACGACGGCGCCGACTTCGTCCACCTCTCCCTCTGGGACGTGAACCGCATGACGAAGAAGCGCCCCGACGAGCACCCGATCGCGGTCTTCCGCGCGGCCCTGCCCGACCGCGTCCGCATCGTCGTCGCCGGCAAGGTGTGGGCGCGCGCCGACGCCGAGCGCTGCCTCTCCCTCGGCGCCGACCTCGTCGCCTTCGGCCGCGCCGCCATCGTCAACCCCGACCTCCCGACGCAGTGCCGGGACGAGGCGTGGTCGCCCCGGCGCCCGCCGCTCACGCCCGAGGAGTACGCCGCGCGCGACGTGTCGCCCGCCTTCGTGGGCTACCTCCGCCGCTTCGAGGGGATGGTCGCCGGGTGATTGCGGTCGTCGCCCCCCGGCCCGATGATCGCCGCCCGATGACCGAGCGCCCCTTCGCCCTCGCCTTCGCCTTCGCCCTCGCCGCCTGTCAGGAGACGGTGGTCACCGCCGACGCGACGGTGCCCGACGGCGGCCTCGTCAACGCCGGCCAGTGGACGGCCATCGCCGGCGCCTCGTGCAACGCCCAGGAGCGCAACGTCGCCACGCAGAACTCGCCCCACGTCGACCCCTCCGACGGGCCGATCGCGTGGCTCACCAACCCGCCGTCGTCGGGCCCGCACTACCCGATCTGGGCGCGTTGGGGGGCGTGGCCGTCCATCCCGCGCGGGTACTGGCTGCACAACCTCGAGCACGGCGGCGTCGCGATGCTCTACCGCTGCCCGTCGGGCGTGTGCGAGCCCGTCCGCGACGCCCTCGTCGCCGCGGCCGAGGGCATCCCCGTCGACCGCGCGTGCCTGCCCACCGACGCCGCGCCGGCGCGGGTCCGCGTGGTGATCACCGTCGACAACGAGGTCGCCACGCCCGTCGCCGCGTCCGCGTGGGGGTGGCTCTACCGGGCCGACTGCGTCGACGCCCCGTCGCTCCGCCGCTTCTACGCCGACCACGCGGGCCGCGCGCCGGAGGACTTCTGCGCCGACGGGGCGTACCCGTAATCAGCACTCGATGATGTTCACCGCGAGGCCGCCGCGGGCGGTCTCCTTGTACTTGGTCATCATGTCGGCGCCGGTCTGGCGCATCGTCGCGATCACCTTGTCGAGCGACACCTTGTGCTTGCCGTCGCCGGAGAGCGCGAGGCGCGCGGCGTTGATCGCCTTCACCGAGCCCATCGCGTTGCGCTCGATGCAGGGCACCTGGACGAGGCCGCCGATCGGGTCGCAGGTGAGCCCGAGGTTGTGCTCCATGCCGATCTCGGCGGCGTTCTCCACCTGCTCGGGGGTGCCGCCGAGCACCTCGGCGAGGCCCGCCGCGGCCATCGAGCACGCGACGCCCACCTCGCCCTGGCAGCCGACCTCGGCGCCCGAGATGGAGGCGTTCATCTTGTAGAGCATCCCGATGGCGCCCGCGGCGAGGAGGAAGCGCATCACCCCCTCGTCGTCGGCGTTGGGCGTGTAGCGGGCGTAGTAGTGGAGCACCGCGGGGATGATGCCCGCCGCGCCGTTGGTGGGCGCGGTCACGACGCGTCCGCCGGCGGCGTTCTCCTCGTTGACGGCGAGCGCCCAGAGGTTGACCCAGTCGATCGCGAGCAGCGGGTCGACCGTCCGCGTGTCGTTGCGGAGCCGCCGATGGAGGGCCGCCGCGCGCCGCCGCACCTTGAGCCCGCCCGGCAGGATGCCCTCGCGCTCGCAGCCTCGCTTCACGCACGCCTGCATCGTCTCCCAGATGCGCGCGACGCCGGCCTTCACCTCCGCGTCGGGGCGGAGCGAGCGCTCGTTCTCGAGCATCAGCGTCGCGATGCTGAAGCCGTGCGAGTTGGCCTGCCCGAGCAGCTCGGCGCCCGTGCGGAAGGGGTACGGCACCTTCGCGTGGTCGGGCGCGACGGGCCCATCGGGGTCGCTGTCGTTGACCACGAAGCCGCCGCCGACGGAGTAGTACGTCCGCGCGAAGGGCTCGGCGAGCGTCGGGCCCGTCGCCGTGAAGCGCATCCCGTTGGGGTGCCGCGGCAGCGTCTGCCGCCGGTGGAACACCAGCGAGTCCGCCAGCACGAAGGGGATCGCGCGCTCGCCCGCCAGCCGCAGGGTCCCGTCGCGGGTGATCGCGGCGACGCGCGCGGGGGCGGCGTCGGTGTCGACCTCCTCGGGGCGCTCGCCCTCGAGGCCGAGCATCACGGCGAGGTCGCTCCCGTGGCCCTTGCCCGTCGCGCCGAGCGAGCCAAAGAGCTCGGCCCGCACGTGCTCCACGCGGTCGAGGAGCCCGTCCTCACGGAGCGAGTCGAGGAAGCGGCGCGCGGCGCGCATCGGGCCCACGGTGTGGGAGCTCGACGGCCCGATGCCGACCTTGAACATGTCGAAGATGCTGAGGGTCACGGCGTGATGAGGATGGGGTTGGCGTAGATCCAGGGGACGTCGCGGACGCGCGCTTCGAGGCCCGGGAGGTAGGGCCGCGCGTGCTCGGGGGTGATGCGGACCTCCGCGCGGTACGCGCCCGGCGAGGGCGGCGTCCAGCGTACCCCCGCCGCGGCCGCCGCGCCGTCCCAGCGCTGCGCCATCACCCAGCGCTCCCCTTCGGCCCGGTACACCCGAAGCTCGACCCGCGGCTGCGCCAGCGGCTCGCGCGGCAGGAGCAGCGTCGGCCCGCGCAGCACGAACTCCGGCCCGTCGGCCATCCGCACCGTCTCGCCCATCTCGTGCGCCATCCCGTCGCGCGTCTGCGCGTGGAAGGAGAAGCCCGTCGGCGTCCCGTACGCCTCGAACACCACGTACGAGCGCCCGCGCCGCAGCGCCTCCAGCGCGCTCGCCCGGTTGAACTCGCCCGCGACGAGCACCTCGTTGGAGAAGAACCGGAACACCCGCCGGTAGCTGTCCCCGCGCTCACCGTCGGAGAGGACGGCGGGGATGGCGTTCTGGTGCGCGTCGCTCGCGGCGATGCCCGGGATGGCGCGGCCCTCCGACCAGAGCTGGGCGAACTTCCCGAGGTCGTTGGTGTTCTCGGCGAAGAGGGAGACGAAGGCGAGGTCGGGCTCGAGGCCGCTCTCCGTGTTGCGGAAGCGCAGCACGTCGACGAGCGCCTGCCCGAGGTTGAAATCCGGCGACGCGATGTTGGCGATGTTGGGGCCGATGTTCGCGTGGATGTTGTAGATCTCCACGAGGTCGGGGCTGAGCGTCCGCACGCGCTCGATGGTGCTCTGCTCGACGTGGGCGATCGCCACGAGCGCGCCGGCCTCGCGGAAGCGCTGGACGCCCGCCGGGTCGTCGGCGTGGTAGGCGCGCCCGAGGTCGCCGCCCACGAGGTCGGGGTGGCGCCGCAGACCGATCGGCATCAGCTCGTTCTCCGCGCCGGGGATGATCATCACCCGGTGGCCGTCGGCGCAGCGGACCCACGATCCCACCACCGCGCCGCCCTCCATGATCGGCTCGTCGCCCGGCCGCATCTGGAGAACCGTCGGCAGCTCGACGAGCGCGATCCGCTCCGCGTGCTCGGTGAGGAACACCGCGTCGAGCCGCGTCTGGCAGATGGCCCGGCGGAAGTCCTGGAGGCACGGCTCGTTGGGCCCGCCGTCGACGTAGGGATTGCCGTCGCACGCGTCGTGCGAGTGGACCGAGTGCGCGTGGACGATCACCCGCCGCGGCGTCATCCCGCGCACCTCCCCGAGCTCACGCGCGGGCGGCAGCTCGTGGGGCCACGGAGGCAACGGCGGGGCAGCGTCCACCATCGCATCCGCGGCCGCGTCGGGCTTCGCGAGGTCGTTGGTCACGTCGCTCGACGCGTCCGTCGCCGCGTCGGGCGTTGCGGCCGTCTCGGTGCAGGCGAGCGCGAGCGCCAGGGGGCACAGCGCGAGGAGGTTCCGTCGCATGGGGCCGCGATTGTCCGCGAGCAGGGCACCCGCCGCAACGACCATGGACCGCTCGACCCCGCCGCGCGACCGCTCGGCCTCGTTCCGTCGCCCGGAGTGGCCCGTTGCGGTAGCGTCGGCGCCGATGCCCTCCCCCCGCGCCTGGTACCGCGACCTCTGCCTCGCCGCCTTCACCGTCGTGGGCTTCGCGCTCCCGCCCGGCGCCACCCTCGTCCTCGGCTTCCGCGCCCTCTTCCACAGCAGCTCCAACGTGGTCGACCTCGCGGTGGCCACGTTCGGGCTCGCCGTCGTCGCCGCGGGCCTCGTCGCCGTCGCGAAGGTCTACCGACGCACCCGGGCCGACGGGGTCGCGCGCCTCCGCGCCGCGTACGACGTCCTGGTGCTGGCGTGGCTCCCGGCGTGGGGGCTCTTCGTCAACCACGCGGTGCTGAGCGGGCGCTGCGTGCGGAGCAGTTGCGACGTCGACGTCCACCGCGCCTTCGCCGAGCCCTGGGTCATCGCGCCCGCGCTCCTGCACACGGCCGTCGCCCTCGCCTACGCGCTCTCCCGCCGCCGCCCCGCGCGCCTCCGCCCGCTCGTCGAGACCGCCGTCCTCGCCGCGATGGTCGTCGGCGTCGTGCTCCACGTCGCGCTCCAGGTCCAGCTCGGCGGGACCTTCCTCCTCGTCGGCCTCCTCATCGCCTACCCGGGCCTCCCGGTGATCTCGCCCCTCCTCGCCGCGGCCCTCTTCGCCGAAGAGCTGCGCGACCGCCTCCGCCGCCGCGGCGCCGAGGAGCGCGAGCGCGTCGAGTCCGTCGGCGGCGGCGCCTACCGCGCGGGCGAGGTCGCCACGCCTGACCCCGCGCCCGCCGTCAGCGAGACGTGGGCGATGCGCGCCCTCCTCGCGTCGCCCGTCCTCCTCGGGGGCTACGCCGTGCTCGCCGCGGCGCTCACGCAGCGCGCCGCGGCCGGCGTGCTCGCCTTCACCGAGACCTGCGACCACGTCTTCTCGCGGATCCCCGTGCAGGTGATCCCCGGCAACTGCCACTACCTCTGCACCGTGGCCGCGCGCGGGCACACCTGGGTCGTGCGCCCCGAGCGCCTCGGCGTGCGCGGCGGCGAGACCATCGTCGTCAACCGCCAGCTCGCCGTGGCCAACGCCTTCGAAGACCTCCTCCACACGCGCTGGCCCCGCTTCGGGCGCTTCTGCCGCGCCACCTACGACCGCTTCGGCCTGCCGGTGAGCCGCCTGATCCGCTGGCGCCTCGTGGCCGACGCCATCTACCTCGCGATGAAGCCCGCCGAGTGGTGCTTCTACGCCGTGCTCCTCGCGCTCGACCCGGGCGACCCCGAGGCGCGCATCGAGCGCATGTACCGGCCCTGAAGCGCGCCGCGCGGATCGCTTCTTGCTGACTTCGCTCGGCGCACGACGTTTGTGCGTGAGGAGGTCATGGCAGGATGCGTCTGGTGAAGTTGGCTCTCCCCCTGGGGCTCGCGTTCGCGGGGTGTGCGGAGCGGTGCGAGCCCTACGCCCCCGACGGGGCCACGTACCACCCGCAAGCCGCGGAGCCGGTCGAGAACGTCGACCTCCTCGTGTCGATGGACAACTCGGGCTCGATGGATGCCAACCAACGGGCGCTCTCCGCCGCCTTCGGCCCCTTCCTCGACAGCCTCATCAACCCGCCCTTCAACCCGCAGACCATGCGCCCGCGCACCGCACCGGTGAAGTCCCTCCACGTCGGCGTCGTCTCCTCCGACCTCGGCACGCCCGGCAGCGTCGTCCCCTCGTGCGCCCACTCCGACCAGGGCGACGACGGGCTCCTCAACCCCGTCCGCCGCGGCCTCGCGACGCGCGCGCACCCGCCCTGGACCACGGCGCCCCCGGGCGCTCGCCCCGCGCGCTGCGCCAACGACCCCGACCAGTTCCCGAGCTTCCTCAGCTTCGATCGGACGACCTCGGACCCGCCCACCTTCGCCGAGGAGTTCGCCTGCAACGCGTACCTGTCGCAGGGCGGCTGCGGGCTGGAGCAGCAGCTCGAGTCCGTCTACCGCGCGCTCGTTATCCACGACCCCCGCATGGTGGCCGGCAACACCGACCCCAACGCGGGCTTCGTCCGCGACAACGCCGTGCTCGCGATCCTGGTGGTGAGCGACGAGGAGGACGGTTCGGTGCGCGACTGCCGCTACGCCGAGCGGGGTGCGCCCTGCACCGACGCAATCAGCGTGTTCGACATCTCCTCGCCGCAATGGTCGAGCGACGACCTCAACCTCCGGCTCTACAACTACGTCCCGGGCTCCGCGCAGGACCCGACCTGGCCCATCGACCGCTACATCGACCCCGCGCGCCCCAACCGCGGCTTCCTCTCGCTCAAGCCCGGCCGCCCGGAGCTCGTCGTCTTCGGGGCCATCGCCGGCGTCCCTCTGGCGCTCCCTTCGCGCGCTGACGGCGGCGTCGACTGGGACGCGCTGCTCGGCCGCAACCCCGACGGCTCCGACGGCTATGTCGGGATGAGCGCCGAGGGCCCCGTCTCCATGCGCCAGCGCAACCTCGACCCCGCGTGCTCGACGCGCGTCGTCCCCGCCTGCCGCCGTGAGGGCTCGACCGCGGCCACCACCTGCGACCCCGCCGCGCAGTACTTCGCCTGGCCCTCGCGCCGCATCGCCCAGGTGGCCCGCCGCTTCGACGCGCTCCGCGGCAACGCCGCCCTCGGCTCCATCTGCCGCAACGACTTCACCGGCGCCCTCGCCCGCTTCGCCGAGCGCATCCAGCGCAGGATCGGCGGACGCTGCCTCGCGCGGCCCGTCGCCACCGTCGCCGCGCCCTGCGAGCCAGGCTCGGGCCAGCAGGGGTGCGCCCGCACCTACTGCGTCCTGCGCGAAGTGCTCCCCGCCGACCTCCCCCCCTCGACGGCGTGCACCGCCGCGCGCGGTCGCTCGCCGGGCCCGCGCGACGAGAGCGTTCGACGCGACACCTGCGTGGTGCGGGAGGTCGCCCTGCCGCCTGGCGGCGCGCCGCCCACGGGGCGCGAGGGCTTCTACTACGACACGCGCACCGACCCGACCAACCCAGGCTGCGACGGGAGCTTCATGTTCACGCCGGGCGCGCTCCTCGTCGCCGGCTCCACCGCGTACCTCGACTGCCCCATCGACGTGCCCGCCGCGGCCTCGCCAACCTGCCGCTGAGGTGGCGCCACCCGCGTTGGCAACGCCCGCGTCGCGCGCTCGAAAACACGTGCGGCCCGCGCCTTGCGATGCGTCTCCTCATGCGCGGAAGGGCCGCGCGTGGAGGTGCTGCGGTGATGCGGAAGCTCGTGCCGTTCGTGGTCGCGGGGATGTCGGTGGCGGGTTGCCTGGAGCGCTGCGCGGTGGCGGTGCGGCCCACCACGCAGACGGCGGTGCGCCTCCCCATCAACGTCACCGGCATCGACAACGTCGACATCCTCTTCGAAATCGACAACTCCGGCTCGATGGCCAACAACCAGGAGACCCTCGCGCGCAACTTCGGCACCCTGGTCGACCGGCTCGTCAACCCGCCCACCGACCCGCAGACGATGCGCCCGCTCTACCCCCCGGTGAAGAGCCTCCACCTCGGGGTCATCTCGTCCGACCTCGGCACGCCCGGGAGCGTCGTGCCCTCGTGCGCCAACACCGACCTCGGCGACGACGGTCTCCTCAACCCGATCCGCAACGGCGCCGCGATGCGCACGCACCAGCCCTGGCAGAGCGCGCCGCCCGGCCGGCGCCCCGCGCGGTGCACCAACGACCCCAACCAGTTCCCGAGCTTCCTCTCCTTCGACCGCGGGACGTCGAACGCGGAGACGTTCCGCGAGGAGTTCATCTGCAACGCCTACCTGTCGAGCACCGGGTGCGGGCTGGAGCAGCAGCTCGAGTCGATGTACCGCGCGCTCGTGGTCCACAACCCGCGCGCGGCGGCGGGCAACACCGACCCCAACGCGGGCTTCGTTCGCGACGACGCCGTCCTCGCGCTCGTGATGGTGAGCGACGAGGAGGACGGCTCGGTGCGCGACTGCCGCTACGCCGAGCGGGGTGTGCCCTGCACCGACGCGGTCAGCGTGTTCGACATCTCCTCGCCGCAGTGGTCGAGCAACGACCTCAACCTCCGCTTCTACAACTACGACCCCGGCTCCGCGCAGGACCCGACCTGGCCGATCGACCGCTACATCGACCCCGCGCGCCCCAACCGCGGCTTCACCTCGCTCAAGCCCGGCCGCCCCGACCTCGTGGTGTTCTCCGCCATCGCGGGCGTCCCGATCAACCTCCCCACGCGCCAGTCCGGGGCGCAGACCGCGATCGACTGGGACGCGCTCCTCGGCCGCAACCCCGATGGCTCCGACGGCTACACCGGCATGAGCGCCGAGGGCCCCGTCTCCATGCGGCAGCGCAACACCGACCCCGCGTGCTCGTCGCGCGTCGTCCCCGCCTGCCGCCGCGAGGGCTCGACCGCGGCCACCACCTGCGACCCCGCCGCGCAGTACTTCGCCTGGCCCTCGCGCCGCATCGCCCAGGTGGTCCGCCGCTTCGACGAGCGCTACCAGAACGGCTCGCTCACCTCCATCTGCCGAACCGACTACGCCCCCGCGCTCCAGCAGATCGTCGACCGCATCCAGTCGCGCCTCACCGGCCGCTGCCTCGCGCGGCCCATCGAGACGCAGCCGGCGACATGCGAGCCCGGCTCCGGCCAGCAGAGCTGCGTGCGGACGCGCTGCGTGGTGCGCGAGCTCCTGCCGATGGGGACGAGCGCGTCGACGGCCTGCACCACCGCCCGCGGCCGCACGCCGTCGGAGCGCGACGCCACCGGGCGCGACACCTGCCTCGTGCGGGAGGTGGCGCTTCCGCCCGGCGGGGCGCCGCCCGCGGGCCGCGAGGGCTACTACTACGACACGCGCCCCGAGGCGCAGTCGGGCTGCCGCCAGCACATCGAGTTCACCGCGGGCGCGCAGCCGATGCAGGGCGCCACGGCCGTCGTCGAGTGCATCCAGCAGACGAACGACCCCGGGGAGTTCCCCGCGCAGATCTGCCAGTAGGCAGGAAAGGCGCCGTCGCGCCCCCGCGTCAGTCCGTGTGGGCGCCTTCGTCGATCCAGCGGCCGAGCGTCTCGCGCTCCGCGTCGGTGATGTGCGTCGTGTTGCCGAGCGGCATCGTGCGGAGCACCACCGCCCGCATCTTGATGTTGGCCGCGTGCCGCCGCACCTCGGTGCCCGAGTCGAACATCACCCCGTTGGGCGCGATCCGGTACACCGCGCTCGTCGGCGCGAACGAGTGGCACTCCAGGCACCGCCGCTGGAGGATGCCCCGCACCTCGGCGTAGGCCACCGTCCGCTCACGCGCCGCGGCCCGCGGGGCCGGTGCCCCCTGCGCGATCATCGCGTACACCACCCCGAGCCCGAGCCCCGCCGCGCCGAGCGCGCCCCAGAGCCAGTCCTTCGTCGGGCGGCCGAAGCGGATGTTCATCATGTGGCGGACGGTCGCGCTCGACAGCGCCAGCACCGTCAGGATCACCCAGTTGTGCTTGTGCCCGAAGGTGGTCGGGAAGTGGTTGCTCAGCATGATGAAGAGCAACGGGAAGGTGAAATAGTTGTTGTGGATCGACCGCTGCTTGGCCTGGTCGCCGAGCGTCGGGTCCTGCGGGCGCCCCTCGGCCGTCGCCGCCACCAGCTCGCGCTGCGACGGCACGATGCAGAACCACACGTTGCCCGTCATCAGCGTGCCGAGCAGCACGCCGACGTGCACGTAGGCCGCCCGCCCCGAGTAGAGCTTGAAGTAGAGCATCGAGAAGAAGAGGACGATCGCGACGGTGAAGCCCGTGGCGATCGAGGGGGAGAGGCGCAGGGGCGAGCGCCACACGCCGTGGTAGAGCGCGAAGGCCAACGCCAGCGAGGCGATGGACACGTGCACCGCCGTGCCGGGGGAGAGCGCGGCCACCGACGGGTCGATCATCAGCGCCGCCCCGCCCATGTAGAACACCAGGATCATCAGCGAGATGCCCGAGAGCCAGGTGATCCCGTTCTGCCACTTGAACCAGTGGAGCGTCTTCGGGAGCTGCCCCGGCGGGAGCATCAGCTTCTCCACCAGGTAGAAGCCGCCCGAGTGCACCATCCACATCTGGCCGATGTGCCCTTCTTGCGCACCGGGCCGCTTCTCGAGGTTGCGGTCGAGCCAGTTGAAGAGCATCGAGTTGCCGATCCACATGATCCCGGCGATCAGGTGGACCCACCGGAGCACCAGGTGGAGGAGCTCGGAGACGTACGCGTTCATCGGGGCTCTGGGGCACCGAGTACCACAAAAACAGGGGAATCGCGCGGGGCGCGTTCCGTCGCCTCGGGGGGCTTCAGATGTTCTACCGTTGCGCGCGGCAACCCTGGTATCTTCCCCGACCGTCGCGGGAGCAGAGACTTGTTCAGCAGATACTACGAGAGCGAGCTGGCCTACCTGCGCAACCTCGGGCGCGAGTACGGCCGCGCCTTCCCCGCCGTGGCGGGCCTCCTTGCCGAGCGCAGCGGCGACCCGGACGTCGAGCGCCTCCTCGAGGGCTTCGCCTTCCTCACGGCGCGCGTCCGCGAGCGCCTCGACGACGACGTCCCCGAGATCATCCACACCCTCACCGACCTGCTGCTCCCGCACTACCTCCGCACGCTGCCGGCCTGCTCGATCGTCGAGTTCACGCCCGTCGCGGGGGCCCTGCGCACGCGGCAGAAGATCGCGCGCAACACCGAGCTCGCGGCCTCGCCCGTGGAGGGCACCGCCTGCCGCTTCCGCACCACCGCCGACGTCGACCTGCTGCCCGTGACGCTCCAGGACGTGATCCTCGACACGTCGAAGCCGTCGCAGCCCGCCGTGCGCATCCAGCTCCAGACCCACGAGGCGGGGCGCGCGGCCGTCTTCCACCCCGACGGGCTCCGCATCTACCTGCACGGCGAGCCGGCCGTCACGGCGATGATGTTCCTGTGGTTCTCCCACTACCTCCGCGGGGTGAGCGTGCGGGGCACCTCGTCGGGGGCGCGCGGCGTCGACCTCGGGCGCAAGGCGATGCGCCCGGTGGGCTTCGACCCCGACTGCGCGATGCTCCCGTGGCCCAAGTTCGCCCCCGGCGGCTACCGACTCCTCCAGGAGTATTTCACCCTGCCGTCGAAGTTCTACTTCTTCGACATCCGCGGCCTCGACGCCTTCGCCTCGCGCGCGGAGGACAAGTTCGAGATCGTGCTCCAGTTCGAGCGCCCGCCCGCGCTCCCGGCGCAGATCGACAAGAACATCGTCAAGCTCCACTGCGCGCCGGTGATCAACCTCTTCGCCACCGACGCCGACCCGCTCAAGGTCGACCCCAACGTCCACGAGTACCTCCTCCGCGCCTCGGAGATCGACCCCCGGCACATGGAGATCTACTCCATCGACCGGGTGACGGGCCTCCAGGCCGGCCGCACCGACCGCAAGGAGTACGCGCCCTTCTTCGACTTCATGCACGCCATCCACGCGGACGACGTGCCGGCCTACTACCGCGTCCGCAAGACCACCTCGCCCCTCGACGAGGGCGTCGACTCGTGGCTCTCGCTCAACACCCCGCGCGACGTCACCAACAACCCCGTGGAGGAGACGCTCTCCATCGAGGTGTCGGTCACCAACCGCGGGCTCCCGTCGCAGCTCCGCGCCGGCGACATCTGCGTCCCCGCGCCCGGCTCGCCGCCCTTCGCCCGCTTCAAGAACATCACCCACGTCACCCTCCCGATCCGCCCGCCCTTCGGCAAGGCGCTGCACTGGCGCCTCGTCTCGCACCTCGCGCTCAACTACCGCTCGCTCGCCGACGCCGAGGCCCTCCGCTCGGTGCTCGCGCTCTACAACTTCCAGGCGATCGTCGACCGCCAGCGCGGCAGCGCCAACACGCGCCGCATCGAGTCGATCCGCTCGGTGGCGACGCGGCCCGTCGAGCGGCTGGTGAAGGGCGTGCCGGTGCGCGGCGTCGGGTCGACCGTGGAGCTCGACGAGTCGGGCTTCACCGGCGAGGGCGACCTCTACCTCTTCGCGTCGGTCATCGACGAGGTGCTCGCGGCGCACGCGGGCCTCAACACCTTCAGCGAGCTCAAGGCCAGGGCGCACCCCTCCCAGGCGGAGTACCAGTGGACGGCGAAGAGCGGAAGACAGACGATCCTGTGACGCCGTCCGTCGCCGCGCTGCTCGCGCAGCCGCGGCGGGTCGGGTTCTACCGGGCGATCGAGATCCTCGAGCGCGCGACGCCGAAGGCCGTCCGCGTCGGGGAGGAGGGGCCCGTCGGGCGCGAGGCGATCCGCTTCCGCCACGACCCCTCGCTGTCCTTCAGCTCCAGCGACGTGACGGGGATCGCCCTCCGGAAGCGCCACGCGGCCGACGTGGCCGAGGGCGCCGCCTCCGACCAGTACTTCGAGGTCACCACCACCTTCCTCGGGCTCACGGGCACGGTGTCGCCGCTGCCCGCGTACTTCATCGAGGAGGTGATCAACGAGGACCCCGACCACCCGGCGCAGCGGGAGTTCCTCGACCTCTTCCACCACCGGGTGCTGTCGGTCTTCTACCGGGCGCACTCGAAGTACTCGTTCGTCACCGACTACACGTCCGACTCGCGCGACCCGTGGTCGCGGCGCTCGCTCTGCCTCGCGGGCTTCGACGGCTTCGCCGACCGCCTCGCCATCACCTCGCTGCCCATCCCGCGCCTCCTGCGCCTCGCGCCGCTGCTCGCGCGCCGCGCCCGCACCGCCGACGGGCTCGTCGCCGTCGTCTCCGACGTGATGGCCCGCGTGCTCAACGGCGCGCCCGTCTCGGTCGAGCAGTTCGTCGGCCGCTGGATGACCATCGAGGAGCGCCAGCTCCTGCGCCTCGGCCGCGCCAACTGCACCCTCGGCGAGGACGCCACCGTCGGCCGCAAGGTCTTCGACCGCGGGGGGAAGTTCCGCCTCACGCTCGGGCCCATGCGACGCAAGGCCTTCGAGGAGCTCCAGCCCGGCAAGCCCGGCCTCGAGCTCCTGCGCGAGGTGGTGACCCTCTACGTGCGCGACCCGCTGGAGTTCGACGTCGAGCTCATCCTGGCGCCCGGCGAGGCGCCCTCGATGCGGCTCGGCGGCGCCCCCCAGGTCGCCTCGCGCCTCGGACTCGACTCGTGGCTCACGGTCGGCGCCGACCGCGAGGTCCACATGATCGTGCAGGTCCCGCAAGCGACCAGCTCCACCGCCGCCGAGGCCCAGACCCCCGCGGCCGCCGCCTCGCCCTGACCACCCCCACACCCCCGCAAAGCGTCCTCCGGGAGGGAGCCGAACACCGTCATGCCCCTGATCGCCGATCGCAAGACCATCGTAGGCAAGCTGACCAACACCGCGCGGAAGGCGCTCGAATCCGCCGTCGGGCGCGTCGCCAACGCGCAGGGCTACGAGATCACCGTCGAGCACTACCTCCTCGAGCTCTGCGAGGTGGAGGACGGCGACGCGGCGCGCATCCTCCACCAGTTCGAGATGGACCGCCTGCGCCTCGTGGCGCGGCTCCAGAAGACCGTCAACCGCATGCGGACGGGCAACGCCGGCCGCCCGGCCATCTCCGAGAGCCTCATCCAGCTCTTCGAGGAGTCGTGGACGCTCGCGTCGCTCTACACCGACGCGACGCGGCTGCGCACCGGCGCGATCCTCTGGCAGTTCATCAACAACCCGTCGAAGTACGGGATGGACTCGATCCCCGAGCTCGAGCAGATCCCGAGCGACCGGCTGAAGAAGGAGTTCCTCGACATCGTCGCGCCGTCGAAGGAGTCGGTGGAGGTCGGGGTGGCGGGGGCCGGCGTCTCGCAGGCCGGCGGCTCGGCCGCGCAGGCCGGCGCCGCGGCGGCAGCGGCGGGCGGGGAGAACCTCGGTCGCTTCACCGAGAACCTCACCCAGAAGGTCCGCGACGGCAAGGTCGACCCGATCTTCGGCCGCCACACCGAGATCCGCCAGCTCGTCGACATCCTCTCGCGCCGCCGCAAGAACAACCCGATCATCGTCGGCGACGCGGGCACCGGCAAGAGCGCCCTCGCCGAGGGCCTCGCGCTCGAGATCGTCGCCGGCAACGTCCCCGACCACCTCAAGAACGTCGAGCTCCTCAGCCTCGACATCGGCGCCCTCCAGGCCGGCGCCGGCGTGAAGGGCGAGTTCGAAAACCGCCTGAAGAACGTCATCTCCGAGGTGAAGGGCTCGCCCAAGCCCATCGTGCTCTTCATCGACGAGGCGCACACCATCATCGGCGCCGGCGGCGCGCAGGGCGGCTCCGACGCGGCCAACCTGCTCAAGCCCGCGCTCGCCCGCGGCGAGCTCCGCACGATCGCCGCCACCACCTGGGCCGAGTACAAGAAGTACTTCGAGAAGGACGCCGCGCTCGCCCGGCGCTTCCAGCCCGTGCCCGTCGACGAGCCCTCGGAGGACAACGCGATCCTCATGCTCCGCGGCCTGCGCGGGGTGTTCGAGAAGGCTCACAACGTGGTGGTGCGCGACGACGCCATCGTCGCCGCGGTCAAGCTCTCCAACCGCTACATCTCCGGGCGCCTCCTGCCCGACAAGGCCGTCGACCTCATCGACACCGCCACCGCGCGCGTGAAGATCAACCTCGACGCCAAGCCCGACTCGCTGGTCGACCTCGAGGTGCAGCACGACGGCGCCTCGCGCGAGCGCGACGCCCTCGACCGCGACAAGGCGTCGAGCTTCCACGTCGACCCCGAGCACTACGGCAAGCTGGTGGCGAAGATCGAGTCGCTCAAGGCGCAGATCGACGAGCTCACCGGGCGCTGGACGAAGGAGCGCGACGCCGTGCGGGTCGTGCGCGACGCCCGCAAGAAGGTGCAGGAGCTCACCAAGGACACCCCCGCCGACCAGGCCGAGGCCGCCCGCGCGGCGCTCACCACGGCCCTCGCGGAGTACGAGAAGGTCAAGGGCAAGCCCGCGCTCGTCTCGGCCGACGTCGACCCCGACGCGGTCGCCCGCGTGGTGGAGAACTGGACGGGCATCCCCGTCGGCAAGATGCAGAAGGACGACGTGGCCAACCTGCTCTCGCTCGAGGACAAGCTCCGCGAGCGCGTGCGCGGCCAGGACCACGCGATGCGCGCCGTCGCCGAGGTGATCCGCGCCTCGCAGGCGGGGGTGTCGAACCCCAACCAGCCGGTGGGCGTGCTGCTCTTCGTCGGCCCCTCGGGCGTCGGCAAGACGGAGACGGCCGTGGCCCTCGCCGACGCGATGTACGGCGGCGAGCGCTTCATGACCGTGATCAACATGTCGGAGTTCCAGGAGGAGGCGGCGCTGTCGCGCCTCATCGGGGCGTCGGCGGGTTACGTGGGCTACGGCGAGGGCGGCGTGCTCACCGAGGCGGTGCGCCAGCGGCCCTACTCCGTCGTCCTCCTCGACGAGTGCGAGAAGGCCGACGTCAACATCATGAACCTCTTCTACCAGGTGTTCGACAAGGGCTCCTGCGCCGACGGCGAGGGGCGGACGATCAACTTCCGCAACACGATCATCATCCTCACGTCGAACCTCGCCACCGACCAGATCGTGAAGCTCTTCGACGCCGACGAGCCCCCGCCCGTCGAGGAGGTGGTCAACCAGATCCGCCCGATCCTGTCGAAGCACTTCAAGCCCGCGCTCCTCGCCCGCATGACCATCATCCCCTACGGGCCCATCCCTCGGACGATCATGCGCGAGATCACCGAGATGCGGCTCAAGGGCCTCGCCAAGCGGCTCTACACCAGCCACAAGATCGAGACGAAGTTCGCCCCCGAGCTCATCGACGAGATCACGCAGCGCTGCACGGCGGCCGAGACGGGCGCCCGCAACGTCGAGCACATCCTCCGCGGCTCGCTGGTGCCGGCGGTGTCGCGCGCGCTCCTCGAGCGGATGGCCGAGGGCCCGCTCCCGCGCAAGCTCGAGGTCAGCATCAGCCCGACGGGCGAGTGGCGCGTCGAGTTCATCGAGACCGCCCCGGAGGTCGCCGCGGCCGCCGCGGAGTGACGCGCCCGCCGAGGTGAACGCGTCGGCGCCCGCGGGACGGTGAGTTCCGCGGGCGCCTTCGTATTTGCTGCGGTGCGAAACGGGAGAGGGTCGCGGCGTTCAGCCGACGAGGCGCTGGCGGAACCACGCCGTGGTCGCCGGGTACAGCTCCTTCGAGGCGCGGCTGCCGACGACGGCCCCGACGTGTCCGCCGGGGATCTGGAGCACCTGCGTGTCCTGCGAGTCGGTGTCCTCGATGAGGGCCTTCGCGGCGGGCAGCGGGCAGATGGTGTCGCGGTCGGCGCCGATGATGAGGATGGGCGCGGTGATCGCCTTGAGGTCGACGCGGCGCCCGCGGACGCGGTGCTCGCCCTTCACCAGGAGGTTCTTCTGGTAGAGCTCGGTGATGTACGTGCGGTAGGCCGCGGCGGGGAAGGGGATGTTGTCCGAGCCCCACGTCTCCATCGCGTAGAAGCCGTCGAGCACGGGCTTGCCGCCCTTGGCGCGGTCGAGCAGGTTGATCATCTTCGAGAGGTCGAGCGTCGGGCGCATCGCCTGGAAGCCGCTCTGCATCTGCTTGGGCGACACGTTGCCCGCGTCGGCCACCGCGTCGGCGTCGAACCACTCGGGCCTCACCAGGTGCGCGAGGATGCCGCCCTTGTGGAAGTCGATCGGCCCCGCGAGGTTGGCCAGCGCCGCCACGCTGCCCGGGTGGAGCGCGCTGTAGACGGCCGAGAGCGTCGCGCCCATGCAGTACCCGAGGATGCCGACCTTCGGCGCGCCGGTGATCCGCTGGACGCGGCGCACCATGCGGGCGAGGCGATCGATGACCTCCTCCCAGGTGAGGTGCCGGTCCTCGTCGCGGGGGACGCCCCAGTCGAGGAGGAAGGTGTCGACCCCGCCGCCGACCAGCGCCTCGCAGAAGCTCGACCCCTTGCGCAGGTCGAGCACGTACCAGCGGTTGATCATCGAGGGAACCACCAGCAGCGGCAGCGCCGTCTTCTCGGGCGCCCCCGCGGGCTGGCGGAAGCGGTAGAGGCTCGCGCCCCCGTCGCGGAACACCGTGTCCCGGGGCGTGGGGGCGAGCTCCGGCAGGTCGCGCACGTCGCGCCCGAAGGCCGTGCGCATCATCGCCTCGCCGAAGGCGTTGGCGCCGTCGCGGGCGAGGTCGAGGGGCGTGTACTCCATCATCAGCGGCCCGCGAGCATGTCCATCGTGCGCTTCGTCGACTCGAACGCGAGCTTGCGCCACTCGTGGCCGAGGCCGGCGACGTAGGTCATCGCCTCGACGCCGAGCTTGCCCTGCTCGCCCATCACCGTGCGCGCGTGGGCGAGGCCCTGCGCCTCGAGCTTCGCGTACTCGTCCCAGAAGGCCTTCGAACGCTCGAAGCCGTCGTGCATCGCCTTCGCCCACGCCTCGCCCGTGAAGGGCATCGCGAAGGGGAAGGGGCCGTTCGAGGGCTTCGCGGTCGTCGTCTCGGGGGTCGTGCTCATGGTCGTCGCTCCGTCGGGTGGGGGAATGTTGCGCTGCGAACGACGGGGCCCCGCCCCGCGTCCGTAAAGCCACCCTTAGGCACCTGCCCGGAAGCCGTCAAGCGCTTTTGTTGCGGTGCACAAAAATCAGCGACGCTTCGGCGCGGCGGCGGCCTTGCGGCGCTTCGGCGCGGCGGGCGCGGCGCGGTCGGCGAGGAGGGCGCGCTTGAGCTCGTCGAGCTCGCGGCGGAGGGCCTCGACGCCGGCGGTGTCGGGCGCCGGGGCGGGGGCGGGCGGGGCGGCGGCGGGGCGCTCGTCGGGCGGCGGCGCCTCATTGGGCGCGGCGCCGTGCTGCGCCGCGGGGAAAGCGGCGTAGGGGGGGCTTTGGAGCCACGGGCCGGGCATCACCTGGAGCATCCGCGAGAGGACGTTGCCGGCGGCGAAGGGCATGGCCGCGAGGGGGTTGTAGGGGGCGATGGCGGCGACGCCCTGGCGGGCCTGCTGGTAGAGCTCGAGGGCGGCGCTCACCCAGCGGCCGAAGAACTCGGCGAGGGCGTCGTCGTTCATCCGGATGAGCTGCGTCAGGATGGGGACGGAGAGGAACTGCGCCGCCCCGCGGCCCTCGATGATGATCTGCGCCAGCGTGGCCTGCGTGAGGTCGTCGCCGGTCTGCGCGTCGACCACGCGGGCGTCGGCCCCGCGCCGGATGCTCTCGGCCAGCTCCTCGAGCGTGACGTAGCGGCTCTCGGCCGTGTCGTAGAGCCGGCGGTTGCTGTACTTCTTGACCACCCGGGGCGAGGCGCTTCGGTTCATCGCGGCGCGAGCATAGCCCCGCGTACGCTGCGCCCGCGAAGGAATCTTGTGCGACGCAGCAGCGCTGTACGCCGCGTCGCGGTTCGTGCCACCATCGCGGCCCTTCTGTGAGGAGC
Source organism: Polyangiales bacterium (assembly GCA_046351555.1). Lineage (GTDB taxonomy): Bacteria > Myxococcota_A > Polyangia > Polyangiales > CAISKJ01. The sequence continues at coordinate 174,729 of JAXLYI010000015.1, forward strand.
GAGGTCAGCCCAGCCGCCGCCGCGTGGCGCGTCGCCGCCGACGTGGCGATCTACCGCCTGCGCAAGCGCGAGGCCGGCAACCTCGCGACCAGCCTCACGCTCGCCCTCGCGCTCGGGCTCCCGTGGGCCGACCTCGCGTGGCGCGCGGCCTTCGGCGCGGGCCTCAACCTCTTCGTCTACCTCGTCAACGACGTCTTCGACGTCGGCATCGACCTCGCCGCCCCCGGCCGCGACAGCGAGCGCACCCGCTTCCTCGCCGCGCACCTCCCCGAGGCGAAGGCCCTCTGCGTCGGCCTCGCCCTCGCGCTCGCGGCCTTCGGGGCGCTCCACTCCACCGGGCTTTTGGTGACGGCCCTCGTCAACACCGCCGTGATCGTCGCCTACTCGGGCTACCTCAAGCACCGGCCGGTCGCGGACGTCGCCTCGATGGGCGTGTGGGGCGTCACGATGGCGATGGTGGGCTTTCCGCTGGAGTCGGCCGCAGGGTGGAGGCTCGCGGCGCTGCTCGGGCTCCTGTCGATGGTGACCGAGGCCGTCCAGGTGGTGCGCGACGAGCCCTCCGACCGCGCCGCGGGCGTTCGAACCACCGCGGTGGTGTACGGCCCCCGCGCGGCCTCGCGCGTCGCGAAGGTGGCGATGCTCGCGGCGGCGGCGTACGCGGCGGCGATGATCCACCCGGCGGGCCTCGCGCTCGCGCTCGGGGTGTTCGTGAAGCTGAAGCCCGAGCAGGCGGCGAAGTCGTGGGACGCGCTGCGGGGGCTCTTCGGGGTGACGTGGCTCGTGCTGCTGGTGCTCTGGCGGCTGCGCGGGGGGTGAGCGCGCGTCGCGGCCTGGAAGTGACAGGCTACGTCCGCACGAACCTTGCCGTCCGCCGCGCGCCGGGCGACAACCCGCGGCCATGAACCGCCTCCCGCTCCTCCTCCTCGCGCTCGCGGCGTGCGCGCCAGTCGACCCCGGCGACGCCCTGGTGGAGGCCGTCCGCGCCGCGCCCACCGACGCCGTCCACACCGCCGTCGGCGGCGTCCGCCGGGTGGGGGCCACCGAGTCCAACTGCACGGCGACGCTGATCCACCCGCGCGTCGCGCTCACCGCCGCCCACTGCTTCACGAAGCTCGCCAACCGCTGCGAGCCCGAGGCCGCCACGCGCGCGGCGTGGGAGGTGGTCTTCACCACGGGCGTCGACTTCGCCGACCCGACCCAGGTGGTCGTGCGGCGCCCGCGCGCCATCGCGATCCACCCCCTCGCGGTGCCGAGTCCGGTCGGGACGTGCGCGACGCGACCCTTCGTCCCCTGCGACGACCCCGGCCTCCAGCGGACGATCGACGAGTCCTATGACGTCGCCCTCGTGCTGCTCGATCAGCCCGTCCCGTCGTCGCTCGTCCGGCCGATGACGGTGGTCACCAACGGCTTCGCCGCGCGCCCCGACGGCGTCACCACCCGCGCGCTGCTCGACGACCCGGCCTACGGCCCCACGGGCCCGTCGCTCCCTTCGGGCACGGTGGTGGGCTTCGGCGTGAGCGACGTGTGCGGCGAGCGGCGGTCGGGCGGCGCGATGGATTTCGCCTTCGGCGGCCGCTGGTGGCGGCGCTCGTGCAGGACGGTGCTCCGCTGCGACGGGTCGCAGCTCTACGACGGGGACTGGTCGGCCTGCAACGCCGACTCCCCCTCGGTGGGGCCGCTCATCCGCATGGGCCGCGGCGGCGCCCAGACGCCCATCGGGTCGACGGTCACCACGTACCGCGGCGTCTTCACGGCGTCGGGCGACTCGGGCGGCCCGCTCATCGTCGACATGGTGCCCGGCCCCAACCGCGCGCGGCAGGAGCTGGTGATCGGCGTCCTCCACGGCGCCGGCGCGGGCCTCGGCTTCGGCGGCGAGGGGACCTGCCACGAGGCCCCCGACAGCCGCTACCACGAGTCGCACTACGCGCCGACGTTCGGCGTGCCGACGGGGCCCTTCATCGAGGCGCAGCTCTTCCTCTGGCTCGACGTCCGCGTGCCGCGCGTCGACCCCTTCGGCGGGTGACCCTCCCTGCGGCGAAGCCCGTTGGTTTCGCCGGGCGAACCCGCGACACTGGCGCGCATGGAGCGCCCCCTCCCGCCCGCCGACGACCCGTCGCTCCCGCACGCTGTCACGCTCGACCCCGGCTCACTCGACGCCCCGGGCGCCGCGCCCGACGCCGTCGCCTCCCTCGCCGCGGCGGAGGGCTTCCGCGCGCGCTACGAGGGCGTCCGCGCGCTCGGCCGCGGCGGCATGGGCGAGGTGCGCCTCGTCCGCGACCGGCGGGTGGGGCGCGAGGTGGCCCTCAAGCGCCAGCTCGACGGCGCCCTGGCGAGCGCGGCATCCACGGCCCGCTTCGTCCGCGAGGCGCGCGTGCAGGGGCAGCTCGAGCACCCCTCGGTGGTGCCCGTCTACGACCTCGGCGTGACGCCCGAGGGGGACGTCTTCTTCACCATGATGCGCGTGCGGGGGATGGGCCTCGACGCCGTGATCGCCTCGCTCCGCCGCGGCGACGCGGAGGCGGCCGCGCGCTTCACCCGACGCCGCCTCCTCGCCGACTTCGCGCGCCTGTGCCTCGCGGTCGACTACGCCCACGCGCGCGGCGTCGTCCACCGCGACCTCAAGCCGCAGAACGTCATGCTCGGCGACTTCGGCGAGGTTCTTCTGCTCGACTGGGGCCTCGCGCTGGTGCAGGGCGCGCCCGACCCGCGCGACGACGCCCCCGCGGCCGGCGCCGCGCCCGCCGAGGAGTCGCCCGAACCGCCCGTGTCGTCCGACAGCGCGCGGTACACCGCGGCCGGCGCCGTGCTCGGCACGCCGGGCTACATGGCGCCCGAGCAGATCGACGGCCGCCACGACGCGCTCGACGCGCGGACGGACGTCTACGCGCTCGGCGTGATCCTGTACGAGCTCCTCACGCTCCAGCCCTTGTTTCCGGGCGACACGGCGATGGGGCGCATCTTCGCGTCGATCGGCGTCGACGGCGCGTCGCCCGCGAAGGCGCACCCCGAGCGGGAGGTCGCGCCCGAGCTCGACGCCGCCTGCGCGAGGGCCACCGCGCGCGATCCCGAGCAACGCTTCCCGACGGCCCGCGCGCTCGGCGAGGCGATCGAGCGCTACCTCGACGGCGACCGCGACGCGGCCCGGCGACGCCAGCTCGCGGCCGAGCACGCCGCCCGCGCCCGCGCGCTGATGGACTCGCTGCCGGCAAAGAGCGGCGTCGACGCGGAGGAGGCTCGCGCGGAGGCGATGCGCGAGGCGACGCGGGCGCTGGCGCTCGACCCGAGGGACGCGGAGGCGACGGCGGTGCTGGCGGCGGCGCTGCTCGACGGGGCCGCGACGATGCCCGCGGCGGCGCGCGACGAGATGGAGCGAGAGCGCCTCCCGCTGCGCCGCGGGGCCGCGCGGGCGGTGACGCTGCGCTCGGCGATGACGCTGGTGCTGTGGGGCCTCGCGGCGACGATGGGCGTGCGCCACGTCGGCGTGATGCTCACGGCGGCGGCGGGCCTGGTGGCGGCGAGCGCGGCGATCGCCTGGTGGTGGCGCGCGCGGGACGGCGCCCCCGGGCACCCCGCGCCGTGGGTCGCGGTCGGGGCCAGCGCCGTGGCGCTCACGGGGCTCGGCGCGGTGTTCGGCCCGGTGGTGGTGGTGCCGTCGCTCGCGATGGCCAACGCGCTGCTGTTCGGCGCGCTGGTCGACTTCCGCCGGCCCCGCGCGATCGTCGCGTGCAGCGCGGGGCCGGTGCTCCTGGCGGCGGCGCTCCAGGCCGCGGGGTGGCTGCCGGGCGGCGTCGAGGTGCGCGCGGACGCCATCGTGGTGCGGGCGGGGGCGACGGGGTACGAGCCCGCGGTGGTGTGGCCCGTGATGCTGACCGCGGCGGTGGCGACGGTGGCGCTCCCGGTGGCGCTGCTCGGCGCGATCCGGCGGCGCAGCGACGCGCTGGAGGAGCGGCTGTTCATGCACTCGTGGCACCTGCGCAACCTGCTGCCGCGGGCGGAGGGCGGCGACTGCTGACGCCGTTCAGTCGGCGGAACGGTCGTGATAGGGTCGACGCTGTGAAGTACGACTTCTTTCTCGCGGCCGCGCCAGCCGACGCGGAGGCTGCGGAAGCGCTGTACGACGTGCTCGACGCATTGGGGGTGCAGGTGTTCCTCGACGCGCGCTCCGTCGACCTCGGCCAGCGGCGTGACGAGGCGTCCGTCGCCGGCCAACGCAACGCGCGGGCGACCGCGGTGCTGGTGACAGAGCGTTCGGAGCCGGACTTCTACACGCGTGAGGAGGTCGCCCGGGCCGTGCTGTGGGGCCTTGAGCATCCTGCCTCGCACCGCGTGGTTCCGGTCATCCTCGACGCGCGTGCGCCGTTGGAACGTTGGGTGCCCGCGGTGCTGCGCCCCTTCGTCGGGGTCGACCTTTACGCCGAAGGAACGTTCGCGCAGGTCGGCCAGCGATTGCGGGAGGCGGTCGCCGAGGAGGCGATCACGAAGTTGCCGATCGCCACCGATCCGCTCGAAGCCGTCCGCGCCTCGCAGTCGTTGCTCGCGCGGCTGCGCAACCTGTCCACCGACGCCATCGATGCGTTGGTCACCCGAGTCGCTCCTCCGCTTCGCGATGCGTCGAAGGATGATCCTTCTCGTCTGATGGTCGACCTTGTCGGCCTCGCGATGCTCGACCCCGAGGGGGCCGGGCGCCTCATCGACACGTTGCTCGCGGAGGGGGAGGGGCGCGCGGAGGAGAGCGGTGCAGACCTGACGCCTGCGCCGACGCGCTTCGTGCTCGCTGGATTTCGGGGCGTCGAAGCGCTCGAGATCAAGCTCGATCCTCCGGAGGGGCGTGGCAGTGTCGTCGTCCTCCTCGGCGAGAACGGCACCGGCAAGACAACCATCCTCCGCGCCTTCGCACTCGCGCTGGCCGCACCCGCAGTAGCGGCCGGCCTGCTCGCGAGCGCGTCTGCCTCCTACCTTCGTGCTGGTCATCGTGAGGCGCGTTGCTCGCTGACGACCACTCGCGGCGAGTACGCGATCGGCCTCGCCGAGGGGGACGGGTTCGACCAGGTGACGGCGACCGTTCCGACGCGTGGGGAGCGCCCGTTCGTCGTCGGCTATGGGTGTCGGCGCGGCTCCGCGCTCGGCGGCGCGGATCAGATCGCCAGCCCGGCCTCGTCCCACGACATCGACAACCTCTTCGAGCAGCCTCGCGGTCTCGTCCACGCGGAGTCCTGGCTCATGCAGCTCGAGGCCGCGGCCGACAAGAGCGATGCCGCGCGCAAGCTCCTCGCGGACGTGAAGGCAGCCCTGCTGAAGATGCTCCCCGGGGTCGCCTCCGTCGACGTCGGCGGAGATCGTCAGGTGTGGGTTTCGGGCCCCGCCGTCGGGCGGGTGCGCTGGACGGCGTTGAGCGACGGCTACCTCACCACGGCCGGCTGGGTGGTCGACCTGATGGCGCGATGGATCGAGCGTCAGACCACGCGTCTGAAGCGGGAGGTCCCCAGCGACTTCGTCGCACGGATGACGGGCTTCGCCCTCATCGACGAGATCGACCTGCACCTGCACCCCAAGTGGCAGAGCTCGGTCATCGCGACGGCCCGCGCGGTGTTCCCGCGAATGCACTTCATCGCCACGACGCACAACCCGCTCACGTTGTTGAGCGTCCGCGAGGGGGAGGTCTTGCGCCTGGTACGTGACGCGAGCAGCGAACGAGTTAGCGCCGTGAGCTATCACACCGACCCCCGCCTCCTGTCGGGGACGGAGCTGCTCCGGACCTTCTTCGGCATCGACGACGTCTACCCCGACGAGGGGGGGCGCTTGCTCCGCGACTACCAGTACCTCGCGACCAACCCCTTCCGCACCGAAGAGGATGAGCGGACGCTCGCCGCTATGCGCAACGACCTGGACGCCCGCGGCATCGAGCATGAAATCGAACCCGTCCCGCGGGAGCCGCCGGAGGAGACGCCGTGATTCGTATCGACCGAGGCATCGAGCCGGCCGAGCTTCGACCCGTGCGCCGAAAGCACCTCGCACGGGCCGCGCTCGCGCTGCTCGAAGGGAGGGCGCTCTGTTGGGAGGGCTACCCCGTCGTGAAGAAGGTCCTCTGGGAACGGCAGCATCGCAAGTGCGCGTGGTGCGGTCGCCCGATGTCGCACGCCAGCCAGCCGGTCGAGCACTACCGCCCGAAGGGATGCGCCGACCGGAGCGACGCCTCCGCCACACCGCCACAGAAGGGGCCCGTCGACGCGGGCTACTGGTGGCTCGCCTGGACGTGGGACAACCTCCTCTTCGGCTGCGCGACTTGCAACGGTCACAAGCTCGACCTCTTCCCGCTTCTCTCCGCGCGCAGGGCCACCGTGCCTCGCTCGGGCGTTGTGCTTGGCGACGATGACCCGGCCTTCGACGTCTCCGCCGAGGAGCCCGCCCTCCTGGACCCGGCGAGAGACGATCCCACGCGCCACATCACGTGGCGCCCGGAGAACCCGAGCGAGGCCCACGATCAGCTCCGCTGGCGCCCCTACGGGAGGACCGCGCGGGGCCGCTCCACCATCGAGGCGCTCCACTTCAAGGGGTGGCTCGCGGACCACGTCACCGAACACCTCCGACGGCTGTGGGCGGCGCACGTGAAGGCGATCGTCCGGCAGTTCTCGCAAGGGCGAATGGCGGAGGCGCGCCGCGCCTGGGCGGAGATGATCGGGGCCCACTTCGCGCCGCGCGCCACGCTGCACGCCGCGACCTGGGATGGCCTCTGCTACTTCGTGACGCGTGAGCGCCTGGAGGGGTATCACCTCCCGCTGCCGCGCCCGGGGGCTGCACCCGCGCAGGGCCCACGGGAGGCGCCACTGGCGGAGCCCGCGGCCCTTCGCGCGCTGCCCGACGCGCTGCGACTCCTCGTCCACGCCGAGGAAGCCGCGACGCCGGAGCTCATGCTCCGGCTCTACGACCACGCCGCTTGGACCGATGAGACGATGGCCGAGGCGCTCTCGCTGACGACCGCCACCGTCCAAAGGCACCGCCGCGCGCTCGCGGCCTCCGTCACCGCGACGGCGGGAGGGTTCAGGCGCGCGGGGCTGTGATAGGGTCGCGGCCGTTCGATGGCGCACGAGCTCTTCATTGCACACGCGTCGGCTGACAAGCCCTCGGCGATCGCCCTCTACGACGCCCTCGTCGCGCTCGGCGTCCACCCCTTCCTCGACGCCCGCTCCATCTCGCCTGGGGAGCGCTGGGACGTGGTCATCCCCCGGGCTCTACGTGACGCCCGCGCGACCATCGCCCTCGTCTCCGCGTCTGCTGACGACGCCTTCTACCTCGGCGACGAGATCGCCGCCGCCATCGTGCGCAGTCGTGAGTCGCCCGGCGCCCATGCGGTCATCCCCGTCTACGTCGACGGGACCCCGGCCGACCCCTTCACCATTCCCTACGGCATTCGCGTGCTCCAAGGCATCGACGCGCGCAAGCTGGGTGGCCTCGACGCCGTCGCCCGTCGCCTGCGTGACCAGCTCGCGAAGTGGCGGGGCGCTCCTCCGACGACCACCCCTCCAGCCTCCCCGACACCGCCGCGCACCTTCGAGCCCTCCGCCCTCCATGCGGCGCTCTGTCGTCTGCTCGACGCGCAGTTCGAAACCGCGGTGCTCCACGCGGGACTCGACCGAAGCGTCATCGCGGCGCCGACCGCTTCCTTGAGCCGGCGTGCGCTCGACGTGGTCGGCCTCGTGATGGTCGGCGGCGAGCCCGTGCGCGAGCGCGTCACCGCAGCCATCGAGCGCGTCACCGCGCCACCGCGCGAGGCCCGCGCCCTCGAAGACGACGAGCTCCACCGCCGCCTGCGCCGCCTCCCCGCGGCGGAGCTCGACGCCATCCTCACGCAGGCCGCCGGCCCCGACGCGCTCGCAGAAGTCGCACCCGTCACCGCCGACGCGTCCGCCCGCGTGCTGGCCGCCATTCAGCACCTCCGCGCGCACCCGGCGGCGCGTGAACGCGCGGTCGACCTCCTCGGCGGCGACGACCCCGTCGCCCGCTGGATCGAATGGGGACTCCGGCGATACCGCGAGGTTCCCGTGCTGGGCTTCCGCGGGCAGGTGCGCCTCACGCTCGACGAGGTGTTCGTCCAATTGCAGGTGTCCGCGGGCGTCGCCGAGCCCCTGCGCTACGGCCGCGACTCGGGTGTAGACGCCGTCTCCTCACGCACGTTGTTGCCGACGGACGCCCTGGCGCTGGCGCGTCGGCGCGGGCACGCGGGCATCGTCCTCCTGGGGGATCCAGGCTCGGGCAAGACCACGCTCCTCCAGCACCTCTACACGCGCGTCGCCCTCGGCGACGGCGAGGCGCTCGGCGTTCGCCGCGACGCCGTCCCCGTGCTGATTCGCTTCGCGTCGATCACGGAGAAACAACGTCGGAGCGGCGGCCTCGGCGACGTGCTCGCGGCCGAAGCCACGCGTGCTGGCTATCTCCATGCGGCGCCCGCCCTGCGCGGTGGGCGTCGGCCGGTGGTCTTCCTGCTCGACGGGCTCGACGAGGTGCGCGACGAGGCGACTCGCGTCGAGACCTGCCGCTGGCTCGACGACGAACTCGCCCATTTCCCCGGTGCTGCCTTCATCGTGACCTGCCGCTACGCGGCGTGGCGGCGCGACGCGACCCTGAGCAACCGCTTCCTGCCGGTCGACGTGCTCCTGCTCGACGACATGCGGGTGCGGGAGTACGTGGGCCGGTGGTTTCGTGCGGTGTCGCTCGGGCTCCGCGGGGTGGCAGAGCTCTCCGACGAGGAAGCATTGCGACGCGCGGACGCCCGCGCGGAGAAGGTGCTCGCGGTGCTGCTCAGCCCCGCCCGCCATGCCCAGTTGCGGCTCCGCGACCTGACGGGCAACCCCCTCCTCCTCTCGACGCTGTGCCTCGTCGCCTACGAAGACAACGATCTCCCTGAGCGTCGCTCCGAGCTCTACGACCGCTGCGTCCGCCTGCTTCTTGAGGCGTGGACGGAGCGTCGCGCGGGGAAGCCCGCCCTGCCCGACGGCCCCGCGCGCCTCGTGCTCCAGCCGCTCGCGTGGTCGATGCACGAGCGCGACCTCGTCGAAGCGACGGGCGCCGAACTCCTCCCTGTGGTGACCGAGGCGCTCCGCGAGGTGCAGGGGCTCTCGCTCACCGCGCGGGAATTTCTCGACCGGGCGCGCGACGACTGCGGGATCTTCACGAGCTTCGACATCGACCGCTACCGCTTCCTCCACCTCACCTTCCAGGAGTACCTCTCCGCCTGCCATGCGCAGAACGAGCGCCTCGAAGACGACCTCGCGCGCCACGCGGGCGACGCGCGCTGGCAGGAGGTGATCCTCCTCGCGGTGGCGCGGGGCGGCCTCTTCGAGCCCTTCGTCCGCGCGCTGGTGCTCCAGAGGCTCGCGGCGAGCGTCGACCTCCTCCGCGAGTGCCTGCTCGACACCGACCGCCTGCGACTGGCGCCCTTCCTCGACGTGCTCGATGCGTACGTGGGGAAGAACATCGCGCGCTGGCTCGCGTCAAAGCGCATCGGCGTGGTGCTCGCACCCGAGGTGCGTGCCACCTTCGCGCTGCTGCGTGGTCGAGACCACGACGCGCTGCGCGAGCGCGCGGAGGCGCTGGCGGACGACGCCGACGCCGGGGTGTGCGAGGCGGCGAGGGTCTGGTTGGGGCGCCCGCTACGCGCGTCGGCGCCGGCGCTGGGCGAGGTGCTGGTGGAGCTAGTCACCGGGATGACGCTGCTGTGGGTGCCGCCGGGGCGCTTCGTGATGGGCTCCGCGAACGACGACCCGCAGGCGTACGACGACGAGAAGCCCGCCCACGAGGTTACGCTGTCCGAGGGCTTCTACATCGGGCAGCAGCCGGTGACCAACGCTGCGTGGCAGCGCTTCGTGGCAGTGACGGGCGCGCCCGAGCCCCGCTCGTGGCAGAACCGCCGCTTCAACGACCCGATGGAGCCCGTGGTGGAGGTGAGCCACGACGACGCGCGGGCCTTCTGCGCGTGGCTCACGGCGAGCTCGGAGCTCGGGCGGCGGGGGCTGCACGTCACGCTGCCGACGGAGGCGCAGTGGGAGTACGCGGCGCGTGGCACCGACGGACGTCGGTATCCGTGGGGCAACGAGGCGCCCACAAAGGAGCGTGCATGGTTCAACCATCGTGATGCGACGGCGCGTGTCGGGGAGCGTCCCGCTGGGCGGAGCTTCTTTGGCTGCGAGGACATGGCGGGCAACGTCTGGGAGTGGTGTCGCGACGCATGGCGCGATTCGTACACAAGCCGACAAACCGGTCGACCCTTGCCATGACGACCAGTCGACTTCATCGTCGCAGAATTCCGCGCTCCCTCGGGTGGTCCGCGGCGGTTCGTGGGGCAACCTCGCGCGAGACCTGCGCTGCGCCTGCCGGGACCGGCTCCTCCCCGGGACCGGAGCCTGGGCCTCGGGTTCTGTGTGGCTGTGGTTGGTTCCCGCCAACCACAGGCCACTCGGCCGTCGTCTTCCTGACCGTGCCAGCTCGTTGCGAGCGTTGGGGTGCCGAAGCATCGGGCCCGACTGCGGTGTCACTCCTCGACGACGCGCGCCCTCGCCATGTCGACGCGGCCGCCCGCGCGCATCGCCACGCCCTCGCCGCGGAGTCGCTTCATCTGCTGCGTCTTCACCCCCGGCGCGCAGGTGCCGTCGCTCCGCAGCACGCGCCACCACGGGACGCCCTCGTCGACGCGCGTCGCCATCACCTTCGCCACCTGCCGCGGGCCCACCCCGAGCGCCTTCGCGATGTCGCCGTAGGCCATCACCCGCCCGCGCGGGATCGCCTCCACCACCGCCAGCACCCGCCGCGTGAGCGCCGCCATCGCGTCGCCCTCGGCCTCGAACACGTCCTTCGTCCGCCGTGGGGTCACGCCGCGAGCACACACCACCCCGACGACGCTTGACAACCCCTTTGTAGCCCCGTACATCCTCCCATCGCGATACGCGGATGAATCTCGCCCACTACGTCGATGCGCTCGCCCTGCTCGGCGACGAGAGCCGCCTCCGGCTCTGCGCGCTCCTGCGCGACCGCGAGCTCTCCGTGGGCGACCTCGTGCGCGTCACCGGGCTCCCGCAGCCGCGCGTCTCGACGCACCTCGGGCGGCTCCGCGACGGCGGGCTCGTGCGCGACCGGCGCGTCGGGCCCAACGCGTTCTACGCCCTCGCGCTCGACGCGCTCCCGCCCGCCGCGCGCGCGCTCGTCGAGGAGGCCTCGCGCGCGAAGGACGCCACCCTCGACGCCGACCGCCGCCGGCTCGCCGCCCTCGAAGCCGAGCGCCGCGGCGCGCTGCCGGAGTCCTTCGCCGGCGAGATGGAGCGCCACTACTCGCCGGGCCGCACCTGGGAGTCGCTCGCCCACGGGCTCACCGGGCTCCTGCGCCTCGGCGACGCGCTCGACGTGGGCTCCGGCGACGGCGCGGTCGCCGCCCTCCTCGCGCCGCGGTGCCGCTCGCTCACCTGCGTCGACGCCTCGCCCCGCATGATCGACGCCGCCCGGCGCCGCCTCGCGCCCTTCCCCCACGTCCGCGCGCTCGCGGCCGACGCGCACGAGCTCCCCTTCGAAGCGCGCTCGTTCGACGAGGCGCTCCTCTTCCACACGCTCGCCTACGCCGAGCGGCCCGCCGCCGTCGTCGCCGAGTGCGCCCGCGTGCTCCGGCCCGGCGGCCGGCTCGCAGTGCTCACCCTCGACGCCCACGCCCACCGCGACGTTACCGCGCCCTTCGGCGAGCGCCACGCGGGCTTCGCGCCCGAGGCGTTGCGCGCGCTGCTCGGCGGCGCGGGCCTCGCCGTCGACGTGTGCGAGGTGGTGAGCCGCGAACCCAAGAAGCCCCATTTCCAGGTCGTCCTCGCGCTCGCCAGCGCGCCCAACCCACGAGCCACGCCATGAGCCTCCATCCTCTCGAAGAGCTCCTCCGCCAGCGCATCGTCATCATCGACGGCGCGATGGGAACCACCATCCGCACCTACGGCATGAAGGAGGCCGACATCCGCGGCGAGCGCTTCGCCGACGCGCGCAAAGACCTCCTCAACAACGGCGACCTCTTCTCGCTCACCCAGGAGGCGATGATCTGCGACATCCACCGGCGCTTCCTCGAGGCCGGCGCGGACATCCTCGAGACCAACACCTTCGGGGCCACCACCATCGCGCAGAGCGAGTTCTTCGTCGACGACCCGCGCGAGCACGGCGGCCGCAAGGACCCCGACTTCTACGAGAAGATCATCGACGACCCCTTCCTCCAGGGCCTCGCCTGGGAGATCAACGAGCGCTCCGCGAAGCAGTGCCGCCAGACCATCGAGCAGCTCGCGCAGAAGGACGGCCGCCGTCGCTTCGTGGCCGGCGCGATCGGGCCGCTCACCGTCTCCCTCTCCAACTCCCCCGACGCCGACGACGCGGGCTTCCGCGTGGTCACCTTCGACCAGGTGAAGCGCGCCTACAAGCACCAGGCGCGGGCCCTCCTCGCGGGCGGCGTCGACACGCTCCTCGTCGAGACCATCTTCGACTCGCTCAACGCCAAGGCCGCCCTCGTCGCCATCGAAGAGGTCTTCGTCGAGGACAACGTGCGCGTGCCCGTCCAGGTGTCGGCGGCCGTCGGGCGCGGCGGCGAGACCATGATCTCCGCCCAGACCGTCGCCGCCCTCTGGACCGCCGTCGAGCACGCGCGCCCCCTCTCCGTCGGGCTCAACTGCTCGCTCGGCCCCGACCTCATGTACCCCTTCCTCGCCGAGCTCGCGGAGAAGTCCACCGTCGCGGTCTCCTGCTACCCCAACGCGGGGCTCCCCAACCCCCTCTCCCCCACGGGCTTCGACCTCCTGCCCGCGGACATGGGTCGCTTCCTCGGCAGCTTCGCCGACGACCGCCTCGTCAACATCGCCGGCGGCTGCTGCGGCAACACCCCCGAGCACATCGCCGCCATCGCCAAGGCCCTCGAAGGCCGCGCCCCGCGCCCGCTCCCGCCCGCGCCCGTCGAGGAGCGCGCGCCCGAGGTGTCGTCGGTGCGGCCGCTGCGGCTCTCAGGCTCGCTGCCGTTCGTGCAGCAGCCGGGCGTCTTCATGATGATCGGCGAGCGGACCAACGTCGCGGGCTCGCCGAAGTTCGCGAAGCTGGTGAAGGAGGGCAAGTACGAGGAGGCCGTCGCCATCGCCCGCCAGCAGGTGGAGAACGGCGCCAACGTCATCGACGTGTGCATGGACGACGGGATGATCGACGGCGTCGCGGCGATGCGGCGCTTCCTCTCCCTGCTCGCCAGCGAGCCCGAGGTGGCGAAGGTCCCGTTCATGATCGACTCCTCGAAGTGGGAGGTGATCGTCGCGGGCCTGGAGTGCCTCCAGGGCAAGGGGATCGTGAACTCCATCTCGCTCAAGGAGGGGGAGGCGAAGTTCCTCGCCTGCGCGCGCGAGGTGATGAAGTTCGGCGCGGCCGCCGTGGTGATGGCCTTCGACGAGCAGGGGCAGGCGGCCACGCTCGCCGACAAGATTCGCATCTGTGAGCGCGCGTACAAGCTGCTCGTCGCGGAGGGGTTTCCCCCCGAGGACATCATCTTCGACCCCAACGTCCTCACCGTCGCGACGGGCATCGAGGAGCACAACACCTACGCCGTCGACTTCATCGAGGCCACCCGCTGGATCAAGCGGAACCTCCCCCACGCCAAGGTGAGCGGCGGCATCTCGAACGTGTCGTTCAGCTTCCGCGGCAACAACCCCGTGCGCGAGGCGATGCACGCGGCCTTCCTCTACCACGCCATCGCCGCCGGCCTCGACATGGGCATCGTCAACGCCGGGATGCTGGAGGTGTACGAGGAGATCGAGCCCGAGCTCCGCACCCTCGTCGAGGACGTTCTTCTCAACCGCCGCCCCGACGCGACCGAGCGCCTCGTCGAGCGCGGCGAGCGGCTCAAGGGCGCGGGCGCCGTCGTCGACAAGAAGGAGGCCGAGGCCTGGCGCCACGGCACGGTCGAAGAGCGCCTCACCCACGCGCTGGTGAAGGGGATCGATTCGTACATCGACGCCGACACCGAGGAGGCGCGGGCGAAGCTCGGCCGACCGCTGGCCGTCATCGAGGGCCCGCTGATGGCGGGGATGAGCGTCGTGGGGGACCTGTTCGGCGCGGGGAAGATGTTCCTCCCGCAGGTGGTGAAGTCGGCGCGGGTGATGAAGAAGGCCGTCGCGTACCTCACGCCCTTCATGGAGGCCGAGAAGGCCGCCCTCGCGGCGACGGGCGCCGCGGTGAAGACGCAGGGCAAGGTGGTGCTCGCCACCGTGAAGGGCGACGTCCACGACATCGGGAAGAACATCGTCGGCGTCGTCCTCGCCTGCAACAACTACGAGGTCATCGACATGGGCGTGATGGTCCCGTGCGAGAAGATCCTCCAGAAGGCCAAGGACGAGAAGGCCGACCTCATCGGCCTGAGCGGGCTCATCACCCCGTCGCTCGACGAGATGGCCCACGTCGCCCGCGAGATGGAGCGCCTCGGCTACACCGTCCCACTGCTCATCGGCGGCGCCACCACGAGCCGCGCCCACACCGCGGTGAAGATCGCGCCCCACTACCGCCAGCCCGTCGTCCACGTGCTCGACGCGAGCCGCGCCGTCCCCGTCACCACCAGCCTGCTCAGCGACGAGAACCGCGAGGGCTTCGTCACCGAGCTCCGCGCCGAGCAGGAGTCTCTCCGGCGCCTCCACGGCGGCGGCGGGCATACCCTCGTCTCGCTCGAAGAAGCGCGCGCACACCGCACGCCGATCACCTGGAGCGCGGAGGACATCGCCTCGCCCGAGCGGACGGGCGTGACGGTGCTCGACGACTTCCCCCTCGCGACGCTGCGTGAGTACATCGACTGGACCCCCTTCTTCCACACGTGGGAGCTCAAGGGCGTCTATCCGCGCATCTTCGACGACGCGCGCCACGGGGCCGAGGCCCGCAAGCTCTTCGACGAGGCCAACGCGCTCCTCGACGAGATCGTCGCGAAGAAGCTCCTCCGCGCGCGCGGCGTGTACGGGATCTTCCCGGCCGCGGCGGTGGGCGACGACGTCGCCGTGTACCGCGACGAGGCGCGGGCGGAGGTGGCGGAGACGTTCCGTTTCTTGCGGCAGCAGGCGGCGCGGGGGGCGGACAAGGCGCATCAGTCGCTCGCGGACTTCGTGGCGCCGCGGGCCGCGGGGCTCGCCGACCACCTCGGCGCGTTCGCCGTCACCACGGGCGTCGGGCTCGCGGAGCTCGTGGCCCGCTACAAGCGCGACCACGACGACTACAACGCGATCATGGCCGAGGCGCTCGCCGACCGTCTGGCCGAGGCGTTCGCGGAGTGCCTGCACCAGCGCGTCCGCCGCGAGTGGGGCTACGGCCGCAACGAAGACCTCTCCGTCGCCGACCTCCACGCGGAGAAGTACCGCGGGATCCGCCCCGCCGCGGGCTACCCCGCGTGCCCCGACCACACCGAGAAGGGGACGCTCTGGCGCCTCCTCGACGCGGAGAAGAACGCCGGCATCGCCCTCACCGAATCGTTCGCGATGTGGCCCGCGTCGAGCGTGAGCGGGCTCTACTTCGCCCACCCCGAGGCGCGCTACTTCACCCTCGGCAAGGTGGGCCGCGACCAGGTGGAGGACTACGCCGCCCGCAAGGGGATGACGGTGGCGGAGGCCGAGCGCTGGCTCGCGCCCAACCTCGGGTACGACCCCGCCCGCTGACCGGCAGGCGCCTGCCGGTGGAGCGGCAGGCGCCTTCCTCCGTTCGGAAAGGCGCCTGCCCTCAAACAGGAAGGCGCCTTCCGGCCCCCATCACCCGCGCGGCGCTTCGAAGTATGCGCGGGTGTTCGGGTGCACCGCGGGCTCGGCGAGGAGCTCGGCCGACGTCATCCACCGCCACGCGCTGTGCTGCGCGTCGGGCAGGCGGAAATCTCCGTCCACGCGGAGCCCGTACGCGAGCACCACGTAGTGCGTCCCGACGCCGGGCGCGTCGAGGCCGTTGTCGTCGTAGAGGTGTTCGAACACCCCGAGGAAGCTCGCGGCCGCGCGCTCGCTCGCGCGCCCGAGCTCGGCGGCCGTGATGCGCCGGAAGGCGTCGTCGAGGCGCTCGTCCTTGTAGACGCGCCCGCCGGGCACGAACCACGCGTCGCGGGCCGGGCGGTTGACGCGCCAGCCCACCAGCGCGCGGCCGGCGGGGTCGCGGACGACGAGGTCGACGGAGACGAGCGGGGCGGTGCGGACGAGCTGGAGGAAATCCGCGCGGTCGAGGCGCATGGGCCGCGACGCTACGCAAGGCGCCGCGCCGTCGCAACGCCCGCGGCGGTCAGCGGCGGATGGCCCAGAGCGCGAAGAGCACCAGCAGCGTGCCGAGCGTCAGCGCGAAGGCGCCGAGGTGGCGCGCACCCAGGAGCGGCGCTCGATGATGGCGCTGCCGCGCGTGCCGGGGGCGTGGGGGAGGGGGGCGAGTTCGCTCATGGCGGGGGGAACGCTCCTTCGCGGCCGCGGTGGGCCGCGCGGCGGTGGGTAGCAGCGGGCGTGCCGTCAGCGCATGCGCGACGAGCGGCCGCGGTCGTCGTGCGGCTGGTCGGATCCGTCGAGCACGAAGGAGAGCTTGGCGGTGATGCGGTACTGCGCGATGCGCCCGTCGCGCACGACGGCCTGCATGTCCTTGATGTAGAGCGAGCGGATGTTGCGGACGGAATGCGACGCCTGCTCGACGGCGCGGCGCGCGGCGTCGTCCCAGCCCTGCTCCGACTGCGCGAGCACCTCGATCACCTTCACCACGGCGTCGCTGTCCTCGGGCCGCTCCTGGAAGGAGTCGCGCCCCTGCCCGCCGCGCGTCGAGCCCTGCGAGCTGCTGCCGTAGCCGCCCTGCGAGTAGCCGCCCTGCGAGTAGCCGCCCTGCGCGTACGTCGTGTTGTCCTCGTTGCCGCGGTAGTCGTTGCGGCCGCCGTAGCCCTCCGACCCGCGGGATCCGCCCTGGGCGTAGCCGCCCCGCGACTGGTAGCCGTAGCCGCCCTGCGACTGGCCGCCGTACTCGCTCCCGCGGTAGTCGTTGCGGCCGCCGTAGCCCTCCGCCCCGCGGTAGTCGTCGCGCCCGCCGTAGCCCTCCGCCCCGCGGCTGTACGAGCCGCCCTGCGGGCCGCTCGCGCGGTAGCCCTCGCCGTTGCTGCGGTAGCCGTTGCCCTGCCCCTGCGTGCCGTTGTGGTCCATCGTGCTCGTCCTTTGTTGTCGCGCGCCGCGGCCTCTGGTGACCGCCGCTCCGACCGCGGGCGCCGCGTGCATCGCACGTTCCACGAGGCGCGCGCGGCGTGGCGCGGGCGCGCGGCTGTGGCGCAAGAGGACAGGTGGTGCGAAACGCTCCGCGCGCGTCACCGACGCGTGCACGAACCGGGAGGATGCGCCCGGCGCGACGTCAGGGCTGGACGCTGCGCAGCGTCGGGTCGCCTTCGACGAAGCGGCGGACCCAGTCGTCGTAGCCGGGCGGGCGGACGGGCTGGATCTCGAGCACGTGCGAGACGCCCGGCGTGAGGAAGTACCGCGCGCTCGGCCACTGCGCGTCGACGCGGCCCGCGAGCGCGCGGAGGCGGAGCCCGTAGCTTTGCGCGTCGTGGCCCATGAAGGTGCGGATGACGAGGTCGTTTTCGAACGACATCACCGCGACGCGCGTGTCGCCGAGGCGGCGGCGGTAGACGTCGATGGCGACGTCGATGTCGGTGGCGCAGGCCGCGGGGCACTCGGGCGGGAAGCGCACGCCCCACGCCGCGGCCCACGTCGCCCAGCGGTCGCCGGCGGGCTGCACGGGCGGGCCCGAGTCGTCGAGGCCGGCGACGCGGGCGCGGGGGAAGGCCTCGACCACGCGGTGGAGGTTGAGCGCCACGCCGAATCCCCCCGCGCTGTCGCCCGCGAGGAAGACGCGCTCGGCGTCGGGGAAGGTGGCCGCGATGCGCGGGAGGAAGAGCCCGAGGTTGTGCCCGCCGCGGTGGTGCGTCGGGCGGTTGCCGAGCCACTGGTAGGTGGCCACCCGGTCGCCCGCGTGCACGTCGCCGGTGCAGTAGGGCACGTACACCAGGTTGAAATCGCGGAAGGGGTTGGCGGCCGCGTCGCGCCGCAGGAAGAGCGAGGCGAGCGCGATCACGTCGGTGGCGAACTGGACGCGCCCGTAGCCCGTCGCCACGAAGAACGACGTCGACACCGGGCCCCAGCACGACGCGCCGTCCCAGCACGCGCCGCCGCCCTGGAGGAAGATGAGCACGCCCCGGGCGCCGGGCCGGCGGTTGACGCCGAAGCCCGTCGGCGTCCCGTTGGCGCAGGCCGAGCCGGGGATGTCGACCCAGCGCCACTGGTTGTCGGTGGTCTCGACCGGCGGGACGTCGGGGCCCGCGGGCGCGGCGGGGACGTCGGCGGCAGGCGCGACGTCATCGCGCGACGCGTCGAGGGTGACGTCGTCGAGCGGCGGGAGCGCGTCGTCCGGGGCGACGAGCGCGGCGTCGGGGACGCGTGCGGCGTCGGGCAGGGGGGCTGCGCCGTCGGGAGCGCCCCCGCAGGCGGTGAGGGCGAGGGCCGCGAGCGCGAGGTGCCGGGTCGTCATCGCCTCGCGAATGTCGCACGGGCGCGGCCGCGCGAACAGGGCTAGCGGCGCTTCGCGGCGTGGCGGCGCGCGTCGAAGGACCAGCGCTTCGCGAAGGCGCGGAGGAAGTCCTCGCGGCGCCTCGCGCGCTTGAGCGAGAGCACGTCGGGGAGGACGAGGTCGTGGGGCATGACGAGCTCGAGGTCGTCGACGGTGAAGAGCGAGGCGTGCTCGGGGAGCACGTCGCGCCAGGCGCGGAGGTAGGCCTCGACGCGCGGGAGGTCGTCGAGGTGCTCGGCGCCGACGAGCTCGAGCTCCTGCTGCTTGCTGTCGCGCGCGGTGCCGCCGGCCAGCACGCTGAGTTCGAAGGCGGCCACGACGCCGCCGTAGCGCACGCGGACGCCGCCGCGGGAGGGGCCGGGCGGGGGGTCGTCGTTCCAGGGCGTGGTGAGGGCGCGGAGGAGGATGCGGTCGGTCTCGACGAAGGGCGGGCGCTCGGTGACGACCTCGTGCACGAGGGCGAGCGCGGCCCCGGCGACGTCCGCGGTGAGCGCGAAGAAGCGCCCGAGGTGCTTGCGCGCGGCGAAGGCGCCGAGGAAGTCTTCGTACGTCACCAGCGCGGCGTCGTGGAGCGTGGCGGCGAGGGCCGCGGGGTTGCCGAGGTCCATCGGGCCGAACCACGGCGGGTCGGGGAGCGGCGACGTGGTGAGGTCGTGCAGCGCGCGCCGCACCGACGCGGCCCAGGCGCGGACGAAGGCCCCGGCGCGCGCCCGGTTGGCGGCGTGCGCGACGTCGAGCAGCGCGAGCTCCCGCGCGTGCGGGGGCGGCGGCTCGTAGGGGGGATCCTCGGGGCGCGGCGGCGAGGTGAGCCGGAGCGAGGCTGCGACGTGCGCGCCGTCGCAGGAGGTCCCGGTGAGCGCGAGCGCGTAGGGGCCTTCGGTGAGCGGGAGCTCGGCGCGCAGCGTCGACGCAAGCCAGGACTCCGGGGTGTCACGCGCGTCGGACAAGGTGCGCGGAAGCTACCAGGAGTGCCGCGCGGACGTCACCCACGGATGCGCGGTGCGCGGGCGCGTCACGGCGCGAAACGGCCGTGCGGGATGCGGCGACGGGGGACGCGAGGCACCGCAGCGGCTGAGACAGGGAAAGTCGCCGCGTTCCAGTTGTATGCCCGCACCTGCCGGTGCCAGCGTGATGAACAGCGCGCGGTGATATGGTCCGCGTCTGGCGCGGAGGAAATCGTCACGACCGAATCGACGCCGTGCCCAATCGCGTTGGGCGCAGCCGACGAACTCGTCCAAGCGATGAGCGGGACGTCCCAGCCGGGTTCGACCGTCATCACGGTGAGGGCTTGAAACATCTCGTGCCAGGACTCCGGGACGGCAGCGGCATCGAAGGCCGCCAGCTCACCGAGGATCCTGCTCGTACGCCCGCAAGAGGCGGAGGAGCTCCGCGCGTCCGCTCTCCGTGAGCGCCCCCGGCTCGGCGAGGACGCGGCGTGCGTGGTCGATGGCGCGTGGGTAGGAGCCGCCGCGCGCGAAGGTCGCGACGGCGGCGATGGCGAGGTCTGTGCGCGTGTTGGGGTGGTCGGCGGGGACGGAGAGCGATACCGCGGCGAAGCTCTCGGCCGCCGCGCGGTACCTCTCCCGCGCGGACGACAGGTCGCCGGCGCGCTCGGCGCGCTCGGCAAAGAAGGCGTCCGTCTCCGCCCGCTCGACGCGCGGGTCCCGCATCCAGCGGTTCATCGTGATGCCTTCCAGCGCCCGAGGTGCAGCGCGATCGGGAGGTCGCGGAAGTCCATGGGGTTCACGACGCACAATCCATAACAGAGAGGCAAGGTCGCGAGAAGCGCCCTGGGGTTCGGAGCGGGTCTGGTCTCGCGGTGTGGGCGCGCTCGCTTCGCCTCCATCCCCGCTCGCCGAGCCTCGCGCGTTTCCCCTTCCTCCGCCGCAGGAAGCGGCAGAGGAAGGGCGCCTTTACATCTCGTACGCTTCGATCTCGTACGCCCTGGTCTCGTGGACTCCGGGCGGCGCGTGCCACGACCGTCGACGAGTCCGATCCCGCGCGTGCTGTAGATGTTCTGGAGGCCCTTCCTCTGCCGCTTCCTGCGGCGGAGGAAGGGGAAACGCGCGAGGCTCGGCGAGCGGGGATGGAGGCGAAGCGAGCGCGCCCACGCCGCGAGGCAAGACCCGCTCACCGCCCGCTCGGCGCGGGTGATACCTTCCCCCCCCGTGGCCCCGCCCTGGACGATCTCGCGCGACGTGCTCGACCCGGGCGCGGTGCCCTACTTCAACTGGGACGCGCCGGTGACCAATGAGGCCGTGTGGCGCGCCCTGCGCGAGGGCACCGAGGACGACCGCGTCTACTGGATCGCGCGCATCCTCCGCGAGGCGCAGTACTGCGACGTGTGGTCGTACCTGACGCTGCGCGGCGACGTGCTCCCGCGTTGGGACGCCGTGCGCCCGAGGCTCGGTCGGCGCCGGGAGTTATGGGACTTCCTCCTCGACCGCTGGCGCTGCGATGGCCTCCTCGACTGACCGCCAGTCGCTGATCACCGCGCTCGCGCGGCTCGCGCTGCCTTTGGCCTGACCGCCGTCCTCGCTGCCCCACAACCCACTCCCCACCGGGCGCCGGCTCGACTACCTTCGCGCGCCATGACCACCCTCCAGAGCTTCGTGTGCGACCGCTGGGTCGCGGGCTCGGGCCGCCCCGCCGTGCTCGTCAACCCCTCCACCGAGGAGCCCCTCGCCGAGGCCAACTCCGACGGCGTCGACTTCGGCGCCGCACTCGCGTTCGCCCGCGACGTCGGCGGCCCCGCGCTCCGGTCGCGCACCTTCGCCCAGCGCGCGGAGGCGCTGCGGGCGATGGCGCAGGCGATCCACGCGAAGCGCGACGAGCTGCTCGACCTCGCGATGCGCAACGGCGGCAACACGCGCTCGGACGCGAAGTTCGACATCGACGGCGCGTCGGGGACGCTCACCGCGTACGCCGACCTCGGGCAGACGCTCGGCGAGTGCCGCTGGCTGGCCGACGGCGAGCCCGTCAACCTCGGGCGCTCGTCGCGCGTGATGGGGCAGCACGTGCTCGTGCCGCGCGCGGGCGTGGCGGTTCACGTCAACGCCTTCAACTTCCCGGCCTGGGGGCTCGCGGAGAAGGCCGCGGTGGCGCTGCTCGCGGGGGTCCCCGTCATCAGCAAGCCCGCGACGGCGACCGCGCTCGTGTCGCACCGGATCATGGAGCTGCTCGTCGCGTCGGGCGCGCTCCCGCCGGGCGCGCTGTCCTTCATCGCGGGCGCGACGGGCGACCTCATCGACCGCCTCGGCGGGCAGGACGTGCTCGCCTTCACCGGCGGCCACTCGACGGGCCTGATGCTGCGCTCGAAGGCCAACCTCCTCGCCCACTCGGCCCACGTGAACATCGAGGCCGACAGCCTCAACGCCGCGGTGCTCGGGCCCGACGTCGAGCGCGGCGGCGACACCTGGGGCGTCTTCCTCGCCGACGTCGTCCGCGACGCGACGCAGAAGACCGGGCAGAAGTGCACCGCCATCCGCCGGGTGTTCGTGCCGCGCGAGCAGCTCGACGCGGTGCTCGAAGACCTCGCCGACCGCCTCTCCACCACGCGCGTCGGCGACCCGACCGCGGACGGCGTGACCATGGGCCCGGTGTCCACCGCGTCGCAGCTCCGCGAGGTGCGAGAGGGGATCGCGAAGCTCTCGGCCGACGGCGCCCGCGTCGTGCTCGGCGGCGCCGACCCGGTGAAGGGCCACGGCGCGCCCGAGGGCAAGGGCTACTTCGTCGCGGCGACGCTGCTCGCGGTCGACGACCCCGCGCGCGGCGCGTCGGTGCACGAGCACGAGGTGTTCGGGCCGGTGGCGACGGTGGTTCCGTACGAGGGGGCGGAGCAGGCGGTGGCGCTGGTTCGCCGCGGCGGCGGGGGCCTGGTGTCGAGCGTGTACACCGAGGACCGCGCCTTCGCGGCCGAGGTGGTGATGGGCATCGCGCCCTTCCACGGGCGCGTGACGGTGGTCAACGCGAAGGTCTCCGGCGCGTGGCTCGGGCCGGGCACGGTGCTCCCGCAGCTCCTCCACGGCGGCCCGGGGCGCGCGGGCGGCGGCGAGGAGCTCGGCGGCCTCCGCGGCATGGGGCTCTACCTCCAGCGGACGGCCCTCCAGGGCTACGGCCCGCTCGTCGAGCACATCGTCGCCGGCGCGAAGCGGGTGTAGCGACCGCATGAGGTCGCCGCTGCTGCTCAACCTCCTCGCCGCGTTCGCGTACGCGGGCGGGGCGGTGTTCATGAAGGCGTCCGACGGGCTGCGGCGCGCGCTGCCGGCGGCGCTCATCTACGTGTGCTTCTGCGGCGGCGCGACGATGCAGGCGGTCGCGCTCCGCCGCCAGGAGATCGGCGTCTCCAACACGATCGTGCTCGGCGTCGAGGCGATCGGCGCGGTCGTGCTCGGGATGGTCATCTACCGCGAGGCGATGACGCCCTCGAAGCTCGTCGCCATCGGCCTCGTCGGCGCGGGCGTCTACCTGCTGCGCGCGTAGCCTCTCAGCGAACCCCGTGGCGCTGCCGGAGCGTGGTGGTCTCGCCGCGGAAGCGGACCCGCTCGCGCTCGCCCTGGAGCGCGCGGAGCCGCGTGAGGTGGACGGCCCAGTCCTGGTGCGTGTTGTCGAGCGCGATGGCCTGCGTGAGGTCGGCGACGCCCTCGGCGAGCGCGCCGTCGTAGCCGCGCACCACGCCGCGGTTGAAGAGGGCGGCGGCGTGCTGCTGGCGCACGCGCGAGTCGGGGCTCTGCGCGCTGGTCGCGCGCACCACGGCGTCGAACTGGGCGACGGCCTCGGGCAGGCTCCGCTGGCGCACGTGCGTGAGGCCCTGGTCGCAGCGCGGGTCGCGGCAGTCGGCGAAGTCCACCTCGACGTCCTCGACGCGCGGGAGCACGCGGTCGAGCACCTCGCCGACGGCGCGGCGATGCAGCTCGTCGAGCAGGGCGGGGCCGTCGACGGGCTCGGGGTCGTGGTCCTCGCTGTCGGAGCCGCGCAGGCCGAGCGACTCGCGCGCGTCCTCGAGCGCCACCGTGTGCTGGAACACCTCGCGGATTGGCCGCGTGAGCGCGTTGACCGTCACCCGCGCCCGGAAGCGCGCGGTCACCGTCCGCACGAGCTGGGTGCACGAGTAGGGGTGCTCGACCATCGCGGTGTAGCTCTGCGTCACCATCTGCATGGTGATGCCGCCGCGGCCGTCGGGGGTGGGGACGGGCACGGTGCGCGTGCGCTGCTCGGGCACCTGGCGGACGCAGGTGTGCGCGCGGCTGGCGAGGCGCTCGGGGTCGATCGCGTCGGTCTCGATGCGGCCGATCATGCGCATCTGCTGCTCGGCGGGCGGCGTGACGCGGAAGGCGCCGCTGGCCTCGAGGCCCTGCGCGATGGGGCCGGAGACGTCGGGCGTCACCTCGTTGGCGAAGCGCTCGACGCCGACGTTGCGCCCCCAGCGGGAGAGCGGCGAGGGGTGGGCCACGTGGATCACCGCGGTGCGCGACGCGCAGGCGCCGGCGGCGAGCGCGGCGAGGAGGGCCATCGGGGCGGCGGGGCGGTTCATCGCGCGAAGGCACTACCGCAACGCGCGGCGGGGGGGACGTTCCGGGGGGGTGGTTCGCGGGGCGAACCTTCTCCGCGCGGTCAGCCCTTGGGCTCCAGCTTGTCCTGCGTGCGGGTGTCGAAGTCGCCCGCGTCGTGGCGCTCGCGGAGCTGCTCGTGCGGCGGCCCGAAGGTGCGGTTGACCATGCGCCCGCGGCGGAAGGCGGGGCGCGCGGCGAGCTCGTCGGCCCACCGGACGACGTTCTTGTAGCTCGCCGCGTCGAGGAACTCCCCGGCGCTGTAGAGCTCGCCGCGCACGAGCCCGCCGTACCAGGGCCACACGGCGATGTCGGCGATGGAGAGCTCGTCGCCGCCGAGGTGGCGCGCCTCGGAGAGCCGTCGGTCGAGCACGTCGAGCTCGCGCTTCACCTCCATCGCGAAGCGGTCGATGGCGTACTCGATCTTCGTGGGGGCGTAGGCGTAGAAGTGCCCGAAGCCCCCGCCGAGGTACGGCGCGGAGCCCATCTGCCAGAAGAGCCACGAGAGGCATTCGGTCCGCGCGCGGTGCTCCTTCGGCAGGAGCTCACCGAACTTCTCCGCGAGGTAGAGCAGGATCGCGCCCGACTCGAACACGCGCGTCGGGGGGTCGGTGCCGCGGTCCATCAGCGCGGGGATCTTGGAGTTGGGGTTCACCGCGACGAAGCCGCTGCCAAACTGCTCGCCCTTCAGGATGTCGACGGGCCACGCATCGTACTCGGCGCCGGTCACGCCGCGCGCGAGCAGCTCCTCGAGCATCACCGTGACCTTCACGCCGTTGGGCGTCGCCAGCGAGTAGAGCTGGAGCGGGTGCTTGCCCACCGGGAGCTCCTTCTCGTGCGTCGCGCCTGCGATGGGGCGGTTGATGCTGGCGAACCGGCCGCCGCTCTCTTTGTTCCAGGTCCAGACCTTGGGGGGGACGTAGTCGCTCATGGCGCGGGAGCATGGGCGGCCGGCGGCCCCGCGCGTCAAGCGCAAACCCGCCCGCTACCGACGGAACGCGAGCGGCAACGTCGTACGCACCACGATCCCCGACGCGCGGTAGCGGGCCTCGCGGACGGCCTCCGCCACGCACGTCGCCACCGGCGCGGGCGCGCCCGTGAGCTCGGCCTCCGTCACGCGACCGTCGGGCCCCACCGTCATCCGCAGCGACGCCTCGGCGGGCGGACGTCGCGCACGTCGGAGCGCGATCGTGGCGCAGGCCCGCAGCGGCGCGAGGTCGCCGAGCCCGCGGGAGAGCTCCTCCGCGTTGAGCGAGCCGGGGCCCTCGCGGGGCGTGGCGGGCGCGGCGGGGGCCTCGGGGGCGGGCGGCGGAGGGGGCGGCGCGGCCCCGCGGCGTCGGGCGGCGCGGGCGGGGCGGGCCGGGCGCGCGGGGCGGGGCGGGGGCGAGACGATCACGGCGCCGTGGACGACGCGGTCGATCGGCGGGTTGGTGAAGGCGTAGACGCGCGAGATGTAGCGCCCGCCGGGGTCGACGTCGCGCACGCGGAGCCCCGCGAACACCTCTCGCGCGCAGGGCTCGATCGCGGCGAAATCCTCCCCGCCCGTGCGGTCGAGGTGGACGCGCGTCACGGCGCCGTCGCGGCCGAGGTCGAGCTGCACCTCGAGCCCGCCCGCGGCCGACGGGCGCCGCACGAGGAGCCGCTCGTAGCAGCGGACGAGGTCGATCTGGGCGCCGTCGAGCGCGCGCCGCGCCATCGCCGGGAGCGACGCGCCGGGGGCCGTCTCGGGCGCGTCGGGCGCGTCGGGCCGGAGCGCCGCGGGCATGATCCGAACCTCGTTGGCCTCCGGCTCGGGCGCCGGCGGCGGGACGTTGAGGATCGTCGGCCGCGGGCCGCGCCGCGAGGCGCCGCAGGCCGCGAGCGCCAGGGAAAGGGCGAGGGCGAGGGCGGGTCGCACGGGCCGAGACCGTACACCATCCGGGCACCGCGAGGGCGCCGCGCGCTCGCGCGGGAGGGGTGACGGCGCGGCGAGGTTCTGTCTATCTTCCCGGCCCGTGCACCGCACCGCCGCCTCGCCCCTCGCGCTCACCGCCGTCGCCGCCGCGCTCGCGTCGTGCGGCACGATCTTCCCCCGCTACCACACGCCCGCGCGCACCCCGCCGCCCGGCATGGTCGAGAGCGGCGGGCTGATGGCGCCGCCGCCCGAGCTGCGCCAGCTCACCTTCCTCTCCGCCGACCTGCCCCCGAGCCGCACCGACCAGCGCTCCTGGGACGACGACGGCGACCCCGACCTCTACTGCGTGCTCATCCGCAACGGCGAGGAGATCTACCGCTCGCCCGTCGCGCGCGACACCCTGCGCCCGACGTGGCGCGACGCGTCCGTGACGCTGCGCCTCGACCCGCGCGCGCGGATGCGCTTCGAGCTCCGCGACGACGACGGCGCCGTGTCCGAGCTCGTGTCGGACATCGAGTTCACCGGCGTGCCCGACGGGGCCGCGGACGGGGGCAACGTGATGATGCAGCTCACCCGCGGCGTCACGCTCACCCTGCGCGCGGGCCCGCCGACGCCGCTCGTGGGCATGGGCGTGGAGTACGAGATCCACGAGGACTACGTGCGCGTGCTCGCCCTCGACGCGGTGTGCCCCGCGCGCGCCGCGGGCCTCCGCGTCGACGACCGCATCACCGCCATCGACGGCCGCCCCGTCTCCGACCTCGGCGAGGTCGGCGTCCGCCAGGCCATGGACCGCACCGCCCTCCGCGACGTCTCCCTCACCGTCGAGCGCGAGGGCCGGCCGGCGACGGCCATCGACGTCCACGTCAACGCCGTCTACCTCGCGCGGTAGGCACTTTTCTCGACAAGCCGCGGGCGCTGCGCTCTGTTCGCGCCGTGGACCACGCCCCCCACCTCGTCCGCTCGCCCCTCCGCTTCAACTGCCCGTGTAGCGACGACCGCGCCGCCGCCCTCGTCGCGCGCCTGCGCCGCCCTGGCGCCCGCCTCGCCGACCTCGGCTGCGGCTGGGGCGAGCTCCTCCTCGACCTCGCCGAGGCCTCCGAGGGGGCCCGCGGCGTCGGCGTCGAGAGGCGCTCGCTCTACGTGTCGCGCGCGAGGCTCCGCGCGGTGGGCCGCCACCTCGAGCCGCGCGTCTCCTTCATCGAGGGCGACGCCGCGCGGTACGACGGCCCCGCGGACGTGCTGCTCGCGGTCGGCGCCAGCGGCGCGCTCGGGGGTTACCCCCTGTTCGAAAAACTCGCGGCGCGGATGGCGCCGGGGGCGTCGATGCTCTTCGCGGAGGCGGTGTGGGAGGCGGGCGCGTCCGCGGAGCTGCGCGCGTCGATGGGCGAGCTTCCGTCAGCCGACGACGTGGCGCGCGAGGCCGAGCGGGCGGGGCTCCGGGCCGTCCACCACGCGCGCTCGACGCTGGCGGAGTGGGACGCGTTCGAGGCCGGCTGGCGGGCGCCCTTCGAGCAGTCCGACGAGCCCGCCGCGCGCGCCTACGCGGCCGAGCGGCGCGCCCGCTACGAGGAGGGCTACCGCGGGAAGATGGGCTTCGGCTGGTGGGTGTTCGCCGCCGCGTAGGCCCAGCACCGCGATAGACTCGCGGCCCCGATGCACCCCGACCCCTTCGAACGCGCCGCCGCCGTCATCGCCCCGCGCATCGCCCAGGCCGAGCGCGACGGCCGCCACGACGCCGACGCCGTCGCCGCCCTCGCCGCCACCGGCGTCTTCAAGACCCTCGTCCCCGCGGAGCACGGCGGCGCCGGCGGCGACCTCCTCGCCTACGTCGACGGCGTCGAGCGCGCCGCCCGCATCGACGGCTCGGCGGGCTGGCTCGCCATGATCGGCGCCACCGCCGGCCTCACCGCCGCGTACCTCTCGGAGGCCGCCGCGCAGGAGGTGTTCGGGCCCGACGACGCGTTCGCGTGCGGGGTGTTCGCGCCGTCGGGGCGGGCCACGCGCGAGGGCGACGCGGTGCGCGTCGAGGGGCGCTGGTCGTGGGCCAGCGGCTGCGAGCACGCGCGCTGGCGCATGGTGGGCGTGGTGCTCTGCGAGGGCGGGCGCCCCGTGCTCGACGCGCGGGGGGCGCCCGAGACGCGCTGCGTGATGCTCCGCGCCGACGACGCGCGGGTCGTCCCCAACTGGGACGTGCTCGGCCTGCGCGCCACCGGCAGCCACGACCTCGTCGTCGACGGCGCGCTCGCCCCCGCCGACCGCTGCTTCTCGCTCGCCGCGCCAGCCCGCCACCCGTCGCCCGCGTACCGCGCGTCGCCCTTCGGCGTGCTCGCGCTCGGCGTCTCCGCCGCGGCGCTCGGCGTGGCCGCCGCCGCCGTCGCCCGCTTCGCCGCCCTCGCGCGCGAGAAGACCCCGTCGGGCGCCCGCCGCCCCCTCGCGCACCGCGAGCTCGCCCAGCACGCCTTCGCCCTCGCCGACGCGCGCGTCCGCGCCGCCCGCGCGTCGCTCCGCGAGGCCGCGCGCGGGGCGGGCGACGCGGGCTCCCTCGACGCCCGCGCGTCGCTGCGCCTCGCCGCCTGCCACGCTGCGCGCGAGTCCGTGGCCGCCGTCGACGCGCTCTTCCAGGCCGCGGGCGCGGGCGCGGCGCGCGCCGGGGAGCCGCTCGAGCGGATGTTCCGCGACGTCCACATGGCGGCCCAGCACGCGATGGTGGCCGACCCGGTCGCCGTCCTCGCCGGGCGCGCGGGGCTCGGCGTCGACACCGACGCGTCGATGCTGTGAGCGCACCCCAGCGCCCTGCGGATGCGGCGGCGCCTTGCAACGGCGCGCCGCTGCGGATACAACGGCGGCCGTCGCGCGGGTAGCTCAGTGGTAGAGCGCCTGTCTTACACACAGGTGGTCGCAGGTCCGATCCCTGTCCCGCGCACCGCGGAGGTGCCTCGATGCTGGCGCGCAACTACTGCAAGGATCTCGTGGGACGCTACGCGGCCGGCGCGGGCGTCGGGTCGCTCGTCCCGCTGCCGGGGACGTCGTTCGCCATCACGGCCGCGGAGGTGAAGCTCGTCGCGGACATCGCCCGCGCGTACGGCGAGGCCCTCACCGACGACGAGGCCCTCAAGCTCATCGCCCTCGCCGGCGCCAAGAACGTCGGCGTCAAGGCCGTCGGCGAGGCCGCCGCGTACGTCCCCGTGGTCGGCTGGATCGCCCGCCCCGCCCTCTTCGCCGCCTCCGTGAAGGCCGTCGGCGACGCCGCCATCGGCCACTTCGAATCGCGCAACCCCAACGCCGAACTGCGCGCCTGACAGCGCCCCGCTGGCGCCCCGGTCCCCGGCGGGAATAGGCTCCCCCCGTGTCCGGCGTTCGAGAGGCGACCGTGTTCGCTCGCGTGGCGTTCGCCTCCCTCGCGCTCGTGCTCGCCGCCCTGCCGGGCGTGCGCCGCGCCGCCACGCCCGCCCCGCCACGCGCAACCGCCGCCGCGCCCGCGCCGACGCGCGCCCCCGCCCCGACGCGCACCCTCGCCGGACGCGTCGAGGGCGTCGACCACGCCGCCGTCGCGGGCGCCTCGGTGCAGGCGATCCTCGTCCACGAGGGGCGCACGTGGCCGCTGGGGCGCGCGACGTCGGGCGCCGACGGCGGCTTCGCGCTCGCGGCGCTGCCCGAGGGGAGCTACTGGGTGGTCGCCACCGCGCCCGACCGCGCGCGCGCCATCGCGGTGGTCCGCGTGCACGGCGGCGACCCGGCGCCCGTCGCGCTCTCGCTGGGCGCCGGCGCGCGCATCGAGGGCGCCGTGCAAGCCCGCGCACAGGACGACCCGCACCCGCTGGCCCGCGCCGTGGTGCGCGCGTGGCGCGAGGGGGCCGCGCCCGGCGACGACCTCCCGTGGGTCGCGCGCGCCGACACGCAGGGGCGCTTCGCGCTCGACGGGCTCGCGCCGGGCTCGTACCGCGTCGAGGTCGCCGAGGCGGGCTACGAGTCGCTCCGGCGCATCGGCGTGCCCGCGCCGACCGCGTCGCTCACGCTGACGGTGCGGGCGCTCGCCGCGCTCGAGGGCGTGGTTCGAACGGCCCACGGCGACGGCGCGCGCGGCGCGACCGTGCTGCTCGCGGGCTCGGGGGTGTGGCCGCCGCGGACGGTGCCGGTGCTCGACGACGGGCGCTTCCTCGTGCAGGGCCTGCCGTCGGGCGTGTACGAGCTGCGCGCGAGCCGAGACGACGACGTCGCCGAGCCCGTCGCGCCGCTGGTGCTCGAGCCCGGCGACCACCGCGAGGTCGCGCTCTCCCTCGGCGCGGGCGCGTCGCTCGAGGCCACCGTGGTCGACGCCGAGACGCGCCGCCCGCTCCCCGGCGCGCGCGTGATCGTGGCGGAAGACGCGCTCTCCGTCGCGCCCCGCGCGCTCGTCGCCGACGCCGCAGGGCGTGTTCACGTCCCGGGGCTCCTGCGCCGACCGCACCAGGTCTCCGTGCGCGCGTCGGGCTACGCGCCCCGCACGGCCGTCGCGGTGAGCCCGCACGAGGGCCCCGCGGTGCTCGCGCTCGACCGCGCCGCCGTGGTCGAGGGCCGCGTGCTCGACGGCCGCGGCAACCCGGTGGCCAACGCGCAGGTCGAGCTCACCGTGCGCGACCAGGACGGCGCGGTGGCGTGGCTCACCGGCGCGACCGTGGCCTTCCGCGAGGCCCTCTTCGGCGCGCAGGCGCGCGGGCCGCGGCCGCTCATCCCCGCGGGCGAGCTCGGGGTGATGCCGGGGCGCGTGCCGCTGATCCCGGTGGTCCCGGTGCCCGCGGGGATCCAGGCCGACCGCGTCGCGCCGGGCTTCGTCACGGGCGCGGATGGGGCCTTCCGCGTCGAGGAGGTTCCCCCGGGCGTGGTGGTGGTGACGGCCAACCACCCGGCCTTCGTGCGCGCCGAGAGCGAGGGGCGGCTCGTCCGCGCGGGCGAGCGGGCGGAGGTGGCGGTGACGCTCCACCGCGGCGGCATGGTGGAGGGCCGCGTGGTGACCGAGCGCGGCTTCCCGATGCGCGGCGCCCAGGTGGAGGTGCGGAGCCTTCAAGACCCGCTGCCGCGCCGCGTCTTCACGCTCGGCGACGGCACCTTCCGCGTCCCGTCGGTGCGCGGCCACGTGGTGCTGGTGGCCCTCATCGGCGCACGCGTCGCGGCCCGCGCCGAGGTCGAGGTCGGCGACGACGCGACCGTCCCCGTGACCCTCACGGTGCCCGGCGCGCTCCGTCGGGTGGAGGGACGCGTGGTCGACGCGCGGGGCTTCCCCGTGGCGGCGGCGGCGGTGTCGATCACCTCGCTCGACCGCGCCGCGCTGGGCTCGGCCACCACGATCACGCACGCCGACGGCACCTTCGACACGGTGATGGGCGGCGCGCGCGCGGTTCACCTGGAGGTGCGCCACCCGGGCTTCGCGCCGCGGGCGTTGCGCGTCGAAGACCCGTCGCGCCCGATCCGCGTCGAGCTCGGCGAGGGCGGGGCGCTCGCGTTCGAACTCCGCGGCGACGGCTGCCTCGCGGGCCCTGCGCAGGTGGAGATTCGCACTTCCTGCGGCCCCGTGCGGCTCACCGCGGGCGACGGCGAGGAGGTGCGCGCCGAGCGCCTGTGCCCGGGGCGCGCGACGCTCGTGGTGGAGGCGCCGGGCTGCGTTCGCGTCGAGCTCGGGGCCGCGGTGCCGGCGTCGGGCGCGGCGCGCGTCGGGCGCGTGGAGCTTCGCGCGGGCGGCGCGGCCGAGGGCGACGTCGTGGACGCGCGCGGCGACGCGGTGGCGGGCGCGGTGGTGGCGCCGGCGGACGCGCCCCCCGAGGGAACGACGGCGTCGGCACGCAGCGACCGGCGCGGGGCCTTCGCGCTGACGAGCCTGCCCGAGGGCGACGTCGCGGTGGTGGCGTGGCACCCGACGCTCGGGCGCTCGGCGCCGACGACGGTGCGGGTGCTGCGGGGCACGGTGGCGCGCGGCGTGCGGGTGCGTTTCGATGGTGACCTCGCGACGGCGACGCGCGCGGTGGCGGTGCGCGCGGTGGCCTTCCGCGAGGTGTCGGGCGCGGTGGAGGTGCTCGCGGTGGGGGCGGGCACGGCGGCCGACCGCGCGGGGCTGCGGCCCGGCGACCGGGTGGTGACGATCGGCGCGGAGCCCGTGCGCGGCGCGGCGGACGCGGAGCGGCGGGTCGAGGGCGCGGCGGGCGACGACGTGGTGCTCGAGGTGGAGCGCGACGGCGTGCGGCGCACCGTTCGCTACGCGCGGGAGGTGCGGTAGGCCCACTCGCCGTTTGCCATCGGCGCGGGAATGTGAGAGTCCGTGCCCGAAGACTCGATGAGCGACGAACGACGGCAGAAGTTGCAGGACCGCATCGCGTGGCTGGAGGCCTCGAAGTCCGGGCTCGATCGCAACTTCAAGCGGAGCCCGCGCTTCGTCGTCCTGATGCTGCTGGCGGCGCCGGCGTGGTACTTCGGCGGGGGGCTCGCGGCGTTCTACATCGCCTTCATGGCGGGGGTCTTCATCGGGGTGTGGGTCTACGTCGCGTGGAGCCACCTCCACGAGAACGAGATCGAGCTGAAGTCGGTGCGCGCCGAGCTGCGCCGCCTCGACGCGGCGGCCGCGAAGGAAGCTTCGAATCGATCGGACGGTTGATCGCCGTAGGTGCTTCGCCCATGATGCGGGCCGCACGAAGGGAGTGCTCCCCATGACGATCGAAGCGCACACGCCCGTGAACCCCGCCGCGCCCGCTGACCCGCTGCGCGCGACCCTCCAGCGGCTGCGCGAGGGGCACCGCCGCCGGGGCGCGGTGCCGGCGGAGACGCGGGTCGCGTGGCTCGACACGCTCGAGCGCGCGCTCCTGCGGCGCAAGGAGGACATCGCGCGCGCGGTGGCCCAGGACTTCGGCTGCCGTTCGCGCATCGAGAGCATGGTGAGCGAGCTGGTGGTGCCGGTGGAGGGCATCCGGCACACGCGCGCGCACCTCAAGGAGTGGATGGCGCCGCGGAAGGCCGAGGTGAGCTGGCTCTTCCAGCCGGGCCGCGCGGAGGTGATCCCCCAGCCCCTCGGCGTCGTCGGCATCATCTCGCCGTGGAACTACCCCGTCCACCTCGCCGTGGCCCCGCTGGCGGGCGCGCTGGCGGCGGGCAACGGCGCCTTCCTCAAGCCGAGCGAGCTCACCCCCGCGACGGGCGAACTGCTCCGGCAGATCATCGGC
This sequence comes from Polyangiales bacterium, assembly GCA_046351555.1. Classification (GTDB taxonomy): domain Bacteria; phylum Myxococcota_A; class Polyangia; order Polyangiales; genus CAISKJ01. The sequence goes on from JAXLYI010000015.1 coordinate 207,938, forward strand.
GACGCCTTCGAGCCCGACCACGTGGCGGTGGCACTCGGCGGTGCGGACGTGGGCGAGGCCTTCTCGGCGCTTCCCTTCGACCACCTGGTGTTCACCGGCTCGACGCGCGTCGGCCGCGCGGTGATGCGCGCCGCCGCGGAGAACCTCGTCCCCGTGACCCTCGAGCTCGGCGGCAAGTCCCCGGTGCTAGTGAGCCGCGACGCGTCGATCGCGACGGCCGCGACCCGGGTGATGTCGGGGAAGCTCTTCAACGCCGGCCAGACGTGCATCGCGCCCGACTACGCGCTCGTCCCCGCGGAGAAGCGCGACGCCTTCGTCGAGGCCTGCCAGCGCGCCGCGGCCGACCTCTACCCGACGGTGGTGACCAACGGCGACTACACCAGCATCGTCAACGATCGGCACCACGCGCGGCTCCAGTCGTACCTCGACGACGCCCGCGCGAAGGGCGCCCGCGTGATCGAGGTGAACCCCGCCGGCGAGGCGCGCGACCCGTCGTCGCGCAAGCTCTTCCCGACGCTGGTGCTCGACGCCACCGACGACATGGCCGTGATGCAGGACGAGATCTTCGGCCCGATCCTCCCGGTGCGCCCCTACGCCACGCTCGACGAGGCGATCGGGTTCATCAACGACCGGCCGCGGCCGCTGGCGCTCTACTACTTCGGCGCGGACAAGGCCGAGACGCAGCGGGTGATCCAGGAGACGGTGTCGGGCGGCGTCACGGTGAACGACGTGATGCTCCACATCGCGCAGCACGACATGCCCTTCGGCGGCGTCGGGGCGAGCGGGATGGGCGCGTACCACGGGCAGGTGGGCTTCGACGCGATGAGCAAGCTCAAGCCCGTCTTCCACCAGGCGTCGCTCAACGGGACGGGGATGCTCCGGCCGCCGTTTGGGCGGATGATGGACGTGGTGCTGAAGCTCCTGCTCAACGATTGAAGCCGGCGGCGAGGTCGAACACGCTCATCGCTCGCAGCGTCGTGGTGGGGTCGAACTGCCACGCGAGCAGGTTCGCGCCCTCCGGCCCGGTGACCGACGGCACGGTGATGCCCGCGGTGGTGGTGTCGTCGAAGAAGGGGTCGCCGACGCGGTAGACGTGCACGCCGCCGTGGAGGAAGTGGATGACGCGTGACGCGGCGTCGGCCCAGGCCACGCGCGAGCGCCGCATCACCTGCTTGTCGGCGGCGAACGGCGGGACGAGGCCCGAGAAGGTGCGGTCGAGCACGCCGGTCTCGACCACGAGCGAGCGCGGGGCGACGAGGGCGTGGAGGTCGGAGGTGTCGACGTACTCCGTGGCGTCGCCGCCGGCCCAGCGCCAACAGCCGTGGTTGCCGTGGAGCTCGGTGACGTTGAGGTCGGGCGAGAAGCCCGCGGCGATGACGGTGCTGAAGCGCGCGTCGAAGGCGCCGGCGAAGGTGGCGACCTCGCCGCCCATCGAGAGCCCCGTGACGGCGACGCGGGCGCGGTCGATGTCGGGCAGCGAGAGGGCGTAGTCGAGGGCGCGGGAGACGTCCCAGGCGCGCTCGCCGTCCTCCTCCCAGGCGGGCGGGAGCGCGCCATGGCGGACGGCGGGGTGCGCGCCGTTGCCGGCGAAGGGGCCGTCGCCGTCGGGCACATCCGCGTAGAGCGCGGCGCGATCGGCCACGGGGCGGTGCGAGACGTCGACGGCCACCACGACGAAGCCGCGGCGGGCGTAGGCGTCGCCGTAACCGTAGATCGTGCTGTTCGGGTCCATCACGGCGAGGGCGCTGCCGCCGTGGCCATTGAGCGCGACGACGACGGGGTAGCCGCGCGGCGGAGGCGGGGCGGAGGGGCGCGCCACCCAGGCGTGGACGGCGCGCGCCGCGTCGGCGCCCCCGCGCGGGTCGCGCAGGGTGAACTCCAGCCGCACCTGCCCGACGGTGTACGCCTGCGGGAGCGCGCCTGCCGGCTCGGCGGTGAGCGGGCGGATCGGCGAGAGGCCCGCGGAGAGCGGCGTGACGCGGGCGAAGGCGGGCGCGGGGGCGCCGTCCATCATGAGGCGCTCGAGGGCGCGGCGGGTGCGGTCGGCCCAGGCGCGCCGCTCGTCGCGCGTGCGGGCGGTGAGCCCGTGCGAGAGCACCTCGGCGCGCGTCGCCGTCCACCCGACGGTGGCGAAGGAGCCGGGCAGGCTCGCGGTTCCGCCCGCGCGGCGGCCGTCGACCGAGCCCGCGAAGGTGAGGGGCCCCGCGGGGTACTCGACCGCGAAGGTGAGGGCGGCGCCGTCCCACTCGTCGACGCGGGCGGGGCGCTCGGGCTCCTCGTCGGCGGCCCCGCGCGCGTCGCTGCCGTAGACCTTGAAGGTCGCGGCGGGCGCGGCGCTGGCGGCGGCGGGGCGGTCGAGGCGGAGGCGCGCGCGGCGGCCGTCGCCGAGGCGCACGTCGTACACGCGCGGGTAGAGCGCGGCGTCGACGAGGTCGGCGTTCCACCCGGTGCACGGCCCGACGTAGGCGTCGGCGCGCGGGGCGCGGTCGGCGTCGCCGCGCGCGAAGCGCCCGCGCACGACGGGGCCGGCGACGAAGCCGTCGAACCACCGGTAGCCGTCCGCCGCCAGCGCGCGGAAGGTGAGGCGCGCCGCGGCCGCGTCCCACGCGAGGCCCTCCACCGCGCGGTCGAGCGCGTCGCCCTCCGCGCGCAGCGACGCGCCGCCGGGGCCGACGGTGAGCGTGAAGCGCGCGCCGTCCGCCGCGAGGTGCCACGTCCCCTCGTACGCCGCGGGCACGCGCGGCCGCGTCGTGAGGTCGCCCGCGCGCGCCTCGCGGGCACCTCGGGCCTCCGGGGCGCTCGCGGGCGCGACGGCCTCGCTCCCGACGCCCCCGCAGGCGGCGGCGGTCAACGTCAGCGCGGCGAGGCAGAGGGGCTTGATGACGTTGAACATGGCGGTCGGGACGTCCTTTCACGGCGCGCGCAATCCGCTGCGCCTGCCGTGATTTTCGGTGCCGTGCGGCGCGCCCTACAACGCGGCCCGCGCGCCACGGCGCGGCCTCCGCACGGGGGACGGGAGGAGACCCCGCCACCGACCCGAAAAATGCGGCGGGGACGTCGCGGCGGCGGCGGCGCCGCAGTATGGTCGGCGCATGCAGCTTCGTTCGCTTCTGCTCGTGGCCTCCGTGGCGCTGGGGGCCTGCGGGGGTGCGGCGTCGGGGGCCGATGCGACCGTCGCCCCCCCGGAGGCCGCCGCCGATGTCGCACCGCCTCCCGACGCGCGGAGTTCCGCGGACGCAACGGCCGACGTGGCCGCTGCGGACACCGCGACGCCCGCGACGCGCTGCGCGATCGCGCCCGCCGACCCCGCGTCGCGCGGCGACTGCGAGCTGCGCGACGCGCTCGTCGAGCGGGCCCTCGCGGTGCGCGTCGCGGTGCTGGTCGCGGGCGGCCCCCGCGCGGAGGCGCTCGTCGCGGCGTCGCCCGGCGCGCTCGCGGCGGCGGAGGGCGCCTACGCGGTGCTGCGCGACGACGCGGGCCTCGCGGTGGTGGGCCGCGACGCGCCCGGCGCGATGTACGGCGCCTTCGAACTCGCGGAGCGCGTGCGCGCCGACGGCGCCGCGGCCCTCGACGCGGCGGAGGGGCTGCGGGGCGCGCCGGCGGTCCCCTTCCGCGCCGCCAACCTCTTCCTCACGCTGCCCGACGCGGGCGAGTCGCGCTGGTGGTTCCGCGAGGACGCCTTCTGGGACGAGTACCTCGACCTGCTCATGCGCGCGCGCATCAACGTGCTCGACCTGCACGGGATGTACGACATGCGCACGACCATCTTCCCCAACGCGCTGCTCTACTTCGCCACGAGCGCGTCGCACCCGGAGGTCGGCGTGCCCGCGGCCGACCGCGCGCGCAACCTCGCCGCGCTCCGGCGCGTCGTCGACCAGGCCGCGTCGCGCGGCATCCGCGTCGGCCTGATGACGTACCGCTCCGACACCGACCCGCTCGGCCTCGAGCACCAGGCGCTCACCGACGAGGCGGACGTCGCGCGCTACACCCGCGAGGCGGCCGAGGCGCTCGCGCGCGCGGTGCCGAACCTCTGGGCGATGGGCTTCCGCATCGGCGAGAGCGAGCGGCCGGCGCGCTGGTACGCCGACACCTTCATCCGCGGCGTGCACGACGCCGGCACCGGCGCGCGCGTCTACCTCCGCACCTGGCTGGCCGCGCCCCGCGACGTGCTCGCGCTGCGCGAGGCCGCGGGCGACGGGTTCGTCGCGGAGGCGAAGTTCAACGGCGAGCAGCTCGGCGCGCCCTACCCCGTCGAGGGCGGGCACTGGGCCGGGCCCTGGGCGCAGTACACCCACGAGTCGTACCTCGACGAGAAGCCCGACTTCGGCTTCGTCTTCCAGGTGCGCGCTGGCGGGACGCACCGGATCTTCCGCCACGCGCCCTACGCCCTCACGCGCCGCGCGGTGGCGACCACCACCATGGGCGGCGCGGCGGGCTTCTCGCTCGAACCGACGCACGCCTTCTACCCGCAGCGCACGTTCTACAACGCCGCGCCGGGCGACGACTTCTCGCCCTGGACCTTCCGTCGCGACGAGCTCACCTACCTCCTCTGGGGGCGCCTCGCGTACGACCCCGCGACGCCCGAGCGCGCCTTCCGCACGGTGCTCGCGCGGCGCCTCGGCACCGACGCGCTCTGGGAGCCGATGCAGGCCGCGAGCGAAGTGGTCCCCTGGGTCGAGCAGGGGATGACCTGCGGCCCCGACCACCGCGACCACGCCCCCGAGCTCGAATGGAACGGCGACATCGCCACCCTCGCCTCGCCCCCCGAGCAGGCGGGGCCCGTCGCCCACGCCTGCGCCGCGCGCCACCTCCCGCTCGACGGCTTCGCGGTGGCGGGCCCCTGGGAGGCGGCGCGCGACCTGCTCGCCGGTGCGCCCACCACGCGCCTCTCCCCGCGCGAGGTGGCCGAGGCGCTCCTCGACGCGGCGTCGCGCGCGCGCCGGGCCTCGGCGGTGCCCCTCGACCCGTCGCGCCGCGAGGCGCGCAGCGTCCAGCGCGAGTGCGTCGCCCTCGCCGACCTCGCCGAGTACCACGCCCACAAGCTCCGCGCGGCCACTGCGCTCGCGGTGTACCAGGGGAGCCTCGACGGCGCGTGGCTCGCGTACGCGCGGCGCGAGCTCGCGGCGTCGCGGGCGGCGTGGGCGGCGATGGCCGGGCACACCGCGCACATCGCGGAGTTCACCGACAACCTGCGGATGGCGTACCTGGGGCTGCCGCGCTTCCACTGGCGCCGCGAGCAGCCCTGGGTCGACGCCGACGCCGCCGCGCTCGAGGCCGCCGCGGAGGCCGCGCGCCGCAGCCCGCCGTCCTTCGCGGGCGCGCTCCCCGACCCCGCGTCGTGGGAGGCCGCGCGGCGCGCCGAGCTCCCGCCGCTCGTCGAGCCCTCCGCGGAGTGGCACCAGTTCCTCCCCGACGACCGCCGCGTGCGCGTCGCCTTCGCCGCGCCGCTCCCCGCAGACGCGTCGGTGCGGCTGCTCTGGAAGCCCATCGACGCGCGTGAAGACTGGCGCCCGCTGGCCACGGTCGGTGAGGCCGGGGCGTACGAGGCGACGATCCCCGGCGACGCCGTTCGCGTGTTGGTGGCCGCCGAGGTGAGCGGCCCCACGGGCGTCGCGCGCCGCCTGCCCGACCCGCGCGAGCGGACGCCCTACTGGTTCTTCGCCCGCCGCTGAACTTCCCCCCCCGCCACCCGTTGGTGGTAGGAAACCGAGCACCCCCATGCGGCTCTCCCTGGCGGCCTTGCTTCTCGTCTGCGCCTGCTCCCGCGGCTCGCTGCCGGACATCCCCGACTCCGACCTGAAGGCCGACGCGACCGAGATCGACCTCGGCTCCGCGCCCCGCTGCGGCGCCGTCCGCCTCGCGTGCTGCGGCGGCCAGGCCTGCAACCGCACGCTCGAGTGCGAGCAGGGCATCTGCTGCGGCGCGGCCGGCGCCGCGTGCGAGAGCCAGCTCGAGTGCTGCTCCAACTACGGCTGCAACGAGGGCCGCTGCTGCGTCGACGTCGGCGGCGTCTGCAAGAACGCCGCGGAGTGCTGCAACAACGCCGTCTGCCGCGACGGCGTCTGCGAGCGCGCCGACGAGTGCGGCGGCCCCGCCCAGCGCTGCTGCGCCGGCGACACCTGCCTCGCCGGCAACGCCTGCATCTCCGGCATGTGCCGCGCGTGCGGCACCGTCGACGCCGCCTGCTGCCCCGGCTCCGTCTGCAACGAGGGACTCGCGTGTACCAGCGGCATCTGCCGCCGCCCGGTCGCCTGCGGCGCGGTCGGCCAGCCCTGCTGCAACGGCACCACCTGCGAGCGCGGCGGCGAGTGCGCCGCCGGCACCTGCCGCGCCTCCACCACCTGCGGCGCGACGGGGCAGCCCTGCTGCGCGGGCAACGCCTGCACCGGCACGCTCCTCTGCCAGTCGGGCCGCTGCGCCGCCGCCTCCGCCACCTGCGGCGCGTCGGGCCAGGCCTGCTGCGCCGGCAACACCTGCACGGGCGCGCTGAGCTGCGCCGGCGGGCGGTGCGCGGCCTGCGCGGCGCCGGGCTCCGCGTGCACCCGCGCGTCGGAGTGCTGCAGCGCCTTCGACTGCCGCCCGACGCCGGTCGCGCTCCGCTGCTGCCACCCGCAGGGCGCCACCTGCGCGGGGAGCCTCGAGTGCTGCGGCGCGATGCTCTGCGAGGGCGGCCGCTGCGCCTGCCAGGCGGAGGGCGACGGGTGCGCCGAGTCGCCCGACTGCTGCGCGGGCCTCACCTGCACGCAGAACGTCTGCCGCCGCCCGATGACCTGCCGGCTCCTCGGCGACACCAACTGCACCGCCAACGGCGACTGCTGCAACAACCTGCTCTGCGCGCCCGTCGGCGGCGCGGGGCGGCGCTGCTGCGCCTCGGCGGGGACGCAGTGCGCGCTCCCCGCGACCGGCGACGCGGGCGTGGGCGACGCGGGCGTCGGCGCCAACCCCTGCTGCGGCAACATGGCGTGCGCCCCGTCTGGCACCGCGGCGGGCTCCTACTGCCTCTGCCGCGTCGCGACGGAGGTGTGCTCGTCCGGCGCCGACTGCTGCCCCGGGCTCGTCTGCAACGCGGGCCGCTGCGCCAACGCCACCACCGCGTGCTACGGCCCCGGCGACACGCGCGCGTGCACCGACGAGCGGCAGTGCTGCACCGGGCTGCGGTGCTCGATCCTCCGGCGCACGCTGCGCTGCTGCACCGGCGCCGGGAGCGCGTGCCGCACGTCGGCCGAGTGCTGCGGCCAGATGCTCTGCGCGGGCGGCCGCTGCGCCTGCCAGCGCGAGACGCTCGCCTGCGACCAGAACGGCGACTGCTGCTCGGGCAACTGCGTGTCGGGCCGCTGCGCCGCGATGTGAGCGTGGCGGGGCTCCAACCCCACGGCGCGCCGTGCGACACTCCCGCCATGCGCCTCCCGCTCCTTGGCGCGGCCCTCGCGCTCGCCGCCGCATGCGCCGAGCCCGCCCCCGCCGCGCCCCCTTCGCCCGACGTCCCCGACGCCACGCTCCCCGACGCGGCGCCCGACGCGGCGCCCGACGTCGCCCCCGACGTCGCCGCGATGGACGCGCCCGACGACGCGCGCCGCGCCTGCACCCGCGACGACGACTGCGTCTTCGCCGTCGAGGGCCCCGCGTGCGACGTCTCCACCGGGCGCTGCGTCGCCTGCGTCCCCGCCAACGACCGCTGCCCCGCGGGCCAGTACTGCGCCGCCACCCACGCGTGCACGCTGGGCTGCCGCGACGACCTGGCCTGCGCGGCCGCGACGGGCGACGGCGGCGTGGCGACGCGTCGCTGCACCCCCGACACCCGCCGCTGCGTCCAGTGCGTCGGCCACGACGACTGCCCGCTCGGCAACCTCTGCGCCGACAACCTCTGCGTGCCCGGGTGCAGCGAGGCCCGCGCGTGCCCGGCCGGCCGCTCGTGCTGCGGCGGCGCCTGCGTCGACGTCGCCACCAGCGTGAGCCACTGCGGCGCCTGCGGGGCCGCCTGCGCGGTCGCCAACGGCGCGCCCGAGTGCCGCGCGGGCGTGTGCGCCGTGGGGATGTGCGCGGGCACGTTCGCCGATTGCGACCGGGCGGCGGGCAACGGCTGCGAGGTCGACACCGCCGTCGACCGAGCCCACTGCGGCGCCTGCGGGGCGACGTGCGACGCGCGCCCCCACGGCGTCGCGGGCTGCGTGATGGGCCGCTGCGAGCGGCGCTGCGCCGAGGGCTTCGCCGACTGTGACGGCGACCCGATGAACGGCTGCGAGGTCGACACCCGCACCACGCTGGCCCACTGCGGCGCGTGCAACGCCGCGTGCGCGACGGGCGTCTGCCGCGACGGCGCGTGCCAGCCCGCGCGCTGCGACGACGCGGTGCGCAACGGGACCGAGACGGACGTCGACTGCGGCGGCGTGGGCACCTGCGCCCGCTGCGCCCTCGGGCTGCGCTGCGCGATGGGGAGCGACTGCGCGTCGGGCGAGTGCTACGGCGGCGTGTGCGGCGACCTCGACGGGTCGAGCTGCGGGGCGGCGGGCCCGGCGCTCGGCGCCCGCGCGGGCTTCACGGAGGTGAGGGTCCACGCGCGGTCGACGGCGTTCCGCGGGGTGGGGAGCCTCGCGGGCGACGGGGCGGGGACGCTCTGGGCGCACGACCCCTACGGCAACGGGGCCAGCGGCGACCGCGTGCTCCGCGTCAACCCCGACGGGACGGCGGTCACCGTGGCCGCGCCGCCGGGCTTCTCCACCTGCACGTCGCAGCAGATCGCCCGCCTCCCCGGCGGCGACCTCCTCCTCTGGAACATCACCTCCAACACGATCGCGCGCATCACGCCGACGGGCGCGGTCTCGGCCTTCTCCACCGTGTCGGGCATCGGCGGCGGCGGGTCGTGCTCGGACAGCGGCGTGCAGGGCATCCTCGCGCGCGCCGACGGCACCGCGGTGGTCACCTCGCCGCTGCGCGCGCAGCTCATCGCGCTGCGCGCCGACGGCACCGACGGGGCCCGCACCTCGGGCGTCCCCGGGGCCTACCGCCTCGCGGCCGACGGCGACGGGCTCCTCGTCAACAGCAACGGCGCGATCCTCCGCTTCGCCGCCGACGGGGCGCGGTCGACCCTCTTCGACGCGCCGGCCGTCGGGCTCTCGGCGAGCGCGCTTCGTCGTGACGGCGCGGGCGACGTGTACTTCGCCTCGGGCACCTCGGTGTGGGCCGTCGACGGCGAGGGGCGCAACCTCCGGCTGGTGCTCGCGTGCGCGGGGAGCGCGGTGAGCGACGTGATCTTCGAGCGCGCGACGGGCGGCGCTGCGGGGACGTCGCTCTACCTCTCGACGCTCGGGCGCACGATCGAGGCCGACGACGGCGACGCCGTCTGGGAGCTGCGGCGCTGAGAGGCGCTACGGCTCCAGGCTCACCGTGTGGGTGATGTTCACGCTCTTCATGAGCATGTGGGCCACCGAGCAGTACTTCTCCATCGAGAGCTTCACCGCCCGCTCGAGCTTCGCGGGGCTCACCGGCCCCTTCGCCGCGAAGTGGAGCGCGATGTCGGTGTACACCGCCGGCACCGCGTCGGCCCGCTCGCCGCGCACGGTCACCTTCAGGTCGCCGAGCGGCTCCTTCTGCTGCTTCTCGAGGATGTGGATCACGTCGAGCGCCGAGCAGCCCGCCAGCGCGAGGAGCACCATCTCCATCGGCCGCACGCCCTCGCCCTGGCCGCCGAGGTCGGGCGGGCCGTCGACGAGGCACTTCTGCCCCGCGCTGTTGGTCCCCTCGAAGAGCGCGCCGCGTACGCGCTCGAGCGTCACCTCCATCGTCTTGCCGGCCATCGCTCAGGACTCCTTCCGCGCGAAGAGGTTGGACGAGAGGTAGCGGTCGCCGCGGTCGCACAGGATCACCACCACCACGCCCGCGTCGATCTCCCGGCACACGCGGAGCGCGGCCACGGTGGCGCCCGCGGCGCTGACGCCGACGAAGGCGCCGCAGCGCTGCGCGAGGGTGCGGGCCATGTCTTCGGAGTCGGCCTGGCCCACGTCGAGGATGCGGTCGACGCGGTCGCGCTCGTAGATCTTCGGCAGGTACGCCTCGGGCCAGCGGCGGATGCCCGGGATCTTCGCGCCGTCCTGCGGCTGCACGCCGACGATCTCGACGCCGCCCTTCTCGCGGAAGAAGCGCGAGCAGCCCATGATGGTGCCCGTCGTCCCCATCGACGAGACGAAGTGGGTGACCTTGCCGTCGGTGTCGCGCCAGATCTCGGGCCCCGTGCTCTCGTAGTGGGCGAGCCAGTTGTCGGGGTTGGAGAACTGGTCGAGCATCACGTAGCCGCCGCCCGCCACCTTGTCGCGCGCGTAGTCGATCGTCGCCTCCATGCCGCCCTCCGCGGGCGTGAGGATCACCTTCGCGCCGAAGGCCTCCATCGTCTGGACGCGCTCGGCGGTGGAGTTGGCGGGCATCACCAGCTCGATCTCGATGCCGTAGACGCCGGCGATCATCGCGAGGGCGATGCCGGTGTTGCCGCTGGTGGGCTCGATGAGCTTCGTGCCGGGCGGGAGGTCGCCGCGGGCGAGGGCGTTGCGGATCATCCATTTGGCGGGACGGTCTTTCACGCTGCCGCCGGGGTTGTGGCCCTCGAGCTTGCCGAAGAGCTTCACGCCGGGCTTCCCCACGAGCGCGGAGAGGTCGACGAGGGGGGTGTTTCCGATGAGGTCTGCGATGTTCACGGGAGTGGACGGCGAGTCTATCACCCGAGGGTGAGCTGCCAGAAGCCCACGTCGTGCCACGCGCCGAACTTCCGCCCCACATCGCGGAAGACCCCCACCGCGCGGAAGCCCATCGCCTCGTGGAGCCGCACGGAAGCCTCGTTGGGCAGCGTCACGCCCGCCACCACCGCGTGGAAGCCCGCCGCCCGCAGCCGCGCGAGGAGCTCGCCGTACAGGGCCCGCCCGACGCCCCGCCCGCGCAGCCCGTCGGCGACGTAGATGCCCGCCTCGGCAGTCTTCGCGTAGGCCTCGCGCTCGCGCCAGACGCCCGCCTTGGCGTAGCCCGCGAAGCGCCCGTCGGCCTCCGCCGCGAGCCAGGGGAAGCGCGCGTGGCCCTTCTCCCACAGGGCCGCGAAGTCCCCGTCGGCGGCGGGCGCGGCGCCGAAGTGCGTGGTCGTGTGGACGATGAAGTGGTTGGTGAGCGCGTTGGCGGGGGCGACGTCGCGCGCTTCGAAGTCACGGACGGTGGCGGTGGTCATCGCGCCCGCGAGGAGAACCGCGGGCGGGTCGGTGCGTCAACCGCGCGCGCTACTGCGCGGCGGCGAAGCCGTGCTGGGGCACGGGGAAGCGCCAGAGGAGGTCGTTGACGGCGACGCCGCCGCGGTTGACGCGGACGTTCTGCCAGGTCTCGACGCCGGCGCCGTCCTCGCTCTGCATGCTGGCGCGGTTCTGCGCGTACTGGTCGATGAGGTACTGGGCGAGTTCGCCAGCGCGCATCGAGCTGTCGTGGTTGCGGTCGGCCTCGGTCACGCCGCGCCGCAGGAAGTACGAGAGGTAGCCCCCCGACTGGAAGCGCTGCGCCACCTGGGAGAGCACGTCCTCTTCGGATGAGTACATCCCGAAGCGGTTGGGCGCGGAGTTGAAGGCCCGCTCGAAGCCGCCCGAGTAGCACGAGTCGAGGGCGAGCATGTTCACGTCGGCGCGGACGGTGTCGAACATCTGCGACATCTCGTGGGCGTTGATCTCGCCGTCGCGCAGCACGATGGTCTCGACGTACCCGTCGGGGTCGGCGGCGCGGTCGCGCGAGGCGTGCCGGTTGCCGTGCCCCGAGTGGAAGAACATGAACACGTCGTTGGGCCCGACGCGCGCCGCCATCTGCTGGAAGGCCTGGCGCACCGCCCCCGTCGTCGCCTCCGCGTCGGTGAGCACCACGAACTGCTGCGCCCCCGCGAGGTGCGCGTTGAGGTACGCCTGCGCGAGCTGCCGCGCGTCGTCGGCGCACCCGTACAGGTTGTTGTTGCCCCCGTAGTCGGTGATGCCGACGAACACCCCGTACATGTTGCCGCCGCCCTGGCGCCCCGCGACGTTGCCCGCCGGCGCGCCGCCGGGGCCCACCACGGGCGCCTGCGACGAGCGGAGCGAGAGCGTGAAGGGCCCCGTCGCGCCCTGCCGGTACGACGACACCTCGACGCGGTACACGCCCGTCGCCGGGATGGTCACCTGCACCGTGCTGTTGGTGTCGGCCTGCGTGGTGTCGTCGTTGAACCACCGCTGCCCCGTCGGCGAGAGCACCGCGAGCGTCGTGTCGAAGGCCGACGACTCGAGCCGGAGCGTCACCATGTCGCCCTGGTGGCCCTCCAGCCGGTACGCGCGGACGTAGCGCCCGCCCGACGAGGGGTCGGCCGGCGAGAGGTACTCGCTCACGGGCGTCGCCGCGGTGAGCGTGCCGCCCGCGCCGACCTGCGCGTCGGGGGAGGGGGCGCTGCCGCCCGTGACGATCATCCCCTGGCCGGGCTCGCCCGCCGTCACCTGGAGCGTGTACGGGCCCGTGCTGTTGGGCTGGTACGAGGTGACGACGAAGCGGTAGCGGCCGTCGATGGGCGCGGTGAAGTCGAGCCGCGAGTTGGTGTCGTTGGGGGCGATGTCGTCGTTCTCCATCGCCTCGCCGGCGGGGGGAGCGACGTGGAGGATGGTGTCGAAGGCCGCGCTCTGGAGCGACGCGATCACCCGCTGCCCGCGCCGCAGCGTGATCACATGCTCGCGCTGGAAGCGCCCCTCGCCGTCGCGCGCGCCGTCGGGGCCGAGCGTCCCGGTGAGCGTTTGGGCGTTGGCGGGCCCGCCGGGCGGCGGCTGCGCGCCGGGCGGAGGCTGCATCCCGGGCGCGGGGATGGGCACCATGCCGGGCTGGCCGGGCGTCGGCAGGACGCCGGGCGGCGCGGGGAAGGGCTGCATCGCGGGCCCGCCGGGCTGCTGCCCCGGCGCGGGGATGGGCACCATGCCGGGCTGGCCGGGATAGGGCTGCATCGTGGGCTGGCCGGGCATCGGCTGCATGCCGGGCTGACCCGGGAGCGGCTGGAGCGAGGGGTAGGGCTGCTGGCCGGGCCCCGGGATGGGGACCATGCCAGGCTGCATCGGGACGGGCTGCATCCCGGGCGTCGGCGGGTTGATCGGGATCATCACGCCGGGGGGGTAGGGGTTGCTCGGCTGCCCGTTGGGGTACCACTCGGGGTGCACCTGGTTGCGCGCGTCGTCGTCGCCGGGCTTGCTGGGCGGCGGCTTCACGCGGCCCTCGACCACGCCGTAGCGGACGGCTTGATTGGGGCCGCTGGCGCCGTTCTGGGCGAGCGCGTTGGGGCCGGCGGGGGTGGGGTTGTTCGCGGGGGCGCGCGAGGGGTTGTCGCGCCGACAGCCGGCGCCGAACGCGAGGAGGAGGCCGAACGCGATGCGGGTGGGGCGGTGCTTCATGGGTGCGGCGCATCGTACGCGACCGCGCGGGGAGTTCTACGGGGGAGCGACGCGCGCGTGTCCGAGGGGCGCGCGGGGCGGGGGGCGACCCGGCGGGGGACGGGGGCACGGCTCTGGGTGGAGAGGGAAGACCGCAAGGGCGCAAGGAACGCGAGGAGGTCGTCGCGTACAGGCCGGTCGGACCCCGTCATCCCTTCCCCTAGCGCTCCTTGCGCCCTTGCCCACGAGATGCGCAACGCCTCGCGCGGAAGTGCTTGTCTACCTGGAGATCGCGGAAGTAGGAACGGTTGGTCCGTCTGCTCGCGGCCCCAAGTGCCCAGGGTTCGCCCGCCCGCCCTCACTGAACGGGTTGGGCTCACCCTGGGCAACCGGCATGGGATCATCCGCCCGGTGGCGGATTCCGGGAGCCAGCGCGAGGTGAGGACGTCGCGCGTCGCCCCCGTCGCCTCGTTGGGAGCCCGGTACCGACCGGGCAATCCCATGCCCGTTGCCCAGGGTGAGCCTAACCCGTTCAGTGAGGGCAGGCGGGCGAACCCTGGGCACTTGGGGCCGCGAGCAGATGAGCCAGATGCTCCACCTTCTCGAAACATCGAGCGCGCAAGCACTTCCGTGCGAGGCGTTGCGCATCTCGTGGGCTTGCGGTTTCCCTCCCCTGGCCAGCGGCGGTGGGGCCGTTTCGCTCGCGGCCGCTTGCTGGTACACCCGTCCGCGTGTTGATGCTCCGCGGAGCCCTGGTCGCCGCCTGCGCGCTCGTCGCCTCGTGCGCCAACGTCGAGTGCTCGTTCAACTCCGACTGCGGCGACCGCGCGCGCTGCGAAATGAACCGCTGCGTCCGCGACTGCGTGCAGGACCGCGACTGCCTCGCCGGCGAGGCGTGCTCCGTCAACGGCGCCTGCGTCCCGCGCAAGACCGTCGACCGCCCTCCCGTCGACGACACCGCGGACGTCGACGCCGGACTCGACGCGCCCGACGACCTCGGCTTCGACGCGCCGGGCGAGGCCCCCCCGCGCCCCGACGCCGACCCGCCGCTCGACAACCCGCCTCCGCCGGATCGCGCGCCGCCCCTCGACCTCGTCACGCCGCTCGACAACCCGCCTCCGCCCGACGTCGCGCCTCCGCCGGACGTCGCACCGCCACCCGACATCGCGCCGCCACCCGACGTCACACCTCCGCCCGACGTCGCGCGCGACGTGGCCTCGCCCGACGCGCCCGTCGGCCCCGTCGGCGTCGGCGTCTACGAGTACACCGGCGTGCGGCCCGCGGCGCTCGCCGCGCCCGTCGCGGTCGCGTGGCACCCGAGCGGCGGCTACGCGCTCGTCCTCTCCGCGAGCGACACCGTGTTCCGCTACGACCCCGCGGCGATGGCCGTGACGCAGGCGGCCACCACCTCGCGCGACGTCGCGTGGCGCGCGGTGAGCTTCACCCCCGACGGCGCCCGCGCGCTCCTCGTCGGCACCACCACCAGCACCTCCGGCGGCACCACCACCCGCCGCGGCCGCCTCTTCGTCTGGGACCACGCGACCAGCACCCTCGCCGAGCGCGCCTCGGAGGCGTGGACGATGGGCGAGTACCTCGCGATCCGCTGGGCCCCCAACGGGTCGCGCGCCGCGCTGCTCGGGCGCGCGACGAGCTTCCTCTCGATCTGGTTCTACGGGCCCGACGGGGTGCGCAACGGCGGGCCCATCGCCTACGGGCGCGTCGCCAACACCGGCTGCGACGACCTCGCCTGGGTGCGCGACGGCTTCGGCGACCCCGCGCTCGCCGTGGTGTGCGGCTACAACACCGGCGAGATCCTCGCGGTGACCGACCCCCTCGGCACGCCGCGCTTCACCTCCGCCGCGGGCGCCGGCTCGACGGGCAACGTCTACGCGATCGCCGCGCGCCCCCAGGGCGACCTCGCGCTCGCGGTCGGCGGCTCGTCGCGGCTCTACCGCTACCGCGACGCGCGCTGGGACGTCGGGTTCTCCTCGCCCACCGTCACGGGCGCGTCGAGCGTGGCCTTCTCGTTCGACGGGGCGCGCGCGCTGGCCTTCGGGGGCTTCGGGCGCGTCCACGAGTACCGCTACGACCTCTACGGCGCGACCGACATCGTCGACGTGAGCATCACGAACCTCGGCGCCGCGCCCTTCGCGCAGCCCACCAACGCGATCCTCCGCGCGCTCGCGTGGCGGCCCGGCTGCGACGAGGGCGTGGCCGTCGGCGGCGCCAACTCCATCTCGGGCACCACGGCGTTCGTCGCGGCCTTCCGCGTGATGGGCGGGCGGCGCTGCCCATAGCGCGATGGGCCCCTTCGACGAGCTCGGCGCGGCCATCGACGCCGCCTGGTCGCGGGCTGCGCGGGCGTCCGAGGCCTTCCCCGACGTCGCGGCCGAGGCCCTCGCGCGCGCCGCGCTGCACCGACGCGTCGGCCTCGACGACCTCGCCGCGTGGCTGGCCGACGTCGACGAGCTCCCGCCGCAGCTCCTCGGGTCGGGCTTCGGCGAGCCGCCGATCCACGTCTACGCGGGCGACGGGTGGGTGATCCAGGTGCTCTGCTGGGTCGAGGGGCGGACCACCGTCCACCGCCACGATTTCGCCGGGGCCTTCGCGGTGCTCGCCGGGTCGAGCGTGCAGCGCCGCTTCCGCTTCGCGCCGGGGTCCGCGGCGGGCGACGGGATTTGCGTCGGCGCGCTCGAGCGCCTCGACCTCGGGCTCCTCGAGCTCGGCGCGGTGGAGCCCATCGCGCCCGGCGACGGGCTCATCCACTCGGTCTTCCACCTCGACCGGCCCACCCTCACCGTCGTGGCCCGCACCGACGGCGGGCTCCGCGACGCGCCCCAGTACGACTACTGGCCGCCCGCGGTCGCCGTCGACCCGGAGTACGCCGACGCGCGCGTCCTGCGGCGGACGCAGCTCCTCGCGATGATGCTCCGCGCGGGCGCCCCGGGCGCCGCGGACTACGCGGCCCGCCTCCTGCGCGACGGCGGCCTCCAGCAGACCTGGCGGACGCTCGACCTCGCGCTCGGCGCCCCCGCGTGCGCCGCGCATCTGCCAGGCCTCTTCGAACTCGCCGCCGCCCGCCACGGCGAGGCCGTCGCCGCGATGCTCTCGTCGCTCCGCCGGGCCCGCTGGGAGCACGACGTCGCCGAGCAGCGGCGCGCGCTCGCCGACCCCGCGCTTCGCTTCCTGCTCGGGGCCCTGCTCAACGCCGACCACCGCGGCGACGTGCTCGCGCTCGTGCGGGCGCGCCACCCCGGCGCCGACCCTGCGGCGCTCGTCCGGCGCCAGGTCGGCGGGCTGTTCGCGGGGGGCGACACTGTGGCGCGGGCCCACGCGCTCGCGGCCGACGAGATGCTTGGCGGCGGCGACGACGGCGACGTGATCGCCCGGCTCCGCGCGCGGGTGCCGGGCCTCGAGCGCGTCGTCGGCGACCTCGCGGCGCTGTGCGGGCGGGTGCGCGAGGGGGCGCTGCGGCCGCTGTTCTGCGCGCCGCCGTAGGGCCGCGGCGCCTCGGGTGAAACCTCCGCCGTGGGCGTCCGTTGAGGGCGGTCGAACTTCACCACGCGACCACCAGACGCAGGGGCGACGGCCTTCGAAGGGCCGTAGGGCGGGGCGGTCGCACACCGCGGGCACACGGGCGCTCGCAACGGAGGCCGCATGTCCATCACGTCGCGCGTCACGCTCTCGCTCCTCGTGCTCGTCGCCCTGGTCGGCTGCCGCGACGCCGCGGCGCAGGCCCCGGGGCAGGCCGCGTGCGCCCGGCTCACCACCCTCTGCGGCGGCAACGACCGCGACCGTCAGGAGTGCGAGCGCTCCTTCGCCGAGCTCCGCCCCACCGTCGACCCGCAGAACGCCGCCCGCGTCGCGCGCTGCCTCGCCGAGGCCACCACCTGCGGCGAGGCCAGCGGGTGCATGGCCGGCGCCGCGATGCGCGCGGGCGCGTCCTTCCTGAAGGACTTCACCTACGGCTTCACGCGCTGAGCGTGCTACCGACCGAGCTGCGCGACCCAGCGCTCGAGCTCGCCGACCACCACGCGCGGGGCCGCCCGCAGCGCCGCGACGTCCCGCGAACCCGTCAGCAGCATCACCGCGCGGAGCTCGGCCTCCACCGCGTCGAGGTAGCGCTCGGCGCCCTCCGCGCCGCCCTCGCGCAGGGCCTTGAGCGTCGGCCGCGCGATGCCCGCCACGGTGGCCCCGAGCGCGATCGCGCGCGCTACGTCGGTGCCCGTCTGCACGCCCCCGGTCGCGATCACCGTCTCGAACCCGAGCGGCGCGCACAGGGCCACGCTCGCCGCCGTCGGCACGCCCCAGTCCCACAGCGCCTCGCCCAGACGACGCGCGGCCCCCTCGGCGCGGAGCGTCTCGACGCCCACCCACGAGGTGCCGCCCGCGCCCGAGACGTCGACGTGGCGGACGCCCGCGGCGCGGAGCTTCTCCGCCGTGCGGGCCGAGATGCCATTGCCCGTCTCCTTGGCCACCACCGGCACGCCGAGCTCGGCGACCGCGCGGCGAAGGAGCCCGATGCCGTCGCGGAAATCGCGGTCGCCGCCGGGCTGGACGAGCTCCATCGCGGGGTTGAGGTGGACGCAGAGCGCGTCGGCGCCCACCTCGCGGACGAGCCCCTGGAGCTGTGTGGTGCTCATCTCGCGCGCCTGCACGAGCCCGACGTTGCCGAGGAGCAGCGTGGTGGGGGCGCGCTCGCGGACGGCGTACGTCCACGACACCTCGGCGCGCCGGTGCATCGCGCGCTGGCTGCCGAGGCCGAAGCCGTAGCCGCGCTTCTCCGCGAGGGCTGCGAGCGTGTGGTTGACCTCGGCGGCCTCGGACGTCCCGCCGGTCATCGCGGCGATGACGATCGGCGCGCGGAGGCGCTTGCCGAGCACCGTGACCGACAGGTCAACGTCGTCGAGCGAGAGCTCGGGGAGCGCGTCGTGCACGAGGCGGACGCACTCGAGGAGCGTCGTCCGGTCGCGGAAGCCCACGTCGCCCGTGGCGCAGAGGTCGAGGTGGTCGCGCTTGCGCTGCCCGATGTCGGTGCTCATCTCGCGCGGACGGGTACTACGGATCCCCCGGAAAGGAAAGCCGCCCAGCCCTTCACCAGACGTGGCGCAAGGTGAGGACGCCGGGCCCGAGCGACACCGCCGTTCGCGCGGGTGCGCTCGACCCGCGCGACGCGAGGAGCCAGACCGTGCCCGCCACCGCCGCGGCCGCGCCGACGCCGAGCGACACCGCGGAGAGGGTGTTGTAGGTGGAGGCGTCGTCCTGGCGCGCGGCGGCCTCGAGCGCGGCGGCGGGGGTGGCGACGAGGCAGTCGCCGGTGGGCGTGCCGCAGAGCGCGTCGCGCGCGTCGAGGGCGTCGCCGCGTAGCGCGAAGAACACCGCCGACGCCACGAGGGCGGCCCCGCCGACGCCCAGCAGCGCCACGGGCCCGGCCGGGAAGCGCGACGGCGGCGCCTCGGTGGGGACGTCCGGCGGCGGGTCGCGCGGGGTCTCGCGCGGCGGTGGGGCGGCGCGCGGCGGGAGCTCGACGCGGACGACGGCGGTCGCGCCTGAGCGGACGGTGAGCTCGCGGCGGAAGGGCTCGCGGCCCGGCGCCGTGGCCTCGACGGTGAGCTCGCCGGGGAGAACGTCCCACGACTCGCCCCAGCGCTCGGCGGGGTACGTCTCGCCGCGCACCGTCACGGTCGCGTCGCGCGCGTCGGCGGGCACGCGCACCATGAGCTGGCCCACCCGCAGCGCCAGCTCGTCGGCCAGCGCCCGGCACGACGCCATGAACTCCCCGCGGTGCGAGAGCGTGCGGTCGGCTTCGAACTCCGCCGCGCACGTCCGCGCGTCGCGCACCGCGTCGTCGTAGCGCCCGACCGCGCGCTCTTCTTGAGCGAGGAAGAGCCGGAGCGACGGGGTCATGCGTCGGGCTGCTGCTTCGCGCAGACGCTCCAACGCGGCCGCGTGGTCGCCCCGGTCGCGGAGGGTTCCTGCCTCCAGGATGAGCCGGCGGCGGGTCGGGTCGTCGTCGCGGCCCTGCGCGTACGCCGTCGCGGGCAGCGCGATCAACGCCAGCGCGAGGAGGCTCCGCTCACTCCACGTCATGGGCGTTGACCCCCGGGGCGCCCGTCCGTCGGGGGCGCGCGGGGGCGTTCGTTCGCGGGGCGCGGGCGCGGGCGGCGGTGCGCTGCGACGGCGCCATCACCTGGACGGTCGGCGTCGGGGCCACCACCTGCGCGGTGGGTTCCGGCGCGACCACGGGCGGTGACGGCGCGGCGGGCGGCGCCTCCGGGAGCGGCACGGCGACGGGTTGGTGGATCGACGTCGCGGGTGGTGCGGCGAGCGCGTGCGGAGACTCCGTCGGTCGCAGCCATCGGACGGCCCCGACGCCCACGACCACCACGCACGCGGCCGCGACCGCCGCGAGCACCCAAGGCGGCGTGGGCGAGGGGGGCGCGGCGGCCGGGAGCTCCAGCGGCGCGCCGGCGAGCGTGAGCGAGTGCGTGTCGGTCACCACCGGCAGCGCGGGCGTGGCGACGCGCAACGGCGCAGCAGGAGGGAGGCCGCCGAGCGCCTCGCCGTGGAGCACGCGGGTCTTCTCGCCGGCGAAGGGGAGGAGGGCCGCGCCGAGGTCGCGCACCGAGGGGAAGCGGTCGTCGGGGCGGAGCGCGAGCGCGCGGAGGATGACGGACTCGAGCGCGGGCGGGAGGTCGGGGCGGAGCGCGCGGGGCGGGGCGATGTCGCCGCTCGCGATGCGCCGAAGCAGCTCGTAGAGGTTGACGTCGTCGACGGGAACCTGCCCGGTGGCGCCCTGGTAGAGCATCACGCCGAGGGAGTACTGGTCGCTCCGCGCGTCGGCGAAGCGGCCGCCGCGCACCATCTCCGGGGCCATGTAACGGGGCGTGCCGAGGAGGGTCGACGCGGCGGTGTGGCCCTGCGAGCCGTCGTCGAGGCGCGAGATGCCGAAGTCGAGCACCTTGGGGACGACGCCGCGGTCGCGCGTGTGGGCGAGGAAGATGTTGGCGGGCTTGAGGTCGCGGTGGATCACCGACTCGTCGTGCGCGGCGGCGACCGCGGCGCACACGGGGACGAGCAGGTCGGCGAGCACCTGCGGGGGAAGCGCGCCGCTGCGGAGGAGGAAGGCGCGGAGGTCTTCGCCGTCGAGGTGCTCCATCACGAGGTAGAGCGTGTCGGCGGCGACGCCGAGGTCGTGCACCTCGACCACGTGGGCGTGGCGGATGCGCGCGATGATCCGCCCCTCCCGGAGGAAGCGCTCGCGGGCCCGCGCGTTGGCGGCCTGCTCCAGCCGCAGGGCCTTGATCGCCACGGGCTTCTGGAGGCCGCGGTGCACCGCGCGCCACACCGAGGCGGTCGCGCCCTCGCCGATCCGTTCGACGATGTCGTACGGGCCGAAGGTGCCTCCCGGGCGGAAGGGGTCCTGGTCGTCGGCGTCCATGGCGGCGGGTGCGGGCGTCCCGCAGCGTACGCCACCGCGCGCCCGCGCGGCAAGCGAGCCGCCGGTTGCGCGCTTCCCTGGGGGTCGTGCGAGACTCCCGGCGTGGTCGCCGCCCTCCGCCCCGCCCTCCGCCTCGCGTTCGCCCTCGCGGCCGCGACGGGCTGCGCCTTCGAGGTGCGGACGATCCGGGTGGGCGAGGCCGACGCGGGCGCGCCCGAGAGCTCCGTCCCCGACGGGCCCGCCGTCGATGCCTTCTGAAGACGCCGGCGCGCTCGACGGGCCTCTCCCCGATGTGCCCGCGCCGCCCGACGGCGTGACGCTCGATGCCACTGACGACGCGCCTCCGCCCGACGTGCCCGCGCCGCCCGACGCACCGCCCCCGCCCGACGCGCCGCCGCCGCCCGACGCGCCCGTGGAGGCGGGGCCCGACGTGCCCGAGTGCGCGCGCCCCCGGCAGCTCTGCGGGGCGCTGTGCGTCGACGTGACGGCCTCCTCCGCGCACTGCGGCATGTGCGACCACGCCTGCGCCGCGGGGGAGTCGTGCGTGGCGGGCGCCTGCCTCGCGTCGGGGACCTCGCGCGCGGGGGCACCGTGCACGCGGCCCGATCCGCGTGGTGGCAGCGACCCGGCGGCGTGCACGACGGCCTTCGGGTGCTTCCCCACCGACACGACGGCCATCTGCACGCGCGAGTGCAGCGACGCCGCGGCGCAGGCGACGGAGCGGTCGATGTGTGGCGGCGGCAACGCGACGTGCCTCACCGGGGGCGACGGGGCGGACGCGTTTTCGGAATGCGTGGCGGCCTGCGCGCCGGGGGCGGCGCCGGGCGCGGCGGGGTCGTGTCGGGCGGGCTTCGTGTGCACGGGCTGGTGGTTCACCCACGCCGACGCGCACTCCGACGCGCCGGGGTGCGTGTCGTTCTGCTCGCGCGACGCCGACTGCTACGCGGGCGAGCGGTGCAACACGCGCGTGGGCGTGTGCGACATCCCGCTGCCCGACCCCTCGCGCCTGCCCGACGGCGCGCCGTGCAACCCGACGCTGCGGGAGATCCCGCCGGGGGAGTTCGAACCGCGCAACACGCAGTGCCGGGGCTTCTGCGCGGAGGTGTCGACCACCGTGCGGACGCAGGGCATCTGCGGGAGCTACGTCAACGTCGCGGTGACGCCGCGGTGCCCCGACGACCCCGACGTGCTCCTGCCCGACACCGGCCCCGACCCCGACAACTACGGCGTGTGCCTCTACCGCCTGTGCCGCGTCAACGCCGACTGCCGCGCGCCGCTGGTGTGCCGCTACGACGAGTCGCCCGACGGCCGGCCCGACCTCCGCAGCCCGACGTGGTGCCTCTACCCGACGACCGCCCAGCCCAACGGAACGCCGTAGGGCGCTACTGGCTGGCGACGGGGTCGGTGACGATGCCGAGCTTCTCGACGCCCGACGATCGCATGATGCCGAGCACGCGCACGACGACGCCGTAGGGGACGCTCTGGTCGGCGGAGACGTACGCCTCGTGGTCGCGCTGCACGATGGCGTTCGCGCGGAGCACCTCGCCGAGGCGCTCGATGGTGACGCGGTCTTGACCGACCCAGACGCCGACGGGGGTGCGGGGGTCGTCGGGGTTCTCGTGGCCGACCGTCACCTGGAGGCGCGTCTCCTGCGAGGGCATCTGGGGCGCCTCGGCGTTGGGGAGGTCGACCTTGATGCCGGCCTGCACGAGCGGCGCGGTGACCATGAAGATGATGAGGAGCACGAGCATCACGTCGACGAGCGGCGTGACGTTGATGTCGCTGACGGGCCCCGCGCCGTTGCCGCCGGAGGTGAAGGCCATCGCTCGTTGCTCCTACTTGAGGATGTGGCGGCGGACGATGTTGAGGAAGTCGTTGGCGAACACGTCCATCTCGGTCGAGAGCACGCGGATCTGCCGGACGAAGTAGTTGTACGCGATGACCGCGGGGATGGCGGCGACGAGGCCGACGGCGGTGGTGAAGAGGGCCTCGGCGATGCCGGGGCCGACGCGGTCGATGGTGCTCGTGTCGTGGGAGGCCGACAGCGCCAGGAAGGCGTGCATGATGCCGTACACCGTGCCGAAGAGGCCGATGAAGGGCGCGGTGCTGCCGGTGGTGGCGAGGAAGGGCACCATGCTCTCGAGCACGGTGGTCTGCTTCGCGGTGGCGCGGCGGAGGGCGCGCTCGACGTTCTCGATGCCGCCGGTGTCGTCGGAGCCCTGCGCGGCCTTGACGCGGATGAGCTCGTCGTAGCCGGCGCGGTAGAGCGCGGCGACGGGGCTCCGCGGGCGCTGCACCGCCGCGTCGTTGGCCAGGTTGAGCTGCCGCGTCTCCTCGAACACCTTGAGGAAGGACTCGTTCTCCGCCGTGGCGTGCCGGAGGTAGAGCCACTTGAACCCCATGATGTACCAGCACGCGACCGAGAAGATGAGCAGGATGCCCAGCACCACCTTCACGGGCAGCGTGGCCTGCGCGATCAGCTCGAAGGTGCCCGGGACGTGCCCCGACCCTCCGCCGCGCCCGGGTGCGTTTTGGAACGAAACCAGCCAGGTGTAGATGACGCGGTCCATCGCCCTCGTTGTGAATCGGGTATCGCCCCGGGGACGGCGCTGTCAATCACAGACCGCGGCGGGGTGGTAGGCTGCGCGCCGTGGCAGAGCCAAGTTTCGAGTTCCGGGCCCCTCCCTTCACGCGGGCGATGCGCGTCGTCGCGGTCGTCCTCGGGGTGATCTGGCTGGTGACCGTCCTCCTCCAGGGCGCGGGCCTCGGGGGCTTCACCGGCCCCCTCGGCTTCTTCGAACCGCTGGCCCTGGTGCCCGAGTCCGTGGTCCGCCGCGGCTTCGCGTGGCAGCTCGTCACGCACGCGCTCCTGCACGACCCGGGCGGGTTCGTGTCGCTCCTGTTCACGGTGCTGGCGCTGTGGTTCATGGGCTCCCCGCTGGAGGCGCGCTGGGGCGCGCGGCGCGTCCTCGGGCTGATGGCCGGCGCGACGCTGGTGGGCGGCGCGTGCGCGGTCGGCGCGGGCTTCGTGAGCGCGACGATCTTCCACGGCGCGGTGGTGTCGCCGGCGGCGGCGGTCTCGGCGCTGCTCGCCGCGTGGTGCGCGCTCCACGCGAAGGAGCGCGTGTCGTTCCTGGGGTTGGCGACGCTCTCGGGGGGGCAGATGCTGGGGCTGATGGCGGGCGTGGTGCTGCTCCAGTTCGCGTGGACGCGCGACGGGACGGGCGTGGCGAGCCTCGCGGGCTTCCCGGTGGGGTACCTGTACGCATCGCGCACGGCGGGTCCGCGGGGGGGAGTCCGCGCGCAGCGGCAGAGCGGGCCGCACCTGCGCGTGATCCGAGGGGGTGGGAGCGACCTGCCGAACTGAGCCTGCCGCGTCACCCCACGTCGCCGACGCGCACCGGCACCCGCGCGCCGTCGTCGCGGCGCACCACCAGGGCCCCGTCGGCGTCGAGCGACTCGGCCACGCCCTCCACCTCGCCCACCCGCACGCGCGCTCCGATCGTCTCGCAGCGCGCCGCCACCGCGTCGCGCATCGCCGCGAAGCCCACGCGCTCGAACTCCCCGACGCGCTCCTCCAGCCGCGCGCAGAGCGACGCCAGCACCGCCGCGCGCGAGACGTCCTCGCCCCGCGCGAGGCGCACCGTGGTGGCGATGTCCTCGACGCCCTCCGGCGGCGCCGCGCCGCGCACGTTGACGCCCACACCCAGCACCAGCCACGCGAGCTCCGCGCCGCGCAGCGTTGCCTCCAGCAGCACGCCGGCGAGCTTCTTCCCGCCGACCCGCACGTCGTTGGGCCACTTCACCCGCACCTCGGCGCGCGGGCAGTGCTCGGCCACCGCCTCGGCCACCGCGAGGCCCGCGACGAGCGAGAGCGACGGCGCATCCGCCAGCGACACGGCGGGCCGGAGGACGAAGCTGGCGTAGAGGTTCTCGCCCGGGGGGGAGCGCCAGGCGCGGCCGCGGCGGCCTCGGCCCGCGGTCTGAGTGTCGGCGACGACGAGGGCGCCGTGGGGAGCGCCTGCGGCAGCGAGCGCGCGGGCGTCGTCGTTGGTGCTCTCGGTCGCCTCGCGGAAATGAAAGTCTCGCCCGAAGACCGAGGCCAGACTCTCGAAGCCCTTCAGGTCGTCCACGCGCCGTTGACCGTCACGTCGAGGCCGATGTCGACCGC
The DNA here is from genome assembly GCA_046351555.1 of Polyangiales bacterium. GTDB lineage: Bacteria > Myxococcota_A > Polyangia > Polyangiales > CAISKJ01. The sequence continues at coordinate 232,938 of JAXLYI010000015.1, forward strand.
GCGGGCGCCGTGGGTGAGCGACCCGACGGAGATCACGTCGACGCCGAGCTTCGCGAGGGCGCCGATGCGCTCGAGCTTCACGCCGCCCGACACCTCGATGAGCGGGCGGGGCGAGACGTCGGCGAGGCGCGCCATCGCGAGCGCCACCTCGTCGTCGTCGAAGTTGTCGAGCATGATCACGTCGGCGCGGGCGGCGAGGGCCTCGTCGAGCTCGGCCATCGTGGTGACCTCGCACTCGATGCGGAGCGTGTGGGGCGCGTACCGCCGCGCGCGCTCGATGGCGGGGCGGACGCCGCCGCAGACGGCGATGTGGTTGTCCTTGATGAGGACGCCGGCGCCGAGGTCGTTGCGGTGGTTGATGCCGCCACCGAGGCGGACGGCGTAGCGCTCGAGCGCGCGGAGGCCCGGGGTGGTCTTGCGCGTGTCGGTGATGCGCGTCGTGGCCTCCGGCGGGACGGCGCGGACGAAGTCGCGCGTGCGCGTGGCGACGCCGCACATGCGCTGGAGGAGGTTGAGCGCCACGCGCTCGCCGGTGAGGACGCCGTGGGCCGGGCCCTCGACGCGGGCTACCACGGCGCGCGCCTCGCAGTGCGTCCCGTCGGGGCAGAGCGAGACGAAGCGGACGCGCGGGTCGACGCGGGAGAACACCGCAGCCGCCACGCCGATGCCGGCGAGCACCATCGGCTCGCGCGTGACGAACTCCCCGCGCGCCACGGCGCCGGGCGGGACCACCGCGCGGGTGGTGACGTCGCCCGCGGCGAGGTCTTCGTGGAGGGCCACGTCGAGGATGCGGGCGAGCTCGATGGGGGGGAGGTCGGCGGGGGAGGGGAGGTCGGAGGCGTCCATGGACCCGCGGATATCACGGGCGTCGGCGCGGTGTCACTCCGCCCGGACGTGGGCCTCGAAGGCGTGGGCCTCGGAGGCGACGGGGGCCTCCCAGCGGTCGATCATCCCGGAGAGGACGCGCTCGGGCACGCGGCGCTCGCGCTCGCGCTCGCGGTTCTGCCGGCGGAGGGTGTCGTACGGGACCTCGACGTACACGAGGCGGACCCGCGCGCCGTAGTCGGCGAAGAGCGAGACGAGCTCGGCGCGGCGCTGGCGGGTGAGGTTGGTGGCGTTCCAGACGAAGGGGGTGCGGGCGCGGAGGAGGGCGCGGGCCTTCTCCTTCGCGGCGGAGACGACGGCGCCCTGGTCATCCGCGGGGTCGACGTCGAGGGCGTCGCGCAGGTCGTCGAGCGACACCACCGGGTCGCCGGGGCGGTTCTCCGCGACCCAGGTGTCCTTGCCCGAGCCCGGGAGTCCGCACATCAACACCACCTCGAAGCCCTCCCCCTCGTGCGCCGCGTAGTGGGGATCGCGCCCCTCGCGCGTGAAGAACTCGTACCGCGACGTCCCGTTGGCAAAAGCCCACGGCGCCCGGAGCAGCTCGCTCTCCTCGCAGAGCACGCGGTAGAGGGCGACGTTGTCGAGCGCCCGCGCGGGGTCTTCGCAGACGCGCCCGCGCATGTCGGCCTCGGCGAGGAGGGCGAGGTGGTCGCCGCGGGCCCGCTCCGCCACGCCGATCGCGCGGCGCAGCGCGTCGGGCTGGTCGACGAGGAAGAACGGGACCTGGTGGTGCCGCACGAGCCCCGCCACGGCCTCTCGGAGCGCGGGCGCGACGCCCATGCGGTACAGCTCCGCGCGGGCCATCAGTTCGCCGCGGCGCGAGTGGCCCGGCGCCGTCACGCGCCCGTCGGCGTCGCAGCGCGTCGTCGCGGGCTTGGCGATGTCGTGGAAGAGCGCGGCTGCGAGCACCTGCGCGCGTTCGTCCACGGGGAGCGCGCGCCACGCGGGGAGCGCGGCCATCTCTTCGCACACCATCCGCGTGTGGACGGCGACGTCGCCCTCGGCGTGGTGGACGGGGTCCTGCGGGCACCCGGCGAGCGCGCGGAGCCAGGGGAACGCCGCGTCGAGGCGCTCCCAGTCGAGGCGCGGGGCCTCCGGGGTGGGGAGGTCGATGGGGAGGAGCTTCATGGCGGGGGACCGACGGAACGGGAGGAGGGGGCGCGAAGGTGACGCCGATCGTGCTTGCGCGCAAACGCGTGCGGACGGGGGTTGCGCGGGGGCCCTCGGCTGTCGGATACGTCCGCCGTGATCCGACTCGACCAGGTGACCAAGCAGCACGGCGCGCAGATCCTCTTCCTCGACGCGTCGATGGGGGTGTTCAAGGGGGAGAAGGTGGGGCTGGTGGGGCCCAACGGCGCGGGCAAGTCCACCATCTTCCGGCTGATCGTCCGCGAGGAGCAGCCCGACGGCGGCCAGGTGTCCGTCGACCGCGGCGTCACCGTCGGCTACTTCAGCCAGGACGTGGGCGAGATGGGCGGGCGCACCGTGGTCGAGGAGACCATGGCGGGCGCCGGGGCCGTCGCCGACGCGGCCCACGAGCTCCACGGCATCGAGCAGGCGATGGCCGACCCCGAGCAGGCCGACGCGCTCGAGTCCCTCATCGAGCGCTACGGCCACGCGCAGGCGCGCTTCGAGGAGCTCGACGGCTACGCGCTGGAGGCGCGGGCGCGGGAGATTTTGGCGGGCCTCGGCTTCGCGCCCGAGGTGATGGACGGCGACGTGGCGAAGCTCTCCGGCGGGTGGAAGATGCGGGTCGCCCTCGCGCGCATCCTGCTGCTCCGCCCCGACGCGCTGCTGCTCGACGAGCCCACCAACCACCTCGACCTCGAGTCCATCGTGTGGCTCGAGGGCTTCCTCCGCGCGTTCGAAGGCGCGCTCGTGCTCACCTCGCACGACCGGGAGTTCATGAACCGCCTCGTCAACAAGATCGTCGAGATCGACGGCGGCGAGCTCACCACCTACACGGGCGACTACGACTTCTACGAGCGGCAGCGCGCGGTGCTGGCGCAGCAGCAGCAGGCCTCGTACGAGCGGCAGCAGGCGATGCTCGCGAAGGAGGAGGCCTTCATCGCGCGCTTCAAGGCCCGCGCGAGCCACGCGGCGCAGGTGCAGTCGCGGGTGAAGAAGCTGGAGAAGATCGAGCGCGTGGTGCCGCCGCGCCGCCGCCGCGCGGTGGAGTTCGAGTTCCGCCAGCCCACGCGCTCGGGCGAGGACGTCGCGCGGCTCGCGGGGGTGAAGAAGTCGTACGGGGCCCGCGCCATCTACCAGGGCTTCGACCTGCTCGTCCGCCGCCGCGAGCGCTGGTGCGTGATGGGGGTCAACGGCGCGGGCAAGTCGACGCTGCTCAAGATGGTGGCCGGCGCCTCGGCCCCCGACGCGGGCGAGGTGGCCCTCGGGGCGAGCGTCACGCTGGGGTACTTCTCGCAGCACGCGATGGACGTGCTCGACCCGACGCGCACGGTGGCCGAGACGCTCCAGTACAAGTTTCCTGGGGCGACGCTGGGCGTGGTGCGCAACCTCGCGGGGGCCTTCGGCTTCTCGGGCGACGACGTCGACAAGCCGGTGCGGGTTCTCTCGGGCGGCGAGAAGGCGCGCCTCGTGCTCGCGGGGATGCTCTACGAGCCGCCGAACTTCCTCGTGCTCGACGAGCCGACCAACCACCTCGACATGGGCACGCGCGACACGCTGCTCGCGGCGCTCTCGGGCTTCGAGGGGACGATGCTCTTCGTCTCCCACGACCGGCGCTTCCTCGGGGCCCTCTCCAACCGCGTGCTCGAGCTGACGCCCGAGGGGCCGCGCGTCTACGGCGGCGGCTACCGGGAGTACGTCGCGCAGACGGGCCGCGAGGCGCCGGGCCTGCGCTGAAGGGGCGCCGTCAGGTGAAGATCACCTGCGCGCCGTCGCTGAGGTCGTAGAAGTCGCCCGCGGTGATGACGTCCTTCACCTGCCCGACGAGGTCCTTCTTCTCCCGCTTGAACATCTTCATCGCGAGCTCGCAGGCGTAGAGCTCGGCGCCCGACTCGTCGAGGATCTGGAGCATCTCGCGCACGGTGGGGAGCTCGAGCTCCTCCATCTGCTTCTTCATCATCTTCGCGGCGAGGCTCTCCATCCCCGGCAGGCCCGCGAGCACCGTCGGCATCGGCGCCGAGGGGTTGCCCGCCATGTTGACGTGCAGGTGGTCGACCTTCGACTCCGTGATGATGTCGAGGCCCCAGAAGGTGAAGAAGATGAAGGCGTCGATGCCCGACTGGCGCGCCGCGTTCGCGAGGATCAGCGCGGGGTACGCCTCGTCGAGGCCGCCGTGCGACGCGATGATGGCGACCTTGCGCTGGGTGCTGGGGGTGCTCATGGGGTGATCCGGTTTCTCCGCGTGGTCGGTCGGTCAGAGGCAGCCCGCGGGCTTCGGCAGGCCGGCGATCTTCGCCAGCATGCGGCCGGGCGCCTTGGGGAAGAGGGCGTAGATGTCCTTGGTCGCGACCCCCGTCACCTGCGTGAGCCGGCGGATGTTGGGCGACACCTTGGTGGCTTCGAAGTCCTTGCGCGCGGCGTCGACGAGGTTCCAGTGCGCGTCGGTCATCGCGACGCCCTGGAGCTGCGCGAGCTTCTCGCCGAGTTCGCGCGTCCACTGCGAGGCGTCGGCGAGGTGGCCGTCGGCGCCGAAGCCGAAGCCGTCGAGTGTGGCGGCGACGGGCGCGGGCCCCTTCGTCGGCACGGCGCACGCTGCGACGGGTGGCGCGGCGGGGGCGGGCTTGACGGGCGCGGGCGTCGCGGCGGGGCGCTCGACCCCGAGGGCGCGGTTGCGCTTCGCGCCGAGGACGCCGTCGAGCTTCGCGCGCTTCTGGGCGAGCGGCGAGGCCTCGCGCTTCTCCTTCACGATGGCGGCGGCGCGGCCGACGTGGCGCATGAGCTCGAGCATCACGGCCATGCCGCGCTGCACGTCGCGGTCGCTGGTGGCGCGCACCATCCCGAGGATGCCGACGGGCTCGGCGGTCTCCGCGTTCTGGAGCACGACGGAGGCGTCGGCGGCGACGCGGAGCACCTCGGGCTGGGTGAGGGCGCGCACCGTCTCGAGGATGCTCACCACGGCGCCGCCGAGCTGGCGCACGTCGTCGGGGCTGAAGCCCTCGACCACGCGCTCGCCGACGCCGACGAGCTCGCGCCCGAAGGCGAAGTAGCCCTTCTTCTCCAGGCCGTCGAGGCGCGCGGCGGCGCTCGACACCGCGGCCTTCAGGATCGGCGACATCTCGTCGAGGAACTCCTCCGTCTTGCGCTGGCGCTCGACGAGGAGCCCCACCTGCGCGGTGAGGACGTCGAGGCGCGCGTGGAGCGAGGCGAGGTCGTCGGGACGGACGGGGGTCTCCATGGTCAGCTCCACTTCCCCGCCATGAGCATGCGGTGGTCGAGGGGGATGTCCTTGCCGGCGAGGAGGACGTTCCAATAGATCCACTTGAAGGCGAGCTTGCCCCAGTGGTTGGCCTCGCTCTCCTCCAGCAGGGTGAAGGGGCCGACGCCGGGCAGGGGGAAGCGCCCCGGCAGCGGCTCGGTGGTGTAGTTGAAGTCGATGAGCATCGCCTTGCCGAAGCCCGTCTCGATGAAGCAGTTGGCGTGGCCGTCGAAGGCGGGCGCGAGGGCGTCGCCGTCGAGGTAGCGCAGCACGTTGTCGATCAGCACCTCGGACTGGAAGTGGGCCACCGCGCCGGCCTTCGACGACGGCAGGTTGGTCGCGTCGCCGATGCCGAAGACGTGCGGGAAGGCCGTGCTCTGGAGCGTGTGCTTGTCGGTGGGGAGCCACCCCCCGGCGTCGCCCATCCCGCTCTTGCGGATCACCTCGGCGCCGCCGTGCAGCGGGACGGTGACGAGCAGGTCGTAGTCGGTCTCGCGGCCGTCGTAGCTCTTGAGCACGCGCCTCGCGCCGTCGACCTCGCTCGCGGCGAAGTCGCCCACCACGCGGATGTTGCGGCGGCCGAGCATGTCGCCGAGCGCGGCCGAGGCGCGGGGCTTGGTAAAGGCGCCCTCCAGCGGCGTCGCGTAGACGATCTCGACCTTGTCGCGCATCCCCCGCTCGGTGAAGAAGGCGTCGGCCAGGAAGAGGAACTCCAGCGGCGCCACCGGGCACTTGATGGGCATCTCGACGACGTTGAGGACGAGGCGCCCGCCCTTCCAACCCTCGAGCTTGCGGCGCAGCGCCGTCGCGCCGTCGAGGGTGTAGAAGTCGAAGGCCGACTCGCGCCACCCCTCGCCGGTGAGCCCCTGCGTCTCCTCGGGCAGCACGCGAGACCCGGTCGCGACGATGAGCACCTCGTAGGAGAGCTTCTCCCCGCCCGCGAGCGTCACGGACTTCTCGTCGGGCGCGACGCGGTCGATCTCCGCGAGCCGGAGCTCGACGCGCGGGTCGAGCAGCGCCCGGCGCGGCCGCGTCGTCTCCTCGCGGCGGTAGGCGCCGAAGGGCAGGAAGAGCAGCCCCGGCTGGTACACGTGGACGTCGTCGCGGTCGATCACGGTGACGCGCCAGTCGTCGCCGAGCGCGCGCACGAGGCGGTTCGCCATCATCGTGCCGCCGGTGCCTGCCCCCAGAATCACGATCCGTTTCATGTCCGTCGCCTCGCGGTGAGCGCGCCAGTGCACGCCGCGCGCCGGACACTTCCGCCAGGGGATTGCGCGCGACCGCGCCGCCGCGGGGCGCGACGCGACGCAGCTTTGTGCGCCCGCGGCCGCAGGCGATGCGCGACGCGGGGCCCGCGCGGGGCCTACCGCGCGTCGAGCGCCTCGCGGACCTTGCGCGTGAGCTCGGCGGCGGAGAAGGGCTTGGCGAGGAGGCGCGCGCCGGGCTCGAGCACCCCGTGGTGGACGATCGCGTCGTCGGTGTAGCCGGACATGTAGAGCACCCCGAGGCCCGGGCTCGCGCGGGCGAGGCGGTCGGCGAGCTCGCGGCCGCTCATGTGGGGCATCACCACGTCGGTGAGCAGCAGGTCGACGGGGCCGTGCTTCTCGCTGAGGAGCAGCGCCTCGCCCCCGTTGGCGGCGGCGAGCACGTCGTAGCCGGCCTTGCGGAGCACGCGCTCGGCGAGGCGGCGCACGGTGTCCTCGTCCTCGACGATCAGCACCGCCTCGCTGCCGGTGGGCATCGCGGTGACCGGCCGCGGACGCACGTCGACGGCCGGCGCGTCGACGCGGGGGAGGTAGACCTCGAAGGTGGTCCCGCGCCCCGGCTCGCTCTCGACGCGGATGTCGCCGCCGCTCTGCTTGACGATGCCGTACACGGTGGAGAGCCCGAGGCCCGTCCCCTTGCCCAGCTCCTTGGTGGTGAAGAAGGGCTCGAAGACGCGGTCGCGCACCTCCGGGGGCATGCCGCAGCCGGTGTCGGCGATCGACAGCATCACGCAGGGCCCCGGCGCGGACGAGGCGTCGGGGAGCGCGCGCTCGACCCGCGCGGTCTCGACGGTGAGCCGGCCGCCGTGGGGCATGGCGTCGCGGGCGTTGACGCAGAGGTTGACGATCACCTGCTCGAGCTGCCCCGGGTCGGCGAGGACGCTCCCGAGGTCGCCCGCGAGGTGCAGGGCGATGTCGATGTCCTCGCCGAGCAGGCGGGCGAGCATCTTCTGCACGTCGGCGATCACCTTGTTGAGGTCGAGCGCCTGGGGCGACAGCACCTGCTTGCGGCTGAAGGCGAGGAGCTGCCGGGTCAGCGCGGCGGCCCGCTGCCCCGCGCGCCGGATGTCGAGGATGTCCTCGCGGAGGGGGCTCGCGTCGCGGAGCTCGTCGAGCGCGAAGTCGGCGTTGCAGAGGACGACCGACATCAGGTTGTTGAAGTCGTGGGCGACGCCGCCGGCGAGGCGCCCGACCGACTCCAGGCGCTGGGCCTGGCGGAGCTGCTCGTCCTTCGTGCGGAGCTCGGTGTTGCGCGCCGTCACGTCCGAGCCCGTCACGAGCGCGCAGGGCGAGCCCCCGATCTCGACCCGCCGCGCCGTCACGTCGAGCACGGCGCGGCGCCCGTCACCCCCCACGAACTCCAGGTCGGCGTTGGCCTCGCCCTCGCGCAGCGCCCGCGCCACGAGCGCGAGGACGCCCGGGCCCGCGCCTTCCGTAGCGATCCCACGGTTCTGCCGCAGCACCCGGCCGTCGCCGTCGACGAGGCAGAAGAGGCCGGGCAGGCTCCCGAGGAGGATCTCGTTGATCCGCGACTCCTCCTCGAGCCGCCGCTGCTGGCGCCGCAGCTCCTCGCGGGCGGCCTCGCGCCCGGTGATGTCCCGCACGAGGGCCCACATCGCGACCGGCCGCCCGCCCTCGTCGCGCGCGAGGATCGTCCGCAGCTCCACCGGGAAGACCTCGCCCCCCTTGCGCCGGTACTCCTTCTCGTAGACCTCCGAGTAGCCGCGCGGGAGGATCTGCTCGCGCACGATCGCGGCCTCCGCCTCGTGCCAGCGCGCGGGGGTGAGGTCGACGTAGGTGAGTCGCTGGATCTCGTCCCGGGTGTACCCGAGCATCGCGCAGTAGACGTCGTTGCAGTCGACGATGCGCCCGTCCATCGACACCTGGACGAAGCCGTCGCGCAGGCTCTCGTGCAGCAGCCGGTAGCGCGCCTCGCTCCGCCGCAGGGCCGTCTCCATGCGCCTGCGCTCGGTCACGTCGGCGGTCACGCCGAACAGGCGCCGCATCTTCCCGCCGACGTCGAAGCGCGCGCGGCCGCGCTCCTCGAGCACCAGCTCCCGCCCGTCGCCGCGCGCCGCGCGGTACTCGATGGCGTAGGTGGCCGCCTCGGGCGTGAGCGCCCCGACCGTCGCCTCGAAGCGCGCGCGGTCGTCGGGGTGGACGCGGTCGAAGAAGCCCCGCCCGGTGTCGCGCACGGCGGCCTCGCCCGCGAGCCCGAGGATCTCCCCGCAGCTCTCCGAGCGCACCACCCGGTCGGTGATCGGGTCCCAGTCGAACGTGAATGAATGGCCCGCCAACAGGGCCTCCTGCATGCGCTCCTCCGCGCTCGCTGGCGACGAGGGCCGGCCCGAGGGCGCGTCGCCAACACGTGCGCGCAGCTCGCCGTTCTCGCGCTCCAGCTCGGCGAGGCGCGCGAGCAGGTCGCGGGCGATGCCCTCCACCAACGCGCCGCGCGTCGTCGGTGGCTCACCAGGCTCGGCCCCCAGCAGACGTCCCGCCCTCTCCCAAAGCTCGACACTCATCAAACATGGGACGCTAACACAGGGGCGCGATCCGGCGCGCCGGGGTCGTCGATCCCGCGTTTCACCGCGGCGCCGCGCGTTCACCGTTGTGCGCGCGTCAGCCCGCTTGTAAAGGTGAACCCACGATGCCCACTGTCTTCCCTCGTTGGAGCGCTGCGTTGGCCGCGCTCGCCCTCTCCCTCCTGGCCGGCTGTGGCGGCGACGCCGTGGTCGGCGGCCGCCTCGACGCAGGCAACGACCTCTCGCCCCCCGACGTGGCGCCCGACGCGCCCGACGACTCGCCCCCCGACGCGGCGCCCGACGCGGCGCCCGACGTCGCCGACATGGACGCGCCCGACGCGGCGCCCGACGCGGCGCCCGACGTCGCCGACGCGGCCGACGCCGCCGAGGTCGACGCCGGCTGCGCGAGCGACATGGACTGCGCCGGCAACCCCGCGGGCAACGTGTGCGACCGCGTGACGGGCCGCTGCGTGCAGTGCGCGACCTCGATGGACACCTGCCCCGCGGCGCAGCACTGCGACCCGGCGACCAACACCTGCGTCGCGGGCTGCCGCGCCGACGAGGGCTGCACCGCGCCCGCGGCCGACGGCGGCGTGGCCGCGCGGCGCTGCGACACGGCGACCAACGCCTGCGTCGAGTGCGTGACCGACGCGCACTGCGCCGGCGGCCGGCTCTGCCGCGGCGGCGTGTGCGTGCTCGCCTGCATGGCCACCGGCTGCCCGTCGGGCCAGACGTGCTGCACGGGCGGCTGCGTCGACGCGCAGACCAACGTCGAGAACTGCGGCGCCTGCGGGACGGCGTGCACGATCGCCAACGGGACGCCGGCCTGCCGCGCGGGGGCCTGCGCGGTGGCGATGTGCGACGAGGGCTTCGCCGACTGCGACGGCGCGCCCGGCAACGGCTGCGAGGTCGACACCCGGCTCACCACCGCCCACTGCGGCGGCTGCGGGCGCGAGTGCGCCGCGGTGCCCGGCGCGGTGGCGGCGTGCGTGATGAGCGCCTGCCGCTCCACCTGCGTCAGCGGCTCGGGCGACTGCGACATGAACGCGGCCAACGGCTGCGAGACGACGCTCACCACGGACGTCGACAACTGCGGCGCCTGCGGGAGCCGCTGCCCCGCGCCGCCCAACGGGGCCGCCGCGTGCGCCGCGGGCATCTGCGGCGTCGGGGCCTGCAACGCGGGCTTCGGCAACTGCGACCGCGACCCGATGAACGGCTGCGAGACCAACCTCCAGACCAGCGAGTCGCACTGCGGCGCCTGCGGCATGGCCTGCGCGACGGGCCTCGTGTGCGACGCCGGGCGCTGCGTCCCCCCGTGCCCGGGCGGCTTCACCCGCTGCGGCTCCACCTGCGCCGCGCTCGACTACGACCCGATGAACTGCGGCGCCTGCGGGATGCGCTGCGCGGCCGGCGCCCTCTGCGGCAGCGGCCGCTGCGTGGCGGCCTGCACCACGGGCCAGACGGCCTGCGCCGGCGGCTGCACCAGCCTCCAGACCGACCCCGAGAACTGCGGCGCCTGCGGCACCCGCTGCCCCACCGGCAACACCTGCATGGGCGGGATGTGCCGGGTCACCTGCGTCACGGGCCAGACCATCTGCTCGGGCGCCTGCGCCGACCTCCAGACCAGCCTCCTCCACTGCGGCGCCTGCGGCAACGCCTGCGGTGCCGGCGAGCAGTGCATGGCCGGGCGCTGCGTGCTCACCTGCCGCGCGCCGCAGGTGGTGTGCGGCGCCGAGTGCGCCGACCTCTCGCGCGACCCCAACCACTGCGGCACCTGCGAGCGCGTCTGCCCGACGGGGTGCTTCGGCGGCGACTGCGCCCGCGTCGACACGCTCTCCGCGGGCCTCTACAACAACTGCGCGCGCTACACGAGCGGCCGCGTGTACTGCTGGGGCATCAACGGGAGCAACAGCACCACCACGCAGAACATGCTCACCTCCACCGGCGGCACCTGGGGCCACCGCGCGACGCCCGTGCTCATCGTCGGGACCAACGGCGTGCCGATCGAGGGCATCACCCAGGTGGTGGTCGGCAACAACCGGGCGTGCGCGCTCAACGGCGACGGCGCGGTGGTGTGCTGGGGCCTCAACGTCGCCCTCGGCGCGGTGTCGGGCCTGCCGGCGGCGTCGGCCCTGGTCGCGCGGGAGACGCAGTTCTGCGCGCTCGGCCGCGACGGTCAGGTGTACTGCTGGGACGGCCTCCCCCGCGCCTCCACCGCGCCCGCGCTCACCCCCGAGCCCGCGCTCCCGTCGGCGCCCGCGGAGATCGCCCGCGGCGTCGGCTTCACCTGCGCGCGCCTCGCCTCCGGGGCGGTGTCGTGCTGGGGCACGGGCACCTCGGGGCAGCTCGGCAACGGCGCCTCGGCCAACAGCACCACGCCCGTCGCGGTGCGCGGGCTCACGGACGCCGCGCAGTTGGTGGCGGGCCGCGACTTCGCGTGCGCGCGACGCGCCGACCGCTCGGTGGTGTGCTGGGGCCTCAACAGCCGCGGCCAGCTCGGCGACAACACCACCACCACGCGCAACGCGCCGGTGGCGGTGATGGGCCTCACCGACGCGGTGCTCCTCACGGCCGGCCTCCGCCACGCCTGCGCCTACTCCCTGAGCCGCGGCATCGTGTGCTGGGGCGAGAACCTCTCCGGCCAGCTCGGCGACGGCACCACCGTCAACCGCTCGACGCCCGTCGTGGTGCCGGGCTTCATGGTGCCGCAGCGCGTGCTCACCGCGTACGACCACCACACCTGCGCGGTCGGCAACGACAACCGCGTCCAGTGCTGGGGCGGCAACACCTTCGGCGAGGCCAACGGCGGCACCGAGCTGTCGCCCACGCCGCGCGCCGTGCAGTTCGGCGGCGCCGACCTCGAGGGCCTCGTCGACCTCCAGGTCGGCCAGGCGCAGACCTACGCGCTGATGGCGACGACCCAGTGGCGCTGCGCGCTCCACCGCGACGGGCGCGTGTTCTGCTGGGGAACCAGCGTCACCGGCAACGAGTCGGGCCAGCTCGGCGACGGCACCACCACGCAGCGCGCCGTGCCGCAGCCCGTCACCGGCCTCACCGACGCGCGGCAGATCGCCGTCGGCTGGCAGCACGCCTGCGCCCTCCGCGCCGGCGGCACCGTGGTGTGCTGGGGCTCCAACAGCCAGGGCCAGATCGGCGACGGCACCAACACCAACCGCCCGCTCCCGACGCCCGTGATGGGCATCACCAACGCGGTCGAGATCCGCTCGGGCGACTACCACACCTGCGCGCGCCTCATGACCGGCGAGCTCCGCTGCTGGGGCTACAACTACTACGGCGAGCTCGGCGACAGCTCGATGATCAACCGCAACGTGCCAGTGGCCGTGATGGCGATCAACGACGCCGTGCAGCTCAGCGCCGGCGCCAACTACAACTGCGCGCGGCGCGCGAGCGGGCAGATCCACTGCTGGGGCCGCAACATCGAGTCGCAGCTCGGCGACGGCTTCCGCACCAACCGCTCGGTGCCGTACCCCGTGCAGGCCGCGACCGCGACCACCTCGGTGGAGATCGCCCAGGGCGGCTTCACCGACTTCTACTCGGACTACTACCGGAGCTACGGGCGGACGGGCCCGAGCACGGTGCTCGGCTGGGGCTGGAGCTACCCCAACCGGTCGAGCGTGATCGCGGCGCTCGCGTCGGTCGACCGCAACGTGCGCGTCTTCGTGTTCGGCGAGCCGGTGGACAACGAGTGCGAGCTCCGCACCGACGGCTCGACGTGGTGCCGCGGCCGCAACGAGTTCGGGCAGATCGGCAACGGCACCACGAGCTTCGTCGAGGCGAGCTTCATCCGGCTCTCGGCGGACTGGTCGGTGATCCGCCTCGGGCGCGGCTACGGCAGCCCCTGCGCGGTCGAGCGGACGCGCGGCCGCGCGCTCTGCTGGGGCTGGGCGGGCTTCGGCAACCTCGCGGCCACCGGCGCGACGGGCCTGAGCCTCCGGCCGTACGAAGTCTTCATGCCCTGACCCCGGGACGTGGCCCCGTGGTACTCCACGGGGCCATGCACCGCGACCTCAAGGGCGCCGTGGCGCGCCTCAAGGTCGGCGCCTCGAGGCGGGGGACCGGGTTCCTCGTCCACGG